>JAGARU010000070.1 GCA_017622085.1 Clostridia bacterium | reverse complement strand
TTTGGTTCGCTTTGGCAGACACTCAATGGGATTACGGCGTGGATGATGTGGAAGCGAGAGAGAACGCCTTATTCCATTTGCGTTCGAAAACCGATCTTCAGCGCTGGGAAGAAGCCGGCCCTTCCGCTGTGGCGAAACGGGCGGCTGTTCTACAAAAGCTGGAAGACAAGCTGCAAAGCCCTCTGCCGGAGCTTCGCAAGCCAAAAAAGACACGTTCCTACCACTGTCAGTGGAAGGTTGGCGACGTATATGCATATCCCTTGGAGAGTGCTTATGCGGAGGAAAAGGGGCTTAAGGGACGGTACTTTATATTTCATAAGATCAGAGAAGATATATGGTATCCTGAGCATGTTATACCGGTGGTGCGCGTGAAGATCACGGACAATGACGTTCTTCCCACCACGGAGGAAGAATTAAATCAATTGCCTTACATGCAAATTCGCCGCAACCCGTGGGGGCGTGCTTCCATTGCGCCCGGAAAGACGCAGGAAGAGGTAGCGGATCAATTAGAGCGGCTTCCCTCATATACAATTGAATTGATGAATACGTCAAGTCGTATTATTCCAAAATCCCTTGTCTACCTTGGAAATTTCCCTAATCTCGCCCCGCCTGATGTGGAATTCTTATCGAGCAATCCCTCGGCTGTTGATGGTTTCCTTTGGAAATCTTTTGACAAAATAATGATTGATCGTTATTTACAATTTAATAAGTAAAAAGGAGATTCTTATGGAACTGAATGAGGCGCGGGAGCAGTTGAAACGGCTGCAGGCGAAAATGAGTGCTTTCGGGCACGCAATGGCATTGATTTATTACGACGGGGCCACCACGGCGCCTAAGGGCACGGCGGCCAATCGGGGTCAGACCTTGGGTATTTTGAGCGAGGAAAACTATCGCTTGGCTACGGGCGAGGACACGGTGACGCTCCTTGAATATCTGGACACCCAAAAGGAGGCGCTGACCGAGACGGAGGCACGCATCGTTGAGGTGGCCTTGAAGGATATCCGCGAAATGAAAAAGATTCCCATGGAGGAGTACGTTGCCTACGAGCAGCTCTTAGTGGAGGCGGACGACGTTTGGCATACGGCCAAGGAAACGGACGATTTTGAGCTGTTCCGCCCCTTACTTGAAAAGATCTTTGATTATCAGATCAAATTTGCCTCCTACTGTGCGCCCGATAAGCACCCCTACGACTACTGTCTTGACAAGTATGAGGACGGGCTGACTATGGAGAAGTGCGATGCGTTCTTTGCCGCGCTCCGCAGTCGCTTGGTGCCTCTGATCCAGAGGATCGGCGCGGCCGAGCCCCTCTCCGACCGTTGCCTTTACGGTGATTTTGACGAGGGCAAGCAGGAAGCCTTTGCACGGGCACTGATGGAGACCATGGGGATTGACATGGCTCATTGCGGTCTTGGCATGACGGAGCATCCCTTTACCACCAGCCTGGGATCCCACCACGACGTACGCATTACCACCAACTACCAGCGGGATAATTTTGCCTCCTCCATGTTCAGCGTGATCCACGAGGGTGGCCACGCCCTTTACGACATGGGCTCGGCAGACGAGCTGGCCTACACGTTGCTTGACGGCGGTGTTTCCATGGGAATCCATGAGAGCCAGAGCCGATTCTATGAAAATCTGCTGGGTCGAAGCCGCAGCTTTATTTCCTACATCTACCCGAAGATCAAGGAATGCTTCCCCGAGGAGATGGCAAGCTGCACCGCTGAGGACGTTTATCGGGCGGTAAACGTGGTGACGCCCTCTCTGATCCGTACCGAGGCGGACGAGGTGACCTACTGTCTGCACGTTATGGTGCGGTACGAGCTTGAGAAGCGGGTGATCTCCGGTGAGCTGGCAGTGAAGGATCTGCCCGCCGAGTGGAACCGTCTTTACAAGGAATACCTCGGGGTTGACGTGCCCTGCGACCGAGAGGGTGTTCTGCAGGACAGCCATTGGTCCGGCGGCGGCATCGGTTACTTCCCCTCCTATGCACTGGGCAGTGCTTACGGCGCACAGCTCCTGCGGCGGATGAAGCAGGAGATCGACGTGGAGGCTTGCCTTGCCGAGGGCAATTTTGCGCCCATTAACGAATGGAACCGGAAGCATATCTGGACCTTCGGCTGCCTGAAAAAGCCCGGCGTTCTTTTGACCGAGGCCTTGGGCGAGGAATTTGACCCCTACGTTTACACCGATTATCTTGAGAAAAAGTACAGCGAGCTGTACGGTCTTGCCTGAGCCATGGTAGACTACAAGGAATTATGCACCAGCCTCCGCGGCTTGACCGACGGGGTGCCCCACAAAATTGCCAATTTGGCCAACGCCTCTGCCCTGCTGTATGAGGCGCTCCCCCGGCTGAACTGGGCCGGATTCTACCTTTTGGAGGGGGATCGGCTGGTTTTAGGCCCTTTTCAGGGCAGGCCGGCCTGCATTGAGATTCCCGTAGGACGGGGCGTTTGCGGCACGGCGGTAGCGCGGGGCGAAACGGTGCTTGTGCCGGACGTACACGCCTTTCCCGGTCACATTGCCTGCGACTCCGCCTCCCAATCGGAGCTTGTGATCCCTCTGCGGGTGGATGGCAGGATCGTTGGTGTTTTAGACATAGACAGCCCGGTGAAGGCGCGCTTTAACGAAGCCGACCGACAGGGGCTTGAGGCCTTTGCCGCCATCGTTGAGGGTGTGCTGGCACAAAAATAAACAACGAAGGACGGAGAGCGCAAAGCGTTCCCCGTCCTCTTTCCTTATTTCAGCAGTTCATCCGTCAGACGAATAATTTCCGGTGCCAGCTTTTCACGCATTTTGCGGGTGATACGCTGGTACATGGGGTAGGCACAGCACACAAGCGCGATGCCCCCAAGGCCGAGAATCAGGCCGATGGGCAGAGCCCAGGCGGTGTGTGAGCCCAAAATCTCCTTGAAATCGGACAGGATCAGGCTCATACCAAGGCCAAGGATCAGCGTGCCGATAACACCGAATAGTAAGGATACGGCCGTGGCGCGGCTGGTGACCGATTCGTCCAGGCGGCGCAGGCGCTCCATTTTATCTTCCTCTGCCTTTACGTATTTTTTGCGGATATGCTCGATTTCCTTCTGCTGCTCGGCAGAGTAGGTATAGTGAAAGCTTCCTTTATTCTCCACTTTGGTGTTCCTTCCTTTTCTTGATCTCCGACAGGGATCGGACAATGATATATACAGACATGGTAATTACGGCGAGGCTGACGCCGGCACCGGTCATGGCGATCATCCACCATTCCTCGGTGGCGGACAGCTCTCCGCCGAACTCGGAGAGCATAGCCGTCTCCAGAGACAGCATGGAAACCAGCGCGGCGGAAAGGGCGATGACCTTGGTAAAGGTAATGATGGGGCTTTTATATTTTCGGTAGCGGATCAGGCTGATAACGGCGTGGGTGGTGGTATAGAAGGTATACAGGGCCATTACGTAGATCAAAAGGCCGTGGGTTTCCCTTCCCCTGCCCTGATAAAGGATCATCAGAACCGCGCCGCTGAGGGCGAAATTGACGGTTAGCAAAAGGAAGGAGCAAAGCACGGTACGCCGCAATTCTCCCAAGTGGTTCCGGCCAATCCCCACGCGGTGCACGTACCAAAGGAGCAAATAGCGCATAACCGCCAGAATACCGTAGTAGGCAGCCAACACCACGTACCATGCGGAACGGTAGGCAACATACGAAATGCCGTTGACGGCCACGTATAAAAGGTTGACGGTAAGGGCCGTCCAGAGAGATATGCGGGTGCGGAAGGCCGCATCCGTTACGTAACGGTGACCCAAGGGGTTGGCGTAAAACCGATTCCGGACATGGCGGTAGCATCCGGGGAGAACTTTGATGCAAAAGAGCACATCCACAAGTAACGTATAAAACGACAGCGCGTATACGACGTAAGCAAGAGGTGTGTCCTCCCATCCATCCCAAAAGACCACAACCAGCGCGGCGGCGCTGAGAACGGTCAGGATCAGCAGCACCCACAGGGGTGGGTACAGCACGGACATGGGGCGTTTTTTACCGTCCATCGCTGGACCTCCGCAGGCGGACGGTGAAGGCAGAACCTTCTCCCGCGGTGCTGGTGACGGAAATTTCACCGCTTACCACGTCCATGACACGCTTGACAAGAGCCAATCCCAAGCCGTTGCCTTGGGTGGCGTGAGAGGTATCGCCTTGATAGAACTTCTCAAAAATGTGCGCCCCCACCTCCGGCGACATACCGCATCCGGTGTCGCGGATCTCAACGGTGGCGTGGTGCGCCGTGGCATTCAGCCGTACGGACACCCGCCCGCCCTCGGGGGTGAATTTGAAGGCGTTGGAGAGCAGGTTGTTCCAGACCAGGGAAAGAAGCTCGCCGTCTGCACGGACGGTAACGTCCTCCGCAAGCTCGGTCTCGATCTCAATATTCTTTGCCTCCCACACGCTTTCGTAGCGGAGCAGGCACTCGCAAAGCTGTTCCCCCAGATCGTAGGTTTCGGCATGGGGGTAGATGGTTTGGTTTTCCAGTCGATTCAGCTTCAGAATGTTGGTCATCATATCGGACATACGGCGGGCGGCGTCGGTGACGCCCTTGGCGTATTCCATGCGGCTCTCCTCCGACAGGTCGGGGGCGCTGAGAAGAGTGCCGTAATTTTGCATGACGGCAAGGGGCGTTTTCATTTCATGGGAGACGTTGGCGATAAAATCCGTGCGAAGCGTCTCCACTCCGGCCAGCTCCTTGGCCATTTTATTGAAGGACGCAATGATCTCGTGGAAGGTCTCGTCCGTGCCGAAACGGATGCCCGGCTCTACTCGGACGCTGAAATCGCCCTGCATGATCTGCTCCGCGGCCTCCGAAATGCGCCGCACGGGGCGCTCCACCGTCAGCTTGCGGCGGATGGCATCCAGCACGGTCAGAAGAAGGCTTAACAGCACTACGTTTGCAAAGGTAAGCTTTGCCGCCGCGTTCAGATTGATCTCCGTAAAATCGATGCCCAAGGTTTCGGCCAGAACTGTCAGAAACAGCGTCATACAGCAGGTAATGACGAAGGCCACCAGCAAAAAGAAGATAAAATAGCGGTTGACGGCACGTAACACGCGCTGGAAGTGGCTTCCCTTCTTCATTTGACCACCGCCTTGTAGCCCAGACCATGGACGGTGACGATCTCAAAATCGTGGCAGTCTGCCAATTTGCCCCGAAGCTTGGTCATGTAAACGTCCACGGCGCGGGGGGCGGTTTCCGTATCCGCATCCCAGAATTCGTCCATCAGCTGGATACGGGTAAAGGTCTTTTTGGGGTAGGACAGCAATTTATAGAGGATATTGAACTCCCGGCGGGTCATGGGGATCTCCTCACCCCGCAGGTAGGCGGTATGCTCGTCGGCGTCCATGACGAACTCACCCACCTCCAATTTGCGGCTGGAGGCGATCTTTGCCCGGCGAAGCAAGGCTCCGATGCGGAGAAACAGCTCGTCAAGGTCGATGGGCTTGACCATATAATCGTCCACGCCGATGCGATAGCCTCTTTGCTTGGAGGCGATGTCGTCCCGGGCGGTCATGAACAGAATGGGGATCTCCCGATCCAATTCCCGCACGTTGCCCGCAAACTCAAAGCCGTCCACGCCGGGCATCATAATATCGGAGACGATCAGGTCAAACATCTCCGCGTACATGGCGTCATAGGCCTCGTTTGCGCTCAGGCAGCCGGTGGCCTCATAGCCGCTTCGATTCAAAAAGGAGCAAACGGTGCGGTTCAGCTCCCGATCGTCCTCTACCACCAAAATTTTAAACATAGCATGCCTCCACCGAATATTTTTTTCATTATAGCACGGAAATGTTAAAGTTTTGTTTACGTTTTTGAGAAAAAACAAAAAAGAAGACCGCCCGAAGCCTGCAAATTGCAGCTTGCCGGCGGCCTTTCCTTCTTTATTTCTGTGCGTTGCGGATGCGCTCCTCGGCGGCCTCTCTGCGCTTGTTGGCCTCCTCGATCTGCTTGTCGCGCTGTGCCTGCATCATGGCCTTGCGGGTTTCGGGCTTGCCCATGGCCTTAGCCTCCTCAAACTGTGCCTTGGATTCTGCCTTGGCGGCGGCAAAATTGGCCTTGTCTACCTCGTGCTGTGCCTTGGCATCTTCCTTCATGTCGTTGAATGCGTTTTTGAAAAATTCCTTTACACTCATTTTTTACTCCTCACAAATTGTATTACTGAGCTCGATGATCTGCTGGGCGTATTTTTTGCGGCGTGCGCCGAGAATGCGGCTGTAAATGGGGTAGGTCAAAAGAACCATACCGAGGCCTACCACACCAACGGCGATGCCGGGGATAAGGGCGGAGGACAGGCCGAGGATGGCGCCGATATCCGTCATTACAAGGCTCATACCGCTGCCCATTACGATGGCGCCGATGCTGCCGAAGGTGTAGCCGAACACGTTCGCGGGCTTTTTCACCTTAGCGTCCAAGGCGCGGAGCTCGTCAAGCTTGGTATGCTCCTTTTCCGTGTACTGAGTGCGGATCTTCTGTACCAAAAAGTTCTGATCGTTCTGTGTCATGTTTATTTACCTCGTTTCGTTTGTTTGTGGCCTTATTATACCGAGGGGTTGTTGCTTAAATCTTTGAGAAATGTTTCTGTTTTATTAAAAAATAAACTTTTTTTGCAAATGAGCCAAAAAAAGAGCAAGAATAAAAGGATCAACTCCTTTTATTCTTGCTCGGTTTGTTTTGTGCCGTGGATTAAAGAACCAGAGAGGGGGCGTTATAGATGCGGGCGGCCAGCTCCTGATTGAGCATATAGAGGCTCTTGGGATCGGAGCCGAAGAGCTCCATCTTGGTGATCAGGTCGTTGGCATTGGTCTCTTCCTCGCCCTGCTCCTTAACGAACCAGTCAAGGAACTGCATAGTGCGGAAGTCCTTTACCTCGTATGCGGCGGCGTAGATGTCGTTAATGAGGGAGGTTACGTACTCCTCGTGCTCAAGGCCGGCCTTCAATACATCCATGTGGCAGGTAAAGGTCTTGTCAGGCTTGGAAATGGCGTCCAAGGTAACCTTCTGGTTTTCGTTCTGCAGGTAACGGTAGAAGAGCATGGCGTGATCTCTCTCCTCCTGGGCCTGGATCATGTACCAGTTGGCAAAGCCGTCAAGGCCTGCGTCCTCGAAATAGTTGGAAAAATCAAGATAGAGATAAGCGGAGTAGAACTCCTTGTTGATCTGCTGATTGAGCAGATCACGTACCTTTGCGTTCATCATAGTAAAAAACCTCCTATTGTTTTTCTTTATTATATCATGGCTTAGACAAAAAATCCACTATTTTTGGTTCAAATATTCCTCCGCGTAATGGGCGGCTACCGCGCCGTCGGAGGCGGCGGTGATCACCTGGCGAAGAGCCTTGGTGCGCACATCTCCTGCCACGAATACACCGGGAAGGTTGGTTTTTGTGGTTTCGTCGGCTACCACGTAGCCGTATTCGTCCAAATCGATCTGCCCTTTATAGAGCTCGGTTACGGGAACGCGACCGACACTGACGAAGAAGCCGTCAATGGGGATCTCCTGCGCCTCACCCGTGATCCGGTTTGTTACGGTAACCGAGGTCAGACGCGCCTCGGCGTGGAGCTGGGTGACGGTGCTGTTCCAGAGAAATTCCACATTTTTCGCCTCCATGAGAGGCTGGTGGTAAATCTTTGTAGCGCGAAGGGTGTCGCGACGGTGGACAAGAATGACCTTTTCCGCTAAATGAGAAAGGTACAGAGCATCCGAGGCGGCCGAGTTACCTCCACCTACCACCATAACGGTCTTTCCCTTATAAAAGCGGCCGTCGCAATGGGCGCAATAATGAACGCCCCGTCCTACGAACTCCGTCTCGTTTGCAAGACCCAAGGTACGGGGATTGGCACCGGTGGCAAGGATCACAGTGCGGGCAAAATACTCCCCCGAATCGGTGACGATCCGCTTGGCTTCACCGGCCAGCTCCACCGAAAGCACCTCCCCGTAGGCGGTTTTTGTGCCAAAGCGCTCGGCGCCGGACTGCATCTTCATGCCGAGGGTAAAGCCATCTACGCCGGTATCAAAGCCGGGATAATTGTCGATGATGTCCGTTAAGGCCATCTGTCCACCGGGAGAGAGCTTTTCGATCAGCAAGGTATCGAGCCCTGCGCGGGAAGTATACAGTGCGGCCGTGTAACCGGCCGGGCCTCCGCCGAGAATGACGGTATCGTAGGTATGTGACATAGGAATTCCTCCTGTTACTTTCTGTTTCTATTCTATCATCTCCGCCGAGCCTGCGCCGTGACTGGGTCACACAGTCTCCTCAATTGACACCGAGGGGGAAATGTGCTATAATGATGGTAAGGCACAATGGAGGTACAAGCAATGGAACGTACAGAGCTTATGCAATTATTTGAGAGCAGCTTTCCCTTTTGGGCGGGACTGTCCCCCACGGAACAGGAGCACATCTGCGAGAGCTCCCGAAGTATTTTTTATAAAGGTGGGCAGACGGTCCACGACAGCAGTGAGTGCAGTGGCGTCATTCTGGTGCGCAGCGGATGTCTGCGCCTGTACATCCTCTCCGAGGATGGTAAGAGCATTACCTTATACCGTCTGTTTCCCGGGGATATGTGTATGCTTTCCGCCTCCTGCGTGATTCAGGCCATTACCTTTGACGTGTTTGTGGACGCTGAAGCAGACAGCGAGTGCGTGGTGATTGCCGGGCCGGCCTTTGCCACACTCTCCGAGCAGAACAAGGACGTGAAGATCTTTGCCTTGGAGACGGCCGTCAGTCGGTTCTCCGACGTCATGTGGGTCATGCAACAGGTGCTCTTTATGAGCATGGACAAGCGGCTGGCCATCTTTCTTTTGGACGAATCGGCCAAAAGCGGATCCGACACGGTAAAACTGACGCACGAGCAGATCGCCAAGTACATGGGATCTGCCCGTGAGGTCGTTTCCAGAATGATGAAGTATTTCGTCTCCGAGGGAATCGTATCCGCCTCCCGTGCCGACGGAATTAAGCTCCTCGACAAGAAGCGGTTACGGGACTTAGCCCTCTAAGAGTGCGAGGATCTGCGCCTTGGGACGCGCGCCGGTGGTCTGGCTGACGATGCTTCCGCCCTTCATGACCACGAGAGTGGGAATGCTGGTTACGCCAAAGGCGGCGGCAAGCTCCGGCTCGTCGTCTACGTTGATCTTACCGACCAGAACGTCTGCTCTCTCCTCTGCAATCTCGTCCACCAAGGGAGAGACCATGCGGCAGGGACCGCACCAATCGGCATAGAAATCAAGCAGTACGGTTTTTTCGCTCTGCTTTACGGATTCAAAATTATCTTTTGTTACAGCAAGTACGGACATAATAAATCTCCTTTGTGTTCGTTTTATGTTTTTTACACCTCCAGTATACCCCTTTTACGTGAGCTTTACCGTGATTTAGTCACGAAGCCTGTTTGGGAACGGATCCCCTCCGCCGGAAACGGTGGGAGGGGATCCGCTTTTTCTCGTTTATGCTTTGGCCAGCTTCAGACTGAGCTCGGAGAGGAAAACATTCTTTTCTTTTTTCCACGTGAAGCTGCCTCCCATAAAGGCGGCCAGCTTTTCGCAGGATTTCAGGCCGATTCCCGTGCTTTCCGAGGCAACAAAGTGTGCATCTCGCTCCCGGTTGACCGTTTGAAGAATACAATGGGTTTCCGTTGCGTACAGCGTCAGATGAATGGGCACCTTGGAATTGGCGTACTTCAGCGCGTTTGAAAAGATATTATCAATAATGCGCAGAAGAATGCCGGTATCGGCCAGAATGCAAGTGCCGGGCGAAACCAGGATCTCCGTCTGCAGGATGTATCCCTGCTCGCTCAAAAGCACCGAGCGCTCGGCAAAGATCTGGTCAAAAAGGATCGTTACGTCGTAGGACTGGAGCTGGGCGGTATCCTCCCGGTTCTGGAACACGAGGAAGGAGTGGAACAGATCGTCCGACAGGTGCTTCAGCCGAAGCGCCGTCTCCCGACAGGAATCCACGTAGCGGGCGGCCTTTTGAGGATCTTTTTCCGCTTTCAAAAGATCCAGATACCCCATCAGCACCGTCAGGGGGGTGCGGATGTCGTGAGACATGGCGGTAATAAGACCCGTGTTGGCCTGCCAGGCCTCCTGTTCCTTTTCCATCTTCTCAACGATGGAGTCTCGCATGCGGTTGACGGTGTCGGCCAAGGCTGAAATTTCATCCTCCCCGTCGTCTCGAACGGGCAGATGCAGATCTCCCTCGCCAACCCGATTCACCTTATCCGCCAGGTGCATGATACGGCGGGTGGTTTTTCGGAAGGCTTGCAGAACGATAAAGCAAAATGCCACGCCGGCCAGCAAGCCGCCAACAAAGCGGAGTACCATATTGAGATAGTAATACGAATGCTCGTCCACGGCGGCTAAGAGAATACCGTCCTTCATACGGAGGGGGTACGTGCCCTCCATTTGATCGGGCGAGACAAGTGCGCCTGCACCGGAGGAGGTATTCTCCTGATCCGTCAGATCCGGCAGAGGATCGGTTTCATATTCAAATAAAAGCTTGGAATCCTTGTAGAGCGTCAAGGACACCCAGCGGTTGCCCTGCACCCATTCCCGGATGCGGGCAGAGTCCGAGGAGGTCAGCTCATGCTCCGTAACGTAGGCTTGCAGCTCCTCTAAATAGTGCAGACGGCGAGCTTCCACCGACTCCTCATCCATATAATAATTGGTGACCCAAAGGCCAGCCAGCACGTTGACGACCACCATAACAAGAAAAGCGGCCGCCGCGCCCCAGACCAAGGCCAAGAGCATTTTAAAGCGTAGGGATCGTGTCCGTTTAATATTCATCCATCTGATATCCTTTGCCCCAAACGGTACGAATGATTCTGGGGCTGGAAGGGTCCTCCTCCAGCTTACGGCGAAGATTCAGTATATGCACCATAACGGTATTGGACGAGGAGGGCAAGGCGATCTCTCCCCACACGCCCTCATAAAGGGTTGCGGCGTCAATGGTTCGTCCGCGGTGGGCGTAGAAGTACATGAGGATATCGATCTCCTTGTCCCGCAGATCCACGGGTACGCCATCCTTGGTTACCACCCGGCGCACCGGATCGAAACGGACGGTATCAGAGAGACGGTTTTCCTCCTTGGTCTCCTTGCCGCGATACACCAGATATCGGCGCAAAAGGGACTCTACCTTGAGCAGTAGCTCAGGAGAGGAAAAAGGCTTGACCAAATAGTCGTCACCGCCGCTGAGATAGGCTTGACGCTTGTCGTCCTCCAAGGATTTGGCGGTGAGAAACAGGATCGGCATATGGGAAAACTCCCGGATCTGTGCCGTGGCCTCCACACCGGACAAAGAGGGCATCATAATATCCATAATGATCAGATCCGGCTCGTTTTCGCCCCGGGCGGCTTCCACCGCCTCAAGGCCGTCCGCGGCCTCGCTTACCTCGTATCCGGAGGCGGACAGCAAAAGACTGAGTACGTTTCGGATCTCGGGCTCGTCATCCACGATCAAAATTTTCGGCGTCATCGTTCCTCCCATCCTTGGCACAGCCCCATCGTGAGGTGCGCGCAATTTTTGTCTATTTAGTCCATTATAACACAGACGAAGAGCGATTTTATGTGCATATTTGCCGTTTTAAGAATTTTTAATATATTGAAAAAGGCAAACAGCCGACTGCAGAGATACAGTCGGCTGTTCTGTTATCATAGGCTAAAACCAATCAAAGCGCTATGAAATCCTTAGATTTCTTTAGTATTTTAACACATTTTTTTTGCAATGTCAAGGCGTTGGCTTTTGCAAATTCTGAAAAAAACGGAAAAAACGCGGCCTTTTGAGGCTGTTTTTCCGGAAAGAAACGATTATTTCTTTGACGGAAGGCAAAATCTATGCTATAATAAGAAAAAATCGCGCAATGCGCACGGAGGTTATTATGACAGTATCGGAACGCTTTTTGCGTTATGCATGCATACCCACCATGTCGGATGAAAAGAGCGAAACCGTGCCCAGCACCGAAAAGCAAAAGGTGCTTGGTGCCCTTTTGGTTGAGGAAATGACCGCCATGGGTCTGACAAACGTCAAGATGGACGATTGCGGCTACGTATACGGCACTCTGCCCTCAAACACCCATAAGCCGATGGCGCCCATGGGTCTGATCGCCCACATGGACACCTCTCCGGCGGCCGCCGATGGACCCATCCACCCTTCCGTTGTGGAATACAAGGGCGGAGACATTCTCTTGAATGAGGAGCTTGGCCTGGTTCTTTCTCCGAAGGATTACCCCTCCCTTGAGGGCTACGTAGGTCAGCGCCTGATCGTAACCGACGGCACCACTCTGCTCGGAGCAGACGACAAGGCCGGCGTGGCTGAAATTATGGCCGCGGTGGAGGCCTTGATCGCCAGCGGCAAGGAGCACGGAGAGATCCACGTAGGCTTTACCCCCGACGAAGAGATCGGACGGGGGGCGGATCACTTTGACGTGGAGGGCTTTGGTGCCACCTATGCTTATACGGTGGACGGCGGTGCCCTGGGCGAACTGGAATACGAAAACTTCAATGCGGCGTCGGCCAAGGTGGTCGTTCACGGTATTTCCATCCACCCGGGCTCGGCAAAGGACAAGCTGAAAAACGCCATTACGGTGGCCATGGAATTTGACGCGCTCCTGCCCAAAATGGACGTGCCGGAGAAGACCGAGGGCTACGAGGGCTTCCACCACGTATGTGAGATCAGCGGAGACATTGAGCTGGCAAACGTTGCCTATATCATCCGCGACCACGACCGGGCAAAATTCGAGATGCGCAAGGATTACTTCCGCCGGGCGGCAGAGGAGATCAACCGCCGTTACGGCGAGGGTACGCTGGAGCTGATCCTGAAGGACTCCTACTACAACATGAAGGAGATCATTGAGGAGCATTCCTATACGGTAGAGCGAGCCATCCGCGCCATGAAGGACGTGGGAATTGAGCCGAAGATCATGCCCATCCGCGGCGGCACGGACGGTGCGCGGCTCTCCTTTATGGGTCTGCCCTGCCCCAATCTTTGCACCGGCGGCGAGAGCTTCCACTCCCGCTTTGAGTACATTTCCGTGGACTCCATGGAGAAGATCGTTGAGATGCTGGTGCGTCTGATGACCTTGGGCGAGTAAAACCGAAAACAGAACAGCCATCCGAGGAGCTGAACGCTCTTCGGATGGCTTTTTTAGGGCTCTTTTTTATTCGGGCACGGAAGCGTTGCCGTCGATAACAGTTGCCTGCTCGATGCTGTAGGCACTGTCGATTCCGTTGTCGGCAGGGCTTACCGTTCCGGTGAACTCGATTATCACCGTATCACCAAGGGACACCGTACCGTAGGTGAGGCAACGGCGGAGGCGCGGATCGTTCACGTATACTTTAAACACCATGCCGTCCGACGGATGCTTACAGAGGATGGAGTCGTCGATGAGGACGTATCCGTCCCCGATCTCCGTCAGCGTACCTGCCAAGGTGCTGACGTAGGGCTCGAAGGTAGCGGGCGTGCTATGGCTCAGCGCATAATCCAGAATCGCCGCGGCGGCCTCCTCTCCGATGTAGTAGAGATATGCAACCTCCATCATATTGGTTTGCAAATAGCCGTCCTCCGACACGTACAGGACCTTTTTATATACGCCAAGGGCCTCGGACGTGACGGTAAAGCTTACGTAGCGCGCCCGATGCTCGCTCCATGAGCCATAAACCAAGGGAGCATCCGAGCAATCGGCCAGGATCTGCCAGAGGGGCGCATCGGATTCCATTTGGAAGTAATCCTCCACGCGTCCATCCTCATGCAGGGAGAAGCGGGAGAGAGAAACCGACTGATCCGGCGAATATCGCTGGAAAAAGGCGCCGAGGGTGGTGGGGATTTCTGCCTCGCGGCGCATAAACACGTAATAGGTGCCATTCAGACCCAAGGCGATCAAATGATCCGTAGAGACGCCTCGGATGGCCCGTGCCTCAAAGGGTGCACGGTAGGTTTGGTCGGTATAGTCGTCGCGACCGGCGGCCATACAAGTGCCTAAGCTCTCGCCCAAAAGGGATGCATCTACCGCCCTTGCCCGGGAGATATACTCCTTCCCGTTATAGGTGGCTACGGTATACTGTTCAAAGACCGTTTTATCCTCCCAGCGCCAGAGGCGATGTACCTCGGCAGGGATGACCGTGCTTCCATAGGGACGGATCAGGCCGCCGACCCATACGCCGCTCGGCGCTCCCCCCATAAGAGGCAGGATAGCCGCGCCGGCCAGCAGCAGCACGGCAAGGCAGGCGGCAATAGCGCCCAGACGGCGCAGGGGATTTCTTTTTTTGACGGCGGCACCGGTTAAGAGCCCGTCGTCTACGTTACCAATCGCTTCCACGATTCTTGGGGTTTTCATAATTCAATACCCTCCTTGATCAAATACTCTTTCAGCTTTTGGCGGGTATGGTACAGCATGGACTTGACCTTGCTCTGGCTGAAGCCGTATTGGCGCGCGATGTCACCAATGGAATCAAAATACCAGTAGCGGCGGAGAAAGACGTTGCGTACCTCCTCCTTTTCGCCGCGGAGAAACTCGGAGATCCTTGCGCTGATCTGGCCGTTCTCCACCTCCGGTGCGATCCGATCGTCGGGAAGCACCTCCTCCAGCTCTGCGAAGGAGACGGTCATCTCCCGGGCACGCTTTTGCCGATCCAGGGTCTCGGCCCGCTTTAAGGACAAATTCCGCGTGATCTTGCTCAAAAATGCCTTCAGACTGGCGGGCCTGGTGGGCGGGATGGCGTTCCACAGGCCGAGATAGGCATCCGACACGCACTCCTCGGCATCCGACGGGCTATCCAGCACGTGGTTGGCGATGTAGAGGCACAGCCGACCGTACTTCCGCTCCGTTTCGCGGATAGCCGCCTCGTCCCGGGCGAAGTACAGCTCTATGATCTGCTTGTCATCCATTCTGTTCCCTCCTTTGCTTATAATTGAAAAGCGCTTTCACCCTATAGGTACGCTTTTTTCGCGATTGGTTGCAAATTTTTTGAGAAAAACAGCAAAAAGCAGACTGCCGTCTGCTTTTTGCACCGTTTTATCGGCCAATATCGTATACGGTTTTGATCTGCAGAGATCGCTTCAGCTCCTCGGGGGTTCGGTCGGAGGTGACCGCCACCTTGTAGGGATCGCCGCTGACCAGATCGAAAAAGTTGGAGGAAAGAGCGGGGTCGCAATCGGCAAAGTCAAGGAAGACACCCTTGGCAAGGGTATCCGAGGTCAGAGTGATAACGGTGTTGCCGTCCTCCTCCTTCACCTCTACCGAAAGGTTGGGCTTTTTCCACGCGAAGAACTTGGGTACTACGTAAAGCTCCGTCTGCCGCATGAGGAAGTTGCCTGCCTCGTCGTACAAATCCGCATAGATAAAGTCGCTGTACGGATCCTTGCAAGCAGCATTCACCGTCAGCACATCCAAAGAGGACAGGGTGTCCACGACGATCTCTGTGGTATGATCGCGGGAGACGTTGAAGTCCCGGTCGCTGAAGCAAACGTGAACCTTGCCGCGGAAGGGCTTCATGGTTTCGTTTGCCACGTTGACGGTCAGCGTATCTCCCTCAAGGAAGAGTCCCATTGCCACGGGGGCATAGAACTTGCGTGCCGCGTAGTGGAGAGCCTTATAGCGGCCAAGGCTATCCACGCTGGACCAGGAGGCAACAGGCCAACAGTCGTTGAACTGCCAATAAACCGAGCCCATGGTATAGCCGCGGCAACGGCGGAAGTGCTCAACGCCGTATTTGATGGCGTCCGCCTGAAGCAGTTGGGAGGTGTAGACCAAATCCTCAAAGGAATTGGGGTAGAGATAGGTATCGGCCAGATACATTAAGATCTTGCGATTTCCGCCCTTGCACTTCTGGTGGTTTTCCATGACGCGGGAGAAGCAGTTCATGTCCTCCGGCTCACAGAAGGTGCGGATGGTCTTCATGGACGGGTAGCTCTCAAAGCCGTACTCCGAGCAGAAGCGGAATTTGTGCTTGCGGTACTCGGTAAAGGGCTTACTTCCGTGCCATACCTGCCAGAAATGGGTGTCGCCACGGTGGCCACAGCTGGGATCGTCAAAGCCGCCTCCGGAGGAGGGGCTGGCCTGCCAGTAGAAGGTCTCCGGTGCATACTTATCCACCAAGGCCGGGAATATGCGCTCGTAGAGCTGGATATAGTCCTCACGGACCAGGGCGTTGTTTCCGCCGTAGTTATCCCAGTACATAACGGCCTCTTCCATTTCGTTGTTGCCGCACCAAATGCCAAGGGAGGGGTGGTGTCTTAACCGCTTCAGATTGTAGATCATCTCCTCGGTGTACTCCTCGGTCATTTCCGGTGTGAGCCACACGTTACAGCAGGCAATCATAAAGTCCTGCCATACCATAAGGCCGTGCTTATCGCAGAAGTCGTAGAACTCATCCTCGGGATAATAGCCGCCGCCCCATACGCGCAAGCAGTTGAAGTTGGCGTCCAGCGCCATATTCAAAAGCTCCTCGGTGCGGGTGGGGTTGATTCTGGACAGAAGATTGTCCTGAGGGATGTAGTTAGCGCCCATGGCAAAGATCTTGATGCCGTTCAGCACAAAGCAGAACTCACTTCCGTTCTCATCCGGGGCGGTGCTGACGGTCAGGGTACGGAGACCCAGCTTTTGGGTCTTTTCATCCACAGTGGCGCCATCCTTTACGAGACAAGCGGTTACGTCATACAGGTACTGCTCTCCGTAGCCCCTTGCCCACCAAAGCTTGGGGTTGGAGATCACAAGGCTTCCCTGCTTATTCTTATCCAAGGTTACCGTCTGTCCGTCCACGGTTACGGTCAAGGTGCAGGGGGTGTCATGGAGAGTTTCCACGGTGATGTCCAGCGTTACGGTGCCGTTTTTATGGTGCTGACGGACAAAAATATTGTCAATGCGGTCGCCGTCGTAGGTATCCAAGGACACGGGGCGGAAAATGCCCATATCGGGGAGCATGGGGCCCCAGTCCCAGCCGGACATATAAAAGGCCTTGCGCAGATGCGCGGCGCCGGGGATGGTGTCGTTGTTGGTTTTCAGGAAATGCTTGTTGTCCATGGCCTTGAAATATTCCGTAGGGGAGGAAAATTCCAGGCGGAGGGTGTTTACGCCGAGGGTCAGACGGTCCTTCACGTCAAACCGATAACGGCGGTGCATATTCTTCGTTTCCGCCAAGGTGCGGCCGTTCAGAACGATGCGGCAAATGGTATCCAGACCCAAAAACGTAAGCTCCACGTGCTCCTTGGCAAGCATTGCTCCGTCCACGGCAAATTCCGTCTCAAAGGCGCAGTCCTTGTCGGAGAGCCCGGTATACTTCAGCTCGTTCAGCCCGTAAAAGGGATCGTCAATCAGCCCGTGCTCCAGCAAAACGCTATACATGGAGCAGGGCGCCGTACAGGCAAGACCTGCGTGTTCCTCATAAAACAGTTTCCAATCGTTTAAAATCATGCTTTTTCTCCTTTTTAAGCAATTGCAATCATCATTTTACGCCGTGGCCTCCACAGCCGGAGCATACGCGCCAGCCGGAGCTTCCGCAATAAGAGCAGCCTTGCTCCGTGGGGATGCCCATGACGTAGATCGTCGTTCCCTTGCCGGAGCCCTTGCAGTAGTAACAGGTAATCTGTCCATCCCCACCGCAGAGAGCGCAGGTTTTTGTACCCACCGCCGGACCGTCTCCGCCGGAGGAGGCTGAGCTACCGGAGGATGTGCCACCGGACGATGCGCCGCCCGTGGAAACACCAATGGGAAAGATCTCCGTATCGCTGTAATAAGGGTTACGGATCAATTCCCACAGATTGCGGCCATCGGAATCGACAATCCACAGAGAAAACTCTGCCCCGTTCGCCATTCGGTATCTCGAAAAGACAATTTGGCTATCATCGGCATATAAAATCTCTTGATTTGTGTAAACGGTGGAGGTAGGGCTTGCGCTACCCTTGGCCAGAACCTCTACCACTTTACTTTCCTTGTGCTGACGGCACAGGTTTTTGCCGATGGAAATGTAGTACAACCATTCGTTGCTGTTTTCCGGTCGGCGAACAGCGTAGGTGTATTCCTCCTCCGCGGTTGTGACAACGGAAAAGTCCTGATGGCTTATCTTATAATAAACATACTTCGTATCTTCCGTTTCGCTGGTTACCGGAATATCCAGATGCAAATACTCCTCACTGTTTTTCCAATTATATACGTAATGGTATCTTTCGCTCTCGGACAGGGTGGAGGAATGGATTTCTTGAACGGTAGCCGTGGCGGCATCCAAAAGCAACAGCTTCATGGTGTTTCCCAATGCATTATAAACCACAAAGTGGCGATCTGTCAGCTCGGTAAGTAAAACCGTATGAACACCGCTCTCTTCTTGGAGAAGCACATGGCTTTCTCCCGCATCCAAATCCAGAGCATAATACACTCGGCGGTAATTGTCGTCCGTTGATACGGTTGAGACGTAAAGGAACTTCCCATACATAAAGGTTTCTTGTATCTCGCCCTTACCCGACAGCAGGATTTCACGACTGCCGTCCGCAACATTCATGCGGTAAATGCACTGATTCGATAAATTTGTATAGTAGGCGTATCCGTTATATAGGTAGACCTCCGCCATGGAAGACAGAGATGTGCCACCGCCCGGATAAGAGAGAACCTCATTGCCGTGAAAAATATAAAGGGTGCCATAGTAACTTACGTAGAGAATGTCCCCGTCCTTACAGATCCGTCCGCCATAATATACACGGTCAGAGCCGGAATTTTGCATCACGTAAGGCTCTTCACCGGGTGCGGCGGTGGGCGTAGTATCGGCCGGAGTCGTGACAGCGGGTGTCGTTCCCGCTGGAGTGGTGCCATTCTCACGCGTAAAGGGCTCGCCGCAAGAGGCACAAAAACGTGCATCCTCCGGGCTTGTTTCCCCACACCAATAGCATTTGATCACCGTTTGCCCGCATGCCGCCATGCCTAAAACAGATGCCAGCACCAGCAGAATAAGTATCGCTTTTTTCATATTTTCCCTCCGTTCCAGCCTGCGGCAGGAACAAAATTCTGTCCTATCCTCATTGTAGAGCATTCTACCGAAAATTTCAAGAAGTTTTACCAATCTCACCGTAAATTCCCGGAATCTTATCGGGTCTTTTGAAAAAGCTCAATGGGCAATTTTGCCGATCGCGTTGCGGAATCCTTTGGTGTGTGGTATAATAAAGGCAAACGAGGCATTATGCGTAGAAACGGAGATCATTATGAAAATTATTGCAACGGATTTTGACGGAACCCTCAGCTACAACGGAAAAGTCAGCGAGGAGGACAAGCTGGCGATCCATCGGTTTCGCACGGCGGGCAACAAATTCGGAATTGTGACCGGTCGGGACGTGGATGCCGCTCAATGGATTAAGCCCGAGGGCGGCCTTGCGTTCGATTACCTGATCTGCTGTACGGGCGGCGTGATCCGCGATGAGGAGGGTGCGCTCATTTATCAGAAAAAGGGTGAGGTGGGCCCCTTCTTTTATGATATCATAGAGAAGGCCATGGAGCTGAAGGCATACTGCTTCTCCGTCGGGGACGTGCTTTTGAAGGCCAGTATTGACGTAAAGGGTAAAATTCCCATGCAGCTCCACGCGCTGAAGGAATTTACCCATGCAAATACGGGCTTTGAGACCGAGGAAAACGCCGAGGCCTACGTCCGCTACGTAAATGAAAATTACGGTGACAGGATCAGCGCCCACCGAAACGGTCGGGCGGTGGATATGCCTCCCGCCCACACCTCCAAGGTGACCGGCATATACGAATACGCCAAGCGGTTTGACCACCCCGAGATCTATACGGTTGGAGACAACATGAATGACATCGCCATGATTCGTGAGTTCTGCGGCTTTGCCGTGTCAAACGCCAAGGACGAGGTCAAGGAGGCGGCGAAATACCAATGCAACCGCATCGCCGATATGATCGACTTTATTATGAAGGAAAAATAAAACGGGCAAAAAAGCACTTGCAATTGCAAGTGCTTTTTGTTCGATCATTCCAAATCCACGAGTCACTTGATCAACGATTTCTTTTTCCGCTCCACGTCCATTACGGCGGCATCGTCATCCTTATAGCCCCACTCGTCTTTGAGGCATGCGATCCATCGATCGTAGGTTTCAAGCGCTTTATCCGGGTTATTCATGATTCTATATATGGTTGCAATACCCTCCAAAGCGTCTGTGAATCTTGGCTTTTGGTTGCGTTCCGCTTCCCATGACTGTTCGTAATATGCGATCGCTTTCTCATATTCGCACTTGCGGGCATAGTACTGGGCCGTCTCAAAGAGAAAACCTGCGTGATCCGAAAACTCCGTCAAAGCAGATTCCATAATACCGTCCGCTTTTTTTGCATCGTATTCTGCAAGCGCAATATACGCCTTATATACGGGAATCAGGAACGGTCTGTGGGCGGGCAGCTCCGCGCATTGATTCAAGTATTCCTCCGCCTCTTTTGTTCGATGATCGGCAATCAGATTATCCATGATCTCATAGTAAGGCAGGGGGGATTTAGGGGTGGAGGCATCACTTTCTATCACTTTTTTGTAAAAATCAATCACGTCTGTATGATTTGAGCAATTCCAATCCCACGAATTTGCGCCGTCGGATTTTTGCAGTAGCCATTGGCAATCCTTGATTTCGGGGGCGAGCAAGATCGCTTCACGGGCGTATTTACTTACCTTGCTGAGATAGGATTCTGCACGGTGATGATAAAGCCGCGCCAGCAAGGACAAAATTCTTCTCCTGTCCTCAAATTCATCCAGCTGTATTTTCAAAATGCCTTCACAGTCATGAAACGTATCGTCGGAAAGATGCTCTTCAACGTCCAGTCTGGTTTCGATTCGCTGTAGCTTTTGATCGATGGTCAGGTCAAAAAGCTCGTCGATGGTAACACCGAGTTCACTTGACAAAAGCGGCAACAGCGTGATATCCGGCATGGTGACACCCGTTTCCCATTTGGAGATGGATTGCGCACTGACACCCAATTGATCGCCGAGTTGCTCTTGCGTTGCTCCGATTTTCTGACGTAGCAACTTGATTTTACTTCCAATATCCATATAGTTCGCTCTCTTTCAAAAAAATTCTTACGCCAAGCACCTGACACCTTTATTATAATAGAAAGCGCAGCTCAAATCAATAACGCATATTTCGCATGGATTCACCTGTCGTGCGAAAAGCAAAAACACATTCCCGTGGATAACACTTCGGATTCCGAAAGACAGTCAAAAGCCGATATGGATTTATTTCCGTATCGGCTTTTTGCATTAGCACTACCGCCGTTGGTGGTGAGTAAGTGCGCACACACAGGCAAACAAAAAGCCTCCCTTGTGTAAAGGGAGGTGGCACGGCAGCGCCGTGACGGAGGGATTGTAATAGCTAAAATACCACCAAAAACAAGCCCTCAGTCAGCTTCGCTGACAGCTCCCTGAAGGTGAATTGCCCGGAGGGCAAGAGAAGCCGGCCTGGGCCGTTGCACAAGGGAGCCTCTGGCTGTAACCGTTTTTTTCGGTTGAATTATTGTAAAAACTGTCCTTCAGAATCCAAGCCTTCGGCTTTCGGATTTTTGTGACGTGTGTCCGATTTAGATGCAAAACCGTGTGTGGCTGATTTAGATGCAGGTCGATTTTGCAGAGTTGGCATACTCCTTCAGCAAATAAATCATCATTGCCATGTGCCATGCGTGTTCGGCATCATTTTCTCATCTGCCGTGTCCGCTCAAGTGCGTTTGTCGCAAGATGCTCTTTTCCTTGTCGGCTTCAAGTATAAAACCCAACTGCTTTTCAAAACGTACTTTATTTATCCGTCGATACCATTATATTATAGGAGCAATGTAATTTTTGCTATTAAGTGCAGACTCAATTTTATCAAGTATCCCCTCGCTTGCAGCACGTACGGTATGGTAATGATAGCCACCTGTTATATGCATAAGCTCCACGGATTTTCCCGAGCGAACACTTTCTATAAATTGATCTATTTGGGAACGAGATGAGATG
>JAGARU010000069.1 GCA_017622085.1 Clostridia bacterium | reverse complement strand
GGGGCGCGTTAGAGCCCGAGCGTGACCGAGCCGCAGCGAGACAGGTGGCGGCGAAGCCGACGGATGAGTAGAACCATCCTCTGCACAGCTAATATTTGATGTACCATCCCCGTTTTTCTGTTGGTAAGTTACTTGTTTTAAGGACAACAAGGTCTGTGCACTCATTTTATGTGCACCGACACAATGCTCTCCTCATCCACCACCTAACGGTGGTCCCCCTTCCCCGCTGGGGAAGGCTTTGTTAGGCTCCCTCCGGGAGGGAGCTGGCGCCGAAGGCGACTGAGGGAGAGCGCGTGACAATGAAGCTATGCTGAACCCAAAGTTATCCTTTTAACTTTCAGTTTCTTTTGTACTTGTCCATTTCAAGCGGAATACGGTACAGGTGTCCTGCTCCTCTTTGGTCTTTGCGGAGAGAGATTCGTCCAAATCCGAAACCGTGAAATGGTTGATCGCTCTGATCTTGTCGTGTGTTGTGTTGAGAGAGAAAGCGGCGGTGCTTGGCAGACGGCAAAGTATGCAATGGAGCAAGGAAAAACGGTTATCAATCTTGCGAATGAGGATGAATCTGTAAACTTATTATAACAAATGCGCCAGAACCATTGCGAACGCAATGGTTTTATGGTATAATGAGATAAAAACATTTGAAATACTGAAATACCGGAGGTAAACACAATGGCTATCAGTTATAAAAAACTTTGGAAACTTCTCATTGACCGTGATATGAAAAAGAAAGACCTTATGGCACTTGCCGGTGTCAGCCAATCGTCGATCACAAAGATGGGACACAACGATAATGTCAACACCGAAGTGTTAGTGAGAATTTGTTTGGCTCTTAACTGTGATCTTGGCGACATTGCGGAGATCGTTTTACCGGAGCAAAAACAAGGAGAATAATTATGAGAGCACCTTTTCAAATACTTGCAATACCGTATCAGATTGTCGATGGCTCTCCGAAATACTGTGTATTCCATCGTGCCGATCACGACCACTGGCAGTTTATAGCCGGAGGTGGCGAAGATGAAGAAATGCCGTTAGAAGCGGCAAAAAGAGAAACATTTGAGGAAGGTGGAGTTCAGGCATCTAAGTGGATCGAACTAACAAGCTTATCCTATCTTCCCATCGCAGTTATATCGGAGAAATGCCGTCAGCATTGGAGCAAGGATACATACGTTATTCCCGAGTATACCTTTGGATTTGAGTGCCAAGAGGATATACGGTTATCACACGAGCATACGGAATATGTTTGGCTGACCTATGAAGAAGCAATTCAAAAACTCAAATGGGATTCTAACCGAACTGCGTTATTTGAGTTGAATTGCAGACTTAAGCAAAACTGAACACAATAGGACTTGGATTAGACAAGAAAGCAACTATAACAGGTTGACACTTAATAAGGAGATTTAATATGCACGAACACCATGATATTGTTGAGAGCGATGAGCTTTTTGATAATGGAACACTATACCACCTTGTACCCGGCAATCAAGGGCGAGTTTTAGATGGCAGACGTACCCCTGGCTATATTGAATCCTTCGACATTGAGAGTTGTATGTTCGTTTGGCGTATAACAGATTTTGAGGACAAAGGTAAGTGTTGGGAGATTCCTGCTGAGCAAATTGGTAGTTATCAATTTAGAAAGAGCAGCAAATTGCTTGATGGTGCTGTGGTTGAACAAATTAGTAATCAATGCGAGATATTCAAAGAAAGACTCAATATTTCATGTATCGAAGAAAATTTGAGTGATACCGAATTGCTAATTTCAGAAGCAGAAGAAGATGCTGAATATTGGCTACAGAATCATTCTCGTTTTTTGAAAAACGGCAAGAACCTTGATTTTTCCACTGAGGTTGGTGATGCAGACTTGTACTGCGATTTGGAAGATTATTTGAGTTCCAAAGGGCTATTAGAATTGGAAAAGCAAACAGCTGAGCAATATTTGTTGAATCCATATTCCGGTGAATGGATTAAGGGTATGAAGATTGTAATGGCAGAGTTAGGCTTAGTTGATTACAATGGAACTGTTCCGAGATCTTCTAATATTTTTGCTGGCAACGGAAGCAAAGTGTTGAGAAAGCAATATATCATTTCACGATGTGCTTTTTTGAGAGCTATTTTCAAATATTGCAAAATATCCGAAGTTCCTCTTTACAGAGGGGTAGCAAGTCCCATCGACTTCTACGAAACACCCATTTCGTTACTCTCGACAACTTTTTCTGCTGATATGGCAAAAGAATTTGCATCTATAAATGATTCAACAGAATACAGGAGTTGCTATTGGGCAAAATTCACCATTCCCATCAAGAATCTGTTTATGACATTTCTTGAAACCCAAGAGTTTAATGAACGATATAAGGAACAGGAAGCAATAATCTTTTATCGTAGATAGAAGGCAACAATAATCTTCTCTCAAATTTTACTGTTTAGTATTCTAAAACAATCTCCCTGATAAATGCTTGAATATCAAGCGCAATCGGGGAGATTGGAGCAAAAACATTCTATAAAAAGAAAAAAGCAGTTCTACAACTGCTTTCAAAAGAAGAATCTTTTTAATTCACTGGTTTACACCAATATAGCGTTAGGCAAATTAGAAAATCCTAACATTTCAATTCACTGTCTTTCAACATAATGATTATATCACAAACAAATCTATTTGTCAATAGAAATCTTTGTAATATTATTATATGTAATTTCAGACACTTTATCGCATATCTTTTTCATTTGCTCGTCTGTAATTTTTATTTTATAGTGAGTACCTTTGTTTTTGCCATACTTCATCAATCTTTTCTTACTAACAGTTTGCAACATGAATGTACACGCATAACATTCTTTGTTCTCGTGGGGATATCCCTCTATAGTTCCTAAATCTACAATAACATCTTGGTTTTCCTCAATCCAAGTCGGATCTTGCTCTTTCTTTGAAGTTAGAGGAACAACAATAGCAGTATATTTCGATTCATATAAAACAACCGCAAAATGACAATCATGAAATTCACTACCGATATTTCTTCCAAAATCGATCCAAAAAACATTTTGCCGTGGTTTTTTATATAATTCTTGATCCATAGTTCCAACCGTTTTTTTGCTTTGATATATAGCAATGTTCTTTGAAACGACTTCGTTGAACCACTTTAATAAATTTGCACAATAATAATTATCTACACCTAACTGTTTGAGTGTTATAATATTTGCATAAAGTTCATCTGTTTTATCTTTTAGTCTCTCGTCTTTGATCTCTTCCATATGCTAACCTCATTTGAATTTAGATGAGAATATTATACACCTTAATTCGCTAAAAGTAAACATTATTCATTGTGTGATACTGTTGAAAACAAGAAGATTTATGTTGACTATTTGCAGTTTAGTACGATTGTAGTACGCTTAACAAAACAAAAAGCCCGAAAACCCTTGCAAAATAAAGGTTTTCGGGGATTTTTGTATTATTCTCACTCGCTCCTGAAAAATAAATCTTAAACAGATTTGCTTATGGGATTTAGCTCAAGGTCTTAGGATTATTTCCATTATTCAGACAGCAGAGGCTATCTGATTTTTTGTTGCCATACTGTTGCCATATTTTTAATTGTTAGCAGATTCTTTTTCTCTCATATATCCTTTAATTACATCAAGCACCACGTATTTAATATAGGATGAAAGCTTTGTTCTGCCGGGGTCAACATTGTCTCCATGAGAAAATGCACTCCTTATTCCGTATGCTTCCGAAATAATCTTTTCAACTGGATATTGACCATACATAGCTTTTGCGTACTTTTTAGCGAGCTTTTTACATTTTTGATTTGCCGACTGTTCTTTGCCGTTCCTTAAATGATTAATTAGTTGATCTTTTTCATTTGGAGATAGTGTTGACGTCTTGATGCTTTCGATCAATTCATCAATATGAAGCTGCACATCCAAACTCTTTTTCTCGTTTTCAGACAAATGCTCAAGGATGCTGCAATAAATCGTCATCTTCATCCCATAGTTCATTTCATTATCGGCAATAATAACTGAATGTAATAGTTCTTGCGCTTCTTTATTATACGTAAAAACATACTCATCTACATTGTCAAATGTCAAATCCGAGTCATAAGAAATTGAGTAAGTCGCATTTAAAAATCGGTAGTCATTAAATTCGTCCAAAGATGCTTCTGCTTCGTAAACTCCAGGACTATGCTGTCCTCCTGAGTGTTTTTTCTTCCAAAAAAAGAAACTTTCATTAATAAAAAACTCATCATAAGGACCGTCTTCTTCCTCGTTATAAAAAAGACGAGGTATATATGTAGCGCATTCACCAGTTGCCAAAGAAAATTGAGCTGTCAGCAACGAATACAGCATAGTAACATACATTTTTTTAGCACATAGTAATGCATCATATCGATTTCCAAACAGACCTGCAATAACTTCGTATGTTTGGTCAGCGCACAATCTCCAACGATATTCGATCCCATCAATCGTTTTTATATAATGCCACTCATTATTTTTATAGGTTGTAAAACCATCTTTCAATTTAACTCCTGCATGCGCTATATATTTCATGATGGTCATCCTTTCGTTGTCTATAAAAAGCTGAAAGAAATTAAATGCCCGGAAGCCCATTGAGGGATTCCGGGCACTTGTAAGCCAGATGCAATTATTCTCTTGAAAATGTTGCCATTCTGTTGCCACAAGTGGCTTCAAAAGCTCGAAAACCCCTGATATTACAGGCTTTTTTCGACCTCTGAAATTATTCCCACTCGATGGTTCCGGTAGGCTTGGGGGTGAGGTCGTAGAGCACGCGGTTGATGCCGGCTACCTCGGCCGTGATGCGGGCGACGATCTTGTGGAGCACTGCGTAGGGGATCTCCTCGATCTGGGCGGTCATGGCGTCCTTGGTATTTACGGCGCGGATGATGGCCGGCCAACCCTCGTAGCGGCTGTCGTCCTTAACGCCCACGCTCTTGAGGTCGGGAATGATGATGAAGTACTGCCAAACCTTTTCGGCCAGGCCGTTCTTATCGAACTCGTCGCGGAGAATCGCGTCTGCCTCGCGGAGCGCATGGAGACGGTCGCGGGTGATGGCGCCAAGGCAACGGACGCCCAGTCCGGGGCCGGGGAAGGGCTGACGGTAAACCATGGCGTGAGGAAGGCCAAGGGCCTCGCCAACCACGCGAACCTCGTCCTTGTAGAGGAGCTTCAGGGGCTCTACCAGCTCGAACTTCAGATCCTCAGGCAAGCCGCCCACGTTGTGGTGGGATTTTACGGCCTTTTTGCCCTCGGCCTGCTTGATGCTTTCCAGAATGTCGGGGTAGATGGTACCCTGACCGAGGAAGGAAACGCCCTCCAGCTTACGTGCCTCGTCGGCAAAGACCTCGATAAACTCCTTACCGATGATCTTGCGCTTGGATTCGGGGTCAGCAACGCCGGCCAGAAGGTTAAGGAAACGGTCGGTGGCGTCCACGTAGATCAGATTGGCGTCAAGAGACTTGCCAAAGATATCGATCACCTGCTCGCTCTCGCCCTTGCGCATGAGGCCGTGGTTTACGTGTACGCAGTACAGCTGGCGGCCGATGGCTTTGATCAGGAGGGCGGCTACAACGGAGCTATCCACACCGCCGGAGAGGGCAAGGAGGACCTTTTTGTCGCCAACCTGTGCGCGCACCTGTGCGATCTGCTCGTCGATAAAGGCTTGTGCCAGCTCGGGAGTGGTAATTCGTTTCATAGTTTCCGGACGAACGTTGTTCATAGTTTTTCTCCTCTTATATTTTGAATGGATTGATGTGATTTTTTTGGGGGTGCCGGGGGACATTCTTTTTTCAAAGAAAGTCCCCCGGCCGTCTCTTTTACTGCTTTCTTCCTTTGCTCTTCAGCATGCTGTCCTTCAGATTCCAAAGCTTCTCTGAGAGGTCGACGTAATAGTTGTGGGGGTTCTCAAAGCGGAGCACCTCATCCCACATGGTGGCGATATCCTCCTGACAATGGCGGCGGATCTCCTCCACGGGCGGGCAATCGTATACGCACTTGCCGTCCTTGAAGATGGGCACCAGCAGGGGCTTGGCCACAAAGTTGGTAAGGGTCTTGCGCTTCCAGGTGTGCTGGGGGTCAAAGAGTTCGTAGGGCTTGGTATCGTCCACCACCTCATCGTGGAGGGTGATCAGGTCGGCCTCGGCCTTGCCGGTCTCCCGGGAGTAGAGGCGATACACCTTCTTGAAGTGGGGGTTGGTGATCTTGGCCGCGTTCTCGCTGATCTTGATCTTGGGAATGATCTCGCCGTTCTTCTCCACGGCCGTCAGCTTATACACGCCGCCGAACACGGGGTCGCTCTTGGCGGTGATCAGTCGCTCGCCCACGCCAAAGGCGTCCACCTGCGCGCCCTGCATCAGAAGGTCGCGGATGATGTACTCGTCAAGGGAGTTGGAGACGGTGATCTTGCAATCGTAAAGGCCTGCCTCGTCCAGCATCACGCGGATCTTCTTGGAGAGGTACGTAATATCACCGGAGTCAAGGCGCACGGCGCACTTGGTCTTGCCCATGGGCTCCAGCACCTCTTTAAAGGCGCGGATGGCGTTTGGCACACCGGACTCCAGCACGTTGTAGGTATCGATCAGAAGGGTAGGATTGTTGGGGTAGAGCACGCAGTACATCTTAAAGGCCTCAAGCTCGGAGTCGAACATCTGCACCCACGCATGGGCCATCGTTCCTCCGGCGGGCACGCCGAACTCCTTGTCGGCGATAGCGCAAGCGGTGCCGGAGCAACCGCCGATGTAAGCGGCGCGAGCGCCGTAGATCGCGGCATCCGCACCCTGTGCGCGGCGGGAGCCGAACTCGCTGACGGGTCTGCCCTGTGCGGCGCGGGCAATGCGGTTGGCCTTGGTGGCGATGAGGGCCTGATGGTTGATCATCAGAAGAAGGAAGGTCTCAATAAACTGCGCCTCAATGGCCGGGGCACGGACGGTAATGATGGGCTCACCGGGGAAAATTACGGTTCCCTCGGGCACGGCCCAGATGTCGCCGGTAAAGCGGAAGCTCTTCATATAGCGGAGAAATTCCTCGTCAAAGGCGCCCTTTTGACGCAGGTAGGCAATATCCTCGTCGTCAAAGGACAGGTCCTTCACGTATTCGATGATCTGCTCAAGGCCGGCCGCAATGGCAAAGCCTCCCTTGTCGGGGTTGGAGCGGTAAAAGACGTCAAAATAAGCGATCTGATCGCGGATGCCGGAATGGTAGTAGCCGCGACCCATGGTCATCTCGTAAAAATCACACAAAAGGGTCAGATGGCGTTCTCCGATTTTCATGGCGTTCTCCTTTTTTAAAGTTGTTCGATCCGTTTTGGGAAAAAATATTGAAATTTTTGCCCTATAATAATATAATAGAATAAAAAGAGTAAAACTTCAAGTAAGAATTGCCCCCAAAGCGGAGAAATTTTTACTTTTTGCAAAAAAAAACTTGTAAAATTTCAATAAATCCTCCACCGTTTTGTCCGGAGGAGGGAGATAGAAACGGAGAATTACCATGAAAGACGGATTTGTAAAAGTTGCCTGTGCCTCCCCCAAGCTTCGGGTGGCAGATCCTTCCTATAACGCCGGAGAGATCATCCGGATGATCGACCGCGCCGCCGATGCCCGCGTCAGCCTTCTGGTTTTGCCGGAGCTGGCCCTTTGCGGCAAGACCTGCGGCGACCTGCTTCTTCAGCGCCGCCTGCTGGACGAATGTCGGGCAGAGCTGGCCCACGTTGTGGAGTACACCAAGGGCAAGCGGGTGCTTGTGCTCTTCGGTGCACCCATCGAGGCCTACAACGGCGCTCTCTATAACGCCGCCGTGGCTGCCTTTGACGGTCAGATCCAGTGTGCCATCCCCAAAAACAACCTTTCCCCCGCGGAGCGTCGGGTCTTTATCCCCGGCGAGACCTCCTATTCCTTTGCGGAGATGGAGTCCTGCGAGGACCTTGCCGTTGGCAGCTTTGGCTTCTGCGTAAACGGCATGCGTGACCTTCGTGTGGCCGTACAGATCGGCAACGATCCCCTGCCTGCCCACGCCGCCACCGTGATCGCCCACCTGACCGCCGAGCCGGAGCTGATCGGCAGCGAGGATGCCCGCCGCACCCGGCTGCTGGCGCTGTCCAAGGAGCACCACGTGGCCGTTCTTTCCGCCAACGCCGCTACCGGCGAGTCCACTACGGACGCCGTGTACGCCGGCCACGACCTGATCGTGGAGGACGGCAAGCTCTTGGCGGAATTTGCTCCCTTCGAGACGGAAAACGAGCTTTTGATTACGGAAATTGACGTGCAGTACCTGGCCGCCGAGCAGAGACGCACCGGCACCAGCCCCTCCCAGCCCGACGACGCCGAGTCCATCTGCATCGACCTGCCCCTGTGGGACGTGCCCCTGACCCGCGCCGTGGACCCCCACCCCTTCATCCCCGACGACAATAAGGTGCTCCGCGCCCGTTGCCGCCGTATGCTGCAGATCCAGGCAGAGGGCCTTGCCCGCCGCGTGGAGCGCGCCCATGCGGACGGTATGGTGCTTGGCATTTCCGGAGGCTTGGATTCCTGCCTTGCCCTCCTTGTAGCCGTTCGCGCCGCCGAGCGCCTCGGCATGGATAAGGCGAAGATCCTTGCCGTGACCATGCCCTGCTTCGGCACCACTCAGCGCACCCGTAAGAACGCGGAGGTGCTTTGCCGGGAGCTGGGGGTTACCTTCCGTGAGGTAAGCATTGCGGAGTCCGTCCGCACTCACTTTGCCGCCATCGGCCACGACGAGGAAAACCACAACGTGGTCTTTGAAAACAGTCAGGCCAGAGAGCGCACGCAGGTGCTCATGGATATCGCCAACGGCGTCAACGCCTTGGTGGTTGGCACAGGCGACCTGTCCGAGCTGGCGCTGGGCTGGGCCACCTACAACGGCGACCATATGTCCATGTACGGCGTCAACGCCTCCGTGCCCAAGACCCTTGTCCGCTACGGCGTGGCAGTCTGCGCCCTGCAGGCCGAGTCCGACGGCAACACCCGCCTGCGGGATACCTTAAAGGACATTCTGGATACCCCCGTTTCCCCCGAGCTTTTGCCGGCTGACGGCGAGAAGATCGCGCAGGTCACCGAGGATCTGGTGGGCCCCTACGAGCTCCACGATTTCTTCCTCTACCACCTGGTGCGCCGGGGAGAAACACCCAAAAAGATCTTCCGTCTGGCCCGTCAGGCCTTTGGAGAGGACTACGAGGACCGCGTGCTTCTCAAGTGGCTCACCACCTTCTGCCGCCGGTTCTTCACCCAGCAGTTCAAGCGCTCCTGTCTGCCGGACGGCCCCAAGGTTGGCACCGTCTCCCTGTCTCCCCGCGGCGACTTCAGTATGCCCTCTGACGCCGCCTTTGCCGCATGGCAAAAGGAGCTGGACGCGCTGTATGAGGTTACCTTCTGATGGCACCCAAGGAGATCGAGCGCAAGTTTTTGATCCGTATGCCCGACTTTTCCCGCTTGACGGAAAAGAAAGACTACCATTCCGATAAGATTATTCAGATATACCTGTCCGACCACAAGGCTACCACCCGTGTCCGCCGCCGGGAGCGGGAGGACGGGGTGGAATATACCCGCACCTCCAAGGTGCGCATCAGCGCCCGCTCGGCCTATGAGGACGAGCGCACCTTGACGGAGGAGGAGTACAAGGAGGCCTTAAAGGAGGCCGATCCCGCCCTTTCTCCCATACATAAGGTGCGTCATTGCTTCCGGGAGAACGACCTTACCTATGAAATCGACGTGTATCCCTTCTGGGACAAGCTGGCGGTTCTGGAGGTGGAGCTGACGGAGGAGGAGCAGGCGCTCCCCATCCCGGAATGCCTCGCCGTTGTGGCGGAGGTCACCGAGGATCGCCGCTTCAAAAACCGCGGCATGGCGGAGCGGATTCCGGATATCACACCATTCCTATCGAAATTATAAGAGGAGCAAGTCATGCAACTTTCGGAGTATCCCCTTTCGGTGGATAACGAGGCGGTTCTCCACGCCAAGCAGGTGTTGTTTTACGCCCTGTACATTGGAGAAAAGATGCTGATCAGCGGTGCGGAGGTCGCCCGCGTGGAGGACAGCATGCGCCGTATCTGCTTTGCCTACGGTGCGGAGCAGGTGGACGTGTTTACCATCACCTCCAGCATCGTGGCCACCATTTACGGCAGCTCCTTTGGCTCCGTGACCCAGACCCGCCGCGTGCCCGCTCATAAGATCAACATGAATCTGATTTTTGAGCTGAATAACCTTTGCCGCCGCATCTGTGGGGAAAAAATGCCCCTCTCTCAGGTGGCAGAGGAGCTTCATCGGCTGGAGGAGCGCGCCAAGCCCTATCCGCCCTCTGTCCGCACCGCCCTTTACGTGCTGGCACCCCTTGTGTTCTCCCTGTTCTTCGGTGGCGCGTGGCAAGACGCCCTTTGCGCGGCGGCCATCGGCGTGGTGATCTGGCTTGTGGAGCTGTTCTTCGGCCGCTACCCCATTAACCGTTTTGTGGCCACCTTCGTTTGTGCTACCGTGGGGGGGATTTTCGTCAATCTTTCGGCCACTCTTGGCCTGTCGCTGGACGCGGATCTGGTTGGTATCGGCATTATCATGCTGCTGATCCCCGGTATGGCGCTGACCAACGCCGCCCGCGACCTGTTCAGCGGGGATACCATCTGCGGTCTGCTCCGTTTTGTGGAGGTCATTATGGTTTCCGCGGCCATTGCCGTGGGCTTCGGCCTTGCGGGCATCGTGGTGCCCGGATAAAGGAGGAGAGATATGCCAGTTGTACAGTTAATTTGTGCGTTTCTCGGCTCTGTGGTATTTTCCATGGTGTTCAACGTCAACCGGCGCCACCTGCTCTCGGCAGGTATTGGCGGCTTTCTCGGCTGGGCGGTGTATCTGGGCATGGGAATCCTGACGGGCAGTGAATTTTTCAAAACCCTCATCGCCGCGTCCTTTATTGCTCTCTTTGCGGAGGTTATGGCGCGGGTAAAGAAGGCGCCCACCACCGTCTTTCTGACGGCGGCCGCCATTCCCCTCTTTCCGGGCGCGTCTCTCTACCGAACCATGCGTTGCGCCGTGGAGTCGGACATGGAGGGCTTCGTTCAGCGCGGACTTTCCACGCTGTCCGGCGCCGCCGGCATTGCCTGCGGAATTCTCTGTACCATGACCGTCTGGTACTTGACCGACCGAATCTTCCGCCGTCTTTCCGCCAAGCCCGCCCCCACCTATTGCACCGATTCGACCAATTCGGGGAAGTAGTTGACGGAGATATCAATGCCGAGCTCGAGAACAGAAAGCCCCACGGTTCGGCTTGTGCCGACCCGTGGGGCTTTCTTGCTTCGGCGGGGAAGCCCCCGCGGCCAAGCTCGCCGTTTGTGCGCTTCCCAACCGAAATGGATTTGCGAAGCAAAAATTCCCCTGTGTCGGCTCATGCCGACACAGGGGAATTCTGTCTTTGAGAAAAGTTTTTGGAAAGAGGTGTGGAGAACCCTTTTTTTAAAAAAGGGTTTCTCTGCATCCCCTTGCCTAGCTACTCTCTTAATCGAAGAGCTTGGTGTTAAGGATCAGGGTGCTGTAGAGGAAGAGAACGTCGGTGTTCTCATCCATGGTGAGCGCATCGGGGAACACCTTGAGGAGAGAGTCAAAATCACCGTAGCGAAGGTCCACGAGGATCACGTCGGAGTAGCCCTCAGCCAGAAGGGGCGCAATGGAGGAGCCGAAGGAGTCACGGAAGAGGATCAGCTTCTTTTCCTCAACGGCGTTGGGGTTGTGGATGCGGAGCAGGGGAAGGGCAGAGGCACCACCCATGAACACGTTGTAGGGGTCCTTGCTCTTGGCGCTTTCCGCAAACAGATCCTCGCGATAGATGGCGCTTCCGGTCTGCCAGGTGTCGTAGTAGAACACGTTGCCATTGCGGTCGGTGTCCTGAATGTACACGTGGCCGGGCTGCTCAGTAGCGGGCAGCTTCTGGAGCATGCTGTACTTGTACTCATAAACCACGCACTGGTCGAGAATGTCGTTGGTCAGGTAGATCAGATTCTCGGCAGGCAGGGGCAGAGCGCTCTGACCGTGGTAGATACCGTAGAAGGGGCTCAGCTTTTTCGCCACGTACTGGCCGCCGGTAAAGCGGTCGGAGGCGCCAAGGCCGGAGATCAGCACGTTCACGGTGTCGCCCAGCTTATCCTGAGACCAGTGGGTGTCCGTCTTGTAGTAGTCGGACAGCTCAAGGGAGCCAAAGATATCGATGTAGGTCATGCCGGACAGACCAGCCTTCATGTCGGAGACGATCTTGTCGTAGTTCAGGGAGGGGTAGTTGCCCTCGCCTGCGATGAAGTAGTTCTTGTCGGGAATGATGGACATATACACCTTTGCGGCGGTGTCTGCCATGTGGTTGTTATAGATGGAGGAGAATTTCCGGATGGCACCGGCCAAGGCAGACCCGTTTGTGTAGTTGTCCACCTTTGCGATGTAGCCGTCCTTTACGACCAGATTGTTGTTCTCCTTAAAGCCGAGCACGTAGTGCTGGAACAGCGCCTTAATGGTACGGAAGCCGTCGCGCAGGGGGAACTGGTCGGACACGTAGGTCTTAAAGTCCGACTGGAAGGACTTGTTCAGAATGGTCTGCAGGGTCAGCTTGGGGAAGTCCGCCAGATTCTTACGCTCCGAGGAGGAGTACTCGTCGATGGGCTTGAAGATGCAAACGAAGAAGCTGAGCATGATAAGAGTGGCAAAGACCACGGATACGATTTTGTTTTTCAGTTGTGCTTTCATAATGCTTTGCCTCCTTTATCAGAACTGGAAGTAGAGGAAGGGGGTGAAGGAGTCGTTGACGAGGGTAGCTACGCAAAGGGTAAGAACTACCACAACGGCAATGGGCTCAAGGACGTTGATGATCTTCTCACCGGTCTGGTTGGCCTTGATCTTCAGAACGGTCTGCTTAACCACAGGAGTCGCACCGAGGATGGCCGCAACCAGAAGGATGGAGTAGTTTGCAAGGTAGTAGGTGGTGTGTGCGCTCCAGAAGGGCAGGTCGCCGGCACCGAACATTGCACCGATGAACTGCATACCCTCCTTCAGATCCACGGTGTTGAAGATTACGAAGCTGACAAGGATGGTCACAACCACGTAAACGTGGGAGAGGAAGGCGGGGAAGCGGCGAAGAACGGGAACCTTTACGTGCGCGTCAAAGAACGCGCCCAGCTTCTTGAAGCACTTGTTGAGGAAGAACTTCTCAGCGATCAGGAACACGAAGAAGTACAGACCCCAAACAATGTATTTCCAGGCCGCACCGTGCCAGAAGCCGGTGAGGAACCATACAACAAGAGTGTTGCGGATGAACTTGAGGAAGGACACGCGGTTTCCGCCCAGAGGAATGTACACGTAGTCGCGGAACCAGGTGCCGAGGGAGATGTGCCAGCGGCGCCAGAACTCGGCAACGGTCTTGGAGATGAAGGGGTAGTTGAAGTTCTCAAGGAAGCGGAAGCCGAAGATGTGACCAAGGCCAATGGCCATGTCGGAGTAAGCGGAGAAGTCAAAGTAGATGTACAGGGCGTTTGCGATGGCGTACAGCCAGTAGAAGGCCACGGACTTGTCGTCGGACTGGCGGAAGCAGGTTTCAGCCAGACGGTAGAACTGGTCCGCGATCAGCAGCTTCTTGCCAAGACCCAGAACAAAGCGGGTGGCACCCATGCTGAACTTCTCAAAGGAGTGAGTACGGTAGGTAAGGTCCTCCTCCACGGTGGTGTAGCGGACGATGGGGCCGGCAACCAGCTGGGGGAAGAGGGCTACGTAGGTGGAAAGACGGATAAAGCTCTTCTGCACCTCGGCCTCACCGCGGTACACGTCGATGGTGTAGCTGAGGGTCTGGAAGGTGTAGAAGCTGATACCAACGGGAAGCGCCAGCTTAAGGAATGCAATTCCCGTGCCGAACAGGTCGTTGATATTCATAATGAAGAAGTTGGCATACTTGAAGAAGCCAAGGATGGCAACCGAGGTAACAATAGAGGTGACAAGGAAGAATTTAGACCACTTCGTACCCTTGAACTTACCGATCAGAATACCGTGAACGTAACTGGAAAGACAGGTGCCCAGCATGAGGAAAACGTACGTCGGCTCGCCCCAGGCGTAGAACACAAGAGAGGTGATCAGAAGCACCAGGTTCTTAAAGCGGAAGGGAACCAGGAAGTACAAAAGGAACACGACGGGCAGGAAGTAGTTTAAGAATTCAATGGTTGAGAAAACCATAACCGTTCTCCTTTCTTAAGTGGATCAGTTTCTTTTTGAAAGCGGACCGACCATTTCCGGTCGGTCCGCTTGATGTTCTTTACTTGACGGTCGTGAATTAAAGATCCATGCCGCCCATACCGTCGTCAGGATTCTCCTCGAAGGTGTTGGGGCACATAAGGAAGAATACAACGTTGCCCTTGGTACCGATTACGGTCTGATCAGCAGCGGTGCAAACGTTCCAACGAAGGTTTGCGTTGTCCTTCAGGTACTGTACGAAGGCATCAACGTCAGCGTCCTCAGCAAGCTCGAATACGTAGCCCATGAAGGGGATAACGCCGATCATAGGAGCGAACATGGTGCCAGCCTCGAACTCAGCGGTGAAAGCACCCTCAAAGCCGGTAAGGAAGAGGTTGCCTTCCTCGTCGGTCATCCACTCGCGCTCGATGGGCATAGCGGAGGGGAAGATGGGGAGAAGGGTTTCTTCGGTCTCAGGGTTGTAGAAGAGGTTGTTCAGGAGCTCAGCCATGTCCTGGTCGGGGTTTGCGGTGTAAGCAGCCTCGAAAGCGGTCCATACGGTGTGGCCAACGGTGCCCTCAGCTACGTCGGGGGTGATGTCCTTGGTGCCGCCGCAAGCAACGAGTGCGGTTGCAAGAAGTACGAAAACAAGTGCAGATGCGATAATTCTCTTAAGCATTTTAAGTTTCCTCCAAAAATGATATGTTAAATTTTTTTGATTTCAAGTTTAGCCGCCTTAGTCCTCGGGGAGGAGGGAGGCGGTGTATGCGCCGCCGTCACAGCGGACGGCTACGCGGGTGCAGGTGTCGGCACAGACGGTCAGGATGCAGCACTCGCCGTCCGCGAGGGTGGGTAAGCACCACCAGAGCTTGCATTCGCCCTCAAAGTACGTAAGGTTGCCGCAATCCACGTACTCTCCAAGCTCGCCGTCGTAAAGCAGAATATTGCCTGCTTCTACGGTAACCGTGGCGATCTCCGGGCTGTGGAGCTCAAGGTGGAGGCAATTTTCCGCCGCCGTCAGCTCCGGGCGCATCCGCTCCTCGCTCAGGGAGAAGGGAACGGATCCTATATAGTAAGCGGTATCGGGCGTTACGGTGCGCGCCTCGTTACCGAGAGAGGTGCCGTCACCTAAGACGACACGGTAGGGGTCGGACGTGAGGCCGGCGGCCAGCATGGCGATCATCACGACTGCCACAAAGCAGGCGGCCAGATTGCCCATCCGACGAAAGGTAAGGACCTTGGCTCGCGCAGGTGCGGTATCCACAGCCAGCACGCGCTCGCGCAGGGAGTCCGACGGCCGTATCTTGTGATAGGCCTCTTTGGTCTTGGCATCAAACATGAATAAACCCTCCGAACGGGTAAAATAAGGAGATTGGGGAAGGGGTCAACCGGAAAGCTGTTCTTTCAGCAGCTCGCGACCGCGGGTCAGCCGCATTTTCACAGCGGATTCGCTTAAAGAGAGTGCCGAAGCGATCTCCTTGATGGCGTAGCCCTCCAGGTAGTGGAGAACGATCACCTCGCGGTACTTGACGGGTAGATCAAAAACGTGGGACAGGATGGCACTTTGCTCCGGCTCGATCTCATACTCCTCAATTTCCTCTAAGGTGAGGGAGGAGCGGACCTTCCGGGAGCGGAGCATATCCTTGCAGTGGTTGGTGCCCACACGGATCAGCCAAGCCTTGGCGTGTTCCTCATCGGAGAACACAGGCCGCTTGTCCATATATTTCATAAAGACGTCTTGGACGGCATCCTCCGCATCCGAGTGGCTGACCAGGATCGAGAAGCAAACGCGGAACAGCATATCGCCATATCGATCGTACATCAACTCACAAGGCAGGAAGCGGGCATCGCCCTCGCCGAGCATAAAGAAGAGCACCTTTTCAGCCCCTTTCATAAGTAACACGATTCAGAACCACGAAAAGTCACATCGGTCACAAAAATTTTTAAATTTTTTTTTTGCTAATTTTTTTCGGCAATTTTTGGTCAAGCTTCCCCGCAAAAAGCTCGACCAAAAATTATTATGCCCGCAGGCCGCCTGAGTAAAAAGGCCTCTCTTTACAGAAAGAAAGGCCTGCGGCTTTAATTGTCCCTCAATTTGCGGAGCTCCTCCATGAAGGTCTCCACGTCCTTGAACTCCCGATGCACGGAGGCGTAGCGCACGTAGGCCACCGCGTCCTGCTCTCTCAGCAGCTCCATGGCCATGTCGCCGATCTTCGACGAGGGGATCTCGTTGGTCAGTGAGTTCTGAATCTCGTTTTCGATCCGCTTCACGATTTCCTGCACGTCCACAGGCCGCTTCTGGCAGGCCTTCAGCAAGCCGGCCATCAGTTTGTTCCGGTCAAAATATTCCTGACTGCCGTCCTTTTTCAGCACGATGGGCTGAAGATTTTCCAAAATCTCATAGGTGGTAAACCGCTTTTGGCAGGACAGGCACTCGCGCCGACGGCGGATGGTGGAGTTATCGTCCTGAGGGCGGGAATCGGTTACCTTGCTTTCGGCATACCCGCAGTGAGGGCATTTCATGGTTGTTCCTCCGTATATCAAGCCCGATGGGCTGAACTTCACAAAAATATTCCTTGTTATTATATCATAATTGACGAATGTTGTAAACGGCATTATTGACAAATTTTTAAGGATGTTATATACTATTATATAAAGAAACGCAAGGAGAGTGTTCCAAGTGAATAAATTTGCAGAATTTGGTTCTATGGTCTTCGGCGACTCCATCATGCGGGAGAAGCTGCCCAAGGACGTATACAATAGCTTAAAGCGCACCATTGCCGAGGGCAAGGAGCTGGACTTGGCCGTTGCCAACGTGGTGGCCGCCGCCATGAAGGACTGGGCCATCGAGAAGGGCGCTACCCACTACACCCACTGGTTCCAGCCCATGACCGGTCTCTGCGCCGAAAAGCACGATAGCTTCCTGTCTCCCACCAAGGACGGGGGCGCCATGGCGGAATTTTCCGGTAAGGCGCTGATCAAGGGCGAGTCCGACGCCTCCTCCTTCCCCTCCGGCGGCCTGCGCGCCACCTTCGAGGCCAGAGGCTACACCGCTTGGGACGCAACGTCCTACGCCTTCATTAAGGACGACGTGCTTTGCATTCCCACCGCCTTCTGCTCCTTCGGCGGTGAGGTTTTAGATAAAAAGACACCCCTCCTTCGCTCAACCGAGGCGCTGAACCGCCAGGCCCTTCGCCTTCTCCGCGTATTTGGAGACACCAGCACCAAGCGTGTCATCTCCACCGCGGGCGCTGAGCAGGAGTATTTCATCATTCGCCGCGAGGAGTACGAGGCCCGCGAGGATCTGATCTACACCGGCCGCACCCTTTTTGGCGCAAAGCAGCCCAAGGGTCAGGAGCTGGACGACCAGTACTACGCCGCCATCAAGCCCAAGGTCAAGGAGTTCATGAACGACTTGAACCAGGAGCTCTGGCGCCTTGGCATCTACGCAAAGACGGAGCACAACGAGGTTGCCCCCGCTCAGCACGAGCTGGCACCCGTCTATGAATCCACCAACGCCGCCACCGACCATAACCAGCTGACCATGGAGATGATGAAGAAGGTTGCCTCCCGCCACGGGCTGGTCTGCCTCCTTCATGAAAAGCCCTTTGCCGGCGTCAACGGCTCCGGTAAGCACAACAACTGGTCCATGGAGACGGACACGGGCGTGAATTTGCTGGATCCCGGCAAGCACCCGGAGGATAACCCTCAGTTCCTTACCTTCTTGGCGGCCGTAATCGCCGCGGCGGACAATTATCAGGATCTTTTGCGCATTTCCTCCGCCTCTGCCGGCAATGACCACCGTTTGGGCGCAAACGAAGCACCTCCGGCCATTGTTTCCATGTTCCTTGGTGACGAGCTTTCCGCCATCATTGAGGCGATTCTGTCCGGACATAAGGTGTTTGGCGCAGAAAAGACGGAGATGGACTTTGGCTCCGGTGCTATTGCTAAGTTCAAGCGTGACACCACGGACCGCAACCGTACCTCCTCCTTTGCCTTTACGGGAAATAAGTTTGAGTTCCGTATGCTTGGCTCATCCTTCTCCATTGCGGACACCAATACGGTCATCAACACCGCCGTGGCTGAGGAAATTTCCCGCATTGCAGACGTCTTGGAGGCCTGCGATACCGAGGAAGCACGCATTGCGGCGTTGAACGAAATTCTTCACGACACCATTTCCGCCCACAAGCGGATTCTTTTCGATGGCAACGGCTACTCGGAGGAGTGGGTTCGCGAGGCTGAGATACGCGGACTGATGAACATTCCGTCCTCTGCGGACGCGATTCCCCTGCTGAGCTCGGAAAAGAACGTGGCCCTTTTTGCTAAGCATAACATCTTTACCCGTCAGGAGCTGGAGTCCCGTTGTGAGATTCAGCTGGAGAACTACGTAAAGATCATCAATATTGAGGCGCTGACCATGATCGACATGGCTCGCAAGCGGATCATTCCTGCCGTGCTCACCTACGTGAACATGCTGACGGACACCGCCTCCAAAAAGGCGAAGGTCAATTTGCCGGCTAAGCTGGAGATGAAGTACGTAACCAAGCTGTCGGAGCTCTGCGAGCGAGCCGACGAGGCCTGCGAGGATCTGTCCCGCAAGACCGGCGCTCTCAGCGGCTATACCAACAACGTGTTTGCCTCCTCCCAGTACTGCAAGACGGACGTTCTTCCCGCCATGGCGCATCTTCGCGCTCTGGCCGACGAAATGGAGACCTGCACCGCCGCCGACTACTGGCCCTTCCCCACCTACGGCAAAATTCTCTTCGCAATTGGTGAATAAATCGATCCCCCTGCGTCGGCATAAGCCGACACAGGGGGATTTCTTGCTTCGGCGGGGTCTTCCCGACAGAATCCCCCCACGTCGGCTCATGCCGACGTGGGGGGATTCTCTCATATCAATTATTTCACGCGGGACAAAATTCGCTTGATGTCCTCATCGGTGACGGGACGGGGATTGGTCGCGGTACAAGCGTCGTTCTTAGCGCTTTCGATCATGTGGGGGAGCGCCTTTTGGTAGGCTTCCTCGGTGACGCCGCAGGCGGTAAGAGAAGCGGGAATGCCCAGCTCGCGCTGCATCTGGCGGATCTTGCGCACCAGAGCGGCGGCGCCGCCCTTGGCGGAGAACACGTCAAGGCCGATGCGACGGGCGATATTTGCCAGCTTTTCGGTGGCAAGGCTCACGTGCCCGTCCTCAATTCCGGCGTTAAAGGCCATAACCTCGCCAAGAACCATGGCATTAGCCCGTCCATGAGGAATATGGAAGTTTGCGCCGATGGTATGGGCGATACCGTGGTTCACGCCCAGGCTGACCGCGTTAAAGGCCATGCCCGCCAGGCAGGAGGCGGTATGCATTTTTTCTCTTGCCTCCATATCGCCGCCGTCGCGGTAGGCGCGGGGCAGGTAGGCAAAGGCCAGCTCCAGCGACTTTTCGGCCAAGGCGTCGGAATAGTCGTTGGCGCCCGTGGAGATATAGGCCTCCAAGGCGTGGGTGATCACGTCAAAGCCCGTGTCGGCGGTAATGGCCGGGGGCACGCTCTTAACCAGCTCGGCGGACAGAATGGCCACCTCGGGCAGGAGCGAATCGGAGACCAGCGGATATTTCACGCCCTTTTCCCGGTCGGTAATGACGGCAAAGGAAGTAACCTCCGAGCCGGTGCCGCTGGTGGTGGGCACGGCGATGAGGGGAATCTCCCGTCCGGTCTGCTGACGCGCGATCAGAACGGTCGCCTTTGCAGCGTCGATGGCCGAGCCACCGCCCAGCGCCACAACGGCGTCCACCTGCACGTCCAGCAGGAAGCGAAGAGCCTCCGCCACCATTTCCACGGGGGGATCGGGCTGGGTTTTGGAAAAGACGTGGATAGTTTTACACTGTTTCATATAAGCAGCCACACGGTCTGCGCCGCCGGACTTTGCCATAAAGCCGTCGGTAAAGATCACGGCGTTTTCCGCCCGGATGCGACCCAGCGCCTCCAGAGCATCTCCGCCGAAGCAGACCTCGGTGCTGATCTTGAATGTTTGCATGGTGATCCCTCGTTTCTTGAGAGTTTAGAGCGCACGAAACGCGCAAGGCGTACTCTTGAAATTTTCGTCCACCTTTTTGAAAAGGTGGCGCGGGTTCGGGGCGCGGATAGGGGTCCTCAAAATATCCGCAGGATGTTTTGAGGTTCCCGTGGAGCCCCACGGAATCGGCCTTTCTTTTTTTGCCGAGCTTTTTCCTTTGCCCGCCTTTTCTTTTGACCAAACAGGCACAAAAGAAAAGGCTTAGCGAAAAGAAAATGCCGATCAGAGGATTTCGCGCCTGCGGGCGCGAGGAGCGCCGCCGCTCCAGCGCGCGACCTTTTTGAAAAAAGGTCGATCAAAAACTACGTTTACGGATGGTTCGGATAAACCAATTCGATTCCCTTGTCGCGGAAGAACTGCTTCCACGCATCGGAGGGCTCGACGTCCGTGACAACGGTGTCGATCACGGAAAAATCAGCGATCTTGACCAGTGCCGTCCGTCCAAACTTGGTGGCGTCCACGGCCAGAATGATCTTGCCCGCGCCCCGCAAAAAGGCGCGCTTAATGTCCGCACTCCGGATGGAGGCGTCCGTCAGACCGTTTTCCATGTCGATTCCCTTGCAGGAGAGGATGGCGTACTTCATGTGGTAGCGATCCGCCACCTCCTCCACCTGTCGGCCGGAGAAGTACAGGCTGTCGCCGTTGAGCACACCGCCGGTAGACAGGATGTTCCAGTTACCCTTGGGCGGAGCATCCAAAAGAATCTGCACGGAATTGGTCAAAATGGCGATGTTTTCCTTATTATAAATGCTTTTTACGGTATACAGAGCCGTGGTCGAAGCGTCAAGCAGGATGGAATCGCCGTCCTCGATGCGCTCGGCAATCAGCTCCGCGATCTGCTTTTTGGCGTCCACGTTGGTCTTTTGGCGGATGGTGTAGGGCAGCTCAATGCTCAGATTATCGGTTTTCACCGCGCCGCCGTAGGTTTTCCGCGCCAGACCATCCTTTTCCAGCTTGTCAAGGTCGCGGCGGATGGTCTCCTCGGTCACGTTGAACCGTGCACTCAGATCGCTGACCACAACCTTGCCGTCAATCATCAAACGGCTGAGGATCTCGTTTTTTCGTTCAATCGGAAGCATATCTCAGAAATCAAAGAATGCTATCCCAAAGACTCTTGTCGGGATTGGGAATGACCGCGGAGTCAAGCACCATGCCGCTCTCGCCGATGGCGGCGGAGGCATGCTCGATGGCGGCGGTAACGGCTGCCACGTCGCCGGTAAGCAGAACGTAGGACTTGCCGCCCATACCGCGGGCCAGGCGAATCTCAACCAGGGTCACGTCGGAGGTCTTGGCCGCCGCATCCGCCGCAGAAATTGCGGAGGGAACGGAGAAGGTCTCAAGAATACCAAGGGACTTTGCGCCCTCAACGGGCACACCGCCGTAAATGGCGGGGAAGATGTTGGCGTCGGGGTTACCCAGCACAAAGCGGTCGGTCATCATTTCGCCAAGCTGAGTCTCAGCCGCCTCAACGGCCGCGTTTACGGAGCTCAGATCGCCGGTTACGATGGTAACGTACTTGCCGGGGCAGATCACAGAGGACTGGATCACTTCAATATTTGAGGTCTTGATCATCAGATCGGTTGCGCGGATACCGCTGGAAACCGTTCTGTATTCAACCATTCCAATAGCCTTGTTCATGTTTAACGTATCCTTTCAAACAATTTCCGATCACTTACGGATAAGCACGTACTTGTCGGTAACCTCGCTGACGGTACCGCAGATGGATGCGTGCACGGCGGTGCTCAGCTTGCCCTCGGCAGGTGCGCCGATCATCTGGCCGGCCACAACCGTGTCTCCGGCCTTTACGCAGGCGACGGAGGGTGCGCCGATGCTCTGGGAGAGCATGATCTTAACGGAAGCGGCATCGAGAAGCTCATCCTTCAAGGGTGCGGGCACGTTGTACTTGGTCAGACCCAGACGTGCGGTCAGGCGGGCCATGGGCACGCGGCTGTACTTGCGGTTCTCGCTTACGGGCTTCAGCTCAGCGTCCTTGGGAGGCGTTACACCCGAGGCGCGGAGACTGCCCTTTACCTTGCCGATGAGGGAGGCGGGGGACAGACCCTGTCCGCAGGAATACATCTCGCACAGGCCACAGCCGGAGCAGAAGAAGGTGTTCATGTAAGCGGGGGTATCGTCGGTCTTTCCGTTGGTCAGCGCGCGCATAAAGCGGTGGGGCTCAATGGGATGACCGAGAAGATTACGGGAGCAAAGATCGGTGCACATACGGCACTGACAGCAAGCCGCCATGGCGACCTGCATATTCATCTTGATGGGGGTCAGCTTTTTCTTTGCTACGTACTGATTCTTGGGCAGCACCAGAATGGCGTTGGAGGTCTTGGTCACAACGTCAGCGGCGGAGGTCACACGGCCGGTCATGGGACCGCCGGCGATCAGCACGGGATCCTCGACGGTAGCACCTCCGGCCAGAGCGATCAGCTCGCCGTAGGTCATACCGAGGGGTGCCTTGAAGGTGGTAGGGTTCTTCACCTCACCGGCGATGGTGATGTACTTGAAGGTCACGCCCTTCTGTTCCTGTACTGCGTAGTACACGTTCAGGGCGGTCTCTACGTTAAACACGGTCACGCCCACGGTGATGGGGAGCGCGCCGGGAGCGACCACGCGACCGGTGGTCTCGTATATGGTAACAACTTCATCTCCTGCGGGGTAAATTTCCGGCAGGATGCCAATTTTCGTGTGTTTGAACTTGCTAAGGTGAGAATTTACAGCCGCAATGGCTCCCTTGTAGGAGGATTTTACGGCGATGATAACCTGCTCAGCCTCCACGGTCTCGCGGATCAGCTCAAGAGCGGTCAGGATTTCGAGGGCAAATTTTTCAAGAACCTGGCGGTGGAGTTTTAATAAAGGCTCACACTCCGCACAGTTCAGAATGATGGTATCTGCGCGCTTGTCCAGCTTGGCATAGGAGGGGAAACCGGCTCCGCCGGCGCCTGCTACACCGCTGTCTCTCATAATTTTGGTCAGCTGTGTCAGTTCCACGGTTTATATACACTCCAATCCGCATTCATTATCCACAATGCCGACGATGGCAGCGTCTGTGGGGGCGTTGGGATTTCCGCACGCGATTCTGGCGGCGGATCCGCACGCAAGAAGAACGATCTCGCCGATTCCGGCGCCTATGTTATCCGTCGCAACAAGGGTGGCCTTGTTCTCGCCCTGAAGGGGCTTAACCACCATCAGCTTCTGTCCTACCATATGTTCATTTTTACGGGTGGAAACGACAGATCCGACTACTTTTCCGATTATCATATATGACACCTTCCTTCGGCAGCGGGGGAAGCCCCCGCAGGCAATCTTCGGCACTTGCGCGCCGAGAACATTTAAGTTTTTGATCGACCTTTTTCAAAAAGGCCGCGAAGCGCACTTCAAGTTTTTGATCGACCTTTTTCCAAAAAGGTCGCGGGGTGTGGGCGCGGAGCGCCCTTACAGTTTTTGCCTCGCTTTTTTCAAAAAGCGAGTGGGTTGCAGGGCGACGCCCTGCGGAAACGGCCTTTCTTTTTTGCAAAGCTTTTTTCTTTGGCCTTTTGCCTCAAAGAAAAAAGCGTTTAACAAATATTGATTGCGATATCTTATGGGACGGACAGTCGGGGACGCCTGTCCCTACAGGTTTGCGTGGGATGAAAAGCGAATCAACAAATATTGATTGCGATATTCGTCAGACGGTAGGTGCTTTGGGTTTCCCCTGCCGCAGATGCGGCAGGGGTGGCCCATTTTTGAGAATTACTTCAGGATGGGAAGAATCTTCTCAACGTCGGTGTGAGGACGAGGAATTACGTGGGTAGCAATAACCTCACCAAGACCGTTTGCGGCAGCAGAGCCGGACTCAACAGCTGCCTTAACAGCGCCTACGTCGCCGCGTACCATAACGGATACGAGACCGGAGCCGATCTTTTCGGTTCCAACGAGTTCAACGTTTGCTGCCTTGAGCATTGCGTCTGCAGCTTCGATTGCGGCTACGAGACCGCGGGTTTCAATCATACCAAGAGCTTCCTGTGCCATAGTAAAATCCTCCGTAAAATTTGTTTTATAATTTTTTTATTTTTGTTTTGTGTGTGGGGAAACGAACGGTGCGAGCCTTCTCCCGGGCTCTCCCTCAGGGAGAGCTCCCGCAAAGCGGGTGAGAGGGGTCTCTCCGCCGCGTACTGCGCGCCACCTCTCCCGAAGGCGAGGCTTTTTCGGAGTCGGCTTCTCTTACCGTTTATTCTTCGGTTTTGGGCTTCCGTGCCCGGGTGGTCTTTTGCGCCGCGGGCGCCTTCGGCTCAGCAGGCTTTGCCTCAGCCTTGGGGGCCAGACGGGATGCGGAAAGCATCACCATGCGCGCCGTCTCCTCGTGGGGAGCGGCAATTACGTTCGAGGCGCAAACCAGGCCGTGGCAGGCGTTCTTTGCGTTCTCGATGGCCTCGGTCACGTCGGACACGGGGCCGGTTACAATGACGGTTACCAGACGGCCGCCCAGCTTGCGCTCCCAGGTCACGAACTGCACGTTCGCGCTCTTGCACATAATGTCAAGCGCATCCACGGCGGCAACTACGCCGGAAACCTCAATAAATCCAAGTGCCTTCATAAGGGCAATTCCTTACGAGATCTTGGGGATGATCTTCTCCACGTCTGCATGAGGACGGGGGATCACGTGGGTAGCAACGATCTCGCCGAGACGGGATGCAACGGTTACACCTGCCTCAACAGCAGCCTTAACTGCGCCAACGTCGCCGCGAACCATTACGGATACAAGACCGGAGCCGATCTTGGCCGTGCCAACAAGAGTAACCTCTGCTGCCTTTACCATGGCGTCTGCCGCCTCAATTGCTGCGGTGAGACCTCTGGTTTCGATCATACCGAGAGCTTCCTGTGCCATATTCATTTCCTCCAATTTTATTTCGTTAAATTACAATCAGCTTTTGTCAAACGCGTTGAGGTGGAGCATTTTCTCCGCTCCCTCCGTGGCGTTTGCGATGATGTGGCGGGAAACCACACCGGAGATCCGATTGGCCGCCTCTGCCGCTGCGTCCACAGCCGCCGTTACGCTCTCAACGGAGCCACGGAACTTGACGAGGATGATCAGCGGAACCTTTAAGCCGTCCGGATTCTTGGGCTTGTTTTTATCAAAGGGCTCTACGGTCACGTCTGCGGCCTTGCAGCCTGCATCGCAGGCGGCAAAAGCGGCAACCAGTCCGTAAACCTCAATGAGTCCTACTGCCTGTGCCATAGTCTACCCTCAGTTCACGATGGCGATCTTCAGACCTTCCATCTTCAGGTTGGTCTCAAGAGCCTCGTTGATGTTTTCCAGCTTGTACTTGTGGGTGATCAGCTTTTCCAGGGGCAGGCCGATGGCCTTGGCGCGCTTGAGGAAGTCAAAGGTGGTGGCGTAGTCGCGAAGGGTGTAAACCCAGGAGCCCACGGTGGTGATTTCCTTGGCGCAGATGTCAAAGTGGGGGTTGATGGTGGCGTCACCGCCGTTGATAAAGAAGCCAAGCTCGCAAAGTCCGCCGCCGTTGCGGATGAACTTATAGATGTTGGCGTGAGCAACGGGAGAGCCGGTGCACTGGAAGGCAAAGTCGGCGTAGTAGCCGCCAAAGGCGTCCTTCACAGCCTCGGTGAGAGCCTCAATGCCCTTGTGATCCTTGAAGTTGACGGTCTTGTCCGCGCCCATGAGCTTTGCAAACTCCAGACGCTTGGCCTCGCCGTCCACCGCTACGATATTCTGAATACCGAGGGTGCGGAGAACCGCAATGCAGATCAGACCGATGGGGCCGCATCCCTGTACCACAACGCGGGAGTTGAAGCGAAGGATGTTCGTGGTCTTGGCACGCTCAACCGCATGGATCAGAACCGCGCAGGGCTCGATGAGAATACGGGAGTCCAGATCCAGATCACTTACGTTAAAGATGGTGGAGCCGCCGCGTACCACAAGGTAGTCGGCAAACCAACCGTTGAGATGTACGTCGTCGTCGGGGAGAAGACCGTAAACGTCCGCACCGCCCACATTCTGCTTGTTCAAATCGAACATGGTAATGTCGGGGTTGTCCTTGAAGATCATGCAGGTAACCACCTTGTCGCCGATGGCGAGAGGCTTGCCCGCGCTGTCCTTCTTCACGTTCTTACCCATTTTTACGATTTCGCCGGTGCCCTCGTGACCGAGAACCACGGGAATGAGACCGAAGGGATCGCGCTTGAACTCGTGTGCGTCGGTGCCGCAAACACCGCAGCCCTCTACGCGTACGAGAATGTCGTCGTCACCCAGCTCGGGGATGGGATATTCCTTGATATCGAAGTGGCCAAGCTTGGTAAGCATCGCTACGTGTGCGGTCTTGGGGATCGCACCGCCGGCGGGCTTCTTGGCGGCAGGGGCGCTTGTGCCCTTCATGCCGGCAATGACCTGCTTGACGATGGCTTCGATCTGTTGAGACTGAAGATCCATAGTGTTCGTTCCTTTCATTTTATCGTGTAAGCTCGTAGAACAGCTCCGCGCCGTAGGCGGAGAGGGCCGTATCCTCCTCAGCGGATCCACCGCTGACACCGATGCCGCCGATGACGGTACCGTTGTATTTCAAGGGGTCGCCGCCGCCAAAGATGACGATGCGGCCGCCGTTTGTGTGCTGGATGCCGTAGAGGGAGCCGCCGGGAGCGGCGAGGGTCGCCAGCTTCACGGTGGGCATCTGCAGCGCCACGGAGGTGTAAGCCTTGTTCAGAGCGATGTCGTAGCTGGCGTAAAAGGCGCCGTCGGAGCAGTCGATGCTGACGGGATTGCCGCCGCCATCGGCCACCGCCACCACGGAACGTACGCCCATGCGCTGAGCCTCCTTTTGCACTCCTTCAATGAGAAGGCGGGCAAGGGCGAGGGTCATTTTGCCCTCAAAGGTCAGAGCCTTGGGGGAGGGCACGCGCTGAGCCTCCTGTTCCTTGACGGTTTCGGCCACCTTGGCTACGATCCGGTCAATGTCGTATGCCATAAGGCAGGAGGGAGAGCTTCGGCTTAGCGGCCGAGCTGCTCAAGAACCTTGCGGGTGATCTCTGCGATCACGTCGGCAGGAACGTCACTGCCGCAGGAGCAATTGCCGCCGCAGGAGTGGCAGCTGGGCTTGCCGGCCTTTACGTTGGGGCAAAGATCTGCAGGATGCTTACCGGTCATACCGAACTGACGGCGGATCTCGTAGAGGCGCTGTACCTGAGAATCGGTCAGCTGCTTGGGGCCACCCAGCATCTTGGACTGGTAGAGGAGCTGAGCGTAGAACTCAAGGGACTCCATCTTGTGGTAAGCGGAAAGAAGAGAGTCGGAGAAGGAAAGTGCGCCGTGGTTTGCAAGGAGCACTGCGTCGTAGTACTGAACGTACTTGGAAACGGCGTCGGGAATCTCCTCGGTGGAGGGAGTGCCGTATTCAGCGATCGGTACGCAGCCGAGAGCGATAACTGCCTCGGGCATGATGGGCTCGGTCAGCGGAATGCCTGCGATAGCAAAGCTGGTAGCGTAGAGGGGATGAGCGTGAACAACGGACTTAACGTCGGGTCTTTCCTTGTAAACGCGCATATGCATTTTGATCTCGGAGGAGGGCTTGAAGCCTTCGTTTGCCTGGATCACCTTACCGTTTGCGTCCACCTTACAGATGTACTCGGGGGTCATAAAGCCCTTGGAAACACCGGTGGGGGTGCAAAGGAACTCGTTGTCGTTCAGCTTAACGGAGATGTTACCGTCGTTGGAGGCAACCATTCCCTTGTCGTAAATTCTCTTACCGATCTCGCAAATTTGTTTTTTGATTTCGTACTCAGACATTGTTCTATCTCCTTTTTAATAATGTTCTTTATTTTCGGGACGGGCGGCGTGCCGCCTCATCCTAAGAATACCATATTGTTGTGGGAATGTCAATAGGAAACCACAAATAAATGTTGTTTTATTTGGTTTTATGTTTGGATTTATGTTGTTTTGGGTTCGTTTAAGTAATCAAGAATGGCATCCACACCCTTGTGGGCAACGCTACTGACGAAAAAGACGGTCTCACAGCCTGCCTCGCGGAGCCAAAGCTCGGCGGTTTTGGGTGCGCCGCTCGGATCGTCGCACTTGGTCACGATGCCGATGACGGGTCTCGTGGCACCTTGGGCAATGCAAGGGGGGAAGAGACAGTAGGGCTCGGTGGCGGAGCACACCAGACCGATCACGTCCGCCTCATAGGAGTAGACGGCCAGAGCGCCGCCAAGGCGGGCGGTCTGCGCGTACTCTCCGGGGGTGTCGAGGATGGTCTCACCGTAGAGGACGGCTTGGGTTTTCTCGTACCGGAGGGTTTCGCCGCGGAGCGCTTGGATGAGGGTGGTTTTTCCGGCCTCACTGCGGCCGATGAGGATCAGGCGTCTCACGTCCGTGTGACGGGGCAAACGGCAAAGCCCAGCTTGTTCTCCGCGTAGGAGAGGGCTTCGGAGACGGAGGCCTCCACCTCGGAGACGGAGCCGGTGATGATCAGCGTACCGCTGAAGCGATCCACAAAGCCCAACTCAGCGCCGGATTTTTTCAGGGCGATATCGGCGGCGATGATGGCGTACTCACAGGGGGACGCGGTGATGATGCCGATGGCGGAATGGGCGTAATCCTTTTCGGGATCGAGACCCAGCTTGCGGTAAAGAACGGTGTCGGGGTTGGCGATGATATGAGCAAGGGTAATCTGCTTACCCGGCACCAGCTCTTGAATGATGCGTTCTTTTTGTTCCATGGAACCTCCTTCGCCTGCGCTTCGCGCAAGCGCGAGTAAGTTTTTTGTCTGCGCGTTTCACGCGCGGGGCGCATTTAAAGTTTTTCGTCGACCTTTTTTCAAAAAGGTCGCGGGGAGTGGGGCAGGCCCCACGTAAACGGCGTTTTCTTTTCGCCAAGCCTTTTCTTTTGCGCCTGTGGCTTCAAAAGAAAAGGCGGCGAGCGGGGAAGCCCCCGCGGGCAATCTTCGTCGTTTGTTCCGCTTTGCGCGTTTCCGATCCCCCGAAGGTGACGGTGTCAAAGAAAATGCCGCTTCTTCGAAGAGCTCCACGGGAACCCCAAAACATCCTTCGGATATTTTGAGGACCCCTATCCTCGCCCTTCGAGCATCCTCGCCACCTTTTTCAAAAGGTGGACGAAAACTTGATTGTGGGGCTATCCGCCGATTTTGACGGTGACGTTCTGTCGCTCGGCCGCTTGCTTCAAGCGCTCCATATGGTCGGTGTCCGGTGTTTTCAGATCGCCCATCAGGTACTCCCGGCCAAGACCAACGTATTTATCGTAGCCAAGGCGATGGTAGGGGAGCAAATGCAGCTCCTTCACGCCCACCGAGCTTGCAAACCGCGCGATGGAGGCAATCTCCTCCTCCGTGTCGTTGAAGGTGGGGATCACCGGCACCCGAACGGTCACGTTCGCCCCGTCGGATACCAGCCGGCGGACGTTTTCAAGGATCCGCTCGTTGGGCTGGCCCGTATAGGCCGCGTGCTTTTTGGTGTCCGTATGCTTTACGTCCACAAGGAAGTAGTCAACGTAGGGGATCAGCCGCTCCACCACCTCGTAGCGGGTGGAGAGGGTGGTCTCAATGGCGGTGTTCACGCCCTTTTCCTTGACCGCCCGAAGCAGAGCCACCGCAAAATCGGGCTGGAGCAGGCATTCGCCGCCGGACAGGGTCAGCCCGCCGCCGCTTCGGCGGTAGTAGGGCAGATCGCGGAGAATTCCGGGCAGGATCTCCCCAACCGTGGTGTCGTAACCGATCTCGGTGGGCTTGCCGGCCTTCACCATGGTCTCGATCTCTCTTGACTGGGATTCCGGATTACAGCACCAGCGGCAACGGAGCAAGCAGCCCTTGAAGAACACGATGGTTCGTATGCCCGGCCCGTCGTGGGTGGAGAATTTTTGGATGTCAAAAATTCTGCCCTTGGTGTCAAGCTCTCCCATTTAGAAGCCTCCCTGCTCGGTGCGGTTGATGATGTCGTCCTGCAAGGACTTCGACAGGGTGGTAAACAGGGCGCTGTAGCCCGCTACGCGAACCACAAGGGAGCTGTACTTTTCGGGATGGGCCTGCGCGTCGCGCAGGGTCTCGCGGCTGACCACGTTAAACTGCATGTGGCTGCCCTTCTGATCGAAGTAGCCGCGAATGAGAGCAATAAAGCTCTCAATTCCGCTCTCGCCGGCCAAGGCGGAGGGATGGAATTTCATGTTGAACAGCGTGCCGTTGGAGGCAATGCCGTGATCCAGGCGGGAAACGGAGTTGGCCGCCGCCGTGGGGCCGTTCACGTCCCGTCCGGCCGTGGGCGAAACGCCGTCGGCTACAGGGGTCTTGGCGTAGCGTCCGTCGGGGGTGGCGCCGGTTTGCGCACCCAGAGGAACGTTTGCGGAAACGGGGTAAAGTCCGGCCTGGAAAATACCGCCGCGGGGATTCTTGTAGGTCTCAAGGGGACGGGTGTAGGTGTACGCCGCCTCGCGGGCCAGCGCGTCCACGTCGTCCTCGTCGTTACCGAATTTATGTACGGAGAGGATCAACTCCCGGATCTCCGCATACCGGGCGCTCTTGCCTCCGGTCAGGGCGGCGTCGGCCTCCCGATAGATGGTGGCAACGTCAGCCTCGGTCAGCTTCCGTCCGGTGGCGGCCAGCGCGCGGGCGGTCTCCGCCGTTACGTCCTCGGCCACCTTGCCGTAGTTGGCGGCCAAGGCCTCCTTCAGCTCGGTAAGCGTAAATTTCTTTTGGTTGTAAACCAGCTCGCGGATGGCGTACAGAGAGTCAGCCACGTTCGCAATACCAAAGCCCTGAGGACCGGTAAAGTTGTAGACGGCGCCGCCGCACTCCGGGCTCTTGCCGCGTCCGATGCAATCCTCCACCATGGAGGAAAGGTAGGGCAGGGGGCAACGCTCCGCGTGGGCCTTGTCAATGGCGTTGTCCGCATTGACCAGAAGAGAAATGGCGTAATTCATCTGCGCCTTGTAGGCGTCAAGGAAGTCGTCAAAGGTGGTAAGGGAGGCCACGTCCGGTGTCCGGGGGCCGATCTGCTCGCCCTCGTCCTCACCCTGAGAGAATACCAGCTCCAAGGGTCGGCACATATTGAAGAACGCCGCGTCGTGCCAGCCCCAGGTCTTGGCGGCCTTTTGGGGCTCCACGCAACCGATGATGTTGTATTCCCGTGCATCCTCAATGGTCACGCCCCGGCTCATAAGGGAGGGGATGATCACCTCGTCGTTGTAGTAAGCGGGGAGGCCGATGCCCGTGCGGGTCAGCTTGGCCGCCTCCTGAAGGAACTCGTGGGGAGTCTTGTTCCACACGCGCACGGAGAAGGAGGGCTGGGGAAGCATGACGTGACGGGTGGCCGCAATGGACATAAAGGAAAGATCGTTTGTGGCATCCTCGCCGTCCCGGGTCTGTCCGCCGGCAATCAGATTCTGGAAGAGGCTGTATCCGGCAAAGCCCTCGGCGGAGGCCGCGTCGCGCACCTTGTTCAGGTCATTCAGCTTGATCCAGATGCAATCCATCAGCTCCTGGGCGAAGGCGCGGTTGCCGATGCCGAATGTTTCATCCTTATTATAATAGGGGTACATATACTGGTCAAATCGGCCGGGAGAGATGGAGTGACCGCTGGACTCGATCTGAAGAAGCATCTGCACAAACCAGAAGGACTGGCACGCCTCGTAGAAGTTGGCCGCACCAAATTCCGGTACGCGGGTGCAGTTGTAAGCGATCTGAAGGAGCTCCTGCTTCCGCTGGGGATTGCCCGTTTTCTCGGCCATCTCGTAGGCCAGTACCGCATAGCGGCGGGCATAGCCGATGGCTGCCTCGCAGGAAAGCGCCACCGCGTCAAGGAAGGCGGCACGCTCAGCGTAATCGCCGTCACCAAAGCTCAGCTTGCTGCGGGCAGCCTTGACCTCCTCAAGGATGCCGCGATAACCCACCGCCAAAACCTTGTCGTAAGCCACGGTCACGTGGCCAACGCCGTTGTAGAAGTAGTTGCCGGGGGTAAAAATGTTGTGTGCCATGGCCAGCTTGGCCTCAGGCGCCATATAGGCGGTGGCCAGCTCGCTGGTGGTTTTGCCTTTCCAGTAGCGATAGACCTCGGAGAGGGCGCGCTTGGTTCCGTCGCTGATGTAGAACGGGTCGGCGGAGCGGGTAGCAACCGTCTCAAACTCGTTCTCCAGCCAGTCGAAGGAGAACTCGGGGAAGGTCTGGCATCCACGGGGTGCCTTGGTGGCGGAGCCGACGATCAGCTCGTCCTCGCGGATGGTGATGGGGATATTTTCAAGAATATGGGCAAAGGCCTTTGCGCGGCGAGTGATCATGGGCTCGCCCTCGGTGGCCTTGTAGGATTCGGTCAAAAGGATGGCACGGTCGGCCTCGATCTCGGGCATCTTCTCGTAAAGCGCCTTTTTCAACCGATCAATCCGCGCCGTTTTCTCCGGCGTCTGTACCGTAAATTTAGCCATCAGCATATCCTCCTATTTTAAAGTTTTTGGTCGAGCTTTTTTCAAAAAGCTCGCGGGTGCGGGCTGGCCCGCGTAAGCGGCGTTTTTTTCGTTAAGCCTTCCCAAGCCCCATTCCCGCAAGCGCCTTGCTTCACTGCGGCACTTGTGGGGCCCTTGGGGAGGAAGGGAGACCGCGATAGCGGTGGATGAGTAGAAGCCAACCATGGCAGTACAAGATTTGATTCGCCAAAGCCTTCCCTAGCAGGGAAGGGGGACCGCGATAGCGGTGGATGAGTAGAAGCCAACCATGGCAGTACAAGATTTGATTCGCCAAAGCCTTCCCTAGCAGGGAAGGGGGACCGCGATAGCGG
>JAGARU010000068.1 GCA_017622085.1 Clostridia bacterium | reverse complement strand
TCCCCGTCCGGCCGTTCAGCCCTTGCCCTGCGGCTGTCCCGGCACCAACGCCAAGGCCATCAAACGGGAGCCCATCCCCACGGCCAAGGCCGCACCCGTATCCAGTCAGCTTTCCCAGTGGCCCTGCCAGATCAAGCTGGTGCCCGTCCACGCCCCCTACTTTGAGGAGGCCAATCTGCTGATCGCCGCCGATTGCACGGCCTACGCCTATGGCAATTTCCACGCCGATTTCATTCGCAACCACATCACCCTCATCGGCTGTCCCAAGCTGGACGAGGGCGACTACGCCGAAAAGCTGACCCGGATCATCAAGGAAAACAACATCAAGAGCGTCAAGATCGTCCGCATGGAGGTTCCTTGCTGCGGAGGCCTGGAAAACGCGGTCAAGCGGGCTCTGCAGGCCAGCGGAAAATTCATCCCGTGGCAGGTGGTCACCATTTCCACCGACGGCAAAATCGTAGAATAATTTTTTGGAGGATATAAAAAATGTACGTAACTGAGGACATCAAATACATCGGCGTCAACGACCGGAAGATCGACCTGTTTGAGGGGCAGTATCACGTGCCGAACGGTATGGCCTACAATTCCTATGCCATCCTTGACGAAAAAATCGCCGTAATGGACACCGTGGACGCCGCCTTTACCCACGAGTGGCTGGATAATCTGGAGGGCGTGCTTGGCGGACGCACCCCCGACTATCTGGTGGTTCAGCACATGGAGCCCGACCACTCGGCCAACATCGTCAGCTTCGTCAAGGCCTATCCCGAGGCAAAGATCGTCTCCTCCCAGAAGGCCTTTGCGATGATGAAGAATTTCTTCGGCACGGACTTTGCCGACCGCCAGGTCGTGGTTGGCGAGGGCTCGACCCTGCCCCTCGGCCGCCATACCCTGACCTTTGTAACCGCTCCCATGGTTCATTGGCCGGAGGTTATTGTGACCTACGATTCCACCGACAAGGTGCTCTTCTCGGCGGACGGCTTTGGTAAGTTCGGTGCGTGGGATGCGCAGGAGCCTTGGGCGGACGAGGCCAGACGGTACTACATCGGCATTGTTGGTAAGTACGGCGCACAGGTGCAGGCACTCTTGAAGAAGGCCGGCGGGCTGGACATTCAGATCATCTGCCCCCTCCATGGCCCGGTTCTCAACGAAAATCTCGGTTACTATCTGAATCTTTACAACACCTGGTCCTCCTACCAGCCCGAGACCGAGGGCATCGTGGTGGCCTACACCTCCGTGTACGGCAACACCAAAAAAGCGGTGCTCCAGCTGGCGGACAAACTGCGGGAGAGAGGCTGTCCCAAGGTCGTCCTCCACGACCTGGCTCGCACCGATATGGCGCAGGCCGTCAGCGACGCCTTCCGCTACAGCAAGCTGGTGCTGGCTACCACCACCTACAACGCGGACATCTTCCCCTTCATGCGGGAGTTTATCGATCACCTGACCGAGCGCAATTTCCAGAGCCGTACCGTTGCCCTCGTTGAGAACGGAAGCTGGGCACCCATGGCCGCCAAGGTCATGCGCGGCATGCTGGAGGGCTCGAAGAACCTGACCTTCGCGGAGAACACCGTAAAGATCCTCTCCGCCCTGAACGAGGAAAGCTCCGCCCAGATGAACGCCCTGGCCGACGAGCTCTGCCGGGAATATCTGGCTCAGCAGAGCGAGACCGCCAATAAGAACGACCTTTCTGCTCTCTTTAACATCGGTTACGGCCTGTACGTGATCACCTCCAACGACGGCAAGAAGGACAACGGCCTCATCGTCAACACCGTAACGCAGGTAACCAATACCCCCAATCGCATTGCGGTGACCATCAACAAGCAGAACTACTCCCACCACGTAATCAAGCAGACCGGAAAAATGAACATCAACTGCCTCACAGAGGACGCACCCTTCAAGGTGTTTGAGGCCTTCGGCTTCCGCAGTGGACGGAACGTGGACAAGTTTGCGGATTGCGAGCCCCTGCGTGCCGACAACGGACTGGTGTTCCTGCCCCGGTACATCAATTCCTTTATGTCTCTGAAGGTGGAGCAGTACGTGGATCTGGATACCCACGGCATGTTTATCTGCTCCGTCACCGAGGCACGCGTGCTCTCCGACCGACCCACCATGACCTACACCTACTATCAGGAAAACGTCAAGCCCAAGCCCGAGACCGAGGGCAAAAAGGGCTTCGTTTGCAAGATCTGCGGCTACGTTTATGAGGGCGATACTCTGCCCGAGGATTACATTTGCCCCCTCTGCAAGCACCCGGCGTCGGATTTTGAGGAGATTCAGTAAAAACAAATGGCCGGGGGGCTTTCTTTGCAAAAAGAAAGCCCCCCGGCACCCCCAAAGAAAGAAGAGGGGAAGCATATGGCTACCCCAAGTTAGTTTTTTGCCTCGCTTTTTTTCAAAAAAGCGAGCGGGTTCGGGCAGCGCCCGAAGAAGCGGCATTTCTTTTTTGCAAAGCTTTTTTCTTTGTGCCTATAGCGTCAAAGAAAAAAGCGTGAAGCAAGCCGCTCAACCGCCACGGATACAGTCGAATGGAACAATCCCTCAGTCACCTTCGGTGACAGCTCCCTTGTGTAACGGCCCAGGCCGGCTTCTCTTGCCCTCCGGGCAATTCACCTTCAGGGAGCCTTTTCAGTAGCCCGAAATAACGCAAATCGGCAGAGAACACAAGTTCTCTGCCGAAGCTTTCATGCGATTGATTTTCCGTTCTTTTCGAATGTAGGTTATTCCGCCAGGTAACGGCAGATCAGAGCGCTGATCTCGGCGGGATTTTCCACGCTGAGGCCGCCGATGAGGCGCGCCTGCGCGTAAAGCACCTTGGCGTAGTCCGCCAGCTTGGCGGGGTCGGCGCTGTGGAGCGCCTTGACCTTGGCGGCAATGGGATCGTTTACGTTGATCTCTAAAACCGTCTGTGCCTTGGCCTGTCCGGCGGCGCCGGGCATGCTGTTCAGCACCTTTTCCATCTCCGTGGAGAGCTCGCCCTCGGTGGAGAGGCAAACGGGATGATTTTTCAGCTCGTTGGTAAAGCGCACCGCGTGCACGCCGTCACCGATGGCCTCCTTCATGGCGGTCAGCAGGTCGGCGGAGGCCTCGTTTTCCGCCTGAATGGCGGCGCGGTCCTCCTCGGTGCCCAGCTCCATCTTGTTGTCGCAGACGTTCAGGAACTCCTTCTCGGCGTAGGCGCCCAGCACCTTCAGGGCAAACTCGTCTACGTCGTCGGTCAGGTAAAGCACCTCGTAGCCCTTGGCCTTAACCGCCTCCACACGGGGGAGCATGTCGATCTTGTCTACGGTCTCGCCGCAGGCATAGTAAATGTTCTTCTGCTCCTCGCTCATGCGGTCGGTGTACTCCTTGAGGGAAACGTACTTCTTCTCCGCGGAGGAAACAAAGAGCAACAGATCCTTCAAAACGTCCTTGTGCATGCCGTAGTCGGCGTAAACGCCGTACTTCAGCTGCAGGCCGAAGGCGCGGAACATCTCCTCGTACTTCTCGCGGTCCGAGGCAAGCATCTTTTCCAGCTCGTTCTTGATCTTCTTTTCAATGGCGCGGGCGATCACCTTCAGCTGGCGGTCGTGCTGGAGCAGCTCGCGGGAAATGTTCAGGGACAGATCGGCGCTGTCCACCATGCCGCGTACAAAGCCGAAGTGGTCGGGCAAAAGATCCGCGCACTTCTCCATGATCATAACGCCGCCGGAGTAAAGAGCCAAGCCCTTTTCGAAATTCTTCGTGTAGTAGTCGTAGGGGGGATTCTTGGGCAGGAACATCAGGGTGTCAAAGGAAACCGTACCCTCAGTCTTTGCGTGGATCACGCGGAGAGGCGCCTCAAAATCGTAGAAGGTGTCACGGTAGAAGCCGTTGTACTCCTCCTCGGTCACCTCGGAGGGATTCTTGCGCCAGAGGGGAACCATGCTGTTGAGGGTGTCCCACTCACGTACCGTTTCGTACTCGCCCTCCTTGTCCTTCACGGGGTGCTGGTGCTCCACCATCATCTTGATGGGGTAGCGGATGTAGTCGGAATATTTCTTAACCAGATGGCGGATGCGGTATTCGTCAAGGAACTCGCTGTATTTTTCATCCTCGGTGTCCGCCTTCAGATAAAGGGTGATCTCCGTGCCGTGGGTGGCCTTCTCGCAGGAGGTCACCACGTAGCCGTCCGCACCGTCGGACTCCCAGCGGAAGGCGGCATCCCCACCGTAGGGGCGGCTTTCTACCACAATGCGGTCGGCCACCATAAAGGCGGAGTAGAAGCCTACGCCAAACTGGCCGATAATGTCCACATTTTCCTTGGCCTCATTGTCCCGCTTGAAGTCGAAGGAGCCGCTCTTGGCAATGGTTCCAAGATTGGTCTCCAGCTCCTCCTCGGTCATACCGATGCCGTTGTCCGCGATTGTAAGGGTGCGGGCATCCTTGTTGGGGGTCAGGATCACCGCGTACTCGCTGCGATCCATACCCACGTTCTCGCCGGAAATGGAGCGATAGTACAGCTTGTCCATGGCGTCGCTGGCGTTGGAGATCAGCTCACGGAGGAAAATTTCCTTGTGGGTGTAGATGGAGTTGACCATCATATCTAATAGTTTTTTCGATTCGGTCTTGAATTGTTTTTTCTTCATAAGAGATCCTTTCTGTGTGCTTTGCCCGGAGGCGTATCTTTCCCGGTCATTATAGCCTCTTATTGTGAACACCCGTCGGGTTATTTGTGAACGCTCTGTAAACAATTAGCACTCCGCGCACGAGAGTGCTAAAACAGCCGCACTTCGCCGCTTGCTCACTTGTAAGCGAGCACGATCACACGAGGGTGTCGCAATTTTTGGTCAAGCTTTTTTTAAAAAGCTTGCGCGCTGGAGCCGCGGAGGCTCCTCGCTCGCCGCAGCGAGCGAAAGCCCCTTGCACGGCCTTTCTTTTTTGCCGAGCTTTTTTCTTTGGGCCTTCTGCCTCCAAAGAAAAAAGCGTGAAACAGGAAGCGAAACCGCCACGGCTACCGCCGAAGGGAGCGCCCCACTAAGCCTTCTCCAGCGGAGAAGGTGGCGGCGAAGCCGACGGATGAGGAGAG
>JAGARU010000067.1 GCA_017622085.1 Clostridia bacterium | reverse complement strand
TGCCTGAAGCTCCTCGAAGGTGAGGACGGTATCAACCCAAGGTTTAACCTCCTCGAGCTGCGCTTCCGCTTTCTTTGCGGTACACGGACCGATGAAGATAACCTTTGCGTTCGGTGTGGTTTCTTTGATGTACTTTGCAAGAACTGCCATGGGCGACATATTGTGAGAAATATGCAAAGCGAGATTCGGGAACTGCGATTTAATATACTGCACGAATGCAGGACAGCAGGAGCTTGTAAGAAGTTCCTTTTCGGAAAGCTCCTTTGCCTCTGCCATAGCAACCATATCTGCGCCGAGAGCTGCCTCAACAACATCATGGAACCCGAGCTTTTTCAGTCCTGTTACAACCTGACCGAGCTTAGCATAAGAGAATTGGCTCGAAATTGAGGGAGCGACTACGGCATAAACTCTGTAATTTCCGCCGCGAGTATTACGCTCGCTCTTTTTGAGAATATCAATGGCGTTGACCATATAGGATTTATCCATGATTGCGCCGAAAGGACACTGATATACGCAAGCGCCGCACTGTATGCACTTGGAGTTATCGATCTTAGCCGCCTTCTCCTCATTCATAGAGATTGCTTTTACCTTGCAAGCGTTCTGGCACGGACGCTTGCGGCTGACGATTGCGGTATAGGGGCAAACCTTTGCACACGCGCCGCACTCCTTACACTTGGATTTATCGATGTGGGCTACGTGGTTGTGGTCAAAGGAGATTGCACCGAACTTGCAAACGTCCTCGCAACGGTGAGCCAAGCATCCGCGGCAGGCGTTGGTGACCTCATAGCCGCCGACGGGACATTCGTCGCAGGCGATCTCAATGACCTCGATCACGTTGGGATTGTTTTTGTCACCGCCCATAGCGATCTTAACGCGTTCGCCAAGGATGGCGCGCTCCTTGTAAACACAGCAGCGCATCGTTGCCTCCTTGCCGGGCGCAAGCTTTGCGGGAATATCCATAATATCCTCAAGCAGGGTGTCATTCCACGCGAGACGTGCTACTTCGCGCAGCACTTTATATTTCAAATGCTGTACCTTGGTATCAAATTTACGCATTTTACACCTCCATTAGAAATAGCTTACCTTGATGCGCTTGCCCATCTTCTTGAGGCAAGCAGACAGCTCCTCCACCAGGTTCATCTTAATATTGAAGTTGATGGGAAGGTCGGGGTTCTGATGAGCGGGGTTTACCGCTCGGCCCACGTAGAAGTTGATGTCCGTTGCTTCCTCAAACAGAAGCCGGCTGATCAAGGATGCGCCATCCTTCTTGAAATTCCACTCTTCATAAAGCTCATTCTCACCAAGGTAATCCTTGGCGTACTGAATGACCTTGTTCATGGTAATAACGCCCTCGGTTACCAGATCCACGCCTTCGATCTTCGCGATGGGAGGAACGTCGCTTCGCTCAAAGCTGAGACTGGCCTCAACCTTTTTGCCAAGATATTTTGCCGCGATGGAGGAGGTCGTTCCGCCGCAGACGATGTGCTTGCCCTCCTTGGAGAAGAACAAGGACATCATGCGGTTGGCGTCGTCCCGGTTGGAGGGCGGACCGAAAAGAATGTTCATGGGCTCTCTCTTGCGGATCTTTACAACACAAGCGGTGGTATCGTCGCCGGGCTTATGGCCGTAGAGCTTGTCGCACTCATCCACCAGCATAGTGGAGAGGTTCTTGGCCGTATAGCCGCCGATGACCAGCACCTGCATATAATCTGAAATATCCTCCCGCTTCCAGCCGAAGTTGTACTTTCCCCCCATGCCTGCGTGAGGACATCCGTCGCTCATGGCAATGAACACGTCTTCCTCTTTCAGCTTTATGGTGGATTTATATATCTTTTTGCCGCCGATGTTCATTTCGGTCTTGGGATAGTCGTACGGCTCGTAATCCCGGATGATGATCACATGGGGATTGTCATACTGAATGATCTCGGCCGTTTCGTTGTTCAAAAGGTGGAGGATGGTAAAGGTGGAATAAGCCACGCCTCGCACCGAGCATACAGGCAGGGTCGCCGCGATGGTAGAAACGCATTCCTCCACGGGAAGGCCGGCCGCCATCATCGTTGAGATGATCTTAGAGGTCAAGGTAGACAAAATACTTGCCTTAACACCTGAGCCAAGACCGTCGGCAAGCACGATCACGGTGGAATTCTCATTTTCCTCCACCACGTCTACGTGGTCGCCGCAAAGCTCCTCGCCCACGTGATTGATGCTTTTATATCCAATCTCTGCACACAGATCATTCATCGCCGATGGACTCCTTTAATTTCGTCAGAGCGATCTTGGTCTCGGCTGCGGTCTCGCCGAGCAGGGATGCGATCTCCTGAACGATCCGCATCTGCTTTGCAACGACGGTGTCCGCTACCTCGACCGTCTGCTTGTTGATCCTCGCCTTCTTCTCCCGGTCGGCCTCCTCATCGGTAATATCGCGCATAATTCCGATCAGCATACGGGAATCGGGATCGTAAACCACGGTCTGCTCCACGTATTTCTTGTACTCGGCAAGATAGGTGCGCTGATCACGAACAGATCGGCCGCTGTTCCGCACCTGCATAAACACGGCGGGATCGAGGATCCGTACAACGGGCTCTCCAAGCACGTCGGAGGCCTCACGGATGTTCATGATCTTACGGGCCGCGTTGTTGATCTGCTGGACCTCCAGATTTTCGTTCAGAACGATCAGACCGTTGGGCGTATTCTTAACGATGGTATCCGAGAAGCTCTCGGCCTTGTCCTTAAGGAAGGGTAAGCACATGGAGATCTCCGCCTTACCCTGAATAATGGCAATTGCTTTTTCACGGCAGGAATTGTATCCACAGGAGCCGCAGTTCAGCTCGTCGGCGGTCTTGAACTTGCCCATCTGGCGAAGCACAGTCATGATCTCGTGATCCGAGGGAGTGGGAAGCTTTTTCTCGATCATGGAGAAATGCTTCTTCAGGCTCACAGGAGTAGGTTGATCCACGTCAAAATCCCGCTCACCCGCATAGCCGGCTACGGTCACGTAGTCCTTTATGGGCGAGGTGCTATGGTATTTCTCCATAACGGGGCCGCCAATGCAGCTGCCAACGCAGGCAGACATTTCGATGAAGCATTTATGGATCTTGCCGCTCTCGATATCCTTCAGCGCAGCAATGCAGTTTTCCACACCATCCAGCGCAACATACGTATAACCGGGTGCATCCTTTGCCATGGTCTTAAGGATACCGCCCGTGGTGGGGAAGAAGCGGGCACGGCTCTCCGGGGTCTTGTCCATTCCCTGCTCCAGCTCGATACGCTCAGCCTTCAGCCAATTGGTCAGCTCCTCAAAGGTGAGAACGGCATCCACGATTCCCTCGTAATGCTCTGCCTCGTCCTTTTTGGCAACGCACGGACCGATGAATACCGTCTTTGCGTTGGGCATCCGTTTTTTGATATCGGCGCAATGAGCCTGCATCGGTGACATCACGTCGGCCAAATATTCCAGCGCCGCAGGAAAATGCTTTTGGATCAGCAAATTGACGGAGTGGCAGCAGGAGGTGATGATAATATCCCGATCTTCCTCCCGGAGCATTCGTTCGTATTCTGTCTTGACGATAGTAGCGCCGATGGCCGTTTCCTCGACGTCGAAAAAGCCAAGCTTGCGGAGGGCTCGGCGCATGGATTCGATTCCCACACCCTCATAGTTGGCGATAAACGAGGGCGCAAGGCTGACAATAACGGGATCGCCGCTCTGGAGAAGGACTCTCGCCTTCTCGGTGCCGTCGACGATCTCCTTGGCGTTTTGGGGACAAACAACAAAACAATGACCGCACAAAATGCACTCATTGCCAATGATATGTGCTTGATTTCCCGAAAAACGGATGGCCTTTACGGGGCAGTGACGGATACACTTATAGCAGTTTTTGCAGTTGGATTTTTTCAGCGTCAAGCAATTTGCCATGATCGTCACTTCCTTTCGTTTTCTATAACATCCAGTATATTAGTCTTGAAGAATTCTCTGAAATTTTCTCGGGTCACACCTACGTGAACATCATCGTTGACCTGCACGGTAACACCAACTCGGTTGCACTTTCCGATGCAAAAGCTACCGGAAAGCACCACCTCATCTTCCATATGATGTTCCTCCACGGCACGCTCCAAAAGCTCCACAATATCCTGCGAGCCCTTAAGGTGGCAGGACGAGCCAACACAAACCTGAACGAACAACATAATTTTTATACCTTTGCCAGAACTTCCTTCGCGAAGAACTCATCAACGCTCTCAGGGGTAACGGAATGGAAGGCATCGTTTACCGTTACGCATACGCCCTGCTGACACTTACCCATACAGAAGGTGCCACCAAGTTCTACCTTATCGCCAAGATCATTTTCGGCGATCAAATACTGAAGCTGTTCTACTACCTGGCGAGAGCCCTTGATGTGGCAGGAGCTTCCAATGCAAACCGTGATTTTAAGCATATATTTTTCCTCTCTTCATTCATAAATATGGGAGCTTGATGCGGCAAGGCCGCATCAAGCTGTTTCTTTTGCAACAGAATTATTGGTAATCGACTACGCCGACCCAGCTCATAAGGAACTCGCGCTCCTTCTCGTTGCCCTTAACCGACTGGGATGCGGCCACGATGGGCATCCACTTCTGAACGTACTGCTTTGCGGTATCGCTCTTTTTACAGAAGGTGTCAAGGTAGAACTCCGCGCCGGAAATGTCTCCGTTCAACCAGAACAGGAGGTAGGTACGTGCCACGTCCGCAGAGGCGTTGCCCTGAGTTGCGTGAGACCAGTCCAGGACATAGGGGGTGCTGTCCTCGGCAATAATGATGTTGGAGGGATTGAAATCACCGTGGCAGACTTTGTTGTGCTTGGGCATGGACTCAAGGCGGGTGTGGAGATCGTAACGAGTGGTGGCGTCAAAATCGGTCTCAGCGATCTTGCGATTCATCTTATCCTTCAGTTTGTTCAAAAGGGGGCAAGTCTTCTGGTGAACGTTCATCTGAAGATCCACCAAAAGCTCGATGTACCCGTTCTTCTTGTCTACGTCTTCTCCAGCCTCTTTCATGAGCTGAGCCAGGGTCTTGCCCTTGATGTACTCGGAAACGATAGCCCACTTGCCGTCGATCATAGTAACCTCAAGGATCTTGGGGATGTTCAGGCCGGTCTCCTCGATTCTTGCCTGATTGAGTGCCTCGTTCAGCACGTCCGCCTTGGAATACTCTGCACCAAAAACCTTGATGGCACGGTCGCCGTCACGGTAGATGGTCTTGTTATTTCTTACTGCAATTACTCTATCAAGATTCATGTGTTTTTCCTCCTTAAATTACGCCTTTTTGCCCTTGCGGTAGGGAGTCTTGATTGCATCGGGAGCCTGAACGTCAAGATCGGTTGCAGGCATATCCTGCTCAACGAAGTGTTTGCCGTAATATGCGTTGAGATACATCTGCTTGATCTCGCTCATAAGAGGATATCTGGGGTTTGCGCCGGTGCACTGGTCGTCGAACGCCTGCTCAACCATGTCGTCAAGACGGTCAAGGAAGTCCTTCTCGTCAATGCCGTAGTCCTTAATGGTCTCCTTGATGCCTACACGAGCCTTAAGGTCGTTGATTGCCTTGATGAGTCCCTCAAGCTTCTCCGTATCGTTGTTGCCCTTGATGCCGAGGTAATCGGCGATTTCTGCGTAACGAGCGAGGGTGTGAGGATGATCGTACTGAGAG
>JAGARU010000066.1 GCA_017622085.1 Clostridia bacterium | reverse complement strand
CGTGTGCTTGTCTTATACAAGTCGGCTCGCTGCGCTCGCCGAGACAAGCACACGCCCGCACCGCAAACAAACGAAAAAGAAAAATCCAAAGCCGAGCGGTCGCGGAGTCGCCCGCTGAGCCGCTTGGGCGTACGTCCGCGATCACGCTCGGCGGCTTATTGGATAGATTTCGTTTTTGGCCGTTTGTTGGAGCGCCGCCGTGTAGGATTGTCAGCCCTCGCTTCATGCCCGTCAGTTTCCGAGTGAGATTAGTCCAGTAGATCATCAAAACTCGCCAGTTACGAAGGTTGACAAATCTGATCCCGATGTGCTATCCTGTATATGTGCCATGAAAGTTGGGGAAAAGTTGGGGTAAACCTTTGGTTTTTACTAAAAGTTATGGGAAGAGTTGGGGTTTAGTTGCTTGTAATCGTCCCGCATTTGTGGTATAATGTCACCGCATTTCACAGAAAAAGGATAGTCACAGTATAATTAGTTCGTATGCAAAGTGTCAAGCCAAGAAAGATAATGCCGTGAGGCCGAGCCTGTGTTCCGAGGGCGAAATCGGAAGGTTGCACTTAAAGGCGTAATACGTTTTCATGACAGAAAAGCGTATTGCGCTTTTTTCGTGCCTTTTTCTCTGGAAAATACACCAGAAGGAGAAAAAATATTGAAAGAAAGAGGGGTCAACATCATTACAAACGGCGGTTTTGAAGTCAAACAAATGCACGAGGCAGAGCGGGAGGCATTCATGTCGGCTCTGCTGGAGCGCGTGTTGGAGCTTCAACGTAAGCGAAAGGAGGTAGACGGTCATGCCATATGAGAAGGTTAAAGTCTACTTCGACGGCAGCCACTACATCGGCATCCCACAAAGCGAGGGCAAGAGTCCCGGGAAGGGCGGCTACCACGGCAACGAAAATGACGAAATGAGAACGGCTTTTGAAAAGGCCTACAAGGGCGCAAAGGCCAAGAAACGGAAGGAACGGTTTACGGAGATCGTAGCGGAGTTGAAACCGCGATTTGAAAGCGAAAAAAGGGTGACCGAGTACGTCAAGGCCGAGATGGAGAGGATTAAGCGGAATCTGATCGTACGGCGAAAGAGGTTGACGCGAAAGATCAACCTTGGCAACTGGAATTATTTCTGCACGTTTACCTACGATGACCAAAAGCATACCGAGGACAGTTTCAAGGCGAAGTTGCGGGACTGCTTCAAAAAGATGTGCCATCGTAGGAACTGGATCTATATCGGAGTCTGGGAGCGATCACCCAATAGCAACCGCCTACACTTTCATGGACTTTTCAATATTCCCGAAAATGCTATGGTCGGAGAATTGACGAAGCATCGTGATTATAGTACCAAGGCTCACCGAATGCAGACCACCTTACAGAACAGTTACTTCACGGAGCGGTTTGGCCGAAACGACTTTGAGCCGATCAATAAACAGGAGCTACCCAACACTACCGCTTACCTGATGAAGTACATTGAGAAGTCCGGGGAGAGGATCGTATATTCCAAGAACACACCGGCGTATTTCGTTTCGGACATTTTGGACGATGACGTGGTATGCACTATTGGGCAGGAAGACAGAAAGCTCTTGCTGTTCGATAATTTCATCTGTTTTGATGACGGAGTGTACTTTGGAGAAGTTAGCCCCGAGGTCATCAAGCAGATGCCCAAAAAGAACTAAAACCAATTAGTCTTTCGCCTTGGTGGAGCGTAAACGAAACCGCCGTCGAGGTCAAGGGGGCGAAAATATCGCTGAAAAGTAGGAATTGATCGACACTCATGCAATATTTTCGCCTGTTTCCCTTGACCTCTTTGGGCGGTTCCGTTTGGTCCGCTCCCGTCGAAAGACAAATCTAAAGACAAATCAGAAAGGAAAAGAAAATGAAAACAGCAGTTATTTACGCACGTTATTCCAGCGAACGGCAGACTGAGCAATCCATCGAAGGTCAGCTTCGGGTCTGTCACGAATTCGCTGAACGTAACGATCTGAAGATCATCGACACCTATATCGACCGGGCTATGACTGGCACAAACGACAACCGAGCGGCGTTTCAAAAGATGCTCTCCGACAGCGATAAGCCCCAGCCGTGGGAGATCGTATTGGTGTACGCTCTGGATCGTTTCGGGCGTAATTCCATCGAAGTGGCGGTCAACAAGCAGCGGCTACAGAAGAACGGCAAGATCCTGATCTCGGCTACCCAGCGAACCTCGGTGAACATCGACGGTACGCAGAATTTGGACGGTATCATCCTGGAAAACGTTCTGATCGGTCTGTCGGAATACTACTCCGCTGAGCTGTCCCAGAAGATCCGCCGTGGTCAGAATGAGAGCCGCTTGAAGGGCAACTTCGCAGGCGGCAAGGTTCCGTATGGCTACACGACAGCCAACAAGAAGATCATAATACACGAAGAACGCGCCGAGATCGTGCGATGGATGTACCAGTCCTATTCTACCGGCAAGATCGTGCGCGAGATTATCGATGAGCTGACTGCGCGAGGAGTCACCCACATGGGCAAGCCGTTTAAGGCTAACACCATATACAAGATTCTACGGCTTGAAAAGTACATCGGCATCTACCGTCATGGCGACGAGGTGTTTACCAACATTTATCCGCAGATCGTCCCGACAGAGCTGTTCAACCGTGTGCAAACGATGTTGGCAAAGAACAAAATTGGCTCGTCCAGCCGAGAAGTGGTATTCCTACTAAAAAAGAAGGTCATCTGCGGTATCTGCGGAAAGCCTATCAACGGTGAAAGTGGTACGTCGCAGAACGGGACGACCATGTACTATTACAAATGCTCAGGCAGAAAAAAGCACCACTCCTGTTCCAAGGAAAGCATCCGAAAAGCCGACTTGGAGGAAATGGTGCTGAACACGACGCTCATGCTGCTGAATAGGCCCGAGAATCTGTCTGTAATCGCCGAAGAGGTGATCGAGGTACATCGGAAGCGTGCCAGAGAACAGGCCGTCCTGACGCTTCTACGGGACGAGAGAAGCAAGGCGCAAAAGGCTTTGAATAATCTCATGAAGGCTCTGGAGGCCGGTATCTTTACCGCCACCACCAAAGACCGAATCACCGAGTTGGAGCTTCAGATCGACGAGCTGAACGGGCGGATCCTGTCCGAGGAATGCAAGGAGGCCAATCTGCTCACCAAGGAGGACGTGGAGTCTTTCCTGATGGATGCGCTAAAAGCGGAGCCGCAGCTCTTGATCGACACCCTCATAGATAAGATCATCCTGTTTGATGACAAAATTGAGATATTCTACAAATATTCACAAAACAATAATCCCGACGAAATCTCACAAGAGATCCGTCGGGATTTCTGTTTGCCCTCAAAGCGACGGCTCGCGGTCACGCATCGGCATATCATATACACCGGAGACTTCGGAGCACGAGAAATAATCTGCTAATTTGGATGCTATGAAAAAACAATGTTTATTTTTGTTTTTATAAAACAGAAGCAATCTGTTTTATTATCTTTTCTAATTTGTCAAGCAATTTACATAGTTTTTTTCGAAATTGAGATTCAATGTCATACTTCAAAAAAGAAATCAAGTATGAGCGATAACCGCATAAGAATTGATAAAATTGATAAACACTTTTAAACGGATATACCGATAAACCACGATGCTCTAAGTTTAACTGATTAAGAGCTTGTACATAGGAATTGGGATCACTTTGAAGCATTTGACGGTTTGATGAAGCAAATGAAACAACTTTTTTTATGTCGTTCAATCGTTGCCTGGACAACCTTAAACCTTCTTGCGAAATGACATATCCATTCAATGAAATTTCACGTGTACTTGATTTTAATTTGCCATAATTAATTTTGAAATTGCCATCGGATACAATATGTTTTATTTTTCTTAAAAACCATTTTTTATCGTTAAAATCAAATTCCTCACTGGAAAACAACAAATCATCGGCATATCGGGTATATTTTATACCCAAAACTTGACAATACTTCAGGATTCTTTGATCTATCCTGATCATTACGATATTTGATATAACCGGCGAAGATACTGCACCTTGGGGCAAGCAGTTGTGATATGTAACAAGATCTGAAACTAATTTCACAATCTTTTTCTTTTCTTCCTCGGAGTCGAAAGACATGAAACAAGATATTTCCCTCTCGATCAATTTGCGTGTTATGGATGGAAAAAAGTCTTTGATATCAAGACGCAAAAAGTGTATAGATCCTATGTGATGCTCTAAATATGACAAATAACTTTCCCCTTTAACAAATCCTTTTGCACATACTGGTAATTCTATCTTCTTTAGAAAATTAACCAATCCACTTTGTAACATATGAAGATCTGTTTTGGGGTCAAGAAAGCTAAGTTCTCTAAATCCATTCCTTTTAGGAATACTGATCGTTTTATATTTCTTCTGTGCTATTTTGCTTTGAACTGTGGAATAAGAATAATTCCAAATCATTTTGCAAAACGATTCCGCAGTCATTCCATACCTCTTTCATATAACTCGGAAAAGGATAAAGCAATAGTACTTTCTTAATGAATCGCGTAGCGCGTGCTATGTACATGGCTGATAGGCTTGTCATATCAGTCAGTCATAGCGGCCACAGTCAATTAGTGACTATTGTTCCTTGGAATTTGGTTAGCCAAACCAACATCAAGGCCTTGATAAACTCAAGCATTGCTACTATTGCTTTATCCCACCTTCAATTATATCATATATTTTTGAAAAAAGTTCATATAATTCGTTAAAATTATATATAAATGCGTTTATTATTTCCTTTTTTACATCCTCATGTTCTACACAAAACCTTTTGAATGCTTTTGGTGTTCGTTCAATGTCAGCGGGTAGCATGCTAAAGACAAAGCCATCAATATATTCTGATACCCAGCCGCATGTTTTTTTGCCAATTACGCATTTTTCAAGAAGTTCATAATCATTTTGAGGAAGAGATAATTTTGCTATGCTCATTGTTTTTAGCAAATCTGTTTTTCCATTAAACATCAATCTAAGAATATTAACTTTATCGTTTGAAGTAAATGGTAAAGTATACTGATTTAGTAAATTTGTAAAATCATTAAAGATATTTTCTCTCTTCTTTCTGCGCAAAAAATCCAATGCATAATCAAAAGATTTATCGTTTATCAGCATACCTTCTATCGTAGTTCTGCATACAAAATACCGTTGATACAACAAATAATCGTGTATAGCCCAATAATATGATAAATAATTATGATCTGTACAACTGTAAAAAGGCAACCGATAATGGACCTTTAGCTTTGATGTCATTCGGTAAATGCGTTTTTTCATAAACACCATGGGCCGATTTCTATCTTTCTTGCCTCGGTATAGAAAGTCTATCCCCCCTTTTGGAAACTCTCTTTTAAGTTTAAACTGTCTGCTTGCTGTATCATATTCAAATACCTTATCCATATCGATCAGATAAAGATACGGTATTCGAGAATGGTTTTTTCGTGGTGTCATGACATCTAAAATCAATTCGTCCGTCATGGCTTTAAAGACATCTATTTCTTTCAATTGAGGAAAAAGAATTTGCAAATATGGATTTGCAAAAAGTTCCAACTCTGTTTCACCCTCGACAAACAATATTCCTTTTGAGAAATATGCGTTTATGTGGTCATCGTATACCCTGTATTTTGATTCAGGGCTATACTGTGAAAACTGTTTCATGGGAGTTATTTGCGAATACTTTTCGCGCAAGATTATATTGTATAGTTTGATGTGTTGGCTGTTGGTTATCAGGTTTTTAACTAATCGAGCAGAATGTGAGGAAATAATCAGACACGTTTTAAGATCGACTTCGGAATAGCAATCTGTTAATTCGTCAATAAAGCTCGGATGTAAACTGGTTTCCGGTTCATCAAATAGAATTAGTGGCTCTTTTAGTTTTGTTTTTGAAATTTCACCAATTGCCTTAATTAAAAGTTCAATGTATTTTACAGAGTTAGTTCCTGTAGAATAATAATTAAGATTTTTGCCCTTCTGTTGAATAGTAGCGCCAGCCAAATATACTTTACACAAATTTATTGCAAAATCTTTACCTGTTGAGGATTGAATACTTAATTGAGAAGAATCCAAGATGCGCTGAATAGCTTTTATTTTACCAGACATTTCCGGATTGTTCTGGATCAACTCACGAATGTCTTGTTCTATTGTTTTACGGTTGGCATTTGATACCTTTCCCAACTCGCCCAACACATTCCAAATCTGTGTCCACTCTAAGATGTCAAGAGCCCGCGTATTGATATAGAAAAACGGAAATAGGCTCTTAATTATGAATCTGTTTTCATATGGTAAATTCCATCTAATACCGATTCCTTTGATTTGGATCAATTTCACTTTAATAGTGTTATTCTTTCTAGATGATGCCAATGAGATAATAGATTCAAAATAGCTTCCGTATTTTACTCTTTCGGCTTTAGTATCAAACAAAAAATCTTCAGCATCCGTATGAGTTCTGGAAATCATAACAAAACTTGATAGATCAAATGTTAATGTTATTGATACTTGATTACTAAAACGATTATTTGCGTCGTATATATCTTCGGATAAATTTTGTTCAGTTAAATTTTTATAGAAATAATCTATTGCGTCTAAAACATTTGATTTTCCCGTTCCATTTGCGCCAATCAGCAAGTTGATGTTATCGGTGCTGATATCACATCGCTTTATAGATTTGAAATTTTCTATTCTAATATTTATTAAAGGCATAAATCCCTCCAACACATATCATATTTATAGAACTTCTATACAACCGCCTATATTATAGCATAAAAGTCTGTTGTTTACAATGCCTTTTGTCGATTTGAGTCAAAATTAGTAATGATATTACGATGAATCTAACACAACATAATGTTAGGATCAGATTATAAAAAATACCGACAATTCTCCAAACGGGAACTGTCGGTACTTTTCTTCAGAAAGGTGGTTTTTGGTTATGTTTCGGTACATTATCTTTACTACTGACCTTTGAGCATAAAGAAAAACCAGCCAAACCGTTTGGTTCGACTGGTTCTACTATGGTGGAGCGAAGCGGAATCGAACCGTAGCGTAGCGGAGGCGCGTCAGCGGAATCTCGGGCGGGCTACGCTCAAGATGACACGCGGAATTAGAAATTCCAATGAATTTCGATGGGCACGTTTCGGGTGCCCGGAATACGCTTTCCGACCATAATTTTGTCGATCAAAATCTCTACCATTTCCCGCGTCAGATGCTCTACCTTGACGTACTTTTCGATCAGCTCACGGCGGTTATCACCCACGGCAATTTTGATGTCGATCTCGGCAATTCGCTTTTGACATTCCAGCACCTGCGCTTCCAGGCGTTCCTTTTGCGAAGTGAAGTCCTTTGACAGCTCGATGAAATCTGCCTCACAAATCAGCCCTTTTACCTTGTCAAGATAGAGGTCACGTACGCCTTTGGAAAACTGATTGATCTTTCCTTGATAGGTTGCAATTTCGGCTTCAATTTCTTGCCTTTGCGTGAGGAGTTCGGCGTTAAATCGCACCTTGCGCGCCAGTTCATCCATATCAAGATACTCGGCGTTGAGTCGTCGAAGCTCCGCAATGATCATCCGTTCCAGCCGATCCACCGAGATAAACGCACCCTCGCAAGCTCCCTTGGCGTAGTGTCGGCTAGGGCATTGCAAAAAGTGTCTGCCTCCCGATTTTGACGAGCGCATCACGTATCCGCAGGACGCGCACCGCACCTTTTTGGCAAATAGTCCGATTGTACCGGCCTTAAACGGCTTTGCTCGCTCGGCGATCATTTTCTGCACTATGTCCCACAGGGTGCGGTCAATGATCGGCTCGTGTGTGCCTTCCACACGAAACCATTGTTCCTTGGGGCGAGGGCGGTTGATGCTCGTTTTATACGAAATGCTCTCATACTTGCCTTGCACCAGATTGCCGATGTATGTTTCGTTTACAAGCATATCCGAAATGGCGAAATACTTCCACAGCGTGCTGTTCTTGCTTGGCGGCAGACTGAAACGAAGCCCCTGCATCCGCTTGTACTCAGTGGGATTGGGGATCCCTCGGTCGTTGAGCATCCGAGCGATTGCCGTCTTACCGTAGCCTTGCGAAAAGAGGGTAAATACCTCTCGCACCACAGCGGCGGCTTCCTCGTCGATGATCAGATGACCCTTGAGGTCGGGATCCTTTTTGTATCCGTAAAGCGCAAACGAGCCGATATGAAAGCCGTTTTTACGGCGGCTATCAAGTGCGGATTTGATGCTGTCCGACATATCCTCCAGATACCACTCGTTGACCAGTCCGTTGATCTGACGGCTTTTTTTGTTGCCCTTGTTGGCGGTATCGGCGTTGTCCACGATGCTGACGAAGCGAATGCCCCAAATCGGAAACAAACCGTGTATGTATCGCTCCACAAGCTCAAGCTCACGCGTAAATCTCGACTGCGTTTTGCAGAGGATAATGTCAAATTTCTTTGCTTGCGCATCGGCAAGTAACCGCTTGAACTCGGGGCGGTTACGGTCCGAGCCTGCATAATCGTCGTCACTGTAAATGCCGTAAAGCTCCCAGCCCATGCGGTCGGCGTAGTCGCGGAGCATCGCCTTCTGGTTCTGAATACTGCCTGAATCGTCGGTGGCGTTCTGCTTGTTTTTGTCCTCCTCGGACAGTCTGCAATAGATTGCTACTTTTTCTCTCATGTTCTTATCTCCTCTCGGATAAGAACAAGCTGTTTTCTTGCCTTTATTTTAACATAAAAACGGCGGTTTCTCATGACTCCGGAGAAAAATTTACACTTTTTTTGCGCTCTAATACGGAGATCAATTCTATCCATATATTCGTGTAATCCTCCTTCGTCAAAATTCCGTTCTTAAAAACACTTGTACAATTTTCGTTTTGCTTGTCATGATTCTCGCCTTTTTCATTGGTCATAGCACTCCTCCCTTCGTTTTTGAAATAAATATATGAAAAATAGCAAGTCCGCTATTACATCCATATCCCTTCACCGATGAAATAAAACGTTTATCTTTTTTCTTCATAAAAAGTTGACAGACAGGTAAAATAGGAGTATAATAGCTATGGTAAAAAATATCATCCCGCCGATTTGGATGACACAAAAGAAATGATATCGGAGGCAAATATGTCAGCAAAGCATACATCTACGATAGGAAGATCGAAATTATGACGTGGATCATAGCCGCTGTATTTTCAGCCGTATTCGCGGGGCTGACCTCAATTCTTGCCAAGTGCGGCATCAAAAAGACCGATTCCGATCTTGCTACGGCAATTCGTACGGTCGTTGTTCTGGCTTTCTCGTGGCTGATGGTGTTTGTTGTCGGCTCGCAAGGAACGATTACGGAAATTCAGCCGAAGGCGCTTATTTTCCTGATCCTTTCGGGCTTGGCTACGGGCGCGTCGTGGATCTGCTATTTCAAGGCGCTTTCTATGGGGGACATCAACAAGGTCGTGCCCATTGACAAATCCAGCACGATCCTCACGGTTCTCCTTGCCATCATTTGCTTCGGAGAGACGTCAAATCTCGTCGTTAAGCTGATTGCGACTGCCATTCTTGCGCTCGGCATCTTTTTGATGGTAGAAAAGAAAAAGAGCACGACGCAGACACAGGGTCGAGCCTGGATGCTCTACGCCATTCTCGCAGCGGTCTTTGCCGCGCTGACCTCGATCCTTGCCAAGGTCGGCATTTCGGGGGTGGAATCCAACCTTGGGACCGCCATTCGTACCGCCGTTGTGCTCGTTCTTTCCTGGGGCATCGTATTCGTCCGCAAGAAGCACACGGGACTTCGCACCATTGATAAGAAGGAGATGCTTTTTATCTGCCTTTCGGGTATTGCGACAGGGGCGTCGTGGCTTTGCTATTACTACGCGATCGGTCACGGCGACGTAAGCGTGGTCGTTCCTATAGACAAGCTCAGCATTCTGGTCACAGTTGCCTTTTCGTTTATTGTCTTCAAGGAAAGGCTATCAAAAAAAGCCCTTTTGGGGCTTGGACTTATGGTCACGGGAACGCTCTTGATGGCGTTCTTTACATAATGGTCACCTCTAATGATAAGGGCTGACGGTGAACGTGCCGTCAGCCCTTGCTATTTTTTTAGAGGTGACCTTCAGTTTAACGTGATCGTTTGTCCGCAGGACAGGTAGTGAAGCGACGGCATATACTGCCGCATAAACTCGTACTGCTCACGCCCCGTACAGTGACAGGTGTAAAACTCGGTCGGATGAGCAGCGAGAACTTTTGCCGCATCTGCAAGAGCCACGTCAAGCGGGAGCTTTGAATAGTGAAATCCGCCGATGAGAACATCGGGCTTGAACCACTCGGTAATATCAAGGATCCCCTTATGAGAGCAACCGCTGATCAGAATTTGTTTTTCGTTCTCTTGGATCAAAAGATATTGCTCATGTCTGAAATCGTCGGGAAGAAAGACGTTGCCCACCTTTTCGGTAAGTCCCGAGGGGATCGTCGCATGCTTTTTCTCTTTGGCATTGCAGGAAAACAGAGTCAGCGAATCGGCAACACGGCATTCGTCATGGGAGAAAACGATCTGTGGGTGATCCTTTAAGGCGGTGTCAAGTCCGATGTATTTTTCTGTTCCGTTGTAGTGCGGAAGAAAGGCGTCCTTGTGGATATATACGGGCGCGTGAGAATTGATCTCTAAAAATCTCCGCAGCCCGCCGCCGTGGTCGTAGTGACCGTGGGAGAGAATGGCGATATCAACCTTGGATAGGTCAATTCCAAGAATCTTTGCGTTTTCATAGAACAGATCGGTCTGCCCCATATCAAAAAGAATGCGATGACTCTCGGTTTCGATATAAAGCGAAAGACCGTGCTCAACACGCATATCCTCTCGCTCGGTCGTATTTTCAAGCAAGGAAGTGATCTTCATTTTCCTACCTCCGTGACCGTATTTTTTCGTCCGTAACGGCAATAACCATTATACCACGTTTTTTGTTTTGTGTCAATTGTCGCATATTTTTTGCTCTCATCAATTATTTTTCTTATCTTTGGGAAATACTAACGGTGAATCCAAAAATCGGAGGTATCTATGTTCAAACACGAAAAAATGTTATTTCATCCCGTAGAGGTAGAAAGAGCGAATCCGCAGTATGCCGTTTTGCTTCAGGAACAGCTTGGCGGCGGCAATGGCGAGCTCAAGGCAGCAATGCAGTATATGTCGCAGAGCTTTCGCATTAAGGATCCCGAGATCAAGGATCTTTTCCTCGATATTGCCGCGGAGGAGCTGGGGCACATGGAAATGGTGGCGCAGACCATCAATATGCTCAACGGTCATGACGTGGACGCGACCAAGGTACAGGCAGGCGAGGTGCAGACCCACGTTCTGCTTGGTCTGAATCCCGGGCTCATCAATGCTTCGGGCTATTCATGGACAGCGGATTACGTGACCGTCACGGGTGACCTGTGCGCCGATCTGCTCTCTAACATTGCGTCCGAGCAGAGAGCCAAGGTGGTTTACGAATATCTCTACCGTCAGATCGAGGACAAGAAGGTACGCGAAACCATAGACTTTCTTCTCAATCGCGAGGAAGCGCACAACCAGATGTTTCGTGATGCCTTTAACAAGGTACAGGAAACGGGTTCCAACCGCGATTTCGGCACGACCAAAGCGGCGAAGATGTATTTCTCGCTGTCAAACCCCGGACCGAATACGTTTGCGACGGGAGAGACGCACGCACCGTCGTTTAAACAATAGGGAACCTCTAAAAACTCTATTGGCGAGAGAGCCGCGAGGAAATTTTTCGTCAGAGATACAATTTTTCGCGCGCGTAGTGGAGCTACGCGAAGGGAAAATCGCTTTCGCAAGCGAAAGCGTGAAATATGACGGAAAAGTTACCACGGATTCTCCGTCAAGAGAGTTTTTAGAGGTGACCAATAGTAACGAGGACACGGCAAAGACAGCGGACAAAGCTTCTCCGCTGTCTTTGCTGCTTTACCCTTATTTTACAGGGCTTTTCGGCGATTTTTTGATAAAGGTTGCTCTTGCAGTATTGCAGCATCTGCCGCCAAGTCCTCGTTCAGATCCGCGATAACATCCCCCTTGATCCCCACGTATTTCATGTCAAAGGGCACGCCCGAAGCGGCGACAGGATAAAGACCCGTGGTATGATCCACAAAATAGGTGGCAAACGGTGTGCCGGCGATATCCTCCTCCTTGAGGTTGCGGGTAAGCTGGTACAGAATGGCCGCGATGATCTCCAGATGGGCGAGTTCTTCGGTACCGATGTCCGTGAGCAGGCCCACCACCTTTTTGTCGGGCATACTGTAGCGCTGGTGGAGATAACGCATGGATGCGGCGAGCTCGCCGTCAGGCCCACCGAGCTGGGAAATAATGATCTGAGCCGCTTGCGGGTCAGGATTTTTTATTTTAACGGGGTATTGGAGTTTCTTCTCGTAAGTCCACATAAAATACACCTTTCCTTTCTTGCGTATGCGGCATCAGTTTTGGGAATATTCCCAAGGGGCGGGGGTTTTGACCCAGTCCCATGAGGTTTGGCTGACGTTACCGAAAGCGGTCATCGGGCCGCAAGCGGCTTCATATGCGGCGATCAGCTCATGCCGTCTGTGCAGAAGCTTATGATAGAGCTCCAAGGCATCGCAATGATCGGGATAGGCATCCAGATACAGAATGACCTCATACAGCGCAAAATCCACGGTTCGGAGCTGCTTCAGAAGCTTGGAGCAATCTCCGTTTTGCTCCCCATCGGACGCGCATCCGCACCCGCATCCTTCGTTTTGTGCCAAAGAAAGATTGGCGGGAGAATCATGGTGGGTATGCCGATGCTTCTTTTGACCGCAGGAGCAACCGCATCCCGAAGTGTTTCTCTGCCCTCTCATTTTGCAAGCCTGACCGTTCTGATCGCCTCCCGTCGTCGGAAGACTTTCTCTGCGATCCAGAAGCCCCTCCCGACGCAATCTTTCCTGCAGATCGGGAATGCGATTGTTTCCGCGATGGGGCATATTTCTCATCGGGCAACACCCGACGCCGGGATTCATGAAGCCGGGTGAAAAAACAGGTCTTTGGTTCATATCCGTTTCCTCCTTACATATGACAGTTATGCGCACATCCCGTACTCATGGGCTGTGCATTTTTTCTGCTTTTTCCCTCAATGACCTCCAAAGGGAGATCCAACTCGGAGAAAAGCGTACCGCGCAAAAGTGCGGTATCGGGATCGTAGAGACCTTCAAAGCGCTGACAGGGTGCGTAGACCATGGCGAGAGGATGCTTGGCAAGTCCCCATCCCTGCAGGCAATGCTCGGCCGCCGGGCAGGCATGCTCACATCCGCAATCCCCACGGTCGGGTGCGGGTCTGATCGGTTCTTCCTGCTCTGCTTTCAGAAACGGAAGATCCCCCGACAGCGCGGAATGATTCAAATATTCCATCGAATAATATCCTCCTTTGGGTGATAGATGACCGTGACAGGTCATGACAGTATATGAGGAGAAATGTCGAACGGTGAAGCTGGGAGCAGAAAAAAAGCATACGCAAGGGCGGAATCCGCCGTTGCGTATGCAGTCAAATCGGGTTAACCGGAATGGACGTCTCAATCCTCGGTCTCGTTTCGTCTGAGCTCGGCTCTGTCACAAATGCGCTTTCTGGAGCCGAAATACTTACACAAAAACAACACAGCAAAATATAGGATGCTATAAGCGAGAAAAACAATCAAAAACAGCGAATATGGGGTGTTTTCCACCAAGGTTTGCTGGGTGATATTCCATTGATTGTGGATAAATCCTGCCGTAAAACGAACGGCACCCGAAATAAAGCCCTGAAATTTAAAGAGCATAGCAAAGAGAATATGCACGATCAAGGCAAGAAAGAAGGATCCCGCAGTTTCCCCAAGCGAGCATTCCGCTTCGCGGTATCCCTCGTAATATCCTAAAACGCCAATGATGGCGGGAACACCGAGAGAATAGATCACGATACGGATGACGGTCAGGACGGGATAGGAAAGCAGAACGATGTGGTCAATAAAAAACACCAGCATCGCTTCTACCAGCATCGTCAGGATGCACGCGCCCAAAAGATAGCAAATATACAGTCCCGTCGATGCGGCAAAGGTTTTGAGCTTCGCGATCAGCCTCATATTTCTGTAACCGAAGCACTATCAGCGGTGGTTCATCAGGTTGGTCAGCATTTCATCGGAGCGACGCTTGATGAGCGCAGCATAATATGCCACAATGATGATTTCCAAAGCGTTGGCCAAGCGGTCTGCCGCCCCGGGAATATGCTCCTGATAGCCTTTGATCTCCTCACGAATGACATCCTTGATGGATGCCATAGAGCAAACATCCTGCTGCATCAGCTTGTCCAGAATGCGACAGATATAGTCGTAGAGCTGAGAATCGCTGATGATATCGTCGCTGGCATCGTCAAGCTTTCCGTTGATATAGTGCAAAAGCAGCGCGATCTTATCCAACTGGATGCAAGAACGCAACATATTGATAATAAGAATATGTGCGACCTGATCGATATTATACTTTTTCAGACGGGCATTTTCCACCCAACCGCGTTTGGTCCAGTTCTGGAGGGTGGAGCCGTCGATGCCGGAAACCTCACGGATCTGGGAAAGCATCACGCCTTCGCTGATGTAAAATACCTTGGACAAAAAGTCAAGGCCTGTTACGTTGCCCATCTCGCTTTTTTTCAGCCGAGTACCGGGGATCAACGCGTCATTGATTTCAAGATTCATAAATACACCTCTGTTATCATATATTTGGTTGCGTTATATCTTTATTATATCGTACAATCGTCTGATTGTCAAGCACCTGACGAAAATTTTTCCCGATCATTTTCACATTGTTACATATCATGTTATATGAAGAAAGGAGGTTCAACGGGATGGAAGGAATCATAAGAAGCCCGAAAGGGACATCCCTCGTCGCAGTATGTGTGACCCTCGCCACTTTACTTTTGTGGAAAGAATACGGGCTAGCCGTTCTTTCGGCCGTTTTACTGCATGAATGTGGGCATTGGATCACAGCCAAGCTTTGCCGTATTCCTGTTACGGGCTTTCGATTCGGCTTTGGCGGCTTGCGCATGCACATGACAGGGCTTGTATCTTACGGCACAGAATTTGCCGTAGCCGCCGCCGGGCCTATCGTCAATCTTCTGTTTTGGCTGATGCTTCCCTCTTCACCCGAAAAGCTCCCTGCTCTTTGGGCAGACGACCTGCTTTTTTTCAGAGAAGCCTCTTTATATCTGGGACTTTTCAACCTTCTGCCCATTGGGACGATGGACGGCGGACGGCTGCTTCGTGTGGTACTTTCGGTTATGCTTTCGCCACAGATCGCCGAGGCTGTGACACGATACCTCACACTACTGTTTATGCTGACCTTCTGGCTGGCGGCGGCTTACGCGCTTCTGCGCGGTGCGTCGGGGCTTTCGGCTTTTCTCTTCTTTCTTTCGTTGATGATCCGCCACGCCTCCCCAGACGGAAAGGGACGTGAGGTATAGAAAAGCAGGTGTGCTGTCAGAACACACCTGCCGATCATATCCTTCTGCTCTTTTTCAGAGCACGGTATTTTTTGTTTTTCTTACGTGAGGGAACGTAGGTTTGCTTGGTGGTATACCGACCGCCGGGCCCCCTGCTGTATTTCAGATAGAAGATCAAAAATATCAAAAAAACGACCACGGTCACGCCGAAAGCGCGGCTCATAAAGTACGCTTTCATGTGATCCAAGAGATTCAGAAATGAATTGCGTGCAAAAGCTTCCCGCACGATGATGGGGCTGCTGGCAACAACAGCACCGTCATAGATCACCGTGAGTGTACCAACAGTCTGCCCTTGTGCAAGGGGGGCTGTCAATTCATCGCCGTCGAGATGATACTGCAGGGCAATGTCGGTTTGTGCGTTTATATGCGCAGGCAAATACACGCGCAGATCCTCAGGGACGTAGATCCCGGTCTCACTTTTACTGGTTCCCGTTTTCTTTACCGGCAGAGTTTCAAGCGGATCCTCGGATGAAAGAACCGTTTGATAGGTATAGCATCTCCCTGCCCAGCTGAGCAAGCGGTTGGTGTAGGTATAGGCGGGGATCGCCTCCCCCGTCGACACGTCGGAAGCATTCATGACAACGCACAGATTTGAGGCACCGTCATGCTCCCAAAGGGTAATGACGCACCATCCGCCCTCATCGGTCATGCCCGCATTCATACCGCGGCAACGGCCGTTATAATACTGTCCGCCCGTATCCGAAGTAAGGAGATTTCGGTTGGAAAAGCTTCTCTCCCCCGATGCATTGGTGGCGGGGACGGTATAGTTGTGCAAAGAAACGAGTGACATATACAGCTCGCATTGCATGGCCTCATGGGCGATAAGAAGCGTATCTCTTGCGGTGGTGACCATCTCGGGATCGTGCAGACCTGTGGGATTTTTATAAGTCGTATGTACCGCACCCAAGCGAACCGCCTCGTTGTTCATCTGCTCCGGAAACGCATCTACCGATCCTGCGCACAAATATGCAAGCACGCACGCGGCATCGTTATAACCGCCGCAGATCATGGAAGCCAGCAGATCGTAAATTTTGATCTGCTCTCCGGGGACAAGCCCCATATTTCTGCCGGAAGCACCTGTCAGCACGGCAGACGTAAGCTCCACAGTCTCCTCTAAGCGATCCTCCAGACTGCGGCAAGCCAGCAGTCCCGTCATGATCTTGACGGAGGCAGCAGGATATATGACAGCATCCGCATTTTTTTCGTGCAGCATCTGACGGCTATCCGTGTTATAAAGACAAACAGCGCCCACGCGGCTATCGTCGGGGGGGATCTCCGCAGGAGCCCATGCTCCGCCCAAGGCCGAACCGTTGACGGCATATTGAAAGCACAAAGCGATCAGGCAAGCAAGGAGCAGACATACGCGCCTCCAGGCATGCCGATCCAAAGCGCGAGTCTCCATATTGGAAGGACTTCTTTCCGCGATCATCAGCAGCAATCGCACAAGCAGTCAAGGCAGATCAGTGCGGAGCAAATATCGCAGATAGAGCAAGACGGACCCTGCTGCTGTCCGCCCGAGAAACCGCCCGCCTGCGCGTTATGCACGCGATTCTGCGCGTTTCTGTATTCCATGTTGCCGGGATCCATGGCGCACGCGGTATCAAAATAATGCTGTGCATCCACAAAATAACCTCTGTTGGCGCAAATACAGCCCATGAGGAACTGCCATTCCGCACCTCTGTCCGCCTCGGCAACGCCCATCAGCATCTGCTCTGCCTCAGGCGTTCTGCGGGCATTGATGAGCTGGCGCACCTGTACGTAGAAGGGTGTTGAGCCTTGATTTTGCGCATAACCGCCGTAGCCGTTATAATCATATCCGCTTTGCTGTTGGGTGCTATTCTGACCGCCTCCCGCACGCATCTGCTGGATCTCCTCATATGCGGCATTGACTTCCTTCATTTTCTCTTCCGCAACATCGGCAAGATCACTGTCTCTGTACTTATCGGGGTGATACTTACGCGCAAGGTTGCGGTAGGCTTTTTTGATTTCGTCGTCGCTGGCGTTCGGGTCAACCCCCAACACCTTATAGGGATTTTTCATGGTTTTTCACCTTTCTCTTGGTATTTTCGGTGTGTTTATTTTGTATGCTTTTGATGTTTTCTTCCATTTCTCGGCGTTTTTCGGGATAGAGGATCTGTTCTGCCGTGGCAGGCATCCCAAGATACAGGACGTTGCGCAGACACCCCCAGAGATTGCTCTTTTCGGTGTCTCCCGGATCGGCGAGATCCATCGCGCTTTCCATGCGGACGAGCTCTGCCATGAGAGCGCGGGAGAGATTATCTTTTCTTGCTGCGTCCATGTCTCCCCCTTGCCACAGGGCGGCAAAGGGATTGTATCGACCTTTGGCGATGTCATCCGTGTAATCATCCACGGCATCCGCCAGATAGATCCAGCGCCCAAGATGATGGCCGAGCATTTTTCCGATACGTGCCGTGTCTCCCTCAAAGCCATAGGACACGAGATACGCCATCAGATCACCAAACAGCTCTGCAGGCTGATCTGCTGAGGGGACGCGCTCTGCCTCCAGCCGTGAGATCGCATCCATGGAGGCTTTGATCTCGGCATCCATATCGGCATAACCCGCCTTCAGCGCTTTTTTTCGAAGATGCTTTGCATAGGGACTTGCAACGGTTGCCTTGCGGCGCCTATGTCCTGTTTCGTCTTTTTTGTCATCGGCAACTTTATAGTAAGCTATCAGCGCTGAGGCATACGCGCAGAACGCAAACGCTTCATGCGGATCAGCCATCAGCTTTTTCCGAAGGGGATGCGCGGCACACCGTCGGGGACGAATGACGATCTCCTGTTGCGCAAGCGCCAGACGGATCAGGGAAAGAAAAGTAAAATCATAGGAGAGGGTAAAGCGGGAGCATTGTCCCGTGCATTTTCCCATGGTACGGCAGAGACCGCAGTAGGCGGCACGGTAATATTCCTGCTCACGCACTCTAAGCTCAGGTGCGAAGGTTTTGATATATCCGTACATGATCCTCACCTTTCTGCAATACTTCATTCTATCATAACAGATTTCCTCATTTAATGCAACTATATTTTGTAAATTTTGCGTGACCCCGAAAAATTAACAATCTATGCACAAGCTGTTATTAAAATCGGCACAAGTTAGGAGTAAAATAAGCTTGTATTTCATGCTTTTTGCATTTGAACCCTGTGGAGATATTATGCTGAACTTTTTCAAGAAGCCGTATGTATACACAGTTTGCATATCGATTTTGCTGGCGGGATTATTGACATGGAGTCTTCTGGATGTATTTATCATCAAAAAAACCATGGAGTCTTCAGAAATGGAGACCATGGATTTTTCCAAGTTCACGGTTGCACAGTCTCCCAACACGCTTCCGTCCCTTGAGCCTTGGCCGATGGATCCCCTTCCGTCAGAAACACAGTCCCATGGAAAGGATGGCTCTGTCATTACATTAGCGCCCTCGGAAAATGAATCGATGAACGAACCTTCGGGCAGTGAGGACGTAACGGCTCCTCCCTCTGCGGAGAGCGAGGAAACGCCAGCTCCGCCCGCGGTGGAGTATCCCATCATCACAGAAAATTCCTATGCGGACGAAAACATCCGCATTCAGATCACCACCATCCGCCGTTTTGATTCGGACATCCATGTGGCCGAGGTCCGCTTGTCTTCTCTTTCTTATCTGAAAACCGCTTTTGCCAACGATGAGTTCGGTCTCAACATCAAAGAAAAGACCTCCTCTCAGGCCGAGCGTGTCGGCGCGATCTTTGCCGTCAACGGAGACTACTACGGAGCCAACAAGGAAGGCTACGTCATTCGGAACGGTATTTTATACCGCGACAGCATCAGAAATTCCAAATTTGAAGATCTTGCGATCCTGTACGACGGCTCCTTCGTCAGCTTTTACGAGCGGGACGTAGCACTTCGAGATCTCTTGCACAAGCAGGGCGCGATGCAAGTGCTCGCCTTTGGCCCCACCCTTCTGAAGGATGGAGAAATTGCCGTTGATACGGATACAGAGGTAGGTGTAGCACATCATACCGCCGGCAATCCCCGTACCGTCATCGGTATCGTCGAGCCCCTGCACTATTTCTTCGTGGTTGCGGACGGTCGCACCGCTGAAAGCTTTGGCCCTACCCTGCATCAGATGGCCCAGATCATGCAGGAATTGGGTTGCACCATGGCCTATAACCTGGACGGCGGTGGATCTGCCACCATGTATTTCAACGGAAAAGTCATCAACCGTCCCACAACCGACGGTGACATCCACGAAAGGAGTGTGAGCGACATTGTCTACATCGGTTATTGAGATCACGCGCAAGCGTATGAGAAACCAAGCCGTTGTCGGCACATCCCTCGGCCTTTTGTGCATGGTATTTACATGGATCTATGAAATGTTCAGCCATGGCGCGTATTCCCCCCATATGCGGCTGATGTTCCTCTTTCCTCTTGTAGGTTGCGGACTTTTGGGACTTGGAGGAATGCTCTCCCCTCTGTGGAAAAGCGTGGGGCGCTGGGCACTGAATTTTTGGAATACGGCTATGGCCAGCTTTACGTTGGGCTTTTTGTTCCTCGGCATTGTCAACATTGCAGGTAGATTTACAAGCAACCATCTCCTGTATATCTGCATCGGCGCAGGATTTATCCTGCTTGCGATCATAGCCGAGATCATTTTTTTGACCCGAAGGAGAAAACTATATGAGTAAGTATAAAGGTTACGTCATTATCCCCGCTTACTGTCCCGATGCGGTGCTTCCCGCATTGACAACGACGGTTTGTGATCTGGGATATACGGTTATCGTCGTCAATGACGGCAGCGGAGAGCAATATAGCGAAGTTTTTGCCGCATTGGATCCCCGCGTGACCCTGCTTGTCCATGAGGTCAATCGCGGCAAGGGTGCAGCGCTGAAGACCGCCTACACCCATATTCAGGGTCTTTGCCAAGCCACCAAAGAGGATCCCGCACTCTGCGTTGTCGGCACCATGGACGCGGACGGTCAGCACACCCCTCAGGATCTCATCCGTGTGATGGATGAGGCGGCCGCCTCTGCAGGCAAGCTTGTATTGGGCGTTCGGGTGATCGACAAAAAGATGCCGCTCCGCTCCCGCTTTGGCAACGGTGTCACCCGCGGGCTGTTCCGATTGCTGACGGGTGCCAAGGTGTCAGACACCCAGACGGGACTTCGCGCGTTTGATACCTCCCTGCTGTCCTTCATGATCTCTGTGGAGGGCGATCGCTATGAATACGAAATGAACGTTCTCTCGGCACAGGCAAAAAAGCACGGCACCCGCGGTTTTTCCGAGATCCCTATTCAGACCATTTACAGAGACGAGGACAATTCCACCAGCCATTTTCATCCCATCAAGGATTCCTTCCGCATCTATCGCCATCTCTTCAAGTTCGCTGGCAGCTCCTTCCTCTCCTTCCTTGTTGACTACGTGCTTTTCATCATTTTCTCGGCGCTTTTCGGTATGTGGATCCCGGCGATATCCGTCACGGTGGCAAACGTTTCAGCGCGCATCATCAGCGCGATCTTCAATTACAACATGAATTGCCGTGTCGTGTTCGAAGGCAAGCCCAATGCACATAGCGCGCTGGAATATACCCTGCTTGCCATCACGCTCCTTGTGCTCAACTGCGGGGTTCTGTATCTTTGGGGACTGACCCCCATCCCTATTCCCGTGTGCAAGCTCCTCACCGAGGTTTGTATGTTCTTTGTCAGCTATTTGATTCAGAAGAAGATCATTTTCAAAAAGAAAAAAACTTAAAAGCAATGCGCATATGCGTAGTGCCCTTAAGGACACTACGCGTCGATATAAATCCGCTGAAGCGGATTTTCGATATACGCTGACGCGTTCGATATGTGCTGACGCACTCGATATGCTCACTGCGTGAACGCGGATTTATATCATATCGAGT
>JAGARU010000002.1 GCA_017622085.1 Clostridia bacterium | reverse complement strand
TTCAAGATTTGAAAGGCTGATAAAAAATAATTCCGCAGATTTGTCAACGGAAACACAAGGTGATATAATAACGGCGGAATATGTTTCGGCTGCCAATCCGATTTCGGATAGAAAGGAGCAAAATGCAGAAGAAAACAGCAGTCAAACAGAATGAAACCATTATAGGTATTACCGCTTTATATTGCCGTCTGTCTCGTGATGACGGAGCAGAGGGGGAGAGTAACTCGATAGCCAACCAGAAAAAGCTTCTCGCCAAGTACGCGAAAGAGCACGGATTCACCAACACCAAGTTTTATGTGGATGACGGATACACAGGAACCAACTTCAACCGCCCCGGCTTTCAGCAAATGCTTGAGGATATGGAGATGGGATATATCTCGACCGTTATCGTTAAGGATTCCTCGAGATTTGGTCGAAACTACCTTGAGGTAGGTCAGTACACAGACTATTACTTCCCCGAGCACAATATCCGCTTCATAGCCATAAACGATTGCATTGACAGTGAAAACGGCGAGGACGATTTCAGCGCGTTCCGTAACGTAATGAATGAGATGTACGCTAAGGACATTAGCCGCAAGGTCAGAAGTTCACACAGACTTCGCGGAAACGCAGGAGAACCCTTAGCTCCGCCGCCGTATGGATACGTGAAGGATCCCGAGAACAAAAAGAAGTGGATCATTGATCCCGATGCGGCAGAGATTGTGAGGAGAATATTCCGCCTTTGTATTGAGGGGAATGGAAACGAGACTATCGCAAGGATTCTCCAAGACGATAAGGTTCTTGTGCCGCAAGCTTATTGGCAAAGCAAGGGTATGAGTCGAGGCGGCAAGAAAACGCAGCCAAACCCGTATAAGTGGTGTAAGACAACAATCGCCAAGATGCTTGAACAACAGGAATATTGCGGAGATATCATCAACTTCAAGAGCTATTCCAAATCCTTCCGCAACAAAACCCGCGTTGAAAATCCCAAAGAGAATTGGGCAATCTTCAAGGACGTGCACGAGCCAATCATTGACCGCGAGACTTGGGAAAGAGTTCAAGTGCTAACCAAGAATTCTAAACGTCGCAAACCCAAGAATGAGAATGTAAAGAAAAGCATTTTCACCAATCTTTTGTATTGCGGAGATTGTGGGCACAAGCTTTGGTTTAACATCAATAAGCAAAATCCAAGTATCCGCTTTTACAGCTGTTCCAACTACAAGGGGCTTCGCGGCACCTGTGAGTCAACTCATTACGTCAGAGAGGATTCCTTGGAGCAGGTGGTGAAGATGGAACTGTTCAAGCTTGCCACCTATCTTGATCACGACGAAAATGCCTTTGCAGAGCTTTTGGAACACAAGACCAACAAGGACTCAATGGCTGAAAGGAAAGCGGCAGAGAGTGCCTTGGCAGCGGCTACGGCACGAAGCCAAGAGCTTCTTCGACTCTACGAGCGTGTGTATGAGGATAATGTCAACGGTAAGGTCACGGACGATTGGTTTATGCGACTGTCTCACAAATACGAGGTTGAGCAAGAAGAACTCAAAAAGCAGATGTTCGATCTCAAGAACAAGATTGAACGCCTTGACACCGCGCAGAACTCCTCGGGCAGCTTTATACGAGCAATACGGAAGTTTATGACGATGCAAACGCTGACACCCATTGTCCTTCAAGAACTGATCGACAAAATCGAGGTCTTTCCGATTGAGGGAACGGGTAAGAACAGAACACAACGGCTTGTCATCCATTACCGTTTTGTCGGCTGTATTGATCTGCCGAGCATCGTACCCAAGCACACCTACAAGCTCGACTCACGGCAGGGAGTGGCTATCGAATATCTCCCAAGCGCAGTTTAACTAAAAACAAAAAAAGAGCAGACGAATCTGCTCCAAACAACTTAATATTAAGTAAACACAGGCAAAAAAATATCGAGTGTTCCTAACATCAGTTATGAACACTCGATATGGTCTGAGTGACACGACTTGAACGTGCGGCCTCTACCACCCCAAGGTAGCGCGCTACCAACTGCGCCACACCCAGATGCTTTCTTGCGAACGCTCATGTATTATAGCACAGGTTCTGCTGGGTGTCAAGCGTATTTTGGAAAAAACTTTTGAAAATTTTCGTTTTTTCATATTGGGACAGGAAGCGGCGGATTTTGACCCAAAAATGGTACATTTTGCCCAAATTTCCCGGGTGATGATGTGAAATATGAACAGGAGATCTGGAATTTTTGAGAGCTATTCTTATTTCTGCTCCTCGGTCAGCGCCTTCTCGACGGAAGAAAGACGATCACTGAGCGGGGGGTGACTGTATTCCATAACAACGTTCACGCGGGAGGGCGCAAGGTGTGAGAAATTCTCCTTGGCGAGCTTTTTCAAAGCGGCGGTCATGGCAGAGCCGTAGCCTTCCTTGACGGCTTGGCGATCCGCGCGGTATTCGGCGTGGCGGCTATAAGCGTTCATAAGGATGCCGGTAAAGGGCTGGAGAACACCGAGACCGACGCCAAGGAGCACGTAGGCAAAGCCATAGTTTACGCTATCGAAGCCAAAGGCTTTATGGAAGGCAGGCTCCTTAACGGCAAGCCAGGCCAAAAATCCCATTAAAAACATATTGACGAAGTTCATAATTTGCTGCTTGAGGACGTCCTTATGAAGGCCGTGGCCCAGCTCATGGGCAAAGACGGCACAAATTTCGTCGGTCGTCATGGCATTGAGGAGCGTATCGAACAGGACAATCCGCTTCATTTTCCCGAAGCCGGTAAAGTAAGCGTTGAGCTTGGTGGTGCGGCGGGAAGCGTCCATTACCTCAATGGCTTTGACCTCATAGCCGTGAGAGGCCAGAAGCTGCATCAGACGATCCTTCAGCTCACCCTCCTCCAAGGAAACAAATTTATTGCCTAAGCGGCGGAAGATCGGGTAAAGCAGCATCACCACAAAGGTGAAGGCAAAAAGCGCTACTGCGATCCAGAGGATCATGCGGTCTCCGGTTGCCTGGTGGAACACGGAGATCAGTCCTGCCAAGCCGTAGGTGAGAGCAAAACCGAGCACGAGAGAGCGAATGCTGTCAAAAACAAAGGTTTTGACAGAGGAACGGTTAAATCCGTATTTCTGCTCGATGACCATGGTTGCGATATAATTTTGGGGGATCTCCAAGAGGGTGCTTACCGCCACCTCTAAAAGAACGACGGAAAACAGCTGAGCTCCGTTGGAGAAAAGGGCAGCAAAGGCGGCGTAGGCGTTTGTGGAAAGAAGTGCAAGGGTAGCAAGACAGGAGACGAGGACGCCAACCAGCTTCAGCCGGCAATGCTCGGCGCAGTACTGCTTCCATTTTTGATAGGTCTCGGCATCGTACACGTCGGCCACGTTGGCCGGGGTAGGATTGTTTGCGGAGCGATAGCGAACGATCTCCAGCACCCCATAGTAGACATGGCTAAGAATAACAAGCAACAAAACAGTCCATTTGATCATGTGGTTCACCTGCTTTACAGTATTTTACGGATGATCCAAAGCTGAAGACGCTTTGGGAGAGCGTTAAGTAAAAGCAACAAGGGGTTTCGGTTGATGCTATAGGCAAAGCGGGGAGATTTTGCTTTTACGATCTTCCCTGCCTTGCGTGCCAGCTTTTCCGGTGGGATGCGTCTGGCCTCTACGCCGTCAACAATTTTCTTGAAGCGGTCGGCATTGCAGGAATAGAGTGCGGTACCGCTACAAAAGTCATCCAGAGCGCGGGTGGAGGCGCCGATCATGTCCGTATCCACGGCTCCAGCGCGAAGGACGGAGACGGATATGCCCAAAAGCTGAAGCTCCATACGGAGGGAGTAGGCATACTTATCCAAGGTGCTTTTGGTGATGGCATACAGGCCTGTAAACGGAAGAGGATCGAGAGGAGCCAGCTCGCTTGTGGTAATGAGGATACGACTTCCCTTCTTCAAAAGCGGCAAGAAGGTTTTATTGATCCGATAAGCGCCGAACACGTTGATCTCAAACATACGGGAGAAGTGCTCCCCCTCCATTTCCACGAGGGAATCGAGCATATAAATACCGGCAAAATGAACGATGGCATAGAGGGAGTCTGTTGTAGCGAGGACTTGGTTATAGGCTGCCAGTATGCTGGCCTCGTCGGTGACGTCAGCCTCAACGGGAATGATACCCGGCTCAGGCGCGCCAACCGTTTTATCAAGAGCAAAAACCAGATAGCCGGAGTCCCGCAGGTGCTCTGCGGTTTTACGCCCCATGCCACCGTATGCGCCCGTAATCAGAACCGATTTCATATCAGCTTTTTGCCGTCGGAGAAGGCTTGGCCCACCTTGTTGCCGAGGGTGCGGTAAGCGTGAGTCACGCTGTCGTAGATAATGGGGTTCAGCTTTGTTACGTCGATGGTTCCCTTTTCGTCGAGAACGCCCTCATCGGCAGAGACGTTTTCAATTGCACCAATGCAGATACCGTCCTCGTTGAACTTAATCAGCTTACACTCCACGGTCATGGGGAGCTCCGCGATGATGGGTGCGTTCACATACGCACTTTTCACTGCATGGAAGCCGGACTTAGCAAACTTATCGGGCTCATCGTTTGCGGAAACAATGCCCACATAATCGCAAGGAACAACGGTGGAGGCGGTGGCAAAGCTGACGGTAAAGGCACCGGTTTTCTTAATATTTTCCGTGGTTTTATGATCATCGGCCAGGCAGACCATGATCTGATTGGTATCGTAAATACCTCCCCAAGCGGCATTCATAGCGTTGGGGGTTCCGTTTTCATCATACGTGCCCACAATCAGCACGGGCATGGGGTACAGCCAGGTTTTTGCTCCAAAATCTTTACGCATAGGTTACTCCTTATTAAAAATATATTGATCCATACGGCGGAAGGCTTCTTTTACACGGGACAGAGGAAGCGCCAGATTCAGGCGGATGTGGTTTTGTCCGCCGTGCTGGCGGCCGTCCTGCCAGGCAACGCCTACGTCCCAACCGGATTTAAGAAGATGCTCCAAGGTCGATCCGTGCTCGGTGAGCCATTCATCGCAATCCAAGAACAGCATATAGGTTCCTTGAGGTTTGGATGTGGAAACGCCCCTGAAGTGCTCGTTTATGTACTGACAGGCGTAGTCGATATTGCCGGAGAGCGTTTCGCAAAGCTCGTCCACCCACCGGTGTCCCTCATCCTTATACGCGCCGATCAGGGCATGCATGGACAGAACGTTCATGGAATTGTAGTGAGAAAGAGAGGATTCCTTGTCGATCCGATCCCGCAGACGCGGGTTATAGACGATGTGGTAGGAGCCCACAAGTCCGGCAAGATTGAAGGTTTTGGAGGGCGCATAGAGCGCTACCGTCCGATTTTTGGCGTCCACGCTGACGGACTGGGTGGGAATGTGCTTGTTCCCTGACAGAATGATATCCGACCAGATCTCATCGGAGACCACGTAAACGTCATGCTTGCGGTAAAGCTCCATGGCTTGCTCGATTTCCCAACGCTCCCACACACGTCCGGTGGGGTTATGGGGCGAGCAGAAGATGGCGGCGTGAATGCGGTTTTCCGTAATCTTTTTCTCCATATCAGCAAGATCCATACGCCATACGCCGTTCTTATCGGGGGTTAAGGGGCTATGGATGATCCGATATCCGCTGTTTTGCAGGCACATGGTAAAGCCCATATAGGTGGGAGAGTGCACAAGAACGCAGTCTCCCTTGGAGCAAAAGGTACCGATAGCGGAAAGAACGCCGCCGAGAACACCGTTTTCATAGCCGATGTGCTCGGGTTCAAGACCCTCTACCCCATGGCGAAGGGATTGCCAGCGGATGATAGAGGAAAAATATTCCTCACGGGGATTGAAATAGCCGAAAGCCGGGTGGGCGGCACGCTCACGGATGGCCTCACACACCGTGGGAACGGTGGGAAAGTTCATGTCGGCTACCCACATGGGGATGGCATCAAAGCCGTCCTTCGGAGCATCCGGGGCCCACCCGCCACCTAACGCATCGACGGCAATGGCATCCTTGCCGTGGCGATCCATAATGGATTCAAAATCGTATTTCATTGGATGATCCTCCTTCGGTTCAATTGGCAAAGCGGTTTACCAGCTCCTGCACCTCGTTAAAGAAGCGGGAGAGGTGGAAGCCGTCACAGACGGCATGGTGGATGTTCATGGTCAAGGGGAGGATCGTTCCCTTGCATTCTTCCTCATACTTGCCCCAGGTAACCACGGGCGCAAGGAATTTACCTTCGTCAAACACGTGGAGGTCAAAGCTCCTGTAGTGTGCCCAAGGAAGGCTGGAAGCATCAAAGCAATTAAGGGGAGCATCCTGCATAAGGCCGTCTACGTCCCTGCTTGCCTCGCGGTCAGCAAGAACACGGGAATGGAACTCCAGCAGATCCTCCGAATACTCCGTGGTCATCTTTACAAAGCTTTCAGTCTCCGGGTGGAAGTCTGTGTGAGACGGGATGACCGCATCCAAGCGGATCAGATTTCCCTCTCCGTCAAAGGCATATTTAAACTCATCGTGGGCGTTAATGACCTTCGTGACGACCCAAAGCATACACGGATAGAATTTAAGATTGTTCCGACGGGCAAAGGAGGTTAATGCGGTAACGTTTATATCCACAGTCATGCTCATGACGATCCGCATGGCTTCCATGTAGTGCTTGAACAACCGGGCACGGGGCCAGGTTTTCATATCGATTTTTGTGTAATTCATAATTTCTCCTCTGACATTCTGCGTGGGCACTGACCGCAGATCTCTTTAGCTATCTCGCATTCGATCTCAACATCCCATAAGGCAGACTGACTAATATAGCCATTGGCTATCATCTGAATATCAACACATGAACCTTCATCCACATATCCGCCGGTATAGGGGCATATTGGAAAGTCAAATCCGACAGCCATGCAGTAGCGGCTCATACCAACCTTAACCGGCTCTTCCTGTTCCAAATGCCAAAAATCGGTCTCGTGAGTAAAGACGATCAAACGACTGAAATCAGGTGATACCACGTAAAAATCCTCCGGAAATACGGAATTGGCAAGGGAGGCGTTCTCAAGAGACAAACGGCGATTCTCAAACCATTCGTACTCGATACAATCGGCAATCTCCCTAGAATTACCGCGAGCCACAGCTTTTTTGTATTCCGTTCCGTGTAATACAAGTCCACTCATTGGGGTTGGGTTCTCCTCAGTAAAGACCAAAACCTCTCCGTCAATCGCGCGTAAAAGGCGGAGCGCCTCGCAGAAAAATATGCGGGGATATTTCGGCATACGATCCCATAACAAAGCTTCCTCATACGGTTCAGCACCTAGATTCTGCTTTGCTTCATATTCTTTACGCGAGAGCAAAAATCGGTTGATAAAGCGGTATCTAAGAGAAGGATTTTGAACAATCTCAAGATCCAGCATAAAACGCTCCTTTCGTTACAGTTACCAAATCCAAGGAATCAGGCGGTATTTTACACGCTTTTTATAGTCGGTATAGCCGGGGAGCTGATGTGACAGTACCTTTTCTTCGTTCTGTATACGAGCGATAATCACGATGGGGTAAGGGGCAAAGCACAAAAGCGACCACCAGGATCCCAGTACCACGGGAATGGACAGAAACAGAAATACGGTGGCGGCATACATGGGATGGCGGACAATGCCATACAGACCTGAGTCAATTACCTTCTGACCCTCCTGTACCTCGACCGTTCGGGACAAATAAGCGTTTTCCCGCATGACCTCGGCATACATGCCGTAGGACAAAAGCAGTACGACCGCAGCGACAATCACTACAGCGTGCGGGACGTTCGACCATTGATAGCGAAAATCCAATCCGGCAACAACAAAGCCGCCAAGGAACAGCAGCGCGGAGATGGCTACCACGCCTCTTTGCATGCCCTCCTTTTCTTTAGCGCTCAGTCTTTTTTCAAGCAAGGCGGGAGCGCGTGCAAGCAATATGGCGCCCAGCACCAGTATGGGAATAAACAAAAGGGCAAGAAAAAGCCATGCGCCGGGATATCGGACGGTGCCGGCAGGAAGAAACAGAAGAAGGGATACGAGGGCAAGTCCCACAAGGAATTTCAGCAGGGCGCGGAACAGTAGCTTCATAGATTCCTCCCAATTACGAATTCTTTTCTTTGTCCATGGCGGCAAACATCTTTTTATAGGGAGCGATCATGCCTTCGTTCATGGCGTTGCCCATTTTAGCAAGGATCTTCTCATTTGAGAGGAGCATGCCCACCAGATACATTTTAAGCGAGGTCAGCTTCTTCTTTTGAGGAAAATCGTAAATTCCCTGCTTTTTATAGAATTTATGGTCGGCACGCATCATACCGCGCATCTGGTAGATCAGGTCGCGGAAGATTTTCATGCCGCCGACGCCCCAGAAGCTTTGAGGAGCAGTATGTGATGTTTCCAGCGCGAAGGCAAGGGTTTTCGCAAGAGAATCAATGGCGGCGTCGGGGTTTTGTTCATCGGTGGCCACTCCGGCAAGGAAATTTCCGCCGGTATCGGCACGGGCCTCGATTACCGTACGGAGATTGTTCTCCTGCTCATAATTGCCGCTGACCAGATATCCTACGGGCATGCCGACGGTTACGGTGCGGTGGCCGTTGCAGAAATTGCGGTCATCGTACATCTTGAAGCGAGAGCCCATGGAATGATTGGACACGGTAAAGGCGTACACAATGGCATCGGCGGTCTGAATGGTTTCGCGGAGGAAGGTATCAAAGCCGTCCTTATATACGCACTTTTCCGATACGGCGCATCGGAAGCAGCCGAGGCATCCTCCGGAGAGGGGGTACTCCGAAATGTTAACCACCCGTGTCTCGTAGGGCAGGACCGCGCGGAAGCGGTCGATCATTTTTTGCAGGTTGGACGCAGGATCGGTGCAATCGGTAAGGACCAGCACGTCCTTGCTGGTCTTTTTCTCCTCGGCTACGGCAGGAACGGTGGCGGGAATGGCGGGGCGGGATTCCTTTGTCTCAGGCACGGTGGTATATATACCGGTTTCCATTTGCCAAAGGACGCGGTCAAAGAATTTTTCTGCGTCCGCTCTTCCCTTTTCCGTTAAGAGATCCTCCATATCGGCCGATAAGCCGCGGATGTGGCGCATACCGAGATCCAGCGCGTTTTCCTCCACGTACTTATGGGCAGTGACATCGTAAAAATGCTTGGAGGTAGAGATCTGGGTAACGTATTTATCCTTCAGTGTAATGCCGTTTGCCTTGATCAGCTCGATGAAGCGGTGAAGCTGGGACGGAGCCAAAAAGGTATACACGGGATAGGAGAAGATCAGAGCGTCGGCGGACTCAAGCTCGGCCTTCGCCGCGGAAAAATCCTTTTCGTAGGCTTTGATCCGCTGTCCAGCGTGTAGTACGGAAAACTGATGGGTAGGATATTTTCTCTGGAGGTAGTACAAGGTTTGCAGGGTGATGCTGTATTCACCCTTTGGGCTTCCGTTAATGATGGTAAATTTCATAGTCATTATCCTCGCGGTTCGGTAATAAGAGAAAGGATCTCCTCAAAGGCTTCGGCCAAAAGAGCGGCAGTTCGGATACCGGTGGAGTTGGTTTCCTCGTAATGATTTTCGCCGGTGGCGTCCTCGATGCCGTCCAAATACGGGGCATCGGGGTTAATAAGGTAGTCACTGGGGGGAACGATATAGCCCAGCTCATCGTTGCAAAGACTCACAATGAGCAGGTTTTCTATGCCGTGACGACGGGCAATGACAGACAGGGGCTCGGGATCCTCGGCGCCAAGGCCGTTTCCGCTGACCAGCTCCGGAAAGATCTCGCCGGGAATCAGGGCAAGGGTAACGTTGCCAAGGGCAAGCACGCCAAGCTCACTTACAAGGGAATAACCGGTCTCGCCTTCTCCGTCAACGGCGGGATTACCAAGGATTCCTAAGAAGCGGTAGCACAGGAAAAGTGTATTATCGAGAGGAATCTCGACCTTTTCAGAAGCGATGGACAAGCTGGGGGAAAGCTCGGTCTCGCTGTCAATGGAGAGAACGGCTTTTGTGAGAGCCTCGCCGGTGAGACGAAGATTTTCGGTGGCGTCAAAGGGCTCGTCCACCAGCTCACGGGTCATAATAAGACCGCCGATGGCGCCGGGGAGGAAGAGGGTATCGTCACCGGTGGCGGCCTTGATCCCGTCGGATATGGCTCCGGGAAAATCGCGGCTGAGGAGCGTATTATCTCCTCGCAGAGATTCCGCATGGGCGGCATAGGACAGGAGGCGAATTCCGTTTTGATCCGCATGATCCGGCACAAAGCGGAGCTGATACAGGGTAGAATCATATTCCTGCGGACGGCGGGAATCGTACAAAAGATCCTCAGGGACAGTGGTACCTAAGAGAAGCTTTCCCTGCGACCGATCGGCATAAGCGCCTTTGGCGGCTGAGACCGCGGCGTGGATCAGGTTCTCCATAAACGCATCGTTTTTGCCGTCCACGGCAATGGGCCCCCAGAGGCCGAGGGTATCCACGCCGGCGTGGGTATGGGTGGCGTACACGTTAACGGACACGCAGTTGGTCTGGCGGCAAAAATCGGACAGCTCTTCGCGGATTTTATTAACGGTATCCGAGCCAAGACCCACACAGTCGATGCCGATGAGCAGAACACCGGCGTCTCCCGTGTCCATCCATACGGCGTTGGCTCTCTGCAAGTCAAGGACGCCGGTGATCTCCTTGCCTTGCCGGTATCCGGCAATATAGAGAGGATCGTCCGTTTCCGGCAACGGGATCTCCTCGGAGGCAAAGCCCATAAACCAAGCCTCGCCCTCCGGCGCCACGTAGCTTTGCGGCGCCTCAGCACAAGAGGACAAAAGAGGTAAAAGGAGGACTACAGATAAAAGAAAGGACAAAAAGCGCATGGTCTTCATAACGGTCTCCTCCTTACAGGGCCCCGAGCATGGGGATCAGCGCCAACAAAAGGTCGGCAAAACGAATGGCGTTAACGCGGGTCATGAGAAGCGCGGTAACAAAGGCTAAAAGGAAGCAAAGGATGCCTGCAAGAACCCGAAGAATGATTTTCCAGCCGCGGGGCGGACGGCTTACGGTAAAGGCACAAAAGGCCGTGCAGTACATCAGGG
>JAGARU010000065.1 GCA_017622085.1 Clostridia bacterium | reverse complement strand
GGCAGATGAGCGATGTGTTAGACGCTTTTTTCTTTGACGCTATAGGCCCAAAGAAAAAAGCTCGGCAAAAAAGAAAGGCCGCTTCTTCGAAGGGCTCCCGCCCTCCGAGCCACCTGGCGAGCTTTTTAAAAAAAGCTCGACCAAAAATTACTGTTTTCGTCACCCTCGTGTGATCGTGCTCGCTTACAAGTGAGCAAGCGCCGATCTTGGCCGCGGCGGCCTTCGCGCTCGTTACAGCATCCCGCGAAGGGTCAGGGCATCCTGCTGGGCGGGGTCGAAGGAGCCGTCGGGGAGGATCAGCACGTCAAAGGTGGGGATGCCGCCGGCCTCGCGGACGCGGCGCACGTAGTCCGCCATCTGCTCTCTTGTGTACGTACAGCCGGGCGTGCCCCACATGGGGCCCACGGGCATCAGAAGATGCGCCTGAGCGCCGTCGATGAACCGCGCCTTCGGCACGTAGTAGGGCGAATTGAACTCGCCCGGCGTAAAGTCCTCCAAGGGATGGTTCTTTATCAGCTCGTCCTTCACCCCATGCACGTTAAAGGCGATGCCGCAATCGGGGTCAACGGCCTTCAGCGTGTCGTGATAAATGGTCAAAAGCTCCGTGGTATAGCCAAAATAGGGGTAACAGCCGTCGATCCACCAGCCGCGCACCTTTCCCTTGTACCGCCGGGCGTACTCGTCAAGCACAGAGGCCCACTTCCGCACAAAGTCCTCGGAGACGTCCTTGCGGGGCTCCACAAAGCCAAACCGCTCGCCCACCTCCCGATCGATGTACGGGCCGTCGCCGGTATAATAGAGATAGAGGTCAATGCCGTAGCGGGAGAGGGAGGTGTAAAGATCCTCGATCAGATCTCTGTGGGGGCAGGCCTCCCCGGGCTTTGTGCCGGCAATGCGGTCGTAGGTGGCGTTGGGCGCGGCCATGTACTTGCGCCCCTGCATCAGGGTAATAAAGAAGTATCCGGCGCCCATTTCATGCAGAGCCGCCGCCAGCTTATCCGTGTCCACCATGCTCACGCGGGTATCCCACGGAAGCTCCGAGAGGCGCTCCTTCAGATGGGAGCCCCCCGGCGGATCAAACAAGAAGTGGCAAAATACGCCCCACTTTTTTTCGTAAAAACGATCGGCAAATGATGTTCCCATAAGATTTTCTCCTTTTTATACGACACGCGAAAAAATGCTTGTCGGATGGCCGATTACCGCTCGAAGAAGTATTCCATCGCCCGCTGAACCTGCTCGTCCCAGTATTCCCAGGCGTGCACGCCGGCGGATTCCTTATATTCGTGGGGAATGGGCGTGGTAGCCAGAAGATCCCGCATCTGTCGGTTCGCGCCGATCAGCCAGTCCTCCGTGCCGCACCAAACGTAGGTCTTGGGCAGGGGCTTGCCGGACTTAGCCGCGCGCTCCACCAAGGCGTATACGTCGTTTGCCGAGCCGGGAATGCTCTCAATATCTCCAAACAGATCCTCCCAGTACCGGGCACCGTCCAGCTGGGCGTTTTTTGCCAAGGTGTACACGTCAAAGGCACCGGAAAAGGCCGCCACACCGGCAAAACGCTCCGGGGCGGAGAAGCCGATCTTCATCGCACCGTAGCCACCCATGGAGAGACCGGCCACGTAATTGTCCTCCCGCTTGTCCGACATACAGCGGAAGAAGGACTGACAAACCCTTGGCAGCTCCTCGAAAATAAAGGTAAAGAACCGTCCGCCGTGAGCCATATCCGTGTACCAGCTGCGGTGGGCGTTGGGCATAACCACCGCCAGATCGTACTTGGCCGCATAGCGCTCAATGGAGGTGCGTCTCTGCCAGATGGTATGGTCGTCGGAGAGACCGTGGAGCAGGTAGAGGGTCTTGCAGGTGGCGGTCTCACTGCCCGTGTCCATGCCGATGAGGGTGGTGGATTTCTGGGGCAGGATCACCTCTGCGTTTACGCCCATGCCAAGGACGTCGGAATGAAAATTCAAGTGGATCAGTGCCATAACAATCTCCTTTTTCGCCCGACGGAATATACTTTACCGTGGGTGTTTTTTCTTCATTATATAAGATAGCGCCGCAATTTGCAAGTTGTGTGGGCGATTTCGGCGGAAAAATGCATTCCTGAAAAATACCACTTGCAAAAGTCTCGTCCTTTTGGTATAATAAAAGGACAGTTTCGCAACTATTATCAACGAAAACGGAGATTTTTATGAAACTCAACCCCATTTTCAGCAATCACATGGTCATTCAACGGGATAAGGAGATCCGCATTTTTGGAGAAGGCTCCGGTGAGGGAAGCGTTATTTTCCTCGGCGAGATCCGCTCGTTCTCCTCGGACGGTGACCGTTGGGAGATCACCCTGCCTGCCCGTGCCGCCGGCGGCCCCTACACTATGAATCTGGTGCTGGACGGCCAGCCCGTCTCCGTCACCGATATTATGATCGGCGACGTGTATCTTTTGGCCGGACAGTCTAACGCCGAGCTGAAAATGAGCGAGATCGAGCCCCCCAAGGCGGACGTCGTGGCAAACGACCGCATCCGCTTCTATCACGTGCCCCAGATCGAAAAGGCCAGCCCCTTTGACCATTGCTGGGATGTAGCCACCGTTGAGAACGTGCCGGAGTGGTCGGCCATCGCCTACTATCTCTCCGCCGAGCTGGCTAAGGACGACGGCGTAGCCGTGGGCGTGGTGGGTTGCTATCAGGGCGCCTCCGTGATCCAGTCCTTCCTGTCGGAGGATGCACTCCGCGCCTGCGCCGTGCCCCTGACGGAGGACGATTACCATCCCGACCGCACCAACGACCAGTTTGCCGATTGGAACGGCAATAGCTGGATCTATAACAATATGTTCCGGGAAATCATCGATTGCCCCTTCCGCGCCGTGGTTTGGTATCAGGGCGAGAGCAACACGGGCACGGGCGAGGGAATGTACTACGATAAATTCCTTGGCGCCATGATCGGTGAGTGGCGAGAGGTGCTCCGTCAGCCGGAGCTGCCCTTCGTCATCGTGCAGATCCACGATTATATCTATGCCTACTCTCCCTCCGGCTGGTCGGACGTGCAGGAAGCTCAGCTCCGTGCCGCGGAGAGCATTCCCGCCTGCCGCGCGGTTACCATCCGCGACCTGGGTCAGGAAACTCTGATCCACCCCACCAACAAAAAAGCCGTCTCCGCCCGTATCAAGTCCGCCATCGATGCGATTTTCGCATAAAGCGCGCCGCGTGCTCACTTGTAAGCGAGCACGATCACACGAGGGTGTCGAAAACAACAATTTTTGGTCGAGCTTTTTTTAAAAAGCTCGCGCGCTGGAGCCGCGGAGGCTCCTCGCTCGCCGCAGCGAGCGAAAGCTCCTTACACGGCATTTCTTTTTTGCAAAGCT
>JAGARU010000064.1 GCA_017622085.1 Clostridia bacterium | reverse complement strand
GGCTCCCTCCGGGAGGGAGCTGGCGCCGAAGGCGACTGAGGGAGCCTGCGCCCCTGACAATCCGCTATCGTGGACGAACCCGACGGATGACGGCACGCTGGAGCGCTTCCTCCGGCGGTAGCCGTGGCGGATGTGCTATTTGTTAGACGCTTTTTTCTTTGCCATCGTCACCTTCGGGGGATGGGATACAATTATAACTAAGCAAGCGGCGACCTTGCCAGCGGGGGCTTCCCCGCCACAAAGAAAAAAGCTTTGCAAAAAAGAAAGGCCGTGTACGTGGGGCACGCGCCCCACACCCCCGCGAGCTTTTTAAAAAAAGCTCGACCAAAAATTAACGCTTCCAGCCGGGGCTTCCCGGCAAAAAAGCTCGACCAAAAATTGCTGTCACCTTCGGGGGAGTTTGTGCGCTGACGTATGAGCAACAAATTCTTCTTGCATTTGGGCGGCGGTTGTGCTACCATGAGGGTGACATTTTGCCGGCGAAAGGAGAACGATATGCTGGATTTTGCAAAAGACAAGGCGTTGTGGCAAAAGGTACGGGAGAGCGAGGATTTCGCCACCCATCGGGCACAGCTTTTGGCACTGTATGAGGAGGCCTTCCGCGTAGAGCCCCGGGCGCACTCGGTGGAGGACATCCTCTCCCAAAACGACCACATGCTGTGGCGCAAGCAGTTTGACCACCTACAGACCTCCGCCCTCCTCACCCTGATCTACCCGGAGAACGAGGAGTACTACAACAACCTCCTGCGCACGATATGGGCGTACTGCAACGAATATTCCTGGGCGCCCCTCGGGCACTTCACCATGCAATACTACGGCAAGACCCCGGCGGATTTTGACCCCGGGCTGATCGATATTTTTGCCGCCTCCGTTGGCTTTGCCCTGGCCGAGGTCAAGAATCTCTTGGGTGACCGCCTGCCTCGGCTGATCTCTGACCGCATCTCCTACGAGATCCGTCGGCACATCATTGAGCCCTACTGCACCCGTACCTTCTTCTGGGAGAGCCACGACAACAACTGGACGGCCGTTTGCGCCGGCGCCGTGGGTGGCGTGCTGATGTACGAGGCTCCCCACCTGTTTTACGAGCACCAGACCCGTTTGCACAACGCCATGGAGTGCTATCTGGCCTCCTTCCTTGAGGACGGCATGTGTGTGGAGGGCGTGGGCTACTGGGGCTTCGGCTTTGGCTTCTTTGCCGCCTATGCCTCCCTTGAGCGGGAGCTGACCCAAGGCGCGGTGGACTGGTTTGCCCGCCCCAAGGTAAAGGCCATTGCCCAATATTTGCAAAAAATGTTCCTCCAGCGGAACGTGCTGACCACCTTCGGTGATTGCACCGTGTTCCAGCGAATTCCCATTGGCCTGCCCCACCTGCTCCGCCACGTGTACGGGGACGAAATTGAGCCCCTGCCCCGGATGCCCGGCTGTGTGGAGGACAACACCCACTTCAATTTTGCCCTCCGCTCCATTATTTACTACGATCCCGCCCACGTCAGCGGCAAAATGCGGGAAAACGTGACCTACGCGGCGGAGAATTCCTCTTATTTCGTCAAGCGCACCCCCTACTACGGCTTTGCCACTAAGGGCGGCCACAACGGCGAGAGCCACAACCACATCGACGTGGGAACCTTCATTCTGGCGCGCCACGACCGTCAGATCCTGGCGGACATCGGTGCCGGCCCCTACGAGGACGGCTACCACACGGAGCGCCGCTACACCTTCTTCCATCCTTCGTCCTATTCTCACAGCATTCCCATGCTGGACGGCGTGGGCGAGGACAGCATTGCCCGCGATCGGGTGGTGGTTCACTACGACAGCGCCAAGGACACGGCCACCATGGACATTGCCGGCGCCTACGGACGGGCGGATCTGACCTCCCTTACCCGCGCCTTTGCCTTCGCCCCTGACTGCGTGACCCTCACCGACCGATACACCCTGACCTCCGCCCCGGAGATCACGGAGCGCTTTGTCGCGCTGATGGAGCCCATCCCCACGGGCGACGGGCTGGTCATCGACGACGTGGTGTTGACGAATCCCCACGGAATTGCCCCCAAAATCACCGCCAAAAAGGTTCGCCCCCATCCGGACGGCGAGCCCCACGACGTTTTTCTCATCGATTACGTATTGCCCGCAGGACAGACGGAGTTTACCCTCCGGATGGCTGTGGCGGAAAGGAGCTGACATGGAACGCTGGAGTAACGAACGCGCTTGGGAATGGTACAACAGCCGCCCTTGGCTGCGCGGATGCAATTATATGAGTGCCGATTGCGTCAATCGGGTGGATCAATGGCAGGCCCTCCATTTTGAGGAGCGGATGGCCACCACCGAGGAGGAATTGGCCGTGATGCAGGAGCTGGGCTTCAACTCCGTGCGGCTGATTCTGGAATACGTGGTCTGGAAGGAAGAGCACGATGGGTTCCTTGCCCGCTTTGACCGGTATCTGGCTCTGTGCGAGAAGTACGGAATTTCCTGCATGATCGTTCTGGGCAACGACTGTATGCCCCCCAAGACCGAGCGCTGGAAGATGCCCGCCGTCGGCGAGCAGACCTACGACTGGGGCTACCACGGCGGACGCAAGCATTCCCAGCACGGGGCGCACAACGGCCCGGCGCCGCATTTTTATCTGGACGACCCGGAGAGCGCGGACGGTTACTTCCGCATGGTGGAGGAGATCGTGACCCTGCATCGGGACGATCCGCGGATTTGTATGTGGGATCTCTTTAACGAGCCCGGCAACAGCCGCCGAGAGGCCTTGGCCATGCCCTACGTCAAGCGGATGTTCGAGACGGTGCGCGCCATCAACCCCTCCCAGCCCCTGACAGTAGGTGCGTGGTGGTTCGACCTCAACGACAACTTCCGCACAAGCGAGGTCAATCAGTATGCCCTTGAAAACTCGGACATCATCAGCTATCATTGCTATAGCACCTACGAGGAGCACGTGCGGCTGATCAAGTATCTGAAAACTCTGGGCCGCCCCTTGGTCAATACCGAGTGGCTGGCGCGCTGTACGGGGAACACGGTGTTTGATAACTTCCCCCTGTTCTATTTGGAGCGCATCGGTTGCTATAACTGGGGCTTTGTGGCCGGAAAGTATCAGACCTACGAGCCCTACGAGGCACATTGGAACTGGTATCGGGACGACCCCCGCGCGCCCATCGATTTTACCAAGTGGTTCCACGACCTCTACCGCCCCAGCCTCCGTCCCTACGATCCCAAGGAAACGGAGCTCATCCACCGCCTCTGCACCCTCGCGGACGCGGAGGATAAGCGATAACCAACATCCCACGGGCGGCTTTGCCGCCCGTGTTTTTTTGTAAGCGAGCACGATCACACGAGGGTGTTGGCACCGAAATTTAGTTTTTTGCCTCGCTTTTTTTCAAAAAAGCGAGCGGGTTCGGGCAGCGCCCGAAGGAGCGGCCTTTCTTTTTTGCGAAGCTTTTTTCTTTGGGCCTTTTGACTCAAAGAAAAAAGCGTCTAACAAATAGCACATCCGCCACGGCTACCGCCGAAGGAAGCGCCCCACTAAGCCTTCTCCAGCGGAGAAGGTGGCGGCGAAGCCGACGGATGAGGAGAGCATTGCGCCGACGTATATAAAATGAGAGCACAGACCTTGTTGTCCTTAAAATAAGTAACTTACCAACAGAAAAACGGGGATGGTACATCAAATATTAGCTGTGCAGAGGATG
>JAGARU010000063.1 GCA_017622085.1 Clostridia bacterium | reverse complement strand
TCCTTTCGCTGAAAAAGACGTCATCAGAACCAAGCATGGTATTCAGGACCGCACATCAAGCTCTCGTTTTATGTCGCTCGATGGTGTATGGCAGATCAAAAAGCTTGATCATATTGAGGACTTTGAGGTCAATGAAAAGCTTGAAGACAGAATTCCTGTTCCGGCGTGTGTTCAGATGCACGGATATGACCACATTCAGTATTTGAACACGAGATATCCTTTCCCGGTTATGCTTCCGCACCTTCCTTACGAGAACCCGTGTTGGCATTACCGCCGCACCTTCAATCTGAAAAAGAAGCAAGGCGAGAAATATTACATTAACTTTGAAGGCGTTGACTCCGCATTTTATCTCTACGTAAACGGTCAGTTCAAAGGCTATTCCCAGATCTCTCACGCAACAAGTGAGTTTGACGTAACCGAACTCGTAGAAAATGGCGAGAACACCATCGATGTTCTCGTTCTCAAGTGGTGCATTTCCACTTATCTCGAATGTCAGGACAAATTCCGTTTCTCGGGTATTTACAGAAACGTATATCTGCTCACCCGTCCCGAAAAGCATATAACCGATTATAAGATTGAAACGAAACTGTCGGGTAGCGACGGCATACTCGCATTTACAAATGAGAGCAAAGTGGATGTAAAGCTTGTTTTCGAAGATAACAGCGTCATCGTTCCTGCCGGTATGAAGACTGAAATCGTTCATCCAAGAGCAAAGCATTGGACGGCTGAGAAGCCTAATCTTTATACGCTTGAAATCCATGCAAACGGTGAAAAGATTGAAGAAAGCATCGGATTCCGCGAAGTAAGCATCGATGGAAAGGTGTTCAAGATCAACGGCAATCCTGTGAAGCTCAAAGGCGTAAACAGACATGACTTTAACTGTGAGACCGCCGCGACCGTAAGCCTTGAAGATCTTGCAAAGGATATTCACTTGATGAAGGAGCTGAACGTCAACGCAGTCAGAACCTCTCACTATCCCAACAGCCCCGAATTCTATCTGCTTTGCGACAAATTTGGCATCTATGTAATGGATGAAGCAGATCTTGAAATGCACGGTGCTTGTACCCGTGACGGCCGCTATGATATTCCTCTTTGGAAAGAGTATGCGGAGAACAATTTCTTTGCATCCGGCATTACCGACAGACACACGGCACTTGTTGAAAGAGATAAGAACCGCACGAGCGTAATCATTTGGTCTCTCGGAAACGAGAGTTCCTTCGGCAAAGCATTTTTCAAGGGCGCAAATTACATTAAGAATCGTGACAAAACAAGGCCTGTTCACTACGAGGGCTTGCAGAACGCAGATTCCAAATACTACTATACCGAGCTTGTCGATATGGTCAGTATGATGTATCCGTCCTTTGAAAAGATTCGCACTGACGTTCTCGACAATCCCAAGGAAACCCGCCCATTTGTGCTTTGCGAGTACACTCACGCAATGGGTAACTCTTGCGGTGATATTGCGGCGTATTGGGATATGATCTATAACAACGAGCAGATGATGGGCGCTTTCGTTTGGGAATGGGCAGATCACGGTATCAAGACCGACGACGGATTCCTTTACGGCGGTGACTTTGAAGAACCCGAGCACGACGGCAACTTCTGTGCGGATGGTCTTCTGACTCCCGACAGAAAGCTGAAATCCAATGCTCTTGAAATGATGGCTGTTTACGGAGGTAAGACTACTTCCGAAATGTGTGAGGTAGACATCCCCAAGAGCTCCTATAAGTTCTCTTCCGCAATCGCGATTGAAGTCAATGAGCACACCGGAGAGATCACCTCGATCACGGCAGACGGAAACGAAATACTCCGCACGCCCATCCACTTCAACATTACCCGTTACACCGATAATGACCGTGACCTGATTCCTCATTGGATCGGTCGTTGCCATCTTTCCTCTTGCAAGCCCCATATTTTCTCTTGTGAGAAATCCGAGAACCATTATAAGTTTGAGGGCGTTCTTGCTGCAAATTGCTTGATGCCTGCTGTGAAATTTACCCTCGAATATACCGTGGTGACCAATGAACTGATTGTTTCAGTATCCTATAAGATTGCCGATTATGTCGAGAGATTTCCGAGATTTGGGTTTGAGTTCGGCGTTGACAAGGGACATTGCAACTTCTCATATGTTGGATTTGGTCCTTATGAAAGCTATGCGGATAAGAAGGCCGCTTGTGAGTACGGATACTACGTAAGCTCCGCAGAGGAAAACTATGATATGAAGTATATTCGTCCGCAGGAATCGGGTAGCCATTATGCTTGTAAGTATATGGCGGTAAAGGATCTCTTTAAAGTAACTGCAGATAAACCCTTCTCTTGCTCGGTTAACCCGTATACTACCGAGCAACTCAGAGAAACACTTCACTCCTTTGAGCTTGAAGAAAACGATTTTGTCAACGTCTGTATTGATGTTGCAATGCGCGGAGTAGGCTCCCATTCCTGCGGCCCCGATCTTCCCAAAGAATATGAGATTCCGAGAGAAGGAAACAACACCTTTAAGTTCACGTTTTAATTGAAACAACCTTCTGCGGTGTTGCGGACGGAAGAATATACGACTTTCGGAGGCATCTGCAAGGATGCCTCCTATTTTCTGAAAAAGGAGAAAAAGATGATGAAAATTGCTTTAATTGCACACGATAAGAAAAAGGACGAGATCATTGAACTTGCAAAGCAGTACAAGGACGTGCTTGCCAATTACGAGCTTTACGCGACGGGAACTACGGGAACACTTATCATGGGTGAAACAGCTCTGCCAATACATAGAATGAAAAGCGGACCTCTCGGCGGCGACCAACAGATCGGCGCAATGCTTGCAAACGGTGAGCTTGGATTGATTATCTTTCTGCGCGATCCTCTGACCGCCCAGCCACACGAGCCTGATGTTTCTGCATTGCTTCGTCTTTGTGATGTTCAGAAGATTCCGCTTGCAACTAACGCAAGCAGTGCTATAATTATGCTTGAATCGTTAAAGAATGGTACTTTTCCGACGAAGTAATACGGATTAAGTTGCATCATTCTTTGATAACTGTGTTTTATCCCTATAAAAAGCCGCTATCAATGCGTAATTTGAACGCGCTGATAGCGGTTTTTATTTTCCACGACAATAAAGCAGTTAACAATTTCGTGATATAATGATGGCTCGTCTTTTGACAAAATCTTTATATAACAGGAGGCTATCATGCCAAAAATCTATTATCCCGACAATTTCAAAATAGAGGTTGTTAAGTACTACAAAATGCATCGTAATATCGATGCGACTCTTGAAAAATACGGAATTGCCCGTAGCACGCTGTTTAAACGGAAAAAGAAATACGAAGAAAACCACCTTTTTCATGTTTCAAAGAAACCTGCAAATACCGGTCACAAAGCCCAAGCACACCTTGATAAGCTGAATAAAATCGTGGCGGCATCCAAAGAATTGAAGTGCGGTGTTACTTCGTCCATCACCGAAAAGGTCGCTGAAATAAAACGCTTGGAAGGTAAATATTCAATCCATGTTTTATGTGAGGCTCTTCAAATACCGAGAGGGACATACTACAACCGAAAGAAAAAAGGCGATATTCCTAACCGATACGAGCTTGCGGATAAAGAACTTAGCGTGATGATTAGAGAAATATTTTACCATAGCGGGGAGCGCTTCGGGCGAAACCCTATTAAGTATAAGCTACAAGAGCATGGCTTTCAAGTCAGTAAAACGCGCATTAGCCGATTGATGAAAGAAATGGGGCTTGAAGTGAAATCAGCGCCATACACAATGGAACACAAAAAGTCATTGTCGCGCAATAAATTTCGCAATCTTATTCGCGGAGAATTCAGTCCTGAAGCACCGAATTTGGTTTGGGCAAGCGATATTACCTATGTGAAAGTAAAGGATCAATATATGTTTGTGTGTGTGGTAATCGACTTGTTTTCAAGGAAGATTTTATCATACGGCATCTCCAGCACCATTGATACCGTCCTCACAATGAATACTTTTGATGAAGCCTTTGAAGAGAGGGGGCAACCTCAAAATCTTATCTTTCATAGCGATCAAGGTGTTCAATATACCTCGTATGCTTTTCGAACGCGTTTAGAATAATTGAAGTGCAGACAGTCTTTTTCGGCACCGGGCTACCCATACGATAATTCTGTTTGTGAGTCTTTTTTCAATACGCTGAAAAAAGAAGCGATTTATTATCACATTTACGATTCTGCCGCCGATCTTGCGGCGGTGCTTGATGAATATATTGAGTATTATAACGAAATCCGAATGCATCGGACTTTGAAAATGAAAACTCCGTCCCAAGTTGAGACGGAGTTCTTTGAGCGTGTAAATTTGTAAAAATGAGAAAAGGCTCAAACTTTTAGTCTACACTTGCGTAGTCAAAAAGCTTGAGCCCTTTCAATGGCAGGGGCAGAAGGACTTGAACCCACGACACCCAGTTTTGGAGACTGGTGTTCTACCGACTGAACTATACCCCTATTTGGCTTGCCCGACTATTATAACATACTATTTTTTAAAATGCAATAGCAAATTTCATATTTTTAAAATATTTTTTCGCCTATGAGCGGCGGGGCAGGGCGGGAGGTGTTTCGCTTGACAGGGGATGGAGGGGTGTGCTAAAATATCCTTGAACGTTAATTCGCCAAGGAGGACTTACTATGAGCGAGAGAACCCAAAAAATTCTTGAAGGCATGACGCTGGAGGAGAAGATCTATCAGCTGGAGCAGATCACCACGTCTACGTATTTGCCGGAATGCAACCGGATCGATATTGTGACCGGACCGGACAGCGCCTTGAAGCTGGATAAGGAGCTTATTTTCGAGGTAGGTACGTCTCTGAATCTGGTTGGTGCCGAGACCATGATCCAAGCCCATGACTACTACATGGAGCATAGCAAGCAAAAAATGCCGCCTCTGTTTATGCAGGACGTAATTCACGGTCACCGCACGCTCTATCCCATCAATTTGGGCGTAGCAGCCTCCTTTGATCGCGGTTTGGCCAAGGATCTGGCCGCCATGGCCGCCAAGGAAGCCAGTCTGGATGGCGTCAGCGTGACGTTTGCCCCCATGGTGGACCTTGTCCGCGATCCCCGTTGGGGACGCGTCATGGAATCCAGCGGCGAGGATCCTTACCTGAACGGCGAAATGGCTCGTGCCACCGTTGAGGGCTATCAGGGCGACATGGGCAAATACAACGTGGCCGCCTGCGTCAAGCATTTTGCCGCCTACGGCGCCGCCGAGGCCGGACGGGACTATAACACCGTGGATATGAGCGAGCGCACCCTGCGCGAGTATTATCTGCCCGCCTACAAGAGCGCGGTGGATGCCGGTGTCAAAATGGTTATGACTGCCTTCAACATTGTGGACGGCGTGCCCTGCGTCGGCAACAAGCACTTGGTCAAGGAAATTCTCCGTGACGAGTGGGGCTTTGACGGCGTGGTCATCAGCGACTACGGCGCCTTTGATGAAATGGTCATCCACGGTGCAAGCGAGGATCAGAAGGATTCCGCCCGCCTTGCCATGGAGGCCGGATGCGATATTGAGATGATGACCAGCTGCTATGCCCGCTATCTGAAGGAGCTGGTGGCGGAGGGTAAGATCAGCGAGGAGCAGATCGACCGTTCCGTATTGCGTATTCTTGATCTGAAAGAGACTTTGGGCGTTCTTGACAACTCCTACCGCTCCGTTAACGTGGAGGAGTCCAAGCGCGTTCAGCTTTGTCCCGAGCATCGCGCCCTCGCCCGCAAGGCCGCGGAGGAAAGCGCCGTGCTTTTGAAGAACGACGGCATCTTGCCCTTCTGCAAGGACGTAAACCGGGTAGCTGTCATCGGCCCCTTGGGCGCCACCGGCAAGATCCACGGCAGCTGGCATTGCGGCGGCCGTGCAGAGGAGACCGTCAGCGTTCTTGACGGCATGAAGGCTCTGCTTGGCGATAAGGTAAGCTACGCACCGGGATGCCCCATTGAATACGATGCAGAGGATACCTCCATGATCGACGAGGCCTGCCGCCTGGCCGCCGAGAGCGACTGCGTGGTGCTCTGCCTCGGCGAGCATCAGGATTATTCCGGCGAGGGCAACTGCATGACCTATATCGATCTGCCGGAGGTTCAGTATCAGCTGTTGGATCGGGTTCTTGCCGTCAACAAGAACGTGGCCGTCGCCCTCTTCACGGGCCGTCCCTTGGCCATCAGCCGCCTGGATCACACCGCACCAGCCATTCTTAATATGTGGATGCCCGGCACCGAGGGCGGTAGCGCCTGCGCGAATCTGCTCTTTGGCGAGGCCGTGCCCTCCGGTAAGATCACCATGACCTTCCCCCGTACCCTCGGCCAGTGCCCCATCTACTATAACCATTACACCACCGGCCGCCCCAAGCTGGAGGAGGATGACCTCAAGCGCGTGCTCTATACCTCCTCTTACATCGACTCGCCCAATAGCCCCCTGTATCCCTTCGGCTACGGCCTGTCCTATACCGATTTTGAATATACCGATCATCAGCTGAGCGGCACTGCCATGACGGCGGAGGGAACCCTTACCGCCAGCGTAAAGGTGAAGAATACGGGCAAATACCGCGCCAAGGAGGCCGTGCAGTTCTACATCCGCGACGTGAAGGGCTCTTGCGTGCGCCCCGTCAAGGAGCTGAAGGGCTTTGAGAAGATCGAGCTCGCTCCGGGTGAAGAAAAGACCGTCACCTTTACCATCACCGAGCCCATGCTCCGCTATTGGACGCAGAACCTCACCCATCGCTCCGAGAAGGGAACCTTCCAGGTCTTCATCGGTAAAGACTCCACCTGCAAGCCCTTTGCTGAATTTGAGTTGGTATAAAGTCTCCCATGAAGCAGGTTGATATTTTTGGCACCAATCGCTATGCTACCTACACCAAGACTCGTGTAGGATGCAGAGGAATCGTGCTTAAGGAAGGAAAGCTTTTGGTATCCCGAGAAGAGGTCAGCGATTATTGGATGCTTCCCGGCGGTGGACTTGAAGCGGGCGAGACTCCGGAGGAGTGCTGTATCCGCGAGGTGCGGGAGGAAACGGGCTATCTTGTAGAACCTATCGAGGAGCTTTTCGTCATTAACGAATACTACAAGGAGTACCGCTATATCAGCCACTATTACCTCTGTCGAGTGACAGGGGAGGGTGAGCAAAGCTTGACAGAGACGGAAAAGGCCCGCGGCCTTGTTGCCCGGTGGGTGGACATTTCTTTCTTTGTGGATACCGTATCCAAGCACGAAAACTACGCCGAAACAAATGAGGACAAGCGAGGCTCTTATCTGAGAGAATATACGGCCATTATGGAGTATTTATCATCCCAAAGCAAATAATTTTCCCGAAAATTGCGAAGCAAAACCGCCGTCGAGGAGACGTATGCTCTCCTTGACGGCGGTTCTATTAAAAGTTTTCGGGAAGGAGTGTGAGGAAATGCCCTTTTTCAAAAGGGGTTTCCTCACATCTCTCCGCCTGTAATCTTTAAGCCATTGTCTCCAGCATCTTGAGGGTTACCTCATAGGAGGTGGGCTGGCCGGATACCAGCTTCTCGTATTCATTCACCGCATACTCGGACATACGGTGGAACTCATCGCTCTGGCTGCCGGCGGCGTGGGGTGTAAGAATGACGTTGGGCAGTGTGTAGAATTTGCTGTCGGGCAGGGGCGGCTCGGGCTCGGTCACGTCAAGAACGGCGGTCAGGGTGGGGTTCTTTTCCAGCGCCTCGATCAGGTCCTCCTCCACAACCTGCGCACCGCGACCGGTGTTTAAGAAGGTGGCGTAATCCTGCATTAAGGAGAACAGCTTGCCGTTCAGCATACCCTTGGTCTGGGCGTTGTTTGCCAGATGGTTGGAAATAACGGAGCACTCGGAGAAGATGCGCTCAAGGGAGCACTTCTCAACCCCCAGCTTCTCGGCGCGCTCGTCGGAGAGGAAGGGGTCAAATACCAGCACCTTCAGCTTGAAGGCCTTGAGGAGCTCAATGGTCAGAGCACCGATCATGCCCGCACCGATGATACCCACGGTGCAACCGTAGTTGCCCCGGTGTGCCAGCACGTAATCCATGGCCTCCTGCCGTTTGCCCTCCTTCTGGAGCTGGGCAGACACGTAAAAGCCCTTATTTGCCAGCAGAATTTCGGCCACGGTAAATTCCGCTACGGGCACGGCGTTGGCCGCCCAGGAGCTGAACACCTTGGCCCCGCAATGGATGAACTGACGGGCAAAATACTGCACGGAGCCGGCCGCGTAGAACACCGCCTTAACGGAGGGCAGATATTCCTTGATCTCCTCCTCCTCAAAGCCGGGCATGGACCAGGTGGTAAAGATGTATTCTACCTCGCGGAAGAGCTCGGGATGGTTCATTACGTCATCCTTGCAGTAGATCTTGGTGACGTCAATGTCGGTCAGACGGGTCAGGCGCTCCATGGTCTCGGCGGAATAAACGCTCTCCACCTTGGTGCGGTCATTGGCTAAGAAAACTGTTTTCATTGTGACACCTCGTAATATGTAAAATTTAAGATTCGCTTCGGTTGGCCGCCCGATAGGCGGAAGGGGTAACGCCCACCTCCGCCTTAAAGTAACGGGCAAAATTGCTCATGTCCTCAAAGCCCACCCGACCGCAGATCTCCGTGACGGAAAGCTTGGAGTCAGAGAGCAGGGCCCGCGCCTCTGCCACCCGGCAAAGCATCCGGTACCGCTTCATGCTGTAGCCGGTGGAGGCCTTGAACAGATGGGAAAGATAGCAGGGGCTCAGATGGTGGCGGTAGGCCAGATCGCTGATCTTCAAGGGCTCGCTGAGGTTGGCGCTCAGATCCGCCTTGATTTGTCCCACAAGGTCGGTCGCCCCCACCTCCCCACAGGGAAAGGCCTCGGGCGAGGTGCGCCAAAGCACCGCCAGAACGGTTTTAAAGAGAGCGTCGCACATGCCGTCAAAGCCGGCATCCTCCGGCGTCCGCTCAAACTCCTCGTAAAGCAGGGCAAACAGCACGTCCAGCCGGTCGGCCACCGCAGGCACGGGCAACACGTGGGCAAAGGACTCCGGACGGTCGGTAAAAACCGAGAGCAGCCGGGCGTCCTGCAGGCCGGAGGGGGCAAGCTGAGGATCGATGCTGACCGTGTACCGCTCAAAGGGCGTATCGGTGGACAAAAGGGCGTGGGTCTCTAAGTTGCTGACAAAAAGAACGGAGGGCGAAAGCACGGGGATCTCCTCCTCCGCCACCTTCAGCGTCACCGCGCCGCGGCGCACGTAGATCAGCTGATGGACGTTGGTATGGCGATGGGTGGGTATGCGCGTGTGCAGGTCTGTGTGCGTTACCGCTCGTACGTATCCCATAGAAACCGCCTCCAAGAGCAAAATTTACATAATCAACAGCAATTCGTACATAGAATTTCCGTTAAATAAAGTATACAATAAAATTATGAGTTCGTCTATACTTTTTTAGAAAATTTTTATGAAATAAGGAGACTAAGATGGGATACGATGTACCGAAGAATAAGGACGCCTTCTTGAAGCTTTGTGAGGAAGGCGGAGCAAATTTCCCCTATTCCGATGACGTTTCGATTTTGAAGGAAAGCGTAAAGGTAGGAAATAAGATCGCCCCCAACCGTATCGCTTATCAGGCAATGGAGGGCTGCGACGGCACGGCGGACGGCGCACCCGACACGCTGACCAAGCGCCGTTATGACCGCTTTGCCAAGGGCGGCGCGGGCATTATCTGGTTTGAGGCTACCGCGGTTCTCCGTGAGGGCAGAGCTAATCCCCGTCAGATGTATATAACCGAACAGACCCACGACGATTTCAAGCGGATCTGCACCGACATCAAGGAAACCTGCCTGAAGGAAAACGGCTACGAGCCCCTTGTGTTCATGCAGCTGACCCACTCCGGACGCTACAGCAAGCCGGACGGCATCCCCGCTCCCATGATCGCATACAACAACCCCATTTTTGAGGCCAATAACCCCATCGATCCCAGCCGCATCGTCAGCGACGAGTATCTGGATCGGCTGCAGGAGGCGCTGATCAACGGCGCCAGGATGGCAGAGTCCGCCGGATTTGACGGCGCGGACATCAAGAGCTGCCACCGCTACCTCCTCAGCGAGCTTCTTTCCGCCTACACCCGTGAGGGTCGCTACGGCGGCTCTTATGAGAACCGTACCCGCATGATCCGCGAGACCATCGGCGGCGCGGTACAGGCAACCGGCTCCGACTTTATCGTCGGTACCCGTATTAACGTTTACGACGGCTTTGAGTACCCCTACGGCTTCGCCGTAAAGGAGGGGGAGGGAATTACCCCCGATTATACCGAGTCCAAGCAGCTGATGCGTGACCTTGTGGCACAGGGCGCGGGTATTATTAACATGACCATGGGTAACCCCTACTTCAACCCCCACGTCAATCGCCCCTATGCACGCGGCGGCTACGAGCCCCCGGAGCATCCCATCAAGGGCGTAGAGAGAATGCTGAACGGCATCGCCGAGATCCGTCAGGAGATCAAGGAGGTTCCCGTGATTTCCTCCGGCCTCAGCTTCCTTGGCATGGTCAGCCCCAACGTAGTGGCCGGCTACATCCGTGACGGCGGATTTGATTTTGCCGGCTACGGCCGCGAGACCTTCTCCAACCCCGACACGGCCAAGAACATTTGTGAAAACGGCGCGCTGGATGCCTCCAAGCTTTGCATCACCTGCAGTAAGTGCACCGAGATCATGCGTGCCGGCGGCACCCCCGGATGCATCATCCGCGACGGCGGCACCTATATGCCCATCTACAATCAGTACGTACTGAAGAAATAATTTTCTGGAGGAAACGAAGAATGAAAAAAGTTGCACTTGTAACCGGCGCGGCCGGCGGCATTGGATACGCCACCGCAGAAAAGCTCCTGAAGGACGGCTTTGCCGTTGTTGGCATGGACATCGTTCCCGTAGACGCCGTAGGCGATAAGTTCGCCGGCTGGGACGATTTTACTTACGTTTCCGGCAACCTTGCCTCCGGCGCAGACCGTGAGGCGGCGGTTAACGCCGTTATGGAAAAGCACGGCCGCATCGACGTTCTTGTAAACGTAGCGGGCGTTGCACCCAAGGTAAGAAACGATATCCTGGTTATGACCGAGGAGAGCTACGATTTCGTAATGGGCATCAATCTGAAGGGAACCACCTTCCTCACTCAGCTGGTTGCCAATAAGATGCTGGAGCGCGAGGCCGAGGACGGCGTGCGCGGCTACATCGTAAACGTATCCTCCTGCTCGGCTTACACCAGCTCCACCAGCCGCGGTGAGTACTGCATGTCCAAGGCCGGCACCACCATGATGACCATGCTCTTTGCTGACCGCCTTGCTCCCGAGGGCATCCTTGTAAACGAGATCTGCCCCGGCGTTATCGCCACCGGCATGACCGAGAAGGTAAAGGAAAAGTACGATAAGCTCATTGCCGAGGGTCTGGTTCCCATGAACCGTTGGGGCAACCCCGACGATTGCGCCAAGACTATCGCTGCTCTTTGCGACGGTACCTTGGGCTACACCACCGGCCAGTCCATCTCCGTGGACGGCGGTATGCACATCCGCAGACTTTGATTTTTTGAGGAGAAGCCAATGAAAGAAACAACGACCGTGATCGGTGGCAAGTCCTACCGTACCGTATCGCTGAATACCGTCATCGTGGGTAGCGGTGCCGCCGGCTTTAACGCCGCCCTCCGCCTCCACTCCTTGGGTGTAACCGACTGCGCCATCGTTACCGAGGGTGTCAAGATGGGTACCTCCCGCAACACCGGCTCCGATAAGCAGACCTACTATAAAATGAATCTCTGCGCCGATTACCCGGATTCTCCCCGCTCCATGGCGGAGGACTTCTTCCGCGGTAAGTGCGTGGACGGCGACACCGCCTACGTAGAGGCCGCCCTCTCCATCCCCTGCTTCCTCAACCTGTGCGAGCTGGGCGTTCCGTTCCCCGTCAATCGCTTTGGCGAATACATCGGCTATAAGACCGACCACGACCCCCGCGCCAGAGCCACCTCGGCCGGCCCTCTTACCTCCAAGCTGATGACCGAGTGCCTGGAGGCTGAGGCTGAGCGCGTTGGGGTAAAGATCTACGATAAAATGCAGATCATCTCCGTTCTCAAGGACGGCGATCGGGTTGCCGGCGTGCTGGCGCTCAATAAGATCGCCGCAGGCGAGGAGGACCGCCTGGTTCTCTTCCGCGCTACCAACGTGATCATCGCCACCGGCGGCCCCGCGGGCATTTATGCGGATTCCGTATATCCCATCGGCCACGCAGGCTCCAGCGGCATCGCCTTTGAGGCGGGCGTTCTTGGCAAGAACCTGACCGAATGGCAGTACGGCCTTGCCTCCATTGCTCCCCGCTGGAACGTTTCCGGCACCTATATGCAGGTTCTGCCCCGCTTCGTGTCCGTGGACAGCGAGGGCAAGGAGTACGAGTTCCTCGCCGAATACTTCGACGAGGTGGGCGATTGCCTCTCCAAGATCTTCAAAAAGGGATACGAGTGGCCCTTCGACTGCCGCAAGGCCATCGACGGCTCCTCCATCATCGACCTTCTGGTTTACAGAGAAAAGGTTCTTCTCGGCCGCCGCGTGTATCTGGACTTCCGCCGCAACCCCTACGGCTACGACGAGCTCCCCTACGATACCCTGACCGAGGAGGCAAGAGAGTATCTTGAAAAGGCCGGCGCTTGCTTCGGCAATCCCCTTGAGAGACTCCTTCATATGAACGAGCCTGCCTACGATCTGTACCTGTCCAAGGGCGTCGACCTCCGCACGGAAATGCTGGAGATCGCCCTTTGCGCCCAGCATAACAACGGCGGTCTTTCCACCGACCTGTGGTGGCAGACCAACGTGCCCGGCCTCTATGCGGCCGGTGAGGTTGCCGGAACCCACGGCGTATACCGCCCCGGCGGAAGCGCCCTCAACGCCGGCCAGGTCGGCTCCATGCGTGCCGCCCAGCACATCGCCCGCTTCGGCGCCGGCGAGCGCACGGACGAGGCACGGTTTGCCGCCATTGCGGAGGCCGCTGTGGCTACCCACGCGGAGCTTTGCGAAAAGATGCTCTCCGGCGGCGATACTCTGAAGATCTACAGCGACCGTGCGACCAAGCGCATGAGCGAGGTTGGCGGTGCCATCCGTAACTCGGAAAAGCTTGGCTCGGCTCTTGCCGAGATCAAGGAGATCTTCGATAACTTCGGCAGCTACGTCCGCGTAGCCACCCCCGCACGTCTTTACGAGGCCTATCGCCTCCGCGACGCGCTGATTTCCCAGATGACCTACCTGTCGGCCATGAAGTATTACGTAGAGGCCGGCGGAAAATCCCGTGGCTCTGCCATTTATACATCAAAGGTGGGCAATACCCCCGCCAAGCTTGGCGATCTGTTCCGCTTTGAGCTGGATTCCGGCGAGTTTGACGAGGTGGTGGAGGAGGTTTCCTACACCGATGGCCTGAGCGCGACGGTTCGTCCCGTGCGCCCGTTGCCCGGCGACTCCGGCTTCTTTGAGAACGTATGGCGCCGCTACCGCGAGGATAAGAACGTATATTGATCCGCAAGGAGGTATTCTGAAATGATCCAAAAAGGCTTGGTATCCATTTCCTTCCGTGGCAATACCGTGGAGGAGATTCTGGATGCCTGTGTAAAAACGGGTCTCACCGTCATTGAGTGGGGCTCCGACGTCCATGCCCCCGTGGGGGATCTCGCACGGGCAAAGGAAGTGGGCGAAAAGACGAGAGCCGCAGGCCTCAGCTGTGCCGCCTACGGTGCGTATTATAAGATCGGCTGCGACATGACGGACTTTGAGGACTACGCCAAAACCGCAAGGGCCCTCGGCACGGACGTGATCCGTATCTGGGGCGGCTGGCACGGCTCGGCGGAGATCACCCCCGAGGCAAGAGAAAAGCTGATTGCCGAAACCAAGGATATCTGCCGCATCGGCCGCGAGTACGGCATGACCCTCGCCTTTGAGTGCCACCACGGCACCATTACCGATGATCCGGACTACGCCCTTGCATTTCTGAGGGACGTGGGCGCGGATAATCTGAAAATGTACTGGCAGCCCAACCAGTTCAAGACCTTTGAGGCCAATCTGGCGGCGGCCAAGATCTTAAAGCCCTACGTGGTCAACGTTCACGTGTTCCATTGGGATGCGGAAAACCGCTATTCCATGGCGGAGGGCGTCTCCGACTGGCAACAGTACACCGAGGTGTTCTCCGACGGCGACCACGCCTTCATGCTGGAGTTTATGCCCGATAACCAGATTGCCACTCTCCCCCGTGAGGCGGCTGTGCTGCATACCCTCGCGTAAGGAAAGGAGCTTTATATGAAAGAACTGTTGTTCCGCGCACAGGAGCCCGGCTTCTTTGACCAGGTGCGTCACCGCGCCGACTATGCCTCCGTCCGCGCCTATCTCGACGAGCAGTACGAAACATGGTGTACGGGGGAGGTAAGAGCCAGCCGTTACAGCGAGTTTATCCTGTTCTCCACCACCGGCGACCGCGCCGTGTATCAGGAGAACTTCTTCCACCGCCAGCACAGGATGATGACCCTCGGCTTTATGGCCATGATCTATCCCGACCGGGAGGATTATCTCACTCAGCTTTGCGATGCCATCTGGGATATCTGCAACCAGTACGTGTGGGCCCTTCCCGCGCACATCAATAACGTGCAGAAGTACGACCCCTGCCAGCTGGATCTGGATGCGACCTCCATGTCCTTTGCCCTGTGCATCATCAAGACCGTCCTTGGCGACCGCCTGCCGGAGCTGATCCGCACCCGCATCCACGAGGAGATCCGCGTCCGTGTCATTGAGCCCTTCCTGAAAGAGAGATGGCATTGGGAGTTCCGGGAGAACAACTGGACCTCCGTTTGCGCCGGCTCCGTGGGCTGTACGGTTATGCTGGAGTTCCCAGAGCTCTTTGAGACCATTGAGTCCCGTATGGACGAAAATATGCGCGGCTACCTGAACGGCTTCCGCGACGACGGCGTCTGCTCCGAGGGTCCCGGCTATTGGTTCTACGGCTTTAGCTACTTCCTGTCCTATGCGGATATGGTCTACCGCTTTACCGACGGTAAGATCAATTACTTTGAGGATGCAAAGGCCAAGGAGGTTGCCACCTTCTTCGAAAAGATCACCCTTTCCAAAAATACCGTGGCCAACTTTGGTGACTGCGGCCCCAACGCCGTCATCGCCCCCGGCTTCCTCTACATTCTGAAAACCTGGTTCCCCCACGTGTCCATTCCGGCGACGGAGCGTATGGAGTTCATGGTGCATTATTTCCCCACCATGCTCTATAGCCTGACCTACTTTAACCCGGCATGGAACGGCGGCACGGTGGAGCCTGCGGAATACTATATGGAGCACACCGGCTGGTACACCAAGCGTACGGAAAAGTACAGCCTGGCCGCCCGCGGCGGCTCCAACGGTGAGAGCCATAACCATAACGACGTGGGATCGTTTATCTTTGTGGCAAAGGACCGTCAGGTTCTTTGCGACATCGGCAACGGTATGTATACCCGCCAGTTCTTTGAGATGGATAAGCGCTACCAATTCCTGTGCGCCTCCTCCCGGGGACACAACGTGCCCTTCATCAATGGCCGCGAGCAGGGAAATCCCAAGGAGTCCCGCTCCGTTACCTCCTTTGACGGCAAGACCTTTGCGGTAGAGTTCCATAAGCCCTACGACATTCCTGAGCTGACGGAGCTGACCCGCCGTTATACCTGCCATGAGGACTACGTACATATGGAGGATACCGCCACCTTTGACGGCGAGATCCGGATCACGGAGCGCTTTGTTGCCCTTACCGAGCCCACCCTGGAGGCAGGCGTGATTCGTCTGGACGGCGCGCGCATCGTCTACGACGGGGCGCTGGCAACCGCCTCTTACCACACGGAAAAGAAGGACGGCACGGATGTTGACGTTTACCTGATCGACCTTGCCGTAAATCCCGGCGTGTCCCGGTTTGCATGGGACGTTTACCCGGAATAATGGGAGGAGAAAACCATGCGTTTTTGTGTTCCGATCCCCTGCTTCTTTAAAAATTGCTCCTTTGAGGAGGCCATCCGGCAGATCTCCGCTCTTGGCTTTGATGCCGCCGAGACCTACGCCTGGCCCAAGGAATCCCCGGAGGAGGTGCGCCGCATTCTGGATGCTTACGGCGTGGAGCTCCTCAGCATGTGCACCACCGACTTCCGCCTGACCGATGCCACCTATCGCCTCGATTGGCTGGACGGCATGAAGCGCAGTGCGGAGCTGGCGCAAAAGCTGGGCGTCCGTCGGCTGATCACCCAGTCCGGCCCCGATCTGGGCATCGACCGTGCCCGTCAGCGGAAAAATCTGCAGGCAACTCTGGCACTGGCCGCCCCCTATCTTGAGGACGTGGGCGTTACCATGATGATCGAGCCCTTGAACACCCGCTTCGACCATAAGGATTGCTATCTTGCATCCTCGGAGGAGGCCTTTTCCATCGTTCGGGAGATCAACTCTCCCGGCATCCGCGTGATCTACGATATCTATCACCAGCAGATCACCGAGGGGAACATCATCCCCACCGTAAAGGAAAATCTCCCGTGGATCTCCCACCTGCACTGCGCCGGCCACCCCGGCCGCCACGAGCTGCAGACCGGAGAGTTAGACTATCACAACATTTTCGCCGCCATTGACGGGATGGGATACGAGGGTGCCTGTGGCATCGAGTATCAGCCCCTGATGGACCCCGTTGAGAGCTTGAAGGAATTCCGTCGGCTCTATGTAAACGAATGATTATGCCCATAGGGCAAGGAGGATTTTATGATTCGTGTAACCATTTATAACGAATACCGTCACGAAAAGAGTGAGGAATCCGTTCGCAACGTATATCCGAACGGTATCCACAACGCCATCGCCGATTTTCTCCGCGCGGATGACATCGAGGTTAAGACCGTTACCTTGGACGATCCCGATTGCGGCATCACCGACGAGCTGCTGGATAACACCGACGTGCTTCTCTGGTGGGGTCACATTGCTCACCACGAGGTGCCCGATTCCGTTGTTGCCAAGGTTCGTGACGCGGTGCTTAAGGGCATGGGTATGCTCTTCCTGCACTCCGGCCACCATTCCAAGCCCTTCAAGGCCTTGATGGGAACCACCTGTAACCTGTCCTGGCGTGAGGACGGTGCTTACGAGCGCGTCTGGGTCATCGACCCCTCTCACCCCATTACTCAGGGAATTGATAAGTTCATCTATCTTGAGCATGAGGAAATGTACGGCGAGCCCTTCGGCATTCCTGAGCCTGAAAAGCTTCTCTTCATTGGCGCCTACGAGTCCGGCGAGGTATTCCGCTCCGGCTGTCTCTACCAAAGAGGCAACGGTAAGATCTTCTACTTCCAGCCCGGCCACGAGACCTATCCCACCTACTACAACAAGGACGTGCAGACCGTTATCCGTAACGCCGTTCGCTACCTTGTTCCCTCCTACCGTGAAAAGGAGCTCATTTGTCCCTGGGTTCCCCGCATCGACGGTAAATAATGAAAAAATCATAAGCGGAACGCCCGGCGTTCCGCTTATGATTTGAGCTGTTTGAAAAGCTATGGAAAAGAAAAATACACTGATCGGTAATCTGATGCTGTTGATCGCCGCCTTTGTGTGGGGCTGTGCCTTTGTGGCGCAAAGCTCCGGCATGGAGTACGTGGAGCCCCTGACCTTTAACGGCATCCGTATGCTCCTCGGCGGCGTAACCCTGCTTCCGGTCATCTACGCAAAGGACCGGATGGAAAAGAAGAAGGGAACCTACGTTGCCCTCACGGCGGAGAGCCGCAAGACCCAGTGGCTGGCCGGCCTGCTGTGCGGCCTTGCCCTGACGGTTGCCTCTACCCTCCAGCAGTTTGGATTGGTTGAGGCCTCCCCCGGAAAGGCCGGATTTCTCACCGCCCTCTATATTGTGCTGGTGCCCATCTGCCGTTTTCTCTTCGGCAACAAGGTGTCTCCCACCGTGTGGGGAGGTGTTGTGCTGGCCGTCGGCGGCATTTACTTCCTCTGCATTACGGAGGATGGCAGCTCCTTCGGACGGGGCGAGCTTTTGGTGCTCCTCTGTGCCGTGTTCTTCGCCTGCCACATCCTGTTGGTGGATAAATTCTCCCCCAAGGTGGACGGCGTGCGCCTATCCTGTACGCAGTTCTTCGTCACCGGTGCGATCTGCACGCTGGCGGCGTTCCTCTTTGAAACTCCCAATCTGGAGGGCCTCATGGCCGCCAAGGTGGAGCTGCTCTATGCCGGTATCGCCTCGTCGGGCATTGCCTATACCCTGCAGATCCTCGGCCAGCAGAGAACCAAGCCCACCGTCGCCTCGCTCCTTATGAGCTTTGAGAGCGTGTTTGCCGTCCTTGCCGCAATCGTCATTGCGGGAGAGCTTCCTACCGGCCGCGAGATCCTCGGCTGCGTCCTCATGTTCGCCGCCGTTATCCTCGCTCAGGTGGAATGGAAAAAGAAATCCGCTTAACAAAACGCCGCGTAAACGTGCTTTACGTGGCGTTTTTCTTTAATCCCCATTTTACCCTGAAATCTTTAACAATTCTTAAGTATTCCCCCTATTGCATCTTGTTCGCGATTCTGTTATGATAGTATCGTAATAAAATAGGAGAAATATACATGGAAACCGTGCTTGATGTCTTATCATGGATCCTTCGGATCATGACTTTATATACCGGCCTTATGGGCTTTTTATTTATCCTGCCCCGAAAAAAGTTTAAAATCGTACCGCCCAAAAACCGCTTCGCCGTGCTGATTCCCGCCCGCAACGAGGCAAACGTCATTGAAAATATTATAGAAAGCCTGAGGGAACAGGATTATCCCGACGAGCTCTACGATATCATCGTCATTCCCAACAACTGCACCGACGATACCGCGGACGTGTCCTTGGCCGCCGGCGCGCAGGTGTTTACCTGCACCGGGGAGATTCGCGGCAAGGGCGACGTGCTCCATCAGGTGTTTGAGAAGCTCATGGGCCAGTATGACGCTTATTGCGTGTTCGATGCGGACAACACCCTGGATCCTGCGTTCCTCGCCCGCATGAACGACGCAATTGAGGGCGGCGTTTTGGTGGCTAAGGGCAAGCAAAAGGCCTCCAACCCCTACGATAGCTGGGTGTCCGGCTGTTACGACCTCTATATTGAAACCTCCAATACCATGTACAGCCGTCCGCGGCAGAGCCTTGGCCTCAGCGCCAAGCTGATCGGCACCGGCTTTATGGTGACGGACAAGCTGATGCAAAGCATGGGCGGCTGGAACGCCTTTACCATTACCGAGGATACGGAATTCGGCGCACAGTGCGCTCTTAAGGGGGTCCGCATTCACTACGTGCCCGAGGCTGTCCATTACGACGAACAGCCCACCACCTTCGGCATCTCCATGCGCCAGCGCCGCCGCTGGAGCGCCGGCGTGCAGATCGTAGCCAACCGCTACGTGCCCCGCCTTTTGCTTCGCTGTTACCGCTTCCGCACGCTGGACTTTACCATCTTTGTTAATATGATCTACGTGCAGATGCTTCTTCTGGTCCCGGCGGCCTACGAGATGATCGGCCTCACCGGAATTGCGCTTGCCAAGACCTTGGGATGGGCGCTGGTCTCCTTCTGGGCCGGCTCTACCGCTCTCGGCTTCCTTATGTGCCTCACCGCTCGCCGTAACGTGTGGAAGATGTGGAAGGCCATCCTTATGTACCCGGTCTACGTGGCTACGTGGTATCCCCTCCATTTCCTCGCCCTGTTCTCCAAGCCGAAAAAATGGACCGTGATCCCCCACACCGGCAAGACTAAGGTCAAGGTCGAAACCGAATCCTGAAACAAAGCCCCGTGCCGGACGGCACGGGGCTTTTGATGTTTAGTGGCCGAAATACTTCTTGCGAAGGGTGTCCATGCGGCCGTGGATGGCGGTGAGAAGACGGGCGGCATCGGCGCGCTCCTCGGCGGAGCCGGTGGCGTAGATCTTCATCAGGCGACCTTCCTCAAAGCAAAGCTCGTCGTGGATGGGGAAGTAGTTGGCCAAAAGGAACCAGCCGTAACGGATGAGACGCTCCTCGCCCACCAGACGCAGCTCCTTGCTGATGCCGTCCACGGCCACGGAGTAGCGATCCTTGATGGCGCCAAGGAGAGTATCGTGCTCCATGGAGGGAGAGAACACGATGGTGCGTGCCACGTAAGCATTTTCGTTGTTGACGGAGCTGTGGCTGTCGGTGGAGCCCACGATGGGGTAGTCCCGACCCTTGATGCGGTCGGAGTAGTAGCGCGCGGTCTGGAAGCCGTTCTGCTCAAAGTAGTTCTCACCGCCCAGCACCTCAAAGGCATCAAAGGGCTGCTTTTCCATCATATATTCCACCAGCGCCTCCGGCACCTCAAATACGTCGGAGATCCAGTAGGGATGGCAGAAGATGCCAAGGCCGCCGGCCGCACGGATCTGATCAAAGATCCAGGTGCAGGTGGCGTAAACCCGCTTGTCAACCCCTGCAGGTACGTCCTCCATGGCCTCCATGCGGGCGTCGATCAAGGCGTTGAATTCTTCCTCCGTGATGGGGGTAGGGGCATCCTTGCCGTCGACGGTGCGCCAGTTCAGGTCGTCTCCTTTGATCTGGTACTGGGGCGAATGCTTCCAAAGGCCGTTGATGCTGTATCGGCCGCCAAAGTTTACGATGTGTACGGGGTCTTTGGTAAAGTGAATCTCCTCACCGGCAAACAAAGTGAAGTCCAGGGGTACGTCCGCATAGGCGCGAATGGCCTCAAGGGAGGCGTAGTAAACGCGGTGGTCGGTCATGGCCATAAAGTCGTAGCCGAATTTGCGGTAGTTGGCCGCCACAACGGCAGGAGCCTGCCGCCCGTCGGAGCGGAAGGTATGCATGTGGAGGTCACCCATGTAGGCATAACGGCCGTACAGGTCGGGCCTCAGGGAATATACGGAAAGCTGAACCAGACGCTTGCCGTCGGCAAGGATGCGGATAAAGTGCTCCTGCTCCTCGGGGAATACGTGAGTCAGGGTAACGGAGCCATCCTCGTTGATCGTCACGGGATAGGCCTTCTGTCCCACATCGCCGTAGGTCCAGACCGAGCCCTTGGTCAGCTGGTAAACCTCTATCTTGTACTCACGGTCGGCGTGAAAGGCCGCGTGCTCGCCGATGGGGCGAATGGTGATCTTGCTCTCACAGTCCGCCGGCACCACCTTCGGGTAAACGTCATAATCGGGGGAAACGTCTCGTCTTCCGTACATAATCATTCTCACTTTCTCATTTGTTGTCCGCAAACCGACGGAGCAGCCGTATTTCGGAGGCATATCCGTCCAGCTCGTTGGGAGTTTCCAAGTAAAAAGGCAAATGCCGAAGCTTTGGATGGGTCACGATCCGGGCAAAGGCTTCCTCGCCCAAATATCCAAGGCCCAGCTTTTCGTGGCGGTCCTTGTGGGCGCCCAGCGGATTCTTCGAATCATTTAGGTGAATGGCAAATAAGCGATTCAGACCGATAATTCGGTCAAATTCGGCCAAAACACCGTCCAAATCGCCTGCTACGTCGTATCCGCCGTCGCTTACGTGGCAGGTGTCAAGACAAACGCCTAAGTTGGGGTGATTTTCGGCAAGGTCAAGAATCTGACGGATTTCCTCAAAGCTCCGACCGATCTCCGTGCCCTTACCGGCCATGGTCTCGACCGTGATCCTTACGTTTGCCGAATCGGGCAGGATCTCCCGTAAAAGCGCCGCCGTTTTGGCAATTCCGGCCTCCGCGCCCGCCCCGACGTGGCACCCGGGATGGAAATTGTACATGGCACCGGGGATGGCGTGGAGAAAGATCAGATCCTCCCGCATGTTCTCCGTGGTGTACGTCCGGATCCCCTCGTCCATGGCACAGGGATTGTAGGTATAGGGGGCATGAGCCAAGGGCTTTTCGATGCCGTTTTCCTCCATAAAGCGAACCAGAGCCTCCACGTCCGTGAGGGAGGGAATCTTGCGGGAGGAGCCCCGCGGGTTGCGGGTAAAGAACTGGAAGGTAGTGGCATCGATGGACTTTGCGGTCTTGCCCATGGCAAGATAGCCGCCGGTGGTGGAAAGATGACAGCCTACAGTCAGCTTCATGGCCGCCTCCTTATTTCTTCTCGCCCTTCACGGCATCCCAGTACGCACGGGCGGCCTGCTCCACCTTGTTCTGGCCAAAGCGGTAGTAGTGCTTTCCGCGGAGATCCTCCGGCAGGTATTCCTGCTTCACGTAGCTGTTCGGGTAGTCGTGGGGATATTTATAGCCCTTGAAGAGGGGCGCGCGCAGATGAGTGGGAATCTTAACTCCCAGCCCGGCACGGATGTCCTCTGCCGCTGCATTGACGGCGTCGTGGGCGGTGTTTGATTTGGGAGAGGTGGCCAAAAGCAAGGCCGCATTGGCTAAGGGCAACCGTGCCTCCGGCAAGCCCAGCTCCTTGGCACTCTGACAGCAGGCGTAGGTAATGGCCGCCGCCATGGGATAGGCAAGGCCGACATCCTCGGATGCAATGACCTGCAGCCGCCGGCAAACGGAAAGGAGATCGCCTCCCTCCAGCAGCTTGGCAAGATAAAAGGCCGTGGCATCGGGATCGGAGCCCCGGATGGACTTTTGCAAGCCCGAGAGCAGATCGTAATGCACGTCTCCGTCCCGGTCAAAGGCACCGGCCATAACGGAGGGCAGATAGTTTTTCGCATCCTCCGCGCGGAGCACCCCGTCCGATACGGCTACCACACCCTCAAGCAAGGTAATGGAGCGCCGCACGTCGCCGCCGCACACGGAGGCAAGGTAGGAAAGGGCATCCTCATCCGCCTGCACGTCCGGGTATTCCTGCTCCATAATGGCGCGGAGGCGGGGCACGATCTTTTGGGGCGTCACCGGCTTGAACTCGAACACGGAGCATCGGGAGAGCAGGGCATCGTAGATGGTAAAGTAGGGATTCTCCGTGGTGGAGGCGATCAGGGTCACCCGACCGTCCTCGATGTATTCAAGGAGCGATTGCTGTTGCTTTTTGTTGAAATACTGGATCTCGTCCAGATACAGCAGAATGCCGCCGGAGCCGAATACGCCCCCCACCTGAGCGATGACCTCCCGTACGTCGGCAAGGGAAGCGGTGGTGGCATTGAGCCGATACAGCTCCATGCCGGAGTTTTTGGCAATGATGTTGGCGGCGGTGGTCTTACCCGTGCCGGGCGGACCGAAGAAGATCATGTTGCGGATCTGCCCGTTGGCCAGCATGCGGCGCAAAATGCCCCGCTCACCCACTAAGTGCTCCTGGCCTACCATATCGTCAAAGGATTCCGGGCGAACCTTGTCCGCGGTCGGTTGACTGATCATAAGGATCTCCTTCCATAAACGTTATTTGAGACGGTCGGAGTACCGACCGAGATAAAACAGATATTGCTGGGCAAGGCCGGCTGCATCCCCCAGCGATGCAACGGGAAACGTGCCGCCAAAATAGACGTTCAGCACTTTTTTGATCCACACGTCCACGGGAAATGCCTCCGTGTGCCCAAAACCGAACAAAAGCGTGCAGGCGGCCACCTTGGGACCCACGCCGCGAATGGAGGTCAGCATGGCCTCCGCCGTTTCGTAGTCGCCGTCCCGCAGTATAAGGGGATCCATTTGCCCCTCCGCCCATTTCCGCGCGGCATCCACCAGATACGGGGCGCGAAAGCCCACACTCAGGGCGCGCAGCTCCGCCTCCGTCGCACGGCTGAGCTCCTCCGGCGAGGGGAAGGCGTAATGAAGCCCGTACCCGTCCGTAAAGGGCCGGCCGTATGCCCGGCAGATGGCCTCGATCAGCTTTTTGATGCGGGGAATGTTGTTGTTCTGGGAGAGGATAAAGGAGCAAAGTGTCTCAAAGCCCTCCTGCCGCAAAATGCGAATGCCGGAGCCACAGGCAACCGCCCGCTCCATGACCTCGCCGGGCACGGTGGCAAGAATCCGTTCCTCCAGGGCACGGTAATCCGTGTCCAAGGTCAGATAGTGGCGGAAAAATCCGTCAAAATCCGCCTCCGTTACGTTGTGGAGGGTCAGCGCATGGGGCTCATCCTGCGCAACGGTCACGTATCGGCCGTTTATCACGCCGCCGTATTCCACCCGGTGCGCGGAGCTCCCAACGGGATCAAAGCGAAAGCACTGACCGCAGTCAAAGGTCTTTCCTACGTCAAAGCCGGAAACGCCATCCACTGTAAGGCAGGGCTCACCCGCCTCACCCACAAAAGGGCGTACGGAGAGGGGGGTGGATAAAAGACAGGACATAGGAAACCTCCGCATTTTGTGAAAGTTTACAAAATAGGGCTTGTACTTCTTCCATTATACCTTTATAATAAAAGAAAATCAAGTAATTTCTGTGATGTGAAAGGACAACTATGGAACAGATCTATACCATTCCCGTCAACGAAGCCTTTTCCGCCATGCTGGAGGAGGGCGGCGAGCACAAGTGCCGATGCCCCTTCTGTGAGATGCATTCCCGCCTTGAGGACAAGGAGGTGGATCGCATTCTCGGCGCGGCCATGATGGAGCCGGACGTGCGCATCCGCACCAACCAGACCGGCTTTTGCCCCACCCATTTTGAGCAGATGCTGAGAGGAAAGAACCGCTTGGGTCTCGCCCTGATCCTTGAGAGCCACGTGGACGAGCTGAAGGGCAAGCTGAAGGGTGGCATCCTTGGCAAGAGCGCCGCCGGTGCCGTAAAGACCTTGACCTCCCTTGAGGAATCCTGCTACGTCTGCGAGCGGATCGAGTACGCCTTTGCCCGCATGATCGAGACGGCCGTTCTGCTTTGGGAGAGAGATACGGAGTTTGGCGAAAAGTTCCGTGCCCAAACCTGCTTCTGCTTGCCCCATTACCGCCGGATGATCGCATACGCCCAGGCCAAGCTGCCGAAAAAGACCTTTGCCCGTTTTTACGAGGAAGCGTCGGAGATCGAGAACGCCTATCTTGATAAGATCAAGGAGGACGTCAGCTGGTTCTGCAAGAAGTTTGACTATCGGTACGAGGCCGAGCCGTGGAACGGCGCAAAGGACGCCCCTGAGCGTGCCATTGCCATGCTTTCCTCCGAGCGCCATATCGATAAGCAGGCAAACAAAAACTAAGAATCAAAAAAGATCCCCCGACAGACTAAGGTCTGTGGGGGGTCTTTGCTTTTCTTTCGTGGGTCAGGCTCGTGCCCGTCGGCGGCTCTTCGGCTTGCGTGCCGTGTTCAGCTCATAGTGGATCTTCACCAGATTCACAAACTTCATCACCAGCCGTCCATCCTCCGGGTAGCAACGGTAGGTGCCCTCGCCCTGCTGGATCTCAAAATACTTTCCGGGGCTGAAGGGAAGGGAGGCAAAATTTGTCATGGGCACCGATACGGTGGCATCCTCCCCGCGAAGGGTTCCGCGGATCTTCAGATGTCCCTCCTCAATGGAGACCATGCCCTGTCCGATCTCCACAAATTTCCGCTTGTTCTCGTCGATCATGCGGATCTTCGCCGCCAGATGCATGCCCGTCTCCGTGCCGTTCTTTACCCGCTCCTTCAAGCGGTTATAGATCTCCCGGCTCCACTCGGAAACGTGCCGCCGCTCGCGTCCCACCTGCTTGTGGTTGTGCAGAAAGCCGTAGCGGTCGCTGGTCTGCTCAAAACCACACGCGGCACAGACCAAGGTGCTCTTGTCCTTCACCTGCACGCTCCATTCGGTCTCACAGTGGGGGCATTGGTAGAGAACGTTCTGTAAGCCCTCCACCTGATGGCAGTTTGCGTATTTAACCATGTGGGTCTCCTGCTCCTTGTATGCGTCAAAGAGCAAGGCCTCATCCGTCCGTGCCTTCACGGTCTCGTCGTCCAGAGCTTTCAGCTCCTCTGCGTCAAAGAGCTTGTAAATATCAATGTAGGTGCGTCCAGCCCGTAAGCCCTTGGCCCATTTGGGCATGGCAAAGTAGGTGCCAATGCTCCGCGCCATGTAAACGTCCGCCTGTGTCCAGCGGAGAAAATCGTAGGTAGCCGCAGGAATGGGGGTGGACTGTCCGTCCTCGCACATCAGTCCGGCAGGGTAGATCACCAAAATGCCGCCGTTCTTGACCACCGCCTTCATTTTATAAAGGTCGGAAAGGAAGGTCTGGAACTGCTGCTTGGGAATTACGCCGATCCGATCCATAAAGCCCTTGAAGGGTAGGGTGCTGTAAAAGGTGTTGCTGATGACAAAGGTCATGGGAGCCTTGGTGGCGCCAATCAGATTCACAAAATCCAAGGCACTCTCGTGGTTGGCAATAACCACAAAGGGACCTTTTTTGCCCTTGATCTCGTTGCGTAAAAATTTCCGGCGGAAGAATAATTTTGCAACGATCAGGCACAGAAACTGCACGAACCGATAGATAAATTTGTTTGGCTTCTGATTCATAAGGTCGATCCTTTCATGGACAAAGACTCCGAAATCTTAACAATTCTTAAATGATTATATCATATACGGCGGCATTTTCCAACCTTTTTGACAAATTTTGCTCTGTGAATTTTCGCCATCCCACAAAACGGCCGTTGCGAAGGGGACAGTTCCCCTTGCAACGGCCGTTTTTTACGTTATTTTCCTGCTTTAAAGGCCTCGTACTCCTCTTCCGTGCCTTGGTAAACGAATTCCTGATTGTCCGCCACGATGTAGTGTCCGTCGCGGCCGCAATCCACGCGCGAAATTCGCTTGGCGCGGTAGCCCTCGGCGGTCAGATTCATCTCGTCGTACTCCCAGCGGTTGCCGATCTGTATGGGCAGGTAGGCATCATCCGCCGCAGGAAGGCAGTAGCTGACCAGCTGGCAGGAGGAGCTCAGCTCCTCTTTCCACGTGCAGTCAAAGCGTACAAGTCCCACGCCACGGGCAAACCAGTATTCCTTCCGTCCGCAGTCCGTGTCCTGATAGTTGTTGCCAAAGTAGTAACGGTCGCCCGCTCCCTCCTTTTCGGCTACCAGCGTCACCTTGAGGGTGTTCTCAAAGGCTCCGGCCGGGGTGGTGATGGCACCGCCCTCACAGACCGTAAGGGTAACGGTCTTGTTGTCCTCCATCGGACGGGTCATGGTGTATCCGGGCACCCAAGCGGGATCCCAAAGACAGCCCGTCAGCTTTTGCAGATATCGGTATGCTTTCACGCCGAAAATGCGGTTTTCAAACCAACGGGAACCAAAGCGGTAAGGACCGAAGGAGTAGATGGCGCATTCGTCGTAGGTCACCTTTCCGTCCGCTACGCCGTAGACGGCGGTGTTGGCGGAGGAGGGACAGAAGCGCCAGCCCTTGGCTTTCCACTCTGCCATGCGGCCGATCACGTCGATGCCGTTCAGCGCGGCAAAGACGGAGGGCTCGTTGGTGTTGGCGCGAACGGCCTGCTTAAAGGCCTCCACGGCCTCCTCCAGCTTCCATTCGTCACAGAGGCGCTCGCCCCTCTCCATGTAGTACTCGCTGCCAAGCTCCTCGGACTGATAGTTCTTTTTGAAGTTCACGGTAAAGAGGGTGGACAGGGTAGCCCGCTCGCCGTCCGTCCAGCATATCTCGCAGTCAAAGGCTTGGCACAGATACGGGGGCAGCTCCGGATTCTCGTAGATCCAGCGGTTGCCGACCGCAAAGGGGAAGTAGCCCTCGCCGCCGTTTACCGTGTAGGATTTCAGCTGGTAAACCTCGGATTTCTTCTGTACTGTATCCGTCATAACTGCCTTAACAAGGCCCACGCCCTCGGCGTAATAAGCGTCGGTGGAAAGATGACCGTCCCCGTCGGTATGAACGTGCATGCAGGCAAGGAACGTGCCCGCCGGAGTCTCCGCCACGGCGGAGCGGCTGACAAGGGTAAGAGACGTGCCGTCGCTGTCGCGGAGAGTCTCTCCCTCCGCCATGGCCGTGTCATAGAACTGCCGTCCGCCACGGGAGAGGTAGTAGTGGATGGAGTCAAAGCGGTGCATTTCCCAGAGCACCGCTTGGGTCGATCCGCCGGGCTGGTTGGCAAAGATCAGCTTGCCGTCCTTTTTGATCAGAGTCTCAGCCACGGCATTAAAGCCCATGGTGGGGTCGTCCATATCCTCCCCGTATTCCGCGCACCGGAGGGCGCACAGGGAGCAGGCACGGTAGATCTCCTCGGGGCGGCAAAGCTCTGCCGAGCGACGGAAATTCTTCACTGCCTCATCCAAACGCTTTTCCCGGATGGCGGCCATACCGCGCCAGAACAAAAGCTGCCCGCGGCCGTTGTCGCCTGCCTTGCCGAAGGTGGCAAGCTCCGGTAAAGCCTCCTCGTCAATGATGCGGATCCACTCCTCGTCGGCACTTCCGTTTTCCGAGCGGTGGAGGGGCTCAATGTCCAAAACCTTATCGATCCACATGGTGGCAATCACGTCCGCATTTCCGCCTTGACGTGCGGCGGCCAGGGCGCGGTCGTGGTATTCTTTTTTCTCCTGCTCGTTGCTTTTGCTCCAATAGGCCAGCATATATACGTCTGCCAAGGCCGCGTGCTTTTCGGGGGATTCGGGCAGGCGGTCGATCATCTGCTCCGTCTCGGTCAGACGTTCGGTATGACCCTCGTTTGATCCGCCGTTCAGAGCGTAATAGTAGCGAAGCTCCTCGATCTTCTTCCGTACCGTAGCGGCAAAGTCGTCGGGCAGAGTACTCTGAGATTTCTTCTTTTCGTTTTGTTCGATCATATAAGCAAGGGCTCCTTTCAGTTTCTTTCTTGCTTCATGCAGGCGGCTCTTAACCGTGCCCTCAGAGAGGGCAAGCCGGGCGCTGATGGCGTTTACGGTCATGCTCTCAAAGTAGAACATTTCCGCCACCTGTCGGTTTTTCTCCGACAGAACGTCCATGGCCCGACGGACGGCATCGCGGGTTTCTGCCTTTAGGACGCAGGTCTCCGGATCAAGCTCGGGATCGCTGGCAAGAAAGTCTGCCAGATCCTCCACGTCTACGTAGCTGCGGCGCCGACTGTACCGATGCAAGGCCTTGCGCTTGGCAATTCCGTAAAGCCAGGAGGCCAAGGCATCCGGCTCTCGCAAGGTGGAAAGACGGAAATATCCGTCAATAAAGGTCTCCTGCGCCACGTCCTCCGCGTCCGGGTCGCCGGGCAGGATATGCAGGATCACGTGGTAAACCATCTGCTTGTACCGCGCGATCACGGCCTCATATGCGTCGCTGTCGCCGGCAAGGATCACCCGCACCAGCGCACCGTCGCTCATAACGCCATAGATTTTGTCCATAAAGCCGCCTCCTTTCTCAAAAAATAATATCTGAATGCCGGTCATTCTGTACGTTAGTGCCCGACCGAAACGAAAAGGTTGGAAAAAGTCTGAAAAAATTTTTATTTTATTGTATCATAAATCCATCGCTCTGTAAACCCGGCTACCTGCTCATACGTCGGCGCACACACTCACCCGAGGGTAGCGGCGGGGAGGGCCCCGCGGCCAAGATCGCCGCTTGCTCACACGTCAGCGCACGCACTCACCCGAGGGTAGCGTTAATTTTTGGTCAAGCTTTTTTTTAAAAAGCTTGCGCGCTGGAGCCGCGGAGGCTCCTCGCTCGCCGCAGCGAGCGAAAGCTCCTTACACGGCCTTTCTTTTTTGCCGAGCTTTTTTCTTTGGGCCTTCTGCCTCCAAAGAAAAAAGCGTCTAACAAATAGCACATCCGCCACGGGTACCGCCGGAGGAGACGTATGGGAAGCCTTCCCCAGCGGGGAAGGGGGACCACGGTAGTGGTGGATGAGGAGATCATTCTCTGCACAGCTA
>JAGARU010000062.1 GCA_017622085.1 Clostridia bacterium | reverse complement strand
TGCCGTGGAAGTATTCTGCCATATTGCATTCGTCGCTGGCGTTATACTCCATCAAGGCTTGACGGATATCGTCTTCGTGACGAGCTGCAAACGCGGCATCTTCCTCATATCCATCCTCATCGATATCACCGTAGCAATCTCGGCTATGAACCTGAATGGTCAGCGGACAGTAGTACTTGGTTGTAACTGACTGAGGATAGGCTTCGGTCAGCATTCTGTTGAGTTGCTCGTAGGAAGCAAGACCTTCGACCTTGACGGTGTTCTCAAACTCTCGCTTGCTCAGATAGGGGAGGTTGTGCATGAGAGCGATAGTGTCGTTTAGGGTGTGGAATCTGAATCCGGTAGGCAACGCTTTTGCAATAGCGTTTTCGACGATTCCACGGCATTCCAGCGTGAACGAGAGACCTTTGTCGGAATCTTCATTATATTTGATTTCGTAAGCACTTGCGTGATTCGCATTCAAATACGAGAGAGCTCCGGCTAACTGTCTGCGTTCCACAGGGAGCTGCACACGGGCAGTATAGTCGCCGTTTGAAATAATTGCATTCATCTGTTATCAATCCTTTCTGCAAATAAAAAAAGCCAAACGCTTGGCTGATAAGCATTTGGCTATGTAGAAAGAATGAGGAATTATTATTTAAATCTTCATGATTTACTTATTTTAGAAAATGTGATATAATTATCTCGTGAAACCTAATTATTTAGAAAAATTTTCTTTCCATCTGTAAGATATTGAATTTGTTTTTCGACTATATGGGTGAAAGGCCTTTAGGAACTGTGCAAGGAGGCGACTATATGGAAGATGAAAAAATCGTTATGCTATATTGGGAACGCAACGAAGACGCTATTCGGGAAACCGAGCAGAAATACGGAAAATACTGTTACACTATTGCATACAATATTCTTCACTCACACGAAGATTCGGACGAGTGTGTGAATGATACTTGGAACGGAGCGTGGAACGCTATGCCTCCCGAAAAGCCAACCAAATTGCAGGGATTTCTTGCTCGTATTACTCGAAACATCGCCATCGACCGATACCGATATGACAGCGCACAAAAGCGCGGTGCGGAAGTGGAAAGTACGATTGATGAATATTGGGAATGTATTCCTAACGGAGATGCTTCAATCGAGGATGAATATGTACTGAAGCAAGCAATCAATGGTTTCCTTGAAAGCCTTGATGTCCGTACTCGTGTTATATTTATGCGTAGGTATTGGTATTCAATGAGTGTCAAAGATATTGCTGATGGTATGCGTCTTTCGGAAAGTCACGTTAGTGTAATCCTTCATAGAACCAGAAACAAATTCAAAGATTATCTTACGAAGGAAGGGGTATTTGTATGAAGAAAAAAAACTGGTATAAGGGTTTAAGCCTTGCTGATGATAAATACGTTACCGAGGCTCACCCCGATAACGCTATTAAACCCAAGCGAAATAAGACTTTAATTTCGCTCGTAGCCGCGTGTGCGTGCTTTGCTCTGATTGTTTGTAACCTTTGGCTATTTATTCCATTCAACACCAATCCGCCTGATGTATCACAGTATGCAGACAGTGAGTATTACGGACTCATTCAGAAATTGAACGTTCTTACGTTCCAGCAACCCAAGTATAAAAACAATGCAGAGAAATTATGGGCTGGAATGAAATCACTTGGTCTGAATGGCGGTGCACCAAAGGACGATGCTACAGGAATCCCCGAAGCGGTACCGGACGGCATGACAAATGGCACAGGCTCCTACCAAGAAATCACCGACAATCAAGTGGCAGGAATTATCGAAGCCGACCGTATCAAACGGAGCGACACACACATTTATTATCTTGATAGTGACGTGTTGCGTATATTCTACATTGACAAAGAAAACACTACAGAAGTAGGTAGCTACACTATCTATGAAGAAGGCACAGGGCCTTATATGGATCAGTGGGAATTTTACCTTTCAACCGATTGTAAGACCGTAACAGTGATTACCCAGTATTATTCAAAAAACGAGAGCGTTTCACGCCGTTACGTAAATCTGATTTCGCTTGATGTTAGTGATCCTACAAACATCGTCAAGAAAGATGAATTCAACATTACTGGCGAATATATGTCATCCCGACTGACAAACGGAAGCATTCTGCTCTTAACAGGATTTGTTATTAACAAACAAGAGCTTGATTTCGATGATGTGACTACCTTTGTTCCTCAAATCGATGAAGGCAACGGTTTGTACAGCATTCCTGCGGACGGAATCGTTTCTCCCGATAACTTGAGCAACACTCGTTATACAGTTGTGATGAAGCTCGACGAAAATACACTCGATCTTAAGGGAACAGCTGCTTATCTCTCATACTCTGAAGATGTATATGTTTCTTCGGATCACGTATTCTTAACTCATGTATTCGCTGACAAGATAGAAAACGAAGATGGAACAATCACAAGAAACTCTATGACCGAAATCTCTTGTTTGACTTATGGTGGCGACTCGTTTGAGATTCAAGGGAATGTGATTGTAAGAGGTTATGTTAAAGATCAGTGGAGTATGGACGAGTATGAGGGAATCCTTCGCGTCTTTACGACCACTAATGCAACCACCATTCGTGAGCAAACTTATGATAACGGTAACGTTTCTGCAGATGTTCTTTTAACTGCAACAGGGCAATCCAATGCGAGTCTGTATTGTGTAGACCTCTCCACCTTTGAAGTCGTAGCTTCGGTAATCGACTTCGCCCCTCCGCGCGAGGAAATCCAGTCTGTACGATTCGATAAAGAAACCGCATATGTGTGCACATCTATTGAGATGTCTGACCCTGTGTTCTTCTTTGACCTCTCCGACCTCGATAACATCACCTATAAAGACACAGGTACGATTGAGGGCTTCTCAACTTCTCTCATTAACCTTGGTAACGGTTATCTCCTTGGCATCGGCAGAGGTGGAGACTGGAGTAGCTTTAAGGTTGAGGTATACGAAGAAACATCGGATGGAGTTCGTTCTGTATGCACTTATGAACTCGAAAATGCAGATTATTCTACTGATTACAAATCGTATTATGTAGATCGTCAGAATCAGCTCATAGGTTTAGGTATTGTGGATAACAACTACCATTCAGCTAAATATTCGTCCGAAACTCATAGATACATTCTTCTTCACTTTGACGGATATGAGCTTGTAGAACTTGTAAATGTTAATCTATTAGGTAACCCTGCAGATCAGCGAGGCGTTTATATTGACGGATATATGTATATGTTCGGCAACAGAGATTTCAAAGTTGAGAAAGTATTTGATTAATTTCGGTTGAAATTTTAATCTCTTTGCAATAAGACTTGCCACAGGTTCACTTCATTGCGTCCTGTGGCTTTTCTTTGTCTTCAGCAGGTCAGCATTTGGTATTCGTGGGTTCAAATCCTTCTGATTGAACAATGGACTGTTTTTGAAAATTGTGTTTTTCAAGGTTTCGTGGGTTCGGATCCTTTCGAAGAAGGGATGGACTGATTTTGTAGCGGATGATTTGTAAACAATTTGTGTCTGAAGCAAAAAACCGAAAGAATTTGAAACCTTGTCGTGGGTTCAAGTCCTTTCGGTCGCTTGTTTTTGACTGTATATTTGGAAAAAACGGTTCAATCCATAGTTCGTTCCTTTCGGCTCAATGAAATAGCGAAAATGGATCTATGAACCTTTGGAAAAAAGAAGGCGCGAAAAAACGGGAGAAATCTCTCGAAATCTCCCGTTTTCTCTTGTTTTCTCGGTCGGATCTTTTTTGACCGATAATGATGGCAGGGGCAGAAGGACTTGAACCCACGACACCCAGTTTTGGAGACTGGTGTTCTACCGACTGAACTATACCCCTATGCAACGGTGTTATTATACCACACCTTTATTGCAAATGCAAGGGCTTTTTGAAAGTTTTTTCAAGAAAACAGAAATTTTCGTTTGAAAAAACATTATACTGCGTTTTTTCCTTGCCATAGCCGAGGAAATATGTTATAATATGCATGATAACCTGATTACGCAAAACGAAAGGAAGAGAAAATGCTGATTGTTCCCATTCTATTGTTTATATTAGGCCTTGGCTTGCTGATCAAGGGGGGCGACTGGTTTGTAGACGGCGCCACAGGTGTTGCCCACCGCTTTCACATTCCCGAACTGCTGATCGGCGCAACGGTGGTCTCTATCGGTACCACCTTGCCAGAGGTCATGGTATCTGCCACCTCGGCAGTTGGTGGCCACGGTGAGATTGCGTACGGCAATGCGATCGGCTCTATTATCTGCAACACCGCGCTGATCGCGGCGATCACGGTGGCCGTTCGCCCCGCAAGGATCGAGCGTTCTTCCTTGAAGCTGCCGGTGATCTTTTTCTTCCTGGCGGCAATATTTTATTCGGTGATCGCGTATGCGACAGGCTTTTTCAGCTATGCGGTCGGCGCGATACTGCTGGCTGTTTTTGTGGTGTATATGGTGCTTTCTGTTCTGCAAGCGCGCCGCGCGCCGCAGCCGGCAGAGGGCAAGGAGCAGAAAACAGTTTCTGATAAAAACTGGGGTCTGGCAAAGGAAGTGGGGCTTTTGGTGCTGGGCGCTGCCCTGATCGCGGTTGGCGCGCGCCTGTTGGTAGATAACGGCATTCAAATTGCAGAGAAGCTTGGCGTGCCGGAGGCGGTGATCGCCTTGACCTTTGTGGCGCTGGGCACCTCGCTGCCCGAGCTGGTGACCGCTATCACCTCACTGGTCAAGGGGCATGGCTCGCTTTCTCTTGGCAACGTGATCGGTGCCAACCTGTTTAACCTCGTCTTGGTAAGTGGTGTTTCTACTGTGCTTTCCCCCTTCGCGGTGCCGGGTAGCAAGCTGGTGCTGGGGGTCAATTCCTCGCTGCTGATCGATATTCCTGTGATGCTGCTCGTCATGGCGCTTTTAACAGTACCCGCCCTTATACGCGGCAAGCTGTCTCGCTGGCAGGGCATCGTTCTGCTTGGTATTTACGCGGCATTCTGTGTTTTGCAATTCGTGCTGTAAGCCGAAAAAGGGCACCGTCAAAAAAAGATGGTGCCTTTTTTCGCGCTTTCCTCTTGCCAACCCCCGGTAGATATGATATAATAAAAAAACTAACGTGCAATTTTCATAAACTTGATATAGATGGGGGAAAAGACTATGAAAGAGGTAGTAGCTGCCTTGATTTGGCAAGGCAACCGGTTTTTGATCGCAGAGCGACCTGAAAATAAAGACCGCCCGCTGCTTTGGGAATTTGTTGGCGGCCGGGTAGCGCCGGGTGAGGATAAGCGTGCCGCCCTTACGCGTGAATGCCGCGATAGTCTGGGCATTGACGTGAGCGTGGGCGATATCTTTGATGACACCCTGTACCTGTATGGTGATAGCACCGTGCATCTGACGGTGTATGATACGCAGATCGTAGCCGGTGCGCCGCAGCGGCTGGTGCATCATGACCTGCGTTGGATCAGCCCGGCCGAGATCGTGAATTATGAGTTTTGCCCGGCCGACCAGGCCATTTTAGAGAGAATTTTGGCCACGGCCGCCAATGTGAAAATGGAACGGCCGAGCGTGCTTTGCCATATGATGCAGTCGATCGATGGTAAGGTGACGGGTGATTTTCTTTCTATGCCCGGGGCAGAGAAGGCCACGGCCGTATATTACGAGCTGAATCGCACCCTGCGCGGCGATGCCTATGCTTGTGGCCGCGTGACGATGGAGGAGAGCTTTACCAAGGGTTTCTTCCCGGATATGTCGCTCTTTGAGGATAAAAAATTCCCGATCGAGGATTTTATCGCCCAGCCAGATGCCGGCTTCTTTGCCGTGGCCTTTGACCCGCACGGTCGCCTTGGTTGGCGCGATGCCTGCATCGAGGATGAGGACCCCGGCTACGGTGGCGCCCATATCATTGAGGTGCTGTGTGAAAACGTAGATATCCGCTACCTGGCCTATATGCGCCGCGTGGGCGTTTCGTATATTTTTGCCGGGGCAGAGGAGATCGATCTGCCGCTGGCGCTGCACAAGCTGAAAACGCTGTTTGGCATTGAGCGTCTGCTCTTAGAGGGCGGCAGTATTCTGAACGGGGCCTTCCTGCGTGAGGGCTTTGTTGACGCGCTGAGCCTGGTAACCGCACCGGTAGTCGCCCCGGCAGAGGGCAAGCCCCTCTTTGATGGCGCAAGCGCTCTGGCGCTGACCCTGGCCGAGACAAAGACCTATGGCGGCGGGGTGCTTTGGAGCTATTACGCCAAGGAAGCAACGGTATAAAAACACGGCTACGGTGGCCTGCGCAGGCAGACCCCGTAGCCGTGCTTTATTCGGTTTTTTGATAGGCCAGACGCTCGTCGCCGCTGGCTAAATAAATAATGCCGCAATAGGCAAAGCCGCTTTTTTCCAGCGCGCGCTGCATAACGCGGTTATCCCGGTGGGTATCAATGCGCAGATTGCCGCAGGCGCGGAAGCAATAGTCAAAGCACAGGCCGGCAATGCCAAGGCCGTGCCTTGCCACCGCTATGCGATGAATAACGCCGTAGGGGCCTTCCTTTTTCCATGCGCCACCTTCAATGCGCCGGTAGGTAGGCTCCTCGCCCACAAAAAAGGCAAAGGCAGCTACGATCTCATCCCCCTCGCATACCACGTAGCCAATGCCGCGGCGAATATCCTCGGCCACGTCCTGGCTGTTGGGGTATACCCCATTCCATTGCGTGGGGTTGCCGGTTGCTCGCATAAAGCTGCGGGCGGAAATATAGATCTGGTTCACGGCCTCGATATCGGCTGTTGTCGTTTTGCGGATCGTTAGCATAAAAACCTCATTTTTTGAAAAAAATCATGTATTTTTGCCGGTTGCAACCGGTAGTTGACAAATTTCCAAGCCCGGTTGGTAGCATGCAACCGCTTTTTTTGATAAACTGATGGCACCAAAGATCGAAAGGAGCTTTTTCATATGATCATTGCAGACAAGATTATTTCGCAACGCAAAAAGAACGGTTGGTCACAGGAGGAGCTGGCAGAAAAGCTGGGCGTTTCCCGCCAGTCGGTTTCTAAGTGGGAGAGTGGACTCTCCATGCCGGACTTAAACAAGATCATTGCCATGAGCGCCTTGTTTGGCGTGAGCACCGATTATCTACTAAAGGATGAATTGGAGGAGGCCACCGCCTCGGAAACCAACGATCGTGATGATGACACCGGCCGGGTGGTATCGGCAGAGGAGGCAAATCGCTTTCTTCGCTTGACGGCGCAGCATTCCTGGCGTCTGGCGCTTGGCGTGGCGCTATGTATTCTTTCCCCCATTTTGCTGATCCTGCTTAGCGGCGCGGCCTCGGCCGGCCTGTGGGGCATCACCGAGCCGGTGGCGGCTGCGGTCGGGCTTTGCGTGCTTTTGCTGCTGGTGGGTGGCGCCGTGGCACTCTTCATCTTCTCCGGCATGCGGTTGGATGAATTTGAATATTTAGAAAAGGATGAATTTTCACTTGCCTACGGTGTGGCTGGTATTGTGGAAAAGAAGCGTGAGGAGCATCATCTTCGCTATTGTGCCTCGTTAGCCGGTGGCGTGCTGCTGTGTATTTTCAGCGTGCTGCCCCTGATCGTGGTGGGCGCCATGGCCCTGGCAGAATTTTACCTAGTGGTCTGCGTTGCGCTGCTTCTGCTGCTTTGCGCGGTAGGTGTATTCTTGATCGTTTCTGCTGCTTGCGTGCACGGCAGCTTTGAAAAGCTGTTGCAGACCGGTGATTACACCGCCGAAAATAAGCGCCGCCTGCGCGCGACCGATGCCATCAGCACCGCCTATTGGTGCGTGGCAACAGCGATCTATTTGGGCATCAGCTTTCTCACGGGGGCCTGGCACATCACCTGGGTGGTGTGGCCGGTAGCCGGTGTGCTGTGGCCCCTGATCCCCGCACTATTTGGCAACCGCAAAGCATAAAAGAAATATGGCCATGGTGCATGCACCATGGCCATATTTGCCGCTGTGCCTCTCTATCATAGCACAGATGGCGAAAAAATGCAAGTCAAAGATCGTCGGCATCCTGTACGGGCTTTTCGTAGGGGTTGTCCGGCGTGCCGGTGTAGGAGCCAAGTGGGTCGGTATCAATCGCGCCGGGAAAGTCCGCGCTTTGCATATGGGCCGGCTCGTTCTTCGGTTTTTCTGCTTTCTTTTTCATGGCGCTCTCCTTTCTTTTCTTTAGTATGTGCGCGCCGGCAAAAAATAAAAGATGAAAAAATGAAGAAACATCTTGCAATCCCGATTTTTGTGTGCTATAATAATTAGGTCAGCAAGAGACTGACAGCTATGCAGAGATATCGAAGTGGTCATAACGGGGCTGACTCGAAATTTTGTAGTCACTTTGGAACCTCCTACCTTAAATCCCTTGATTTATAAGGGTTTTCCGCAGTTCAAATA
>JAGARU010000001.1 GCA_017622085.1 Clostridia bacterium | reverse complement strand
TCCAGCGCGCAAGCTTTTTAAAAAAAGCTTGACCAAAAATTGCCGACACCTTCGGGGGAGTTTGTGCGCTGACGTGTGCGCAAGCGGCGATCTCGCCAGCCGGGGCTTCCCGGCAAAAAAGCTTGACCAAAAATTATGACGCCAGCCGGGCCTTCCCGGCCGCCAGCGGGGCTTCCCCGCCGAAGCAAGAAAGCCCCACGGGTCGGCTTATGCCGACCCGTGGGGCTTTTGTCGCAAGAGAAGTTTTCGGGAAGAGTGCAGAGGAACCCCTTTTTCAAAAGGGGTTCCTTTGCATCGTCTTCTGAACTTTTTACTGAGGAATTTCTTCCATAGCGAAGGCTTCGAATACGTCGCCTTCCTTGATGTCGTTGAAGCGATCGAGGCAGATACCGCACTCGTAGCCCTCGGCGACGTCGCGGACGTCGTCCTTGAAGCGGCGAAGAGAGGAAATCTTGTCCTCGGCAACCACAACACCGTCGCGGATTACGCGGATCTGGGAGGAGCGGTGCACCTTACCATCCTGAATGTAGCATCCGGCAATGGTGCCAACGCTGGAAACGTGGATGGCCTGGCGAACCTGAGCATGACCCTGGATCACCTCGCGGAACTTGGGCGCAAGCATACCCTTCAGAGCCGCCTTGATCTCCTCGATGCAGTCGTAGATGATGCGGTACGTGCGCACGTCTACCTTCTGCCTGTCGGCGGAGTCCAGAGCCGTCTTGTCGGGACGAACGTTGAAGCCTACGATGATGGCGTTGGAGGCCGCAGCCAGCATAACGTCACCCTCGGTAATGGCACCAACACCCATGTGGATCACGCGAACGGCAACCTCCTCGTTGGAAAGCTTCAAGAGCGAGCTCTTAACCGCCTCCGCAGAGCCGTCTACGTCTGCCTTAACGATCACGTTCAGATCCTTAACGCCGGCGCTGATCTGTGCAAACAGATCGTTGAGGTTCACCTTTGCGTTGGCCTCAAAGGCCTTGTTCTTGGCCTTTTCCTTTCTCTGCTCCGCCAGCTCGCGAGCCATTCGCTCGTCGGCTACGGCGTTGAACTCGTCGCCTGCCTGAGGAACCTCGGCAAGACCGGTGATCTCAACGGGAACGGAGGGGCCGGCTTCCTTCACGGTGCGGCCCTTATCGTTGATCATGGCGCGGACACGGCCAACGGCAGTGCCTGCAATAACCACGTCACCGCTCTTCAAGGTACCGTTCTGTACCAGCACGGTAGCCACAGGACCGCGACCCTTGTCAAGACGGGACTCGATAACGATACCCTTGGCATGACGGTTGGGGTTGGCCTTCAGCTCCTTCACCTCGGCAATCAGCAGGACGGACTCCAGAAGGTCGTCAATACCCTTGCGGGTAAGAGCCGATACGGGAATGCACATAACGTCGCCGCCCCAGTCCTCGGGCACAAGCTCGTACTTGGTCAGCTCCTGCTTGACCTGATCGGGGTTGGCGGTGGGTTTATCCATTTTGTTGATGGCTACGATGATGTCAACGCCCGCAGCCTTGGCGTGGTTGATGGCCTCCACGGTCTGGGGCATGATACCGTCGTCGGCGGCTACGACGATGATGGCAATATCCGTTGCCATCGCACCGCGCAGACGCATGGCGGTAAAGGCCTCGTGGCCGGGGGTATCGAGGAAGGTGATCTCCTTGCCGTCGATGGTAACACGGTACGCACCGATGTGCTGGGTAATACCGCCTGCCTCGCCTGCCGTTACGTTGGTGTGACGGATGGCGTCAAGCAAAGAGGTCTTACCGTGGTCAACGTGACCCATAACGCAAACGACGGGAGAACGCTCGGTGAGCTCCTCACTTGCATCCTCATGCTCGTCAAAGAGCTTTTCTTCAATGGTAACCACAACCTCCTTGGATACCTTCGCACCCAGCTCGTCACCTACAAGGTAGGCGGTGTCGTAGTCAACCATGTCGTTGACGCCGGCCATAACGCCCATCATCATCAGGCGCTTAACCAGCTCGCCGGCGGTCACCTTCAGGCGGGAGGCCAGCTCGCCAACGGAAATTTCGTCGGGCACGGTAATGGAAAGGGGCGTCTTCTTGGCTTTTTCCAAGTTGGCGCGCTTCATCTTCTCCATGGCCATGCGCTCTTTTTCCTTGTTCTTATTGTAAGCGTCCCGATTGTTCTGCTTCTTCAGCTTCTGCTTCTCGGCGCTTACGTTCTTCATATCCTCCGGTACAAAGGTGTCAAGAGACTCGTCGTACTTGGAGAGGTCAACGGTGGTGGTACGGGTATCAACGATACGGGTCGCACCGGTTCTAGTCTTGATCTCAGCGGGCTGGGTCAGAATCTGAGGCTTGGGCTGAGGATGGTAGGTGTTGCGAGGCTCGTATTCCTTATCGCGGAAGCCTCCGTCTCTGCCGCCACGGTTCTGCTGGAAGCCACCCTGAGGCTTGCCGCCCTGGGGACGGTTGCCCTGATAGCCACCCTGGTAGCCGCCTTGGGGTCTGTCGCCCTGAGGACGGTTCTGGTAGCCGCCCTGGGGTCTGTCACCCTGAGGACGGTCACCCTGAGGACGGGGCTGGAAGCCACCCTGGGGTCTGTCGCCCTGAGGACGGTTCTGGTAGCCGCCCTGGGGTCTGTCACCCTGAGGACGGTCACCCTGAGGACGGGGCTGGAAGCCACCCTGGGGTC
>JAGARU010000061.1 GCA_017622085.1 Clostridia bacterium | reverse complement strand
GCTTTTGAAGATGGTGGATGAGGGCATCGTACCTCTCACCGCAGGCGTGAACTATTCCTATCTGCGCCAATTTGAGCAGCTGTCGGTGTGGATGATGCTTATGGAGAAATCCATGTCTATCACAACAGAAAAGACCGAAGAACTGAAAAACGCGAGTAAGGCGGGCGAGCTGAACGAAGAACAGATTCGCGGCTATTTCAAATGCAACGCCACCGAACCAAAAGAAAAAACGCCCAAGAAGCAGAGCGTGAAGTTTTCCTTTGACGAGATTTCCGACTTCTTTCCCGATATGAAGCCGAAGGAGGTTAAGGACAAGATCATTGAGATTTTGTTTGCTTGGTATGACTCTCAGCAGAACGCAGTAATGAATGAGCCCACAGAGCTTGATGCGGTCATTATGAACGGAGGTAAGTCTTATTGATCAAAGGAACTGACAGAAATATCCCGCTTTCCGAGTTGCACCCGTTCAAGGATCACCCTTACAAGGTCGAGGATAATATGGAGATGGACGCGCTGTGCGAGAGCATAAGCAAAAGCGGTCTGTTGTCTCCCATCATCGTCCGTCCGAGAGATGAGGGTGGTTATGAAATCATATCGGGACACCGCCGCTTCAGAGCATATCAAAGACTCGGAATGACCGAGATCCCATCCACTGTCTGCGAGATGACCGACGAGGAGGCAATCGTCGCTATGGTCGATGCCAACCTCCACCGCGACCATATTCTCCCATCCGAGAAAGCCTTCGCCTACAAAATGAAGCTCGACGCCATCAAGCGCCAAGGCGAGCGCACCGATCTGACTTCTGCCCAACTTGGGCAGAGGTTGACCTCGGTGGAAAAGATCGCCGCAGAGAGTGATGAGAGTAAGACGCAGATACAGAGATATATTAGCCTCACGCGCCTTATCCCCGAACTGCTTCAAATGGTGGATGAGGGCAAGATCGCGCTAACTCCTGCGGTAGAGCTTTCAAAGCTTCATCACCTCACGCAAAAGCTCATTTATGAGATCTGCGATATGGATGACCTTACGCCTTCTTATTCGCAGGCCGTCCGTATGAGAAAACTTGCAGACGAAGGCGCACTCGGAGAGGATGCAATACGTGAGATTATGAGTGAGGAGAAAGCCAATCAGCGAGAGCGCATCGTAATCTATATGAATGATATTCGGCAGTATTATCCTCGTAATATGCTCCCTAAGGATATTGTCGCAGATATCAAGAATCTCCTTCACAAGCGCCGCTTGGAGCAAATGCGCAGAAAGGAGAACCGTGATGCGAGATAAGAAGAAATACGGTTGGCTCAGCGGACTTATGTCAAATGTACTTGGAGGCACAAGGGAGTATAACTTCAACAATGTCACCTATATCGTCGAGCCGCGCTTTCAGTCTGTTGATTCCGAGGATGCCAAGATGCCGCAAGAAAAGTTTGCAAGAATCATCGAAAAGTCTACGGCACATTTGCAAGTTGCTCCCGACGGTGATAAAATAGAGGCAGAATATGTTTTGGACTCTGCCGGAGAGGAGGAATATGCAGGCCAAAACCAAACAGAATAAAGACCCAATGGGAATCACCGCGCTATATTGTCGTCTGTCTCGTGATGATGGTGCAGAGGGCGAAAGTAACTCTATCGCCAATCAGAAAAAGCTACTTTCCAAGTATGCCAAGGAACACGGCTTCACCAACACCCGTTTCTACGTTGACGACGGATACACGGGGACGAACTTCAATCGTCCCGGCTTTCAGCAAATGCTTGAAGATATGGAGATGGGATATATCTCGACGATCATCGTCAAGGATTCATCCCGTTTCGGACGAAACTACCTTGAAGTCGGTCAGTACACAGACTATTACTTTCCCGAGCATAATATCCGCTTCATAGCTATTAACGATTGCATCGACAGCGACAACGGAGAGGACGATTTCAGCGCGTTCCGCAATGTAATGAACGAGATGTACGCCAAGGACATCAGCCGTAAGGTTAGAAGTTCTCACCGACTCAGAGGTAATGCAGGTGAACCGCTTTCCCAACCGCCATACGGATATATGAAGTCTCCCGATAACAAAAAGAAGTGGATCATAGACGAGGAAGCGGCAAAAGTAGTACGGCAGATCTTTCAATGGTGTATTGAAGGCAAAGGCAACGAAACAATTGCCCGTCTGTTGCAGGAAAGCGAGGTTTTAATCCCGATGGCTTATTGGCAAAGCAAGGGACTTGGACGAGGTGGAAAGAAAACGCAACCTAATCCGTGCAAGTGGTGTAAGACCACGATTGCCAAGATTCTCGCTCAACAGGAGTATTGTGGGGACATTATCAATTTCAAGACCTACTCAAAGTCTTTCCGCAACAAGAAGCGACTTGATAATCCCGAGGAAAATTGGGCGGTGTTCAAGAACGTACACGAAGCTATCATTGACCGCGAGACCTTTGAAATGGTGCAGGAGCTTGTAGCAAAAACAAAACGCCGCGCTCCCAAGAAGGAGAACGGCGAGAAGAATATGTTTTGCGGCTTGCTCTATTGTGCAGATTGCGGAAGTCCCTTGTGGTTCAACGTCAATCACCCGAATAAAGCCATTCAATACTTCAACTGCTCCAATTACAGAGCCAATCGCGGGACTTGTCCCTCAACCCATTATATCCGCGCCGACTCTATCGAGCAGGTAGTGATCGCAGAGCTGCAAACCATCGCACGCTTTCTTGACGAGGAAGAGGATGAGTTCGCTGCAATGCTTGAAAGCAAAACCAACAAGGATATTGCAACCGAGCAAAAGCTTGCCGAAGCTCAACTTGCCACGGCAAGAGCGAGAGTCAAAGAGATCGAACGCTTATATGAAAAAATTTACGAGGACAACGTAAACGGTAAGGTTTCGGACGAATGGTTTATGAAGCTCTCGCACAAATACGAGGTGGAGATGGATGAGACCAAGAAAAACATCCTTGCTTTACGCGAAAAGCTCGATAGCCTTGCGGAGAAGCGCCAAACCAAGGAGAACTTTGTCAAGGCAGTACGGAGTTTTATGGAGATGAAAACGCTGAATCCCGTGATACTGCGTGAACTGATAGAGAAAATTGAAGTCTATCAGATCGAAGGAACAGGCAAGAATCGCACGCAGAGAGTTGTTATCCATTATCGCTTCGTTGGCTGTCTGCAAATTCCCGAATGGCACAGAAAGCGTAAGGTCATTCTTGAAAGCAGACAAGGCGTAGCGGTTAACTATCTGCCCACCACGGCATAACAAAAGAAAAAGAGCAGAAATCCTGCTCCAAACAACGAAATATAGGCAAAAAAATATCGAGTGTTCATCACTTTCGTTATGAACACTCGATATGGTGCGAGAGACGGGACTTGAACCCGTACGGAAATCCACACGCCCCTTAAACGTGCGCGTCTGCCAATTTCGCCACTCTCGCATATAATGCGAACGATGAACGTATATAAAAGGGAACCAACCCGTCATTTTGACGGGCGGAACTCTGTTTGGTGCGAGAGACGGGACTTGAACCCGTACGGAAATCCACACGCCCCTTAAACGTGCGCGTCTGCCAATTTCGCCACTCTCGCGACAACCATTCGTCGCTCGCAAGTGGTATTATACTACACCCCGTTTCAAATGTCAAGCCTTTTTTTCACTTTTTTTGAAAAGATTTTACTTGAATATTTCTGAGGATATGATATAATAAAAAGAGGTTGATAATGGGCAAGTGTGCACTTGCCCGGATCAAACGAAAAAAGTATTATTCAGAGGTATTACAATGGAAGTAATGGAAATCGCCGCAATGCTCGGCGCAAAAATCAAGGAAGACCCCAGAATCGTTCGTCTCAACGACGCAAGAGCCAAGTACGAGCAGGACAGCAACATGATGACTGCTATGGTTGAGTACAACGCTCAGCAGACCGCCCTCACCGAGGAGTACAAGAAGGCAGAGGCCGACAAGGAGATCATCGCCGCGATCGAAAAGCGCCTTGAGGAGCTCTATATGACCATCACCACCTCTCCTGCATTCATCGAGTACAATGCAGCCCAGGAAGAGGTTAACGCCTTCATGAACGAGGTAAACGAGGAGATCACCTTCCAGATCACCGGTGAGCGTCCCTGCACCCACGACTGCTCCACTTGCGGCAGCGACTGCGGACATCATCACCACCACTAATCGGTAACCGGTAAAAAAACTTCTTAGAGGAGGCAGGGATCCATGGCAACTGCATTCATGCAGCAGTATTTTTCCGTTAAGGAGCGATACAAGGATTATATCTTGTTCTATCGTCTTGGCGATTTTTATGAAATGTTCTACGACGATGCCATCACCGCATCGAGAGAGCTGGAATTGACCTTAACGGGCAGAGACTGTGGGGAAGAGCAGCGCGCACCCATGTGCGGCGTACCCTTCCACAGCAGTGAGACCTATATTGGAAAGCTGATCGGCAAGGGCTACAAAGTAGCCATCTGCGAGCAGCTGGAGGATCCTGCCTCTACCAAGGGGCTCGTCAAGCGCGACGTAGTCCGCGTAATTACCCCCGGCACGGTAATCGAGAGCGATCTTTTAACCGATACGAAAAACAACTATCTGTGTGCGATTTGCGTGGGCAAGGAACGCATTGGTGTTTCCTTTGCGGATATTTCCACCGCGCAGATCTGCGCCACATCCTTTGAGGACAATGCAAGAGTGGACAAGCTCTTGAACGAGCTGGGCACCTATACTCCCAAGGAGGTCATCATTAATACAGCCTCCACCTCCGTGCCCATGCTCCATGACTTCGTCAAAAACCGTCTCAGTGCCGTTATCAATGAAAACGAGGCACGGAGATTTGATTATACACTCGCCTCCGAGACTGCCGCAAAGCAGTTTGGCAGCGATTTTGCGCTTCGCCATGGAAGCGACACCGAAATGGTATCTGCCGTCGGCGCAATTCTCGACTATATCCGAGAAACGCAGATGACCGATATCTCCTATATTAACACCATAAACGTGTACGGTCAGGGTCAGTACATGGAGATGGATCTGAACACCCGCCGCAACCTTGAGCTTTGCGAAAGTATGCGCAACAAGGAAAAACGAGGCTCTCTCTTCTGGGTTCTGGATCACACCAAAACCGCCATGGGCGCCCGCCTCCTCCGTAGTTACGTGGAGCACCCGCTTCTCAACGTAAATCGCATTCTGGAGCGTCAGAGCGCCATTGCCGAGCTTGCAGAAACCTTTATGATGAAGGAAGAGCTGGCAACCCTCTTAAACGGCGTTCTTGACCTTGAGCGCCTTATGACCAAGGTGGTCTACGGTACCGCCAATGGCAAGGATCTCCGCGCCATCTGCGCTACGATCTCCGTCATTCCCCAGGCGCGTACGCTCTTAGCTTCCGCCACCTCCACCGAGTTAAAGCAGATCTATGAGGAGCTGGATCCCTTGGAGGATGTCCGCGATCTGATCGATCAGGCCATTGCCGAAAATCCTCCGTTCTCCGTTCGAGAGGGCGGAATCATCCGCGAGGGCTACAATCAAGACGTAGATTATCTTCGTAGCGTCATGACCGACGGTAAGAGCTGGGTTCATAAGATCGAGGAGCGCGAGCGGGAAGCCACCGGCATCAAAAATCTTAAAATCGGCTATAACCGCGTGTTTGGTTACTATATCGAGGTCACCAAGTCCTATAACCATTTGGTACCCGAAAGCTATATCCGCAAGCAGACCTTAACCAACGGCGAGCGTTACATAACCGACGAGCTGAAGGAGATGGAGGCCACCATTCTCGGCGCATCCGATAAGCTGAACAGTCTGGAATACGAGCTGTTTTCCGCTGTCCGCACTGCTGTGGCCGATAACCTTCGCCGCATTCAGATAAGCGCCGCCAATCTTGCCGAGCTGGACGTATACATCAGCTTGGCCGACGTAGCTCTTAAAAACAATTACATTTGTCCTGAGGTAGATTATAGCGACGTGATCGATATTAAGGACGGCCGCCATCCCGTGGTTGAAAAGTTCGTAAAGGACAGCTATTTTGTCCCCAACGACACCTATCTTGATACCGCTCATAACCGCCTCATGCTGATCACCGGTCCCAACATGGCCGGTAAATCCACCTATATGCGTCAAAGCGCGCTGATCGTCCTGATGGCACAGATCGGCTCCTTTGTTCCCGCCAAATCCGCTCATATCGGCATTGCCGATAAGCTCTTTACCCGTGTCGGTGCCTCGGACGACCTTGCCTCCGGACAATCTACGTTCATGCTGGAAATGAATGAGGTCTCCTATATTCTCGCCAACGCCACCAAGCGTAGCTTTATCATCTACGATGAGATCGGCCGCGGAACCAGCACCTACGACGGCATGAGCATCGCTCGCGCCATTGCCGAGTACACCTGTGGCAAAAAGGTTGGCGCTCGCGCCATGTTTGCAACTCATTATCATGAGCTTACCACCCTTGAGAAGGAAATCGACGGGGTCGTAAACTATAATATCGCTGCTAAAAAACGGGGCGACGATATCATCTTCCTTCGCAAAATTGTAAAAGGCCCTACCGACGATAGCTACGGCATCGAGGTAGCTAAGCTGGCCGGCTTGCCAAATGAGGTGATCAAGCGCGCCAAGAACGTCTTGTCGGAAATTCTGGCTACCGGCACCGTGAAGCCCGCCGGTAAGCAAGCCCCCGTGGAGGAAAATCCCACCCTTTCTATGATGGATATGGGTGCCTTTGAGGTTGCTGAGCGGCTGAAACAGGTGGACCTTAATACCTTGACGCCCATTGAGGCCATGAACTTTATTTTTGAACTGAAAAAACTGATTTAACCAAACGAAAGGAGGAGCACCATGGGAAGAATTAACGTCCTTGGCTTTGACGTTGCCAATTTAATTGCCGCGGGAGAGGTTGTAGACCGCCCGTCCTCTGTGGTTAAGGAGCTGCTCGAAAATGCAATCGACTCCGGCGCTACCTCCATTGCTGTTGAGATCAAAAAGGGAGGCGTTTCCTTCATCCGCGTGTCCGATAACGGATGCGGCATTGACTATGAGGATTTGCCCGTGGCCATTCTGCGCCACGCCACCAGTAAGATCAAGCGCGCAAAGGATCTGGAGGCCATTATGACTCTTGGCTTCCGCGGAGAAGCTTTGGCCGCCATTGCCTCCGTCTCCCGTATGCGCATCATGTCCAAAACACCCCATGCCGATTACGGTGGCATGCTCATTACCGAGGGGGGAGAAGTGGTCAGCCACTCCGAGGCCGGCTGTGCGGAGGGAACTACCGTTGTAGTGGAGGAGATCTTCTATAATGTTCCGGCACGTCGCAAATTTCTTAAAAAGGATATGACCGAGGCCATTGCCGTAGCTGCGGTGGTGGAAAAGGTAGCCCTTTCTATGCCTCACATCGCGTTTAAGCTGATTTCCGACGGGGAAGTCAAGTTCGCCACCTCCGGTGACGGCAATCTGCTAAACGCCATATATACGCTTTTAGGCCGTGATTTTGCCATGCGCGCTCTCCCTGTGGATCGCACGGAGGACGGCATCCGCGTTAGCGGCTATATCTCTAACCCCGAGCTTACCAAATCCAACCGCAACTTCCAAAATTTCTATATTAACGGACGCTACATCAAGAGTCGCACCATTACAGCCGCCGTTGAGCAGGCCTACCTGTCCTATTGCGCCACCGAGCGATTCCCGCTTTGCGTGTTGAACCTTCAGATTGAACCTTCTACCGTGGACGTTAACGTGCACCCTGCTAAGCTGGAGGTCAAGTTCTCAAACGAAAAATTGATCTTCGACGGCGTGTATTACGCCATCCGTAGCGTGCTGGAGAACGGAATCGTTCGCCCAGAGTTTAACGTCGGCGGCACAAAAAAGGAGAATCCCATAAACGCCTTCGTGCCCGTTGTAGACCGCGCTTCCGGCGATAAGCCTGCAGGCGAGCGGATCACCTTCGATAAGGACGGACGCACCCGCGTCGGAGATTCCGTTGTGAATCCTGCACCGGCCCCAAAGGTGGAAAAGCCTGTCGCGCCTCCGCCTCCGCCTCCGCGCGTCACACCGATTGTAACGCCTGAGCGTCAGATTCCGGTCATGCCAAACGAACAGGTGGTCCCCCAAAAAAACAACCCCGCATCGATTCATCAAACGGAGACTACCTCGGGATTCGATCTGTCCTTCGGATTTGCCGACCGAATGAAGGCGGCTGCTCGTGAAAAAACGGCTCCCTCCCAAGAGGAAATTCCGCTTCCAGCTACTGCAACCGCTCCCATCTCAAACCCCGAGCCCGAGCCAATCGCTCCTGAGACGCCTCTCGCGCCTGAGCCGCAAATAGCAAAGCCCGAGCTTGAGGTTCCGGAATACGTTATTTTGGGGGAAGCTTTCAATTCTTACGTCATTCTGCAGCTTGCGGACAAATTGCTCTTGATCGATAAGCATGCCGCTCATGAGCGCATCCTTTTTGAGGATTTAAAAAAGAAGGTTCACGCCTCCGAGCGCTCCAGCCAGGTTTTGCTCCTTCCCATCGAGATCCACCTCAGCACCGATGAGCTGACCGCCATCTCCGAGTGGTCGGATGATGTCCGCGCAACCGGATTTTCGTTTACCGTGGAAGGCAACGTGGCCAAGGTCTCCGAGATCCCCTCGGATATTGACGTCAGTGCCGCAACGGATATGTTCACGGAATTTGCCAACCGCCTCATTCACCGGACCGGCGACCCGATCAAAACAAGGGACGAGTTCTTCGAGGCCGCTCTCTATCAGGCCTCCTGCAAGGCCGCCATAAAGGCTGGGCGCTATTATGACAAAGCCCATATCAAATGGATCTGCGACCGCGTTCTCACCATGCCGGATATCAAGGTCTGCCCCCACGGCCGCCCGGTGGCCTTTGAGATCACCAAGCATTCCATCGAAAAACAATTTTCAAGAGTATAACGGAGAATCTATGTTTACACTTCTGAAGCAAGAGGGTCGCGCCCGTCGCGGCACCTTTGAAACCGTACACGGTACCATCCAGACCCCCGTCTTTATGAACGTGGGTACCTGCGCCACCATCAAGGGCGGCATTTCCTCCATGGATCTGGAGGAGGTCAAGTGTCAGGTGGAGCTTTCCAATACCTACCATCTCCATCTTCGTCCTGGTGACCAGATCGTCCGCGCCCATGGCGGCTTACACAAATTTATGAACTGGTCCCACCCTATCTTGACCGATAGCGGCGGATTCCAGGTGTTCTCGCTCTCCAAGCTCCGTAAGATCACCGAGGAAGGCGTAAAATTCGCCTCGCATATCGACGGTCGTCGGATCTTCATGGGCCCGGAGGAAAGCATGCAGATCCAGTCCAATTTGGCTTCTACCATTGCCATGGCCTTTGATGAGTGCATTGAGAACCCTGCCAAATACGACTATACCCGTCGCTCCTGCGCCCGTACCGTTCGCTGGTTACACCGTTCCAAGGCGGAGCTGGATCGTCTCAATTCCTTGCCGGATACGATCAACCCCCACCAGATGCTCTTTGGCATCAATCAGGGTAGCACCTATGAAGATATCCGCATTGAGCATATGCAGGAAATTGCTGAGCTGAATCTGAACGGTTACGCCATCGGTGGCCTTGCCGTCGGCGAGGAGGCCGAGGAAATGTACCGTATCATTTCCGCCGTTGAGCCCTTTATGCCCAAGGATAAGCCTCGCTATCTGATGGGTGTGGGAACCCCCTGCAATATTTTAGAGGCTGTCCACCTTGGTGTCGATTTCTTTGATTGCGTCATGCCCAGCCGGAACGGCCGCCACGGCAATCTGTTTACCTGGCACGGCAAGATAAACATCATGAACGAGAAGTACATCAATGACACCCGCCCCATCGACGAAAGCTGCAATTGTCCCGCCTGCCGCCACTATTCACGCGGATACATCCGCCATCTGCTTAAGGCACAGGAAATGCTTGGCATGCGCCTGGCGGTGCTTCATAACCTCTACTTCTACAACGACCTTATGCAAAAAATCCGCGACGCCTTGGACGGCGGATACTTCGAGAGCTTCTACCAGAAGTATCACATCCTTCTGGGTGAGCGCTCCCAGCTCTAAGTAAACAATCGCCTCGGGTTAACCCGAGGCGATATTTTGTTATAAATATCAAACGCTGGTTGAGCTCTTAACAACTATTTGATAATTGAATTCTATGTAAGAAATGCTATAATAGAATTGCACCGGTGATAATGAATCTTTAAGGAGGCTCTTATGCAGCTTAATTTAGGAACAAAAATACGCGCCCTGCGCCAGCGCGACGGTCGAACACAGGATGCCTTAGCAGAAGCGCTCGGCATAACGGCACAGGCCGTTTCCCGTTGGGAGTCGGGCGGCAGCTATCCCGATATAGAGATGATTCCGGCGATTGCCAACTACTTTCATATTTCTATCGACGAGTTATTCGGTTATCACGATGATCGCGAGAAGACGATCAAAGACATCCTGGATGCGGCAACCAACGTGTTGTCCCGACAGGGATTTATCATGACGCGAGGAAGCTTGCCGGATGACGTGGGGGAATGTGTAAAGATGCTTCGTGTAGCCGCAGAGGAATTTCCAAACGAGCCTAAAATTCTTTTAAAACTGGCACAGGCTTTACAAATGTGGGGCTGGAACAAATACGGAGCAAAGGGACACATCACCGGACCGGAGGGATTGATCGAGGAGGACGTAGAGTATAATGCCCAAAACGTATATTGGCAAGAGGCCCTGCGGGTATATGAAAAGATACTTCGCTCGGAGCCAACTCCGGAGATTCGTGTGGCTGCTATCCGCCAGATTATTCCCTTGTACTGCAAAATGGGAGAATATGAAAGGGCAAAGGTCTTGGCCTGTCAGCAGAATCCTCTCGCAATCTGTAAGGAGATTTTGCTCCCCTTGGCAACAGCAGGCCAAGAAAAGGCGAGATACCTGAGCGAGCAGATCTTGGCGCTTCTTTATGCCCTTCGTTTTGCCCTTTCGGAATCCAATGCACTTCATCCCAACCTCTCTACCGAATCCCGAAGACAGGTTCTTGAGTCACAGATCCATCTGTACGAAACGATATTCTCTGATGGCCGCTGCGGTGTCTGCCATATGGATCTTGCCCAGCTTTATCTTGAATTGTTTGATTGTATGAATGATGACCGTATCAATGATGACCGTATCAATGATACGAGTCGACTTATCTGCTTTGATCGGGCTTTTGAGCATTATAAGGCCTACGAACGGATTCGCAACGCTGCTGAATATCACTATTCCGCTCCCCTGGTTCGTGATCTTCCACCTCTCGACGTCAGTGGCCTGCCACCTGTGGAAAAGGACTTTTGGAAAAAGAGGTTTAAAATTCACCCGTCCCCGATCATAGAGACGGTCCGCAGTCATTCCAAGTACGCGGAGTGCTTTGAATAAATAAAAAAGAGAGTGGTCAATTGCTCTCTTGTTTTTGGATCAGTGATGCTTACAGTGGTCATTGAAGAACCCTTCCAGAGAAACGAACCAAGCGCCGTCCTCGTTTCGTCGGAACCCAAGACGCTTGATGGAGCTCTCATCCGTTGCATCCTCACGGCAGAAGCAGTCGTAGATGCCGCAGGTCTCAATAAAGCTCATGGTGGCGCGACCCATAATAAACATGGCCTCCCAGTCATCCGATCCGGGACGCTCCGTCAGACACTCAATGTATCCCTGTTTGTTTTTTAGGGTAAATTGGCTTACCCCAACCAGCTTACCGTCCACCTCGGCGTAAAACGCCATGGCGGCTGGAAGATAAGGGGTGCCGCAGATCTCGCAATATTCCTTTTGTAAATTTTTATTCTGGATAGGTTTAACGATCAGCACGGGGCGTGCTCCTTTCATATAAGTAATTGACTTCATTGTCGGTCAGATGCCGCCACTTTCCTCGGGGAAGATCCCCAAGCTTCAAATCGCCGATGGCCACGCGGGTAAGTCGTGCCACGGAAAGGGCCAGGCTCTCACACATCTTGCGTATCTGTCGGTTCCGACCCTCATATAAGGTCATTTTAACCGTAGTAAAACCCTCATCCCGGGCAAGCAGAGAAACTTCCACGGGTCTGAGCTTGTATCCGTCGATCTCCATGGGCTGAGCCAGCTTTTTCAAAAGGGCGTCACTTACCTCGCCCACCAGCTTAACCCGATAGATTTTAGGAATCTCATGCCGCGGATGGGTCAGCCGATTGGTTAACTCTCCGTCGCTGGTAAGGAGCAAAAGCCCCTCGGAATACATATCCAGCCGTCCGACGGGATATACCCGCTCCCCAAGATCCGCCACAAGCTCTCTCACGGTTTTTCTGCCCTGTTCGTCGGATAGGGTAGTCACATACCCCATAGGCTTGTTCAGCATAATATAAATCTTTTCATCGTGGCAGGGCAGAATCTCCACTCCGTTCCAGACCACCGTGTCCACTCCGGGCACGATCTTGTCTCCAAGAATAGCTACCTGCCCGTTTACATATACCCGCCCCTCGGCAATTTCCTTCTCAGCCGCCCGTCGGGACAGCGTTTTCGTATCGGTAAAGTATTTTTGTAATCTGATTTCTTCCATAGCCTCTATGTAGCGGCATCACGCCGCAAAAAAGGATTTGATTTTATTAAGAATGCCACCGTTCTCCACGGCAGGCGCAACGCTTTCCTCAGCCACCATATCCACAGCCCCCAGTACACGGTCGCCAGCGTAAAACACGATTTCACCCAGCTTTTCTCCTCGACGTACCGGTGCAAAAATAAAGTGGGGTAGCTCGTTTACCGCCCGGATCTCCATGGCGTCATCCTTCTTCAGGATCAGGGATAACGCTGTCGAATTGCTGGCAAGAATCGTTTCCTTTGTGCCACCGGCACAGTTCACCTCCAAGGTGTAGTCCCCGATGGCTGCAATCTCACGGATCTCCAAGGAATCAAAGCCGTAATCCAGCATCTCCCGGTGGTCGTTCCAGTCGTCGGGCGCATTTAAGGTTACAGCAATTACACGGATGCCGTTCTTTTCCGCCGCAGACACCAGGCAACGCCCGCTCTTTTTGGTAAATCCGGTTTTCACCCCGATTACATCCGGATAGGAGCGAAGCAATCGGTTGTGGTTCACCAAAACTCGCGATCCTTCCGTCTCGGACAGGGGAATAACCTTTTTTACTGTGGAAACGACCTCGGCAAATTTGGGGTTTTTAAGAGCGTAAGCCGCAAGGCGCGCCAGATCGTGAGCGCTGGTGTAATGCTCCGCATCGTCTAACCCGTGAGGATTGGTAAAATGCGTGTCATAGAGCCCAAGCTCCTGGGCCTTTTGATTCATTCGCTCGGCGAACGCTTCAATGCTTCCGGAAAGCTCCAGAGCAATGGCGGCAGCCGCATCATTGGCACTTTGTAGCATAACGGCGTAGACCAGCTCCTCCATGCGAAGCACTTCCTCTGCCTTCAGGTAAATGGAAGAGCCCTCAATGCCCACCGCTTCCGGTGAAACAGTGACCATGCGCGATAAGTCTCCACTTTCAATTGCCAGGAGAGCAGTCATAATTTTTGTTGTGCTGGCCATCGGTGCCTGCTCCCGCCCGTTTTTCTCAAATAAAACCGTTCCGCTATCCGCCTCGATCAGAATCGCATGCTCAGCTGAAACGATGGGCTCTTGCCCGTGAGAGGAAAAAACAAAAAGGGAAGACAGCACTAAGAAAAAAGCAAAATAGTTTTTGAACGACATAAAATTCACCTTTTAGAAAAGAAATAACCTGTGGTTATTGGTATCCCAAAAGATAAATTCTATAAGCGGAAATTATTTCTCCTCTTCGTCCTCTTCGGCTTCGCCCTTCTTTGCAAACAGCTTTTTCAGCTTTGCAATCAATTCCGGCGACTTTTCGATCAGGTTAAATACCTGAGATACCGCATCCTTCGGAACGGGAGTTTCAATATTGACCACCTCTACACCACCCTCAGGGGAAAGGATTAGGAAGGCAACGGGAGTCACGGTCAGACCGCTTCCGCCGCCACCGCCAAAGTTCTGCTTGTCCGAGGGTACGGTGGCTTTTTTGCCAACGTAATCAATGCCGCCGGAGGCAAATCCGAAAAAGATCTTAGAAACGGGAACGATCGTCGTTCCGTTTGCCGTGTTGATCGGTGTACCAATTACCGTGTTCGCATCGACCATACTTTTTATGTTTTCAAGAGAGGTGCGGATCACGTCGTTCAGTTTGGAGGTGTCACTCATGTTTGTTACCGTCCTTTTTCATAGTTTTGGATTCGTTTTTCAGTTTATGCATTAAGAACGCCTTCAGCGCGCGGAAGGCGTGTCCCAAAAGCTGATGTACGCGCATGGATAGGATCAGATGGATCGCCGCCACCGTTTCCGTAGCCGAAAAATCGCATCCTACGTGGATATAGCTCTTTTTTACAGTTTTCAGCTGCGTAATACCGTCAAGAAATTCCCAAAGATACGCCACTCCTTGGCAGATTCCGCCGTAGAGAAGCGCCGTTTTTGCCGCGTTGTCGCTTCCGACAGAAACGTATACCGTGGCGGCCGTGATTTTTAGGGAGGAGAAGAACTTGTCCTTTAAAGCGCCGAGAACGTCGAGCACAAGATCAACCGTCCCGCGAATATCCTCAAGGGATTGCTTTTTCTTCTCAGTAGCCTGTGGCGTTTTTTTCTTAGGCGTTTTCTTTTTTTTCTTTTTTGCCGTCTTTGGCTTTTCTATTTTTCCGATCTTCTCCGTATATATGGACTTTTTGAAGAACAGAACCTTAATGTAAACCTCGGGTTCACCGTTCTCATAGCGTATATGGATCCGGATAGGAAGTAGGAGAAGGAAAACAAATAGCAGTATAATGGCAAAAAGCACGTACAACCGTATCCTCTCCTTTCCTTGTCAGTTAAGCGGTAACCGCCGCCTCTTCTGAGATCTCTGAGCCCGCCTCGGCGGTAACCTGGCTCTTGGGCTTTAAAAGCTCCGGGTCAATGGGAATAATCTCACCCTCCGGCTTGGGCGTTTTCTGTACGTCCACGTAGGGTAGCTGCTCCAGCGATTCAATGCCGAAGCACCGCAAGAACGTGGTGGTCGTCCGATACAGAATGGGTCGTCCGGGCACGTCCAACCGTCCGCAGGGCTCAATCAGATTTTTGTCGGACAGGGAGCTCATGGCATACGAGCTATCAACCCCACGTACCGTGTCTACGTAAGAACGGGTAACCGGCTCGTTGTAAGCCACGATTGCCAGTACCTCAAGGGAGGACGCCGAAAGATTTCCTCCCCGACGAATGCCGAGCGCCTCTTTTATGTAGGGCAAATATTCTTCACGGGTGCAAAGCTGACAACCGGAGGTGAAGGTGAGCATCATAATGCCCCGATCCTCTTCGTTGTATCGCACGGCAAGCTCCTTGATCAAAGTCTTCGTCTCTCCGGGCGATAGCTCCAGAACCTCGCTCATTTTGTCATAGGAAATGGGATGTCCGGCCGCAAACAGAACGGCCTCTACAATTTTTTCCTTTTCCTTCAAGATTGTCTGATCCATACTCATTTATTCACCGTCAATATCATTTGTAGTTTCGCGATTTTTCTTTTCGCGGTTCAGCACAATTTCCACGTCATCGCAAATATCGATCACGCCGGAATCCTCTCCCATCGACTCCGGCAGAGACAAGGAAACCCGCTGGTGGCGCAACAGCTCAAGGAGCGCCATAAAGGTGGCGATCAGCTCTCCGCGATCGGTCATGCCGGCAAAGCAGGAGGAGATCTTCATGCGGCTTCCGCGCATGGTAAGCTTTCGAAGTAGGGAAAATACCTTTTCGCTGACCGATACGGTTTTTGTGCGGATCAGAGGATCTACGCGGCTGGTCTGATCCTTTTCCGTGATCTTTACCGTATTCATAATCCGAACGAAGGCCCGGGAAAGGAGATCGACCGAATGATCTGCCACGTAAGTGCGGTCAGGCGTGATCTCGTCCGTATCCTTTTCCATCCGACCGCTGAAGGTGGCGTACAGAGGAGAAAGCTTCTGTGCCGCGTCCTTTGCCCGCTTGTACTCCAGTACTGCGGCGGCCAGCATCGCGCGGGGATCTTCTTCATCCTCTTCATCCTTCGGCAACAGCATCCGGCTTTTGATCACCATCAGCTCCGCCGCCATAACGATAAACTCGGAGGAAAGCTCCATATCCAGCTTCTGCATGGAGGAAATGTATTCCATATACTGATCGCAGATCAGCGCAATGGGTATGTCGGCAATGTCAATTTTATTTTTTGTGATCAGCGTCAAAAGAAGATCAAGGGGACCTTCAAATTGATCGATCTTGTACGTGATTTGTTCCAAAGCAGAAAAAACTCCTTATCCAAAGAATGGAAGCAGACCCCAAATCCAGTGCATCGCACCGTAAACCGCGTTCACAGCCGTTCCCAGAACAGTATTTACGATTCCGAATCCAAGTCGGGAATCCAGCATCAGGAATACGAAGAATCCTATGCCAATGTACTGCTCGTACTTCATAATGCCGAAATATGCCTTAGGGGGCAGAAAAAGGGGAAGGATCCGCGAGCCGTCCAAGGGCGGCACGGGAATTAGATTGAAAATGGCCAAGGAAATATTCAAATAAGCCATCAAATCAAAGAACAGATACGCCGCGCTGGCAAGACGGAACGCAAAGTTCTTTTCCGTAAACGTAAGAAGCAAAAGAGAGTTCGACACCAAAGTCGCGGCAAAGGCGAGCAGGAGGTTGGAAAGCGGTCCTGCCAAAGCGGTAATTGCCATTCCTCTCTTGGGGTTTTTGAAGTTCCGTGCATAAATTGGCACAGGCTTTGCCCAACCGAATCCGAAGATCAGCATGCAGAAGAATCCGACGGGATTCAGATGCGAAAGAGGATTCAGCGACAAACGTCCCATGGCCTTAGCCGTGGGATCACCCATCTTATACGCGGCATAGCCGTGGGCAAATTCATGAATAGTCAGTGCGATCAGTACGATCACCAACCGCATGACCCATAAAAGGATATCTTCAGACGTAAACAAAAGACTCCCTCCTTTGGTTTCAAGGGAAAATTATACTCCGGTAATCGGCTCGCCGATGGCATCCGAGATCGCCTTCCATACGTCCAGCCGACCTTCTTTGGTCTCCGAGGAGAACAAAATGATCTTTGTGCCGGGTGCAAGATAAGGACAGGTAACTAAGGTTTCTACCGCCTTTTTCCGCTCGGTGGCGTTCAGCTTGTCGGTTTTTGTTGCAACGATTACGTAGGGAATGCTGCACTCATTCATAAAGCCAATCATATCAAGGTCATCTTTGGTTGGGCCAACGCGGCTGTCTACCAGCTGGATAACCAGCTTCATAAGGTCCGCATTGGGATTCTGAGTAAAGTAACCGTCCACCAAGGAGGACCACTTTACCTGCTCCTCGCGGGTTCTTTTGGCGTAGCCGTAGCCGGGCAGATCGACCAAAAACAACTTTTTGTCGATATCATAAAAGTTTACGGTAATGGTCTTTCCGGGCGCGGAGCTAACCCGGGCTAATCCGCGTCGGAGAAGCAAGGTGTTCAAGAGCGAGCTCTTGCCCACGTTCGACCGACCGGAAAAGACGATTTGGGGAACCGGGTTTGCCGGGAACTGGCGAATCAGTCCCGCACTCATCTTAAGGGAAGCGTTATTCAAGTTGACTTTCATCATAAACCTCGAATGGATAAATTATACAGACGTCTGTGCATAAACGGGGGCAGATTCCGTGATCGGAAGAATAGTGGAGCGGTAGTTCTCTGCCTCCGGTGCGTCGGCTGCTTTTTTCACCAGCGCAGCAGCGAGCACGTCAGCGGCGGTGCGGAGAGGGATAAAGGTGACCTCGGTCCGAACCTTCTCATCGATGTTCTCCAGATCCTTCATGTTATCGTTAGGAATCAGAATGGTGCGTACACCGGCTGCATAAGCGGCGGAGGTTTTCTCTCTAAGACCTCCAATGGCCAGCACGCGGCCCGTCAAGGTGATCTCGCCGGTCATGGCTACGTCGCGGCGAACGGGCACTCCGGACAGAGCGCTTACCAGGGCAGTCAGCATCGTAACACCGGCACTGGGGCCATCCTTGGGAGTAGCACCCTCCGGTACGTGTACGTGGATGTCCTTTTTAGTGTAAAAATCAGGAGAAATTCTCAGTTCATTCGCGTGGGCACGGATGTAGCTGACTGCAATCTGTGCGGATTCCTTCATTACGTTGCCAAGCGTACCGGTCAGCTCAACCTTTCCGGTGCCTTCCATGATGGCAACCTCAACCTTCAAAAGATCTCCGCCGGCCTCCGTGTAAGCAAGGCCGTTTACCACACCAACGTAGTCTGTGTCATCAATCGTTTCGGGCAGAACCTTCCGTCCGCCAAGGAACGCAGTCAGATTTTCGGCAGTGACCGAAACGGTGCTAAGCTTTTCTTCAATCAGCTTCTTGGCGGCCTTGCGGCAAAGGGAAGCGATCTCACGCTCCAGATTGCGCACGCCGGATTCATAGGTATAGCCGTCAATCAAGAGACGAATGGCGTCGTCGCTGATCTTAAAGGTTCTCTTGGTCAAGCCGTGACGCTTGAGCTGCTTGGGAATCAAATGATTCTTCGCAATACGGAGCTTCTCATTTGCCGTGTAGGAATGGAGCTCAATGATCTCCATACGGTCGATCAAGGGACGCGGCACGGTATCCAAGGTGTTGGCCGTAGCGATGAACAGGGTATCGGAAAGATCCACGGGCAGCTCAATAAAGTGATCGCGGAAATTCTTGTTCTGCTCGCCGTCCAGCACCTCAAGCAGAGCCGCTGCAGGATCGCCGCGCATATCCGCGCCGATCTTGTCAACCTCGTCAAGAAGCATAACGGGATTCAAGGATTGGCACTCACTCAGCGCGTGAATAATACGGCCGGGCATTGCACCCACGTAGGTTTTTCTGTGACCGCGAATGTCCGCCTCATCGCGTACACCGCCGAGGGAAATGCGGACGTATTTGCGCTTTAGTGCCCGGGCAACGGAGGCGGCAAGGGAAGTCTTACCCACGCCGGGCGGGCCAACAAGACAGAGAATCTGATTTCTCAGCTCCGGATTCAACTGTTTAACAGCAAGGAATTCAAGGATGCGTTCCTTGATTTTTTCAAGTCCGTCATGATCCTTGTCCAAAACCTTTCGTGCCGCATCAATGTCGTTGCGATCCTTGGTCTTCTTGCCCCACGGAATCTCAAGGCAGGAGTCGATATGGGTGGTAAGCACAGCGCTCTCGGGAGAGGCGAAGGGAAGCTTGGAGAGACGCTCGGTCTCCTTGATCAGCTTTTCGCGAACCTCCTTCGGGAGATCCTTGGCCTTCTCGATCTTGGCCATGTATTCGTCTATGTCGCTGTCGCCCTCGCCGTCAAGCTCGTTCTGGATCACCTTCAGCTGCTCGCGCAGGTAGTAGTCCTTCTGATTCTTGTCAATGCGAGCACGCACCTTTTTGTGAATATCGAGCTCATACCGGATAATCTTGGTTTCTTTGGCCAGGATTACCGTCAGCGCCTCTGCGCGAGCGATGGGATCAGCAATCTCAAGGATTTGCTGCTTGTCATCCATCTTAACCAGCACGTTTGCCGCGATAAAGTCAGCCAGTACGCCGGGATCCCGAATGGATTTTACCGCCAGAAGCAGTTCCTCAGAAGATGAGGGCATAAAGCTGATCATCTTCTCCAGCGCCGCCATGATCTCGCGGTTCAGCGCATCCACCCGTGCATCGGAGAGCTCCGGCATAAGCACGGTCTTGGTCATTACGTCCGCAATGATATAATCGTTGTATTCGGCAAAAGCGAGCACACTTGCGCGCTCAAGACCGTCTACAATTACTCGCAAGTTACCTTCGGGTGTCTTTAGGGTCTGCTTGATCTTAACGATGGTGCCGACCCGATACAGATCGTCAAAGGTGGGCTCCTCAATGGCGAGATCCTTCTGCGCCACAAGGAACAAAAGCATCTCACTCTGAGCGGATGCCGCTTCACATGCTGCGATGGAAAAATCGCGGGATAATTCAAAGCTCAGGGGAATGCCGGGATAAGCCACCATGCCCCGCAAGGGAATTACGGGAATAGTCAACCGACCGGCCTTTTCTATGTAAGTAGACATAAAATTCGTTTTTATTGCCACATTCCGTGGCGACCTCCTGTGAAAAGTGTTTGCTCATGGCCTCGCGCATGCATAAGCGGAGTCCATATTGCCTATTATAGCATATCCAAACGAAAAAATCTATAGATTATAATTATTTGTAACGAATTTTTCACAACTCAAATGTTTCTAACGGGGGAAATAACTGTTAAGCCGGTAAGAATCGGTTGACAAACCCTGTACGATGGGTGTAAAATAGATTTGTATTGAAAAACAGCGAGGTAAAAACCATGATCCGTTTTGAAGACGAAGACTTTGAGGAGTTTTTCTTCTCGGAATATCCTGACGTCGCCATTCCGATTGAGATCCGTGTGGATCGCGACGGGCAGGTCACAATTACGACTTATCGAAAAACGGAGTCCATTGCCCGCGAGCTGGAAGCCCGGTTTTCCGACGATCCGTTTTCTCCGGATGCGCTTCACTATCTCGACAGAGCTTTGCGCCCCGTGGTTACCTCATGGGGCTATCGCCCGGACAAGCGGTGCGAGAGCTATATTCTGAATTACGAGGCCACGGATCACACAAAAATCCCCGATTTGATACTCTCGCCCAAGGCACAGGTGATTTCTGCTTTGCCGAAGGGTCTTGGCAACTGCACCACCTATGACTTCGAAGAAGAAACGGAAGACCTCAAGTCCATCATTGTGGAAGATGGTAAGGTCGTCTCTCTTGCTTGCATCAACCCCTACGATGAGGATGGGGATGAACGGGAGCTGAACACGGAAACCGCTCCGGCCTACCGACGCCGCGGATATTCTGCCGCAAATACGGCCCGCTTGGCAAAAGTGCTTTCGGCGCAAGGATACCGTGTAACCTATAACTGCAATGTGAAAAATATAGCATCGCGCCGCGTAGCAGAGAAGTGCGGCTTTACTTATGTGGGAAAGTCTTACTACTACGTTTGCTACCGGGAAGAATAAGGTCGCGATCCGGGAGGAACTATGGCATACGATGCCGGCATGCTCGCCGCAGTTGTTCGTGAGATCAACTGCTCCGGCGTTAACAAAATAGAAAAGATCTATCAACCCCAAAACGACGAGCTGATGATTACTCTTCGAGGCGGCGGAAGATCCGAACGGCTCTTGATCAACGTCGGCTCTAACTATCCGCGCCTTCATTTTTCTCGCGCGCAAAAGGAGAATCCGGCTACAGCGCCGCTGTTTTGTATGATCATGCGCAAGCATCTTTTGGGCGGGAAATTGAACTTTGCCCGCCAGATCGGCTTTGAGCGTGTTGCCGAGCTGGAGTTTGATTGCTACGACGAGATGGGATATGAGACCAAAAAGTATCTGATCGTTGAGATTATGGGCAAATTCAGCAATCTTATGCTGACGGATGCCTCTCGTAAAATTCTCTGCGCTATGAAAAACGTGGACTTCTCGACCAGCCAAAAGCGCCAGGTACTCCCCGGTATGATCTACGAGCTTCCCCCTTCGCAGGAAAAGCTGGATCCGCGTGCTTGTGATGAAAAGGCAATTGTAGAACATGTGATCAAGGCCGATCCTTCGCAGAGAATAGAGAAGTGGATCACCGGAACCTTTATGGGGATCTCCGCCGGAAATGCTCGCGAAATTGCATTCCGCGCTGGCGGAAGAACCGATTCATCCATGGATGATACAACACCGGAAAGCCTTGCGCACCAACTGATTTCTTCTGTTTCTTTTGCGGGTAGTGAAGAGGCAACACCTTGCATTTTGACGGATGCAGAAAATAAAATGCTGGACTATTCCTATCTTCGATTCGGCTCCTATGCATCCGGTTTTACGATTGTAGAATATCCGTCCTTCGGCGAAATGCTGGATGACTTTTACGACAAGAAAAGTCGAAACGAACGAGTTCACCAAAAGGCGGCCGACATATTTCGACTTTTGTCTAATGCAGAGGCTCGCATTCGCAAGAAGATGGGGATTCAGCGCGACGAGCTGGATGAATGTGTGCACGGCGAAGAGTATAAACTTTGGGGAGATCTTTTGATCGGTAACCTCTATGCGATCAAGCGGGGTGACTCCGTTGCCCGCGTGTGCAACTATTACGATGAGGCGATGCCTGTTGTTGAAATTCCGTTAGACATCCGCCTATCTCCCTCTCAAAATGCACAGCGATATTATAAGCGTTATAATAAAAGTAAAACCGCAAAAGATGCACTGACACTTCAACTGGAGAACGGTGAGCGCGAGCTGAACTACATTGCAACCGTCTTTGATGCGCTGACGAGAGCCGAGACTGAGCAGGATCTTAGTGAAATTCGGGATGAGCTGTATCACGCCGGATATGCCTCTCGTATGAAGAACTATACACAAAAGAAGAATAGCGCACCCAAGCTGATGCGCTTCCGCACTACCAATGGATACACCGTTCTGTGCGGCCGTAACAACTTGCAAAACGACTACCTCACCATGAAGCTCGCTGAGCGCAGCGACTGGTGGTTCCATGTGAAAAATGCACCCGGCTCCCACGTTGTGATGCAGTCAAACGGGGAAGAACCGGATGCCATTGACTTCACCGAGGCCGCTGAAATTGCCGCTTATTATTCTACTGTATCCGAGGGCGTCAACGTTCCGGTAGACTATACGCAAATTCGTCACATCAAAAAGCCTGCCGGTGCTAAGCCCGGCTACGTGATCTACCACGTGAATTGGAGCGCATACGTTACCCCAAAGGAAGAAAAAATACTTCAAATGAAGCAAAAGTGAGCGAATCATGAAGAAACGGTTAAAGATTATTGCCTTGGTTATGGCATCGGTTCTCTTCATCTCCGGAGCAGTCTTCTTCGTTACGTATAAATCGGATTTTGTTTATATCGGCTTTGAGTATTTTGCTCGTCTGACCCGCAATTACAAGCTCCCGCAAGCGAACGTGGAGGGCTTGTCCTTTTCGTCGTATACTCTCGAACAGCTGTCTACCCGTGGAGATGTAACAATCGATGACTCTGCTATGCTCATCAACGGTCAATATACAATTCCCGCGGATGTAAAGCCTGAGCTTGTTCCGTATGGCGATAAGCAGATCAATGCTTGTATGCTGGAAGCGCTGACTTTGATGGATCAGCACATCTACGAGCTATACGGCGAGTCTCTCTCTGTTGTCAGCGCCTATCGGAGCGCGGATCATCAACAGGATGTAATATCTACCTCGAAAGGAGACACTGCGGCTGCCGTTGGTGCCAGCGAGCACCAGTTTGGGTTGGGTATCGACGTGGGCGTTGAGGGTTATGGCGGACGCTCCTTCCTGAAGACCCCGACCGGGCGTCACGTAAACAATCATTGTTATAAGTACGGCTTTATTATCCGTTACCCACTGTGTTCATTCGATGTGACTGGAATTACGTATGAGCCGTGGCACATCCGTTACGTGGGCGTGCCGCACGCCGAAATTATTTATAAAAGCGGCATGGTTCTGGAAGAATACATTGAATCCTTGTCAATTGGCGACTGGTACGAGTATGGCGGGTATCTTATTTCCCGTCAGCACCCCGAAGCAATCGTTTTGCCGGATCACTTCGCGTCGTGCACGGTTTCCCTCGACAACACTGGATATTGTCTTGTCACGGTAGAGCCGATGGTAGCAGAATTCGATTAACAGAAAAGAAGCGAACCGTGGAGGTTCGCTTCTTGTTTTATTGTTTTCCGGTGTATTGTATCAAAGACATAATGATTTGTGCCACCTGCGCCTTGGTCAAGGTGTCGTTCGCTCCGATGTTTCCGGTGGATTCTGTTTTTAAAATTCCAAGCTCGGTTAATGCGCACAGGGAGCTTTCTGCCCAGACGGGAATTTCGTCTGCATCTGAGAACGTGCTGGCAGAAACCGTGGGCTCAAAGCCGAGGATGTTATTTACCATGACGGCGGCTTCGGCCTTCGTGATCGCATCCTGTGGGCGGAAGTAAATTTTTCCATTTTCGATATCTCCGGATACAATTCCAAGAAAATAGGCAGATGCCACATAACCTTTGGCGCTTGTCGAAATTTCGGAGTCGTCAGTGAAACCGCTGCTTTTGATTTCCGGTACGTTTTTAGCGCCGAAGAGATTCATGGTCATTACAAGAAAGTCCTCACGGGAAACCGTTTCATTGGGGGAAAAGTAGTATTTTCCGTTAACTTCCGTGTAGTCCAGGTGATTTTCTGCGGTTGCCAAAATCGCTGCATTGTGCGCTGGATTTTCCTGCATATCGACAAACACCAAATTGCTTGCCGCACGGTCGATTTCAATGGCGACCGTGACAATTTCGGAGCGGTTTCCGTAGCTATCCCAAACGCAATACTCAAAAGAGTCAACGCCTTTCATGTTGGCATAAGGTGAAAACTGATACTGACCGGTTTTTGTGTCCAGGGTCAAAAGTCCCTTTTTTGGATACGAAACAATTTCATATCGAAGGGCATCTCCCTCCGGATCCTTCGCATGCAATGTTCCAAAGCAGGCGATATTCCGTTGCGTCCATACCTCCAAAGCTTCGCTTGAGGAGAAGGAGGGGGCGAAATTAACGCTTTCCGTAAAGATCAGGGAACACGTTGTGCTGTATTCGTTGTTGTTGGCGGAAAAGACGAATGCGCTTTCTGCAGGACCATCGTTTGAGGATACGAATTTGAGCTCTCCCAAGTTTTCAGCAGGAATTACCTGGTTTTTTACCACGTAAGTGCCGGCCAGCATAAGTGTACCCTCGTTTGTTGGAGGAAGCTCCTGTACGGTAATGGATGTGAGAGCTTCGGTGCCCAACGCCGTGGTAAAGTCCTCTTTGGTGAATTCAATCCCTCCGTATTTGAGCCCGCATTTGATCATTCCGTTCTCCTCCGCCAGGACGGCGCACGATGGAGAAATCAGTCCACTGCCACTGTAATCCGCGCCCGCTTCGACAAACACCAAAATTGCTATCAGCACGGCCGCGACGCATGCGACTCCCATCAATTTCTTTTTTAGTTTCATAACATCTCCCATCTGCGCTTGTTAGTCAAGCGCCTTTTTTTTGTTAAATTATATTGTCGCTTTCGCATAAAAATTCCTTAGCGGTAAAATATTGGCAAATGCCGAAAAGAAGATTATACTGGTAAAAATCCTGGAGGTGACTATGAGAGAACGTCCTGCGCTTGATTTCGACCGAACAGAACCAAAAAATATATTCTGCGTAGAAAGGCTGGAGAACCTTTTGCTTCTTTGCCGTCATTTGTCCGATGATGGCTATACCGGTGATAGCAGTGCCTATAAGGATGTCGAACAGGATATGTATTATTTGCTTGCCACGGAAGGAACACTTCGCCCAAGCACCCTTCCGCGCTTTCCGTGTCTTCGGGAATTTGCCTTCCTAACGATGAATTTCACATATCTGATCCGTATTATTGAACGTTGTCGGCCAATCTGTGACAAAAATGCCGTGGAAATTCTCGGAAAACTCGCATAAAAAACGAAAAAACACCTTCCTATAGGAGTTAAAGTATGTTATAATAGGGGTGTTATTAAAACACAGGGAGGCAGACTATGCCCTTAGAAAAACTTCATAACATCTGTAGCTCTTGCACCAAATGTGAGCTACATAAAACAAGAACCAACTGTGTATTCGGCACGGGAAACCCGCAAGCCAAGCTTATGTTTGTAGGCGAAGCCCCCGGCGAGAAGGAGGATCTGTCCGGCACCCCGTTCGTTGGTGCGGCAGGTAAGCTTCTTGATAAATATTTGGCAGCTGTCGGCATTGCCAGAGAAGACGTATACATTGCGAATATACTGAAATGCCGTCCTCCCAAGAACCGTGATCCGCTTCCGGCAGAGGAGGATGCGTGCATCGGTTATCTTCGTGAGCAGGTAAAGATCATCCGTCCCAAAATCATCGCGTGTCTTGGCCGCATTTCTGCCAAGCGTCTGATCAAAGAAGATTTTAAAATTACCGAGGAGCATGGAAAGTGGTTTGAGCGTGGTGACTATACCATGTGCGCAGTCTATCATCCAGCCGCCCTCCTGCGAGATCCTCGCAAAAAAGAGGCTATGCTTTTAGACATGCAGAAAATCAAGGAAAAGCTCGAAGAAAAGTAAGCTTTTTCGCAAAAAAGGCAAAAGTATTTGACTTCGCGGCTTTCGTGTAGTATAATAGAATAAATATAAACTTTAACATTAGATAAAGAGGCAACAAAAATGGCAAACGACAAGAAATTAGTAGAGCAGATCACCTCCATGGAGGTAGATTTTGCAAAATGGTACACCGACGTTGTAAAGAAAGCGGATTTGATTGATTACTCCAGCGTGAAGGGATGCATGATCTATCGTCCTTACGGTTATGCAATTTGGGAGAACATTCAGAGCATTTTAGACTCTCGCTTCAAGGCAACCGGTCACGAGAACGTGTATATGCCCATGTTTATCCCCGAAACTCTCCTGAACAAGGAAAAGGATCACGTTGAAGGCTTTGCTCCCGAGGTTGCTTGGGTTGAGCGCGGAGGCGGAGAGCCTTTGGCCGAGAGAATGTGCGTCCGTCCTACCTCTGAGACCCTGTTCTGCGAGCACTATGCCAACATCATTCGCTCCTATCGCGACCTTCCTAAGCTCTACAATCAGTGGTGCTCCGTTGTTCGCTGGGAAAAGAATACCAGACCCTTCCTTCGTACCCGTGAGTTCCTCTGGCAGGAGGGTCACACCATGCACGCAACCGCAGAGGAGGCTGAGGCAGAAACTCTTCAGATGCTCAACATCTATGCAAACTTCTGCGAGCACGATCTTGCGATGCCCGTTGTAAAGGGTCCCAAGACCGAGAGCGATAAGTTTGCAGGTGCCGAGGCTACTTATGCTATCGAGGCATTGATGCACGATGGTAAGGCACTTCAGGCCGGTACCTCTCACTACTTTGGTGACGGCTTTGCGAAAGCCTTCGATATCCGTTATACCGATAAAAACAACGAGCTCCAGTATCCCCATCAGACCTCTTGGGGTGTAACTACCCGTCTGATTGGTGCAATTATTATGACCCACGGTGATGATAACGGTCTGGTTCTTCCTCCGGCTGTCGCTCCCACCCAGCTTGTAATTGTGCCCATCGCACAGCATAAGCCCGGCGTCCTTGAGAAGGCAAACGAGCTGAAGGAAATGCTTTCCCGCGACTTCCGCGTTAAGCTGGATGATTCGGATAACTCGGCCGGCTGGAAATTCTCCGAATATGAGATGAAGGGTGTTCCGCTCCGTCTCGAAATCGGCCCCCGCGATATTGAAAACGGTCAGTGCGTGCTTGTAAGCCGTCACAACCGTGAAAAGTCCATTGTCAGCCTTGAAAACCTGAACGAAACTGTAAAAGCTAAGTTGGAAGAGGTTCGTCAGGGTATGTATGAAAAGGCACTTGCCAACCGTGCCGCTCATAGCTACGATTGTACCTCCATTGATGAGATTAACGCAACGCTTGAGCAGAAGGGCGACGGATTCGTCTACGCTATGTGGTGTGGTGAAGAGGAGTGCGAGGATAAGGTGAAAGAGCTTACCGGTGTAGGTTCCCGTTGTATACCCTTTGAGCAGAGAGAGCTCTCCGATAAGTGCGTATGTTGCGGCAAGCCCGCAAAGACTCTGGTTTGCTGGGGTAAGGCTTACTAAAACGTTTGAGAAGGTGCATTATGGTAGAAACGGGACTCAGCTTCAAAGAAAAGCTGCTCAGGACCGACATGACGATCGTAATTTGCGTTATCATCATGTCAGCCCTCAGCTTGCTGACCCTTTCTGCCTGCTTGCCCTCCGTTGAATTGCGCTGCCTCTTGGTGCAGGCCTTTGCTTTTTCTGTAGGCATGGTTGCCATGATGGTCATTATGTTCCTCGACTACGATCGTGTCTCTATGAATCGTATCGCTTTGGCCGCCTTTGCACTGGCAGTTGTAGCGCTAACCCTTCTTTTGATTTTTGGCGAGGGAAATGGTGTCAATAAAAACTGGATCCGTATCCCCGGCTTTCCTTTGGATATTCAAGTGGCTGAATTTACAAAGATTCTCTTCATTCTGTCTCTTTCCCGCCACGCTCGCCTTGTAAAGGACAAAATCAATCGCTTGCCCATTCTGCTTGGCCTTTTGCTCCATGCCGGTATTTACATCGGTTACGTGCTTTTGTCAGGAGATTTGGGCACCGATTTAGTGTATATCGTCATTACGGCCGTTATTCTCTATGCATCCGGCCTTAACAAACGGTATTTTATTGCGGTGTTTGCAATTTTTGTCGTTTCTACACCTGTTTTATGGAGCTTTTTGTCGGAGTATCAGCAACAACGTATTTTAGTAGGTTTCAATCCTTGGTTGGATCCCTACGGATACGGTTATCAGCCGCTGATCAGCCGTGAGGCGATTTTGAACGGCGGATTTTTCGGCGAGGGCTTTGGCGGTGGATTCGTCTATAAGATCTTACCCGTCGTCCAGTCCGATTTTCTGTTTTCTGCCATGTGTGAAAAATTCGGTATGCTGGCCGGTGCAATCTATATTATTGCGCTTGCTGTGCTGGTGGTTCGCATTTATCGCATAGGACGTGCTTCCGGACGGCGAACCACCTACATGGTTTGTGTAGGCGTTGCAACGCTTTTGTTCTTTGAGTTCGCCGTGAATATTGGTATGTGCCTTGGCATCCTGCCCGTAATCGGCATTACTTCTCCATTTCTTAGCTACGGCGGCTCCTCCATGCTGACTCTTTTCCTTGCTATGGGTGTAATCCAAGCGATTAAAATTCGCATACCGGAGGAAAAATTAAAGAGTGAAAGCGACGAATTTTACCGAGTTCTTCGTATTAAACGCAAATAAAGAAAGAGCCACCGCTACGGTGGCTCTCTTTTTACTCTTCGGTCACGTCATTTTGTGGGAATTGGATATAACGGCAGGGATCTACCGCTACAGAATCAATGGCCAACTCGTAGTGAAGGTGAGATTCCTGTGCGATCTCAATCATGGCGCTGTCGCCTACAAGTCCGATCACCTCGCCGGATTTCACATAAGCGCCACGCTTGATGTTTTCGGCAAGCTGAGGATTCAGATTCTTGTACGTGCTGACTGCGTTTCCCGTATGCGCAATGGAAACACAGGTGCCCATGCGCACATCCTCCCATACCTCAACCACGGTTCCGTCCGCTACAGCGTATACCTCAGCTCCTAAAGGAGACGAGATATCAACGCCGTTATGAACACGGTAATCGTTCATGGTAAGAGAAAAAACGGGAAGACTGTTGCTGAACTCAAAGGAGACCTGTCCGGTCTGCACGGGAGACATGAAGGAGGGAAGGGTGGTTGCGTTTGGATCCGTCGCCTGAGGGCCCTCTGTGGGTGTGGTGGTTGCAGGTGTTGTGTCAGATGCGTTAGGAGTTGTGTCATTTGGTTGTACTCTTCGGTTGGCAACACCTACGGTAGCCAAAATCGTAACAACCAGCAAAAGGGTCGATACCAGCGCAATGGCAAGAATTTTCTTGGAGCGTGTGCTTTCATAGTTATAGTTCATAGCAAGACATCCTTTCATAAATTATGTTGCTATGGTATTGTGTACAGTAAACTGGAAATCTATTCAGTAAAGCCGAAGAAATACAAAATAAAAAGAACCCGCGTGGATTCGCGGATTCTTTTCGTATTAAATGTCAATGCGTCCCTGCAAAGCGCGGAACAGAGTAACCTCGTCCGCATATTCCAGATCACCGCCAACCGGAACACCGTTGGCAATGCGCGTCACCTTGATATCCTGTGAGCGCAGAAGACGGGATATGTACATGGCGGTTGCCTCGCCCTCTACTGTGGGGTTCGTGGCAAGAATCACTTCTTTTACCGTTCCGTCCGTCAACCGCTCCATCAGCTCCTTGATCTTCAGCCGATCGGGACCAATGCCCTTCATGGGAGAAATTGCACCGTGCAGCACGTGATAAAGCCCACGGTACTCCTTCACCTTTTCAATGGCCATCACCGCCCGGGGATCCTCCACCACGCAAATGGTCGAGGTGTCGCGGGAAGAGGAGGCACAGACCGGGCAAAGATCGCCGGCCGAAATATTCTGACAAACCGGGCAAAGATGAATATTCGTCTTTGCATTCAGAATGGCTGAGGCAAAATCTGCCGCTTGCTCCTCCGTAAAATTGAGAACGCTGAAGGCAAGTCGCACGGCCGTCTTTCGTCCAATCCCCTCCAAACGTCGGAACTGTTCAACCAGCTCCTCCAGGGGTTCAATAAACTCTGCCATCAGAACAGACCGGGAATGCCGGGCATCTGGAATCCGCCGGTAACCTTCTGCATTTCTGCTTCGGTGGTGGAATCCACACGCTTGATGGACTCGTTTACAGCCGCAACGATGATGTCGGACAGAGTCTCGATATCGTCAGGATCTACAATCTCGGGGGAGATATCAATGGAGAGGATCTCGCGCTTACCGTTGATGCGAACCTTTACTGCATCGCCGCCGGCAGAGACCTCGTATTCGCGGTTCTCAAGCTCTTCCTGCTTGGCCTGCATATCCTCCTGCATTTTCTGAACCTGCTTAAGCATATTCTGGGGGTTGCCACCCATACCCTTGGGTACTCTTGCTTTCATGTTAGAAATCCTCCAAAAACGTATATCGTTTATTATAAATCAAAATCATCCATGGCATCACCGTGGATCTCGCCATTGCGGATACGGAACTCAATGTCCGATACGTCCGCAACGGTAGCGCCGCTACAGATCAACGCCTCATAAAGGAGGGAAGCATTGCTCGGCATCGAAAGCCATTGCTTGGTGAAGGCATCCTTCGCCAGAATGACAATACGTCCGCTCTTGCTCGATTGATAGCAAGCGCAGGATTTTAGGAAGCCGGATGCGGCCTGGTTACGGTTGGCTACCCGCGCAATCACGTCATCCCATCCCATAAAGGCCGTCAGCTTTTCCTTCTCTTCGACAGCTGCCGTAGGCTGCGCTGTGGTCGGTTGCTCAGCCACCGGAGTCACAGGTGTGGTCTCTGACGTGGCTGTGGGCGCAGGGACTCCGCTGACGATAGGTGTTTTTCCAAGGGAAAGAAGTGTGTATTTGTCTTCCAGAATGGATATGCGGGATGCAATGGCATCAGCATCGGTGGTCAGACGTGCGTCGCACAAACGGATCAGCGCCATTTCTGCAGTCAACTGCTTTGCCTGCGGTGCCTTGCTCATGGCCGCCGAGGCCTCGGTAATCAAACGGCAATGGTAAAGGAGCGTCTCCAAATTGAAGAGGGAAGCAACCTTTTTCGTTTCATCAAATTCGGCATCGGTGGCATCCAGATAGGTCTTGGCGTTGGGCGTGCTCTTAACCACGAGCATGTTGCGCCAGAAGGCTAACAGATCTCCGAAAAATACCTGCAGGTCCTTAGAAGATGCCGTGGTGCTCGCAACCTCCTCAAAAAGGGTCGCGTAGCTCTTTTCCGCCACTGCACGGGCAATCCGGCACATACGCTCGTGACTGCTGGTTCCCATAATGGCGTTGACCAGCTCGGCATCAATGGTCTTCCGGGAGGAGGCGCAAAGCTCCAGCAAGCTGATCGCATCGCGCATACCGCCATCCGACAGCTTGGCAATGACTGCGGCGCCGTCTTCGCTGACAGAAATGTCCTCATTTTTTGCAATATACTTCAATCGGTCAGCAATCACCGTGGAAGCAATTCGCCGGAATTCAAAGCGCTGACAGCGGGAAATGATCGTAGCCGGCACCTTATTCAGCTCCGTGGTTGCAAAAATATAAAGCACATGCTCCGGGGGCTCTTCGATGGTCTTCAGCAGTGCGTTAAACGCGCCGTTAGAGAGCATATGAGCCTCGTCGATTATGTATACCCGCTTTTTCAGCATGGCGGGCGTGTAAATTACATTTTCACGCAAGTCGCGGATGTACTCTACGCCGGTATTGGAGGCGGCGTCCATCTCGATTACGTCCGTGGTTGCTCCGGAATCAATGGCAAGGCAGGAAGGGCATTTGTTGCAGGGATTTCCATTCACGGGATGCTCACAGTTAACTGCCTTGGCCAGGATTTTCGCGCAGGTGGTCTTACCGATACCGCGCGAACCGGCAAAAAGATACGCATGGGAGACACAGTTGTGCTCCGCCTCGTACTTCAGAATGGTGGTAATATGCTCCTGTCCCCAAACGTCGTCAAAGACCTTGGGGCGATATTTTCTGTATAAAGCCTGATGCACGACAGTCCACCTCCTGAAAAAATAGAACAAGCTGCAAAGTAAGGTCATACACCCTTAATTCGAACGTGCTTTTACATGCGTTAACCACATAGTCTGCTCAAAACAGGCACCCTTGCGGCGCATCGGCAAAACTGCTTAATGCTGCTTGGTTCCCCACCTGACATGGTTCACAGCCGCCAATCGCGCAAGACCCATTTATCAACACAGCCTGCTGCGGCGCAGACCACACAAAAACAGCCCTCAGAAAAGGATACCATCCCTGCTATAGCGGACTTCAGGTACAAGGCCCCGCTACCACCCCGACTGGTATGACCTTATTTTGCAGCTTGTTGCTATCAAACATAAGAATTGCACGGGAAATTCCCACACAACAAGTAGAGTATACCACAGTCGGATCAAAAAATCAAGTGTTCCTTAAAATTTATTCTCCGTATACTGCAGAAACCAGCTCCTCCGCAATTTGTGTCAATCGGTTGTATTTGCACACGCGCTCCGAGCGGCAGGGTGCACCGCATTTTATATACCGAGCCTCGCTGGCCACCGCCAAATCCGCCAAAAACGTGTCCTCCGTTTCTCCGGAGCGGTGGGAAAGAATACAGCTATATCCATGAGCGCGCGCCAAGGAAATGACGCGGAACACCTCGCTTAACGTACCGATCTGATTTGGCTTGATCAGAATTGCATTTCCCAAATCCCGATCGATCCCCAGCTTTAACCGGGAGGGATTTGTAACGAATAAATCGTCACCAACCAAGTGAACCCGGTGTCCGAGCGTCTCGGTCAAAAGGCGCCAACCATCCAGGTCGTCCTCCGCCAAGCCGTCCTCAATGGAGAGAATCGGATATCGGTCACACAGTCTCTCCAAGTGCGCAATCAACTCCTTGGCTGACCAAACACGTCCACTTTTCGGCATTCGGTACCGTCCGTCCTCAAACCACTCGCTGGCGGCCACGTCAAGGGCAATTTTGACCCGTTTTACGTCATACCCAGCCTCTTCTATGGCGCTAACAATCAGTTGCAGAGCCTCCTCCTCATCCGTCAGATCGGGCGCAAATCCGCCTTCATCTCCTACGCCTGTGTGATGTCCTTCGTTTTGAAGAATGCGCTTTAAGGTCGCATAGATTTCGCATCCTGCCTGTAAGGCCTCACCGTAGGTGGAAAATCCGGCTGGGACGATCATAAATTCCTGAAAATCCAAGGAATTGGCCGCATGCGCACCGCCGTTCAGAATATTCATCATGGGAATTGGAAGTCGATGGACGTGAATTCCCCCAAGATAGCGGTAAAGGGGAATCTCCAATTGATTGGCATGCGCTCTCGCACATGCTAAGGATATGGGCAAAAGACTATTCGCTCCCAGCTTGGATTTGTTTTCTGTTCCGTCCAGCCGCATGAGCAAAAGATCCACCCTTGCCTGATCAAGCTCCCGCTCGCCGCATAAATGCTTTGTCAACTTTCGCATGCTCGTAATGGCATTTTGTACGCCTTTCCCATAAAATGCCTTGTCGTTGTCCCTCAGTTCAAGCGCTTCATGCGCACCGGTTGAGGCACCGGACGGACAAGAAGCAATCCCTACCGATCCGTCCGATAGCTCAACCTCTGCCTCCGTGGTGGGATTTCCCCGGGAATCCAGTATCATGCGTGGCAGAATTTCTTTTATTTCGTAAGTGTGCTTCATTATAACCTCCAAAAGGAACGATTCAAAAGCATTTTGCACCGTTACACGTGGAAGTATACAAAAAAAGCGAACTGCCCGCAGGCAGTTCGCAAAAAAGTTATTTCTTTTTCCGGATCGCGCGCCAAACCGATACGATTTTGTCCCAAGCCGCACGGAAAATGTTGCGCTTTTCGTCGCTGTTGTTTTCGTCCGACTCTCCGGCCATCATTTCTTTCTCAAAGGAAAGCTGATTCGTCTCAATATCGAACACGTCTTTCTTGAAGTAATAGCTGGTCTCCGTCGGCAACGCCTTTTTCGCCAGTTTGTTTTCTACCAGCTTCTTGATTACCGTATAGAGAATAGCGAAGGAGGGGACACCGATAACCATGCCGGGAATTCCAAAGAATCCGCCCATAACCGAGATTGCTACCACAACCCAAATGGGATCAAGGCCCGTGGAGTTACCAAGAATTCTGGGGGCGATCAAGTTTCCGTCTACCTGCTGGATCAAGAGGATCAGGAGAATGAACCAGATAACCTTGGGAGGATCGGCTACAAATACGATGAATGCGCTGGGAATTGCGCCGAGGAAGGGACCAAAGACGGGAATGACGTTGGTAATTGCAATAATCAGCGAAATCAAGGGGTAGTAGGGAATACCGAAGATCATAAAGATGAAGAAGCAAACGATACCTACAAGGAAGGAGTCCGTCAGCATACCAATAATGTAACCGGAGAAGGTCTGGTTGGTAAAGCGACAGAATTCAATGAAGGAGAGATAATGCTTCTTGCGCATGAATGCATTCAGGATCTTTTTTCCCTGCGCGATCAGCTTTTCCTTGGCAAGTAACATATAGATTGCAACGAATACGCCAAGCACTACGTTTTTCACCTGGATCACAGCAGAGCCACCGAAGGAAAGCACGTAGTTCACAACCGTTTCAAACAAGCTTTCCGATCCGGACAGGGTGTTACTGATAATATTGATTAAGTTGGAGGGAGAGAAGCCAAAGGACTCAAGCAAATCACCGAACTCACTTTCAGAGAACTTGGCAATCGTAGTTTCAAACCAGCTCTGCAGAGATCCGATGTAATTACTCAGGTTGCTTTGCAAGTCGTTAAAGGAATTCAGAATTTGGGGAACCAGAAGGGAAATGAAGGCGGTCAACACAAGCAAAATTGCCAGGATCGTCAGTATGACGGCCAAGGCCTTCCGTAATCCATACCGTTCTTTTCGCCTTTCAACGAAGGCCAACCACTGTAAAAACTTTTTGTAAACGGGATTGCAAAGAAAGGCAATGATTGCACCGTACAAAATGGAGGCCAACTCTGAGAGAGCAGTTGTAAACGCACTACCGATGACGCCCAAATTTAAAAGAAGCAGACAAAGAGCGATAAGTGCCGCCACGGTTATAAAAACATAAAGCGCGATAGCAGTATATTTTTTATTCGTCCATTGAAATTTCTGCACGTAGCACCTCCAAATAAAGGGTATTATAATTATTTTACGCTCTTTTTCAAAATAAGTCAATACCTACAAAAAATAAATTGCCACATTTCACGATTGTCCCGTGTTTTGTCAGAAAAAATTATGAAAAAAACACAAAAACGGGTTGATTTTATCGGGGGTTTACTATATAATTGTGGTAACGCAAAAGCGTGAATATACTCGTTTGGGAGGTATATAAAAATGGCATTGCCAATTGCACTTCAGCTTTATACTGTGCGCGATATTCTGGAAAAGGATTTCGTCGGAACGCTTAAGGCTGTAAAAGAAATGGGATACGACGGCGTTGAGTTCGCCGGTCTTTACGGCCGCACTCCTACAGAGATTAAGACTATCTTAGCAGACCTTGGCCTTGTAGCCGTATCGGCACACGTTCCTTATGCTGAGCTGACTGCTGACGCGGAAAATACGCTCAAGGCTTATAAGGAAATCGGCTGTAATTACGTTGCAGTACCCTACATGACGGAGGAATACCGTCCCGGAGCCGCTAAGTTCGAGGAGGCTATTGCCAACATTCGCAAAATTGCGGAGGTTGCAAAATCCCTCGGCATTACGCTCCTGTATCACAACCATGACTTTGAATTTGTTAAGGTAAACGGCGAGTACGGACTTGATGTTATGTATACCGAGATTCCTGCTGATCTTCTTGAAACCGAGATTGATACCTGCTGGGTAAAGGTAGCCGGTGAGGACCCTGCCGCTTACGTTCTGAAATATACCGGACGTGCTCCTGTAGTCCATCTTAAGGACTTTGCCGGTGAGAGATCCAATAATATGTACAAGCTGATTGGTCTCAACGAAGAAAAGAAGGAAGAAGCAGAGAATAAGTTTGAATTCCGTCCCGTTGGTCACGGCAAACAGGACTTCCCGGCAATCATCGCCGCCTCCGAGCAGGCCGGAGCCAAATGGCTCGTGGTTGAGCAGGACGAGCCCTCCATGGGCAAAACCAGACTTGAGTGTGCCGAAATGGGCCGCGCTTATTTGAAAACAATTGGCTACTAAGCCGTGAAAAGGAGAATTACTATGGCAAAAACTTCTCTCGATGCCTTCAAAGAAGTGCATACTGAAAGCAAGATCGACACAAACCGTAAGGTAAGAGTTGGTATCATTGGATGCGGTTGGATTGCAGGCTCCCATATGGATGCTTACCTCAACCAGCCCGACGTAGAGCTTGTTGCCGGCGCAGACCTTATCCCCGGTAAGGCAAAGGCTTTCTTTGAAAAGTACGGCCTCACCGACGTTAAGACCGATTATGCCAGCCACAAGGAAATGCTGGACGACGAGAGCCTTCAGCTTGACGCCGTAAGCATTTGTACCTATAACCGCCAGCACGCAGAGCCTGCAATTTACGCTTTGAAGAAGGGCGTAAACGTAATGCTTGAGAAGCCCTTCACCGTTACGACGGAAGAGGCTATTGAGGTTATGCGCGCAGAGAAGGAGAGCGGCAAGGTTCTCTCCATCGGCTTCCAGCCCCGCCTTGACGCCAATATGCAGATGATCAAGAAGATCGTTGATTCCGGTGAGCTTGGTAAGATTTACTACATCCAGACCGGCGGCGGACGCAGACGCGGTATCCCCACGCCCTTCGGTACTACCTTTATTGAGGACGAGACCGCAGGTCTCGGCGCACTTGGCGACATCGGTTGCTACTCTCTTGATATGGTGCTTAACGCCATTGGCTATCCCAAGCCTCTGACTGTTTCCGGTTATAAGTCCGCATTCTTCGGCGTAGACCCCAACTACGTTGGCTACGTAAATTGCGGTCATCCCGAATACGCTGAGAAGTTTGCCGTTGATGATTTCGCTGCTGCATTTGTACGTCTTGAGGGTGACATCATTCTCGATTTCCGTATTGCATGGGCTATGAATATGGATACCCCCGGTGATACCATTATTCTCGGTACCAAGGGCGGTCTCCGCATCCCTTCCACCGAGTGCTGGAACGGCTCCGTTGGCGGCCCCATGAAGATCTATCATGAGGTATGCGGCCAGCAGACTGTTACCGAGATTCCGATCATCAACATGGGCGGCCCCGGCCTCTTCGAGCGCAAGATCCGTACCTTCCTTGATGCGGTTAAGAACGGTACTCCCGCTCCCGTTCCTTCCTCTCAGATCATCTACAACCAGGCGATCATTGATGGCATTGCAAAATCTGCGGCACTTGGTCGCGAGATCGAGATCGAGATCCCCGAGATTTAATTCAGTTGATTCAAGACTGCCGAAGCATTTCGGCAGTCTTGCTTTTTAAAAGGAAGAAGACTATGGAACACGAAATTTATTTACACAAGAACGTGAGTCGCCGTGCAGTGCGTGACTTCTTTGACACCATGGCGGAGTATCGCATCCAAAATCCGCACCTTGTCATCGGCGAGTACGTTCATACCATCCAGATCCATCAAAAGGGCGAGTGTATGCTCCGCATCGCGCCCGCCCCTTACCGCTGCACGGATAAAAGGGAGGTCTATTCGCTCAGCAAGAGCTTCACATCCACCGCCATCGGCTTGGCGCAGGACGAGGGGATCCTCAGCGTAGAGGATTACATCGTCGATATTTTTGCCGACAAGCTGCCGGAAGCTGTGCCGGAAAACCTGAAAAAGATGAAGGTTCGGCACGTTCTCTCCATGAACACCGGCCACGATTGCTGTGTTTTCCCGAAGGTAATGAACGAAGATGACCTTGTGAAGGCGTGGCTCGCCCTTCCGATCCCCTATGAGCCCGGTACGCATTTTGCTTATAATACCGGTGCAACCCTGCTTCTTGGTGCTATCATTCGTGCCAAAACCGGTCTTGATACGCTGGATTATCTGGGTATCAAGCTGTTCCCGAAGCTGGGCATTGAGGGTGTCAGCTGGACAAGAGTCAAGGACGGCACAAGCGAATCCGGCACCGGTCTGCATATTGCCAACGACGATATCATAAAGCTGGGGCACCTGTATTTGAATGGCGGTGTGTATAACGGCCAGAGAATTTTGTCCGAAGAGTGGGTGCGTGAAGCGACCAAAGCTCATTCTGACAATTCCGGCAACGGAAGCAAGGACTGGACCAGTGGATACGGTTATCAGTTTTGGGTCAACCACGATGATGGCTTTCGCGGGGACGGCGCTATGGGTCAGCTCTGCCTGGTTCTTCCCGAGTCTCAGACGGTGGTTGCCGTACAGGGCATGATTGCCGATATGCAGTACGAAATGGATGCCGTAACCACATTGGTTAAGCACCTGACGGACCAGGACGATACCTACGTAGAGGATCTTCATATCCCCGACTACGTACCGTATTCTACCACAGAAACCACCTTTAACGGAAACGGCACATGGTACGTGGCTGATCCCAATCCTATGGAGATCACCCGATTCCGCCTTCGCACAGTGGAAGATAAGCTGGAATTTGCCTTCTCCGACGGAAAGCATCTCCATACGGTTCTGGCCGGTAACGGTGAATGGATTCCTTGCGCCTTCTTCGGTAAGGGCGTTAAGCCCAAGCTCCACGATTTTATCCGCATCGAGGAAGTAGAACGCGTTCGCGGCTTTGCCAGCTATGAAATTAAGGATGGTAAGCCCATGCTCTTTATCCGTATGAATAACGCGTCCCATCACCTGTTCTACGTGTTCGATCTGACCGAGGATCATGCCCATGTTAAGATCGATACCCACCGGGATTGGCTCCTTCGCGATTCCTGTCAGAGGCTCAGCGGCCATACTTATCCCGGAGGAAAATAATATGGGAAAATTTGAGGGAATCCTGATCTGTAGCGACTTTGACGGAACCTTTGCGAACGCATCTGTGATTTCAGAGAAAAATGCAGAAGCCGTACGCCATTTTCAAAGGGAAGGCGGGCTTTTCACCCTGTCTACCGGACGGTCCCACCACCATTTTGCATCCTACAACGATATTTTTGTGCCAAATGCTCCCATGCTCTGCTATAATGGCTCTGTAATGTACGATCCAGCCACGGATACGACCTTGTACGAAGGGCACATGGAGCCGTCCATTTATGAGGATTTGCCCACCATCCTGGCGCTTGCACCGGAAATTGTTGATCTGACCTTTTGCGGAAACGGCAAGGATTTTCACATGAAGGCCGCCGACTATGCTCCCGCAAAGGCCAAGGAGGGCATGCCCCCGGATCAGCTCCTTAAAGTTCTGACCCGCATGGAGTCTGAGAACTCAGATGAAGTAACCGCTCGCGTGCAGAAAGCCTTTTCAGATCGATACGGTATTTACCGAAGCTGGTACTACGGAATTGAGATCCAAAGCTTCAAGGATACAAAGGGCCAGGGCGTGCTTCGTTTGAAGCATTACCTGGGAGATCGGGTAAAAACGGTAATTGCCTGCGGGGACTATGAAAATGACCTGCCCATGTTTGAGGTGGCAGATATCAGCTATGCACCGTCCTCCGCCCATCCCGGTGTCAAGGCTCGCGCTACCCGTATAACAGTGGCTTGTCATGAAGATGCCATTGCTCAGGTCATCGCAGATCTTGACCGCGAAATTTCATAAAACAAAGGACAGAGAACGTAAAATTCTCTGTCCTTTTATATTCATCTTATTTGGTTCCGAAGAGTCGGTCACCCGCATCGCCAAGACCGGGAAGAATGTATCCCTTGTCGTTCAGACAACGGTCCAGGGTGGAAACGTAAATCTTTACGTCGGGATGCGCCTCCGCCACGCGGGAAACGCCCTCGGGTGCACCGATGATCGCCATAAACTTAATGTGCTTGCAGCCTCTCTTCTTCAGCAGATTGATGGCATCGCACGCACTTCCGCCGGTAGCCAGCATGGGGTCAACCAGCAGTACCAGTTTTTCTTCATCGTCAATGTCGTGGGGCAATTTGCAGTAGTAGGACTGGGGCTCAAGAGTCTCCTCGTCACGGTACATGCCGATATGGCCTACCCGTGCGGAAGGGAACAGTGCATGGATTCCGTTAACCATGCCAAGTCCTGCACGAAGGATCGGAACGATGGCAACCGAGTTATCCTTTACTATAGTCTGCGTGCAAGTTTCAAGAGGAGTTGTTACCTGCTTTTCAATGGTAGGAACGTCATCCTTAAAGCATTCGTATGTCATAAGAGTTGTAATTTCCTCAACCAGCTCGCGGAATTCCTTAGTGCTGGTCTTTTCATCGCGGAGAATTGCAATCTTGTGGCGAATGAGCGGATGGTCAAAGATCACTACGTTATCGTAATTTTTCATGTTAGTATCTCCTTTTGATCAGTTCTTTTTCCGATGGAGCAGAATGTTAACTACAATACCAAGGATCAGCGCAGCAGCAATTGCCGTGATGGTAACCGGGCCAATGGCCATCGCCATTCCGCCGATACCGGTAATCAGGATTACCGATACGGTGAAGAGGTTTGCATTGTCTTCAAGATCAACCTTCTGGATCATCTTAAGACCGGATACTGCAATAAATCCGTACAGCGTGATGCAAGCACCACCCATGACACATCCGGGGATGGAGTCAAGGAAGGCAACAAAGGGAGAAATGAAGGAGATCAGGATCGCCATGATTGCCGTAGTGGTAATGGTAGCTACGGACGCATTTCTGGTAATCGCAACGCATCCAACGGATTCACCGTAGGTGGTGTTGGGGCAACCGCCGAAGAACGCACCGGCAATGGAGCCAACACCGTCGCCGAGAAGCGTACGATGAAGACCGGGATTCTCCAAGAGATCCGCCTCAATAATGGTGGAAAGGTTCTTGTGGTCTGCAATATGCTCTGCATATACAACGAAGGCAACGGGAATATACGCAACTGCAATGGTCGCAAGATATGCGGGGGTGAAGTCGCCGATTCCTTTTGCCGCTTTAACGAAGGAGAAGTCAGGGATAGAAAGGAACGTTTTCAGACCAACTCCACCCTCAACCAGAGCCTGGAAGGGGGCAAGATCGATGATCTTAAGCGCGTCTACACCGGCGGCGATGCCGATAACTGTAAAGATGAGAGCTACAGCATAGCCGGAAAGAATACCGATAATAAAAGGAATCAGCTTGGCCATCTTCTTGCCATAGGTGGCGCAAAGAATAACTATAACCAGTGTTACAAGAGCGCAGAGGAGAGAAATCCAAAGGTTGGTGCTCATGATGAAGGACTTCTGACTGTCCTGAGGACCGTAGGAGAATACGTCCTTAATCGCCTCGTCAGACAGAGAAAGACCGATAATGGCAACGGTGGGGCCAATAACAGCCGCAGGCATCAAACGGTTGATCCAGTTAACGCCGGCGAATTTTACAATAAGCGCGATAACCACATATACCAAGCCGGCAAATACTGCACCAAAGATCAGACCAAGGTAACCGAGAGCGGAGCTTGTTGCACCGGCAAAGGCCGCGGTCATAGAACCGATGAAGGCAAAGGATGAACCAAGGAACACGGGGCTGCGGAATTTGGTAAAGAGCTGATAAACAAGGGTACCAATGCCGGCGCCGAACAAAGCGGCAGAAGCCGACATACCGTTTCCGACGATTGCGGGAACCGCGATCGTTGCCGCCATGATTGCAAGCAACTGCTAGATCGCAAAGATGAGCATTTGACCGAACTTCGGTCTGTCGTGGATGTCATAAACCAGGTTTTTAGCCATTTCGGATTCCTCCAATATTTTGTTGTAAACGGATCATAGATCCTTGCCAATTATTGTACCACGAAAGAGACGGAAAGTCAACGAATTTCGACAGGACTCGCACAACAAAAGAAAGAGCAAGAACAAGAGGATAGTCCTTTTGTTCTTGCTCTTTATCATTTATAGCATACGCGAAGCTTATGCGTATTTTTTGATCGTATAGCATAGGTAGGCCCGATAGCCGAGATCCTTCAGCCGATCAACCGCTTCTTGCGCCTTGTCGCGAGAGGCAAAGATGCCGAAAACAGAGGGCCCACTTCCGCTCATCAATGCTCCCAAAGCATGATTTTCCGTAAGCAAAGCGCGTATCCGTCCGGCATGAGGATCGGCCGGTAGAATGACCTCTTCAAAGAGATTGTAAAGCTGCTTGGCACAGGATTCTCCATTTTTGAATCGGTCTCCTATCATAGTAATACCTGTATGTGTGCTGTAATCTCCGTGGAACTTTTCGTCCAGCGCCCGAAAGGCGGCCGGTGTACTGACGGAGGAGGCGCCAATGGCAACAGCCAGATAAAAATCATCTGGGGAGGGAAACTGAGTGATTTTTTCTCCAATTCCCTCGCAAAGAGCCGTTCCGCCACAGATACAGAAGGGAACGTCCGCTCCGATCGTGGCACCGATCTTTTGCAGCTCTTTTGTTGATAAGCTCAGTTCGTGAGCCCGATTCATCAAACGCAATACTGCAGCCGCGTCTGCACTGCCTCCGGCCATGCCGGCGGCAATGGGAATGTGCTTTTCCAGCTCAAAACGGTGGATACCGCTGACGTTCGGATAGCGGGCGGCCATACGCTTGGCGGCACGAACGATCAGATTATCGTCGCCACATCCCAAATCCGCTCCGTTGCAGATAAGCGAAACGGAAAATTCCTCGTGAGGAATTACCTCCAGCATCATCGTGTCACACAGAGATACACTTTGCATCACTGTGCAGATCTCGTGGTAGCCGTCCGCGCGAATGCCGGTCAGATCAAGGTACAGATTGATTTTTCCGTAAGCAGTTTCGGTTAACTTCATGATTTCCTCAGTGTAAAAGCGTAATAATGGGATTCTTTTTGATCTTTACCGCCTTGAAGGGACAAAGCTCTTGACAGCAGTAGCAACGGATGCAGGTGAGATGCTCAATTTTTGCCACCTTTTTTCCGTTTTTCTTTTCAACGAGCTGAATGGTTTTTACCGGGCAGGATCGCACACATTCGCCGCATCCCACGCATTTTTTGTGATTGATCTCCGGGTGAGGCTGGAAGAATTTTACCAACCGTCCACCAAGTATGTTTGAGAAGTTGTTTAAAAACTTCTTTTCGCATCCCTCGGGTTGCTTGAATTCTGCTGGCTTCAGCGCCTCGGGATCCTCACCCAAAACGGTAATATCCTCAAGCTTAGCCGAGCAGTAGCCCAGCTCCTCGCCCTTCAAAATGGTGTCAACACCCTCCGCGCCAATCATCCATGCGCCAAGCGCGTCCAGCGCAAAAGGATTGCGGGAGGTAAGGATAGCACCGATATACTTTGGCTCCCCGGCCGTAGGGCCGTTGCCCTCCATACCGTATACCGCATCGCAAATGGCAACAAATTCCCGTCCGCGCATAACGTAAGCACAAAGATCCGTCAGCATAGCCGAAAAATCCGTTACGTTATCAAAGCGGGCATGCATCTCAAATTTCTGTATGCCGGGCACACATCCAAAGAGATTTTTTACCGCTCCGCTCAGCCGTGTCAGAGAATGAGACTTCAGCTTGCAAAAATCAAAGATTACCTCTGCCTCATAGACTGGACGAATGATATTAAAGCTTTTAGAGAAGGAACCCTCTGGATTGGACACCTCGAGGAACGTTGTATCGTAATTCAAAGAAATACCTGTACGCTCAGCCAGCTCCTCCATACCGCTTTCTCGATAAACGGAGCGAAGCCGCGCCTCCACGTATTGCCCACCGGGGCTGTCAGCCAAGCAGATATTTTCGCATCCGGCCTCTTTCAAAAGAAGGATCAGCGCCTCCAGCGCGGCCGGATGGGTGGTAGCGGCTCCATCGGGCGCTTTTTTCATAACCAGATTAGGCTTGATCAGTATTTTTTTGCCACGATATGTCGTGAGATCAATTCCCAAAGCCGAAAAATGCTCTCGCAGTATTGCTTTGATCAAAGAAACGTCGTAACGCTCGCACCGAGCAAGCGCAACTATAGGCTTATCATTCATAATCATTTTGCGCTGTACCAGTTGTCGCCAATGCCAACCTCAACGGTAAGCGGAACGGCACACTTGGCAGCGTTCTCCATTTCATGTTTTAAAATGGCGGCGGCCTTGTCGGCACAGTCCTTGGCTGATTCCAGAATCAGCTCATCGTGTACCTGCAAAATCAGCTGAGCATCAATACCCGCATCCCGAAGAGCGCGGTCTACCCGAATCATGGCAATCTTGATAATATCCGCCGCAGATCCTTGAATCGGGCTGTTCATGGCCACTCGCTCACCAAAGGCCTGCGTCATTTTGTTGGAGGCGGCAAGCTCGGGAATGTACCGCCGACGGGAGAACATGGTGGTGGTGTAGCCATCTGCTTTCGCCTTGGCAATTGCGCTCTTTAAGTAGCCGTCAACCTCCCGGTACGTGTCAAGATAGCCGGAAATATAGGCCGAAGCTTCTTTGGTTGTAATGTTCAGATCCCGAGAGAGGGAATACGCACCGATTCCATAGACAATACCGAAGTTGACAGCCTTGGCCCGCTTTCTAAGCTCCGACGTCACTTCATCAAGCGGCACGCCAAATACCTGAGAGGCCGTTTGACGGTGGAAGTCCTCTCCGCTGAGAAAGGCGTGGATCATTGCCCGGTCACCGGACAAATGCGCCAGTAAACGGAGCTCGATCTGCGAATAGTCCGCATCCACCAGCACACGGTCAGCCCCGTCTGCCACAAAGTATTTTCTCAGCTCCCGTCCCAGCTCCTCCCGCACGGGAATGTTCTGCAGGTTCGGGTCCGTAGAAGAAAGACGGCCCGTAGCCGTTACCGTCTGGTTGAAGCTGGTATGCACGCGAGAACCCTCATCGATCACCTTTTCCAACCCGTCGCAGTAGGTGCTGATCAGCTTGGTGACCTTGCGGTAGTCCAGAATATCACCGACAATGGCATTGCTCGGCCGAAGCTTTTCCAGAATCTCCGCGTTTGTAGAGTATCCGGTTTTTGTCTTTTTTCCATGGGGCAAGCCCATTACCTCAAAGAGCACGTGACCGAGCTGATGAGGAGAATTGATGTTAAATTCCATGCCCGCCGCAAAGTGAATCCGTGCCTTCAGATCCTCCGCCGTCTGCCGAAGCACCTCAGCATAAGCGCGAACGCCATCCATATCCACCGCGCAGCCTGTGCGTTCCATTCGGGCAAGCACTGCGGCCAAGGGAATCTCAACGTCGTTCAGTAGCGAAAGAGAGCCAACCTCTGAGAGCTCCTGCCGCATAGCCTTGTAGGCGTCGTATACCATTTGTGCATCGTACGCTACATCCTCGCAGTAATTTTTACAGTAGCGCGAGAGAATTCGCTCCTTTGCCGCATTTCCTTGGGCAGAATCCAGCACGTAAGCGCCAAGCAACGTATCAAAGTGGCAGGGAAGTTCAAATCCAAGATTCAAAAACCGCGCATAAACGGTCTTGTAATCATGATAAATGCACGCATGGGAACTCAAAAATTTGCCCACAGCCTCATCGGACGGGGAGATAACCTTGTAGGAGAAGCCGTCACCGCACAGCAAAAGCGTGCCATCCGGCATAAAGGATACCGCAACGGGAACCTCTGCCGCAATGGTTTGGGGCAATTCAGCCACCTCTACGGGTGCAGGCAAGGTTACTGCTTCCGTTACCACCTCTTTGGGTGATTCTACGTCGTTTAAATCAAATTTACCGATCAGGGCATAGAATTCCAACCGCTCAAACAGTCCCTTTAAGTCACCCTTGCGGATTCCGTCATAAGTCAGCGCTTCAAGAGAAGCATCAAGTGGTACGTGCCGATCGATCCGCGCCAAAAACTGGGACAAGTAAGCCGATTCCTTTCCGTCTGCCAGCTTGCGCTTGACCGAGGGTGTGAGGGAAGCCTCCTCAAGGTTAGTGTAAATCGCATCCAAGGACCCGTGATCCGCGATCAGTCGGAACGCGGTCTTTTCTCCAATTCCGGGCACACCGGGAATGTTATCGGAGGAATCACCCATCAATGCCTTAACGTCTACGTAATGATCCGCCGGAACGCCGAATTCCGCAAGGAAGACCTGTGGCGTAAAATGCACGTCCTCCTTGGTTTTTGCGAGAATAACCGAAGTTTTCTCCGTCAAAAGCTGAAGCGAATCGCGGTCTCCGGTGAGAATGTAGGTGCAAACGTCCTCGTCCTCGTCGCCCATGCGGGCAACGGTTCCGATTACGTCGTCTGCCTCATACCCCTCGCACTCCAAAACGTGAAAGCCAAGATCAGCCACACACTCCCGGATGTAGGGCAATTGCATGCGAAGCTCATCCGGCATGGGATGTCGGTTTGCCTTATAAAGGTCGTACGTTTTATGACGGAAGGTGGGTGCTTTCAGGTCAAAGGCAACCACCGCATAGTCGGGGCAAAGAGCATCCAAGTGCTTTTTTAGGATGTTAGCCACCCCAAATACCGCATTGGTAAAAAGCCCGTTTCTTGTAGTGAGCGGGCGTATACCGTAATAAGCGCGATTTAAAATGCTGTTTCCGTCAACGATAAGAAGCTTTTTCATTGCATCAAGCGTTCTGTGCAACCAGAGCAGATTCAAGCGCTTTGCTCAGCTGGTCTGCACAGGAGGTGTCACGAGGACCGCAGGTATTACCCTTAAGAATTTCAATAATGTGGGTTGCCTCCTGACCCTCAACCAATTTGGAGATCGCCTTCAGGTTGCCATTGCAACCGCCGCGGAACACAACGTTTTTAATAATACCGCCCTCCAGATCAAAGGAAATTTCGGAGGAACAGGTACCTTTCGTCTTGTAAGTGAAATTCATAAGATTCTCCTTATAAAAATGTGTAGATTTTTTAAAAAAAATGTGGTAAGATTATACACGATCGTATAACACTCTAATTTTAGCAAAAAAGGGGACGAATATCAAGATGAGAATGAAAAAAAAGAGACACGGCAACGACCGGATCGAGCTGCTTTCCGATCTTTTTTGTGAAAATGCCGCCGAAGCGGTAAAAAAAGAGAACGCTGTTTATAAGGCGGAAGCGCCTCTCCGCGTGGAAATCGGTTGCGGAAAGGGCGATTTTGTGCGCCAGCTCTCGTTAAAGGAGGCTGACTATAATTATCTTGCCATCGAAAAAATTTCAGACGTCGCCATCGTTGCGGCAGAAAAATATGCCATATCACGGGGTCTTGGTGAAAAAGCACCCAACGGCGGCTGGGTCAAAGCCGACGGTACAGTAACACCTTACGGCGAAGGAAAGGTCGATTTCACCCTTGAAGAACGCGGTAACGTTCGTTTCTTGGTGGGAGATGCCAAGCAGCTCCTTGAGTCTATGCCCGACGATTCCGTAGAGTCCCTCTATATCAATTTCTGTGATCCCTGGGGCAAAAAGGGCTATGCCAAGCGCCGCTTGACCCATATCGACTTTTTGAATCTTTATGCCAGAATTCTCATCCCCGGCGGTAAGCTTTGCTTCAAAACGGATAATCGGGAACTATTCGACTTCTCGGTGGAGCAGATCGGCGAATCCAAGTTCCGGATTGAGGATATCACTTACGATCTCCATGCCTCCGAGTTCAATGCTGAGAACCTTCGCACGGAATACGAGGAAAACTTCAGCGCCAAAGGCTTCAAGATCAATTATCTGAAGGCGGTTAATGAAAAATGACCGTCCATTATATGAAGCTCAATCCATCACCCTTTGCCATGATCGCAAGCGGTCAGAAAACGGTTGAGCTCCGCTTAAACGACGAAAAAAGAAAGCGCATCTCCGTCGGCGATGAAATTCAGTTTTCTCGTACCGACGGGGAAGCCACCATACGGTGCCGTGTCGTTGCCCTTCATGCTTATCCATCCTTCAGAGAGCTCTATCAAGCATTCCCGTTAACCTCCATAGGATATACCGAAGAAACTGCACCCGCAGCCACCCCGGAGGATATGGATGCCTATTATACCGAGGAGGACCAAGCAAAATACGGCGCCTTGGGCATTGAAATCTTAAGAATCGAATTATGAATATTATTAAGGAACATAACATCGTGCTGTCTGCACGGCACGGGCAAGACTGTATTGTATTAAAATCTCTTTCGGACAAACATTTGCCGTATCTCTATAAATGGAATTCAGACCCCGAGGTGCTGTATTGGACCGAAGGAGAGGATATAGAAGCTTATCCGCCGGAGGTAGTACATCAAATCTACGGTAGCATTTCTCAAAATAACCCTTGCTTTATTGTAGAGGTGAACGGTGAAATCATCGGTGAATGTTGGCTACAAAAAATGAACCTTCCGGATGTACAAGCTATGTACCCGCCGAATACCGATGTGCGTAGAATTGATATGTGTATTGGAGAAAAGAGCTTTTGGGGTAAAGGACTAGGCACTGTCTTTGTTGGCATACTTGTCGATTATGCTTTTTGCACCGAACAAGTCGATGTGCTTCATTGCTTCTGTGAGGATTATAACGTCCGTTCCAGCCGTGTCTGGAAAAAACTTGGATTTCGACTGGCTCTGACGGAAGAGCTACCCCAACCCAACAAAGGAAAGCTTCACTATCATTGGTGTCTCAGACGAGAAGAGTACCTGACCTTACAAAAATAACGTTTTGGCGTGATGCTTCATGGCATCACGCCTTTCTTTTAGGTAACCCTCTATCATTTTTTTCATATTCTGTTAACGATAAGAAATCGCGAGGTGGAGATATGAGTAAAAGAAAAATTGCAATTTTAGGTGGCGATGGACGCTTTTCGGTGCTGGCGGAAACGCTTTGCGAGAAGGGCTACGAATGCGCCGTGTGGGAAACGGCAGATACCGGGCTTTGTGAGAGCGTTCGATGCGTCGATTGGCGTGGCGCGGTAAATTATGCCTCCGCTGTGATCCTTCCGCTACCAACCACAACGGACGGCACTGTCTTAAATATGGTTAACGGTGTAGAAGCCCCTACGCTCAGTGAACTGATTTCCGCCATGAGCACGAATACGCTTTTATTGGTAGGTAACGCACCGGGGGCAGTCATTGCATACGCTAAGGAAAAGGGCATTGATGTGGAGGATTATTTTGTTTCCGACGTTTTTGAGACTAAAAATGCTCTCCCCACCGTCGAAGGTGCCCTGCGCTTGGCTATGGAAAATCTGGTAAAGACCGTAAGCGGCTCTTCCTTTGCCATCCTTGGTTACGGCCGCATCGGAAAACTGTTGGCCGACCGATTGGTTAAGCTCGGGGGAGCGGTAACTGTCTACGCCCGGCGCGAGGAAAGCAGAACGTTGGCTGAGCTGTACGGATGCCGAGCGGAACCAATTCCCAATATTCGGTGTTCCGACTATGATATTGTGTTCAATACAATCCCGACCGATACCATCAGCACGGTGGTGAAAGAGCCTGCGCCCACTCTCCTATTGGATATTGCACCTCAAAGCAAGCTGGCTCACTCTGCTGTACTTCGCCGTAATGGCATTGAAGTGCTGGAGGCACCGTCCTTGCCCGGTCGGTTTTTCCCCATTACCGCCGGCGAAATCTTATCGGAATGCATCATAAAGCTATTACATAAGAAGGGAGTGTTCAGTGAATGATAGGATATGCCTATTGTGGATCGTTCTGCACCCACAGAGTTGCCCTTGAGCAAATGAAAATACTGCTATCGCAGGGCTATGAGATTCAACCTATCATGAGCGAAAACGTATACAATACCGACACCCGATTCGGCAAAGCACAGGACCTGATCGATACCGTAGAAGCCCTGTGCAAGCGAGAAGTGATCCACACCATCCCCGAGGCGGAGCGCTTGGGGCCTGAAATTAAGCTGGATGCACTTTTGGTTGCCCCGTGTACGGGCAATACCTTAGCGAAGGCGGCGCGCGGCATTACCGATACGTCTGTAACCATGGCGATCAAGGCGCATTTGCGCTCCGACCGCCCAACACTGATTGCATTGGCCTCAAACGATGCTCTCAGCGCCAATTTACAAAACATCGGGCTGCTTTTGGAGCGAAAAAGTGTCTATTTTGTTCCCATGCGCCAGGATGATCCCATCAAAAAACCGCATTCTCTGGTGGCAGACTTTTCCTTGATTCTGGCCACCTTTGACAGCATGAAAAAGCGCAAGCAGATCCAGCCGATCTTTCTTTAATATTGTGAACGGTTTGAAAACAATCTGTGATCAAAATAAAAATTTCCAGTTATAAACGCATAAAAGCGATTCATAATAACACCAGAGGACACGGAACGAGCGTCGGGGAAGCGACGGCGATCCGCAGCTTCCTCGATCATATAGATTAAATAAAAAACAGGAGTTTTCACAATGTCTACTAACAAGAACCTTGTTCCCGAAGCAAAGGAAGCACTCGAAAAGTTCAAAATGGAAGCCGCAAACGAAGTTGGCGTAACCCTCAAGCAGGGCTACAACGGTGACCTCACCTCCAAGCAGGCAGGCTCCATCGGTGGCCAGATGGTCAAGAAGATGGTAGAGAAGTACGAGAACGAGATTAAATAATCTCCGTTAAGCCCAAAAAAGCGATGCCTACCGGCATCGCTTTTTTATTGACAGAACTGGGGTAAGGTTTTATAATATCTATAAAGGAAGGTGATCTTATGAGAACAGCCGTGTCGGTCGAAACCATGCGCCAAAGCGATCAAAACACCATAAAGAACGGTACATCCGGTCTTGTGCTGATGCACCGTGCCGGCGAGTCGATCTACCATGCCGTATCCTGGCATGGCAAGATAGCCATTCTCTGCGGTAGCGGAAATAACGGAGGCGATGGCTACGTGCTGGCCTCTCTTCTGCAGAAAAATGGCTATTCTCCAACCCTCATCCGCCTTTCCGATCGTTTTTCTCCCGACGGTAAAGCTTGCTACGAGGAAGCTATCGCCCTCGGAACCGAGGATTGTTTGTTTTCTCCCTCCATAAACCTGTCGAGCTACGATATCGTAGTGGATTGTCTCTTGGGCACGGGCTTTTCCGGCATTCCGGAGGGTGTTATGGCCGCTGCGATTCACGCAATCAATCGCTCCGGTGCTTACGTGGTTTCCGTAGACATCAACAGCGGTCTGAACGGTGACAGCGGCCAAAGCCATCTCTGTGTCTGCTCAGATTTGACCGTTTCGGTCGGAACGCTCAAAACCGGTCTTCTCTTAGGAAATGCAAAGGATGTTATAAAAGATAAAATAAACGTAGATATCGGCATCCCGATTACCGGTAAGTCATATTCCATCCTTGAAGCCAGGGACGTGGCCCAGTGCATCCCACCCCGTTTGCATGCCTCCCATAAGGGGACCTATGGATACGTTACACTCCTCGGCGGATGCGCCCAGTATTCCGGAGCCGTCAAGCTGGCTAATTTGAGCTGTGCCGCCATGCGTGCCGGTGCAGGCGTCTGCCGTTTGGCCGTCCCGGCTGAAATCACAAGCTCCGTCGCCCCCTATTTGCTGGAAAGCACCCTTGAGCCAATTCCGTCCCTTTGCGGAATCATGCAATACGAGCCTGCCATCCTCGATCGCCTACTTACATCCTCCGCCGCTATTGGTGTCGGTATGGGGTGGGGAAGCGGTACCGATAACGAACGCATTCTGACCTATTTGCTGTCCCATTCCGTAAAGCCTCTTTTGATCGATGCGGACGGGCTTAACACCCTGGCACGGCTTGATCCGAATCTTTTGAAAAGTGCCAACTGCCCCATCGTTCTGACCCCACACGTAAGAGAATTTTCCCGACTCTGCGGCTTGACGGACGGCGAAATTCTGTCCGATCCTATCCGATGCGCCGAGCATTATGCCCAAGAGCACGGCGTTATCCTTCTGCTCAAGGGAACGACCACCATTGTAACGGATGGAAATCAAACCTATCTCACCGATCGAGGATGCCCCGGCATGGCTACGGCCGGAAGCGGAGACGTTCTTTCCGGCGTTTTAACCGCTTTTCTGGGATATCTTTCCGTTACCCCTCTCACGATAGCCGCGGGTGCCTACCTGACCGGACGCGCCGGAGAGCTGGCAGAGAAAGAAATGACCGCCATCAGCATGTGTGCCTCCGATACGGTAAAGCACTTGCCCGCGGCAATAAAAGAAATTTTAGATGCAAAAGAGGAACCTAAATGAGCATAAAAGCTGTACTGTTCGATTTGGACGGAACGCTACTTCCCATGGATCTGAACGTGTTTTTAGAATCTTATTTTGGTCTGCTGGCCAAGCGAATGGCCCCGTGCGGCTATGACCCGAAAGCATTAGTGAAGGCCATTTGGCATTGCACCGGTTCCATGATCCAAAACGATGGAAGCGCAACCAATGAAGCTGTATTCTGGAAGGGCTTTGCTTCCATCTTTGGTGAGCAAGCCCGTGCCGACGAGCCACACTTTGAGGCTTTTTATCAAGAGAATTTTGACAAGCTTCAAACGGTTTGCGGATATACTCCCTACGCCGCCGAAGCGATGCAAGCCGTTCACTCAAGAGGTCTGCGAGCTATCCTTGCTACCAGTCCTCTCTATCCTGCCATCGCCACGCAAAAGCGAGCTCGTTGGGCCGGCCTCGACCCAGAGGAGTTTGAACTCATTACAACCTACGAGAACTCTTGTCACACCAAGCCCAACCCCGACTACTATCGCGATATTCTTGCAAAAATCAACCTTTCCCCCTCGGAATGCCTGATGGTGGGTAACGACGTAGAGGAGGATATGATTGCCGCTTCTGTCGGTATGCACGTGTTCCTTCTTACGGATTGCCTTATCAACAAACAGCAAAAAGATATTTCTGTCTATCCTCACGGCGACTTCCGTGCGCTGTTACAGTACATCGAAGAAAACGTTTAAATAATAAAAGGCGTGGATCAGATCCACGCCTTTTTTATTGGATTAAACGGAATGAATACCGAGAGCCTTGTCTGCGTTTGCCGCATCCAGCTGATACTTCTTGTTCTTGCGGTTTTCGAAGAACTTGGTAGCAACCTGCTCGAAGAGTGCGTAGGAGAGAACGTCCTCTTCCTGCTCAGCATAGGGCTTGATCTTCTCGCGAAGGGCGTCAAGCTCGGGCGCAATGTTATCGGCAGGACGGCAGGTGATTGCCTCAGCCTCACCGATGATCTGCTTCTTGAACGCAGGATCGATGGCAACGGGGGTCGTGCCGTATTCACCGCGAACCAATGCTTTAAATTCCTTGGTAACCATCTTGTATCTCTGTCCGTTCAGCACGTTGAATACAGCCTGAGTACCAACGATCTGAGAGGAAGGAGTTACCAGCGGAGGATAACCGGCATCGGCACGAACTCTCGGAACCTCAGCCAGTACGTCCTGAAGAAGATCGGACTTGCCGGCCTGCTTCAGCTGAGAAACGAGGTTGGAAAGCATACCACCGGGAACCTGATAGAGAAGAGCGTTTACGTCTACCTTGAGAACCTTGGGGTCCAGCAGACCGGAAGACAGATAGCGCTCTCTGAGAGGAGTGAAGTAGCGGCAGATCTTATCAAGCTGACCGAGATCAAGACCGGTGTCGAACTCCGTGCCGGCAAGGGCGGAAACGATTGCCTCCGTCGCGGGCTGGGAGGTACCCAAAGCCATGGGAGAGATTGCCGTATCCACTACATCAACACCGGCTTCAACTGCCTTCAGAATGGTCATGGAGGCAAGACCGGAGGTGTAGTGCGTGTGGAGCTGTACGGGGATCTTAACGGTTTCCTTGATCGCCTTTACAAGGTCGTAGGCATCGTAGGGCTTAAGAAGGCCGGACATATCCTTGATACAAATGGAGTCTGCGCCCATTTCCTCAAGCTGCTTGGAGTACTTTGCAAAATACTCGTTCGAGAAGGTGGGACCGGTGGTGTAGCTGATCGCCGCCTGTACGTGGCCGCCTTCCTTCTTGGTTGCATTGATCGCGGTCTGAAGATTTCTTGCATCGTTCAGTGCGTCGAAGATACGGAGAATGTCAATACCGTTTGCAATGGACTTCTGTACAAAGTAAGCAACAACGTCGTCTGCATAGTGGCGGTAGCCAAGGATGTTCTGTCCGCGGAAGAGCATCTGCAGCTTCGTGTTCTTTACGTTGTCGCGGATGGTGCGGAGTCTCTGCCAGGGATCCTCATCAAGGAAGCGAAGGCAAGAGTCAAAAGTAGCGCCGCCCCATGCCTCAAGGGAGTGGTAACCAACCTTATCCATCTCGGCAAGAATGGGAACCATTTCCTCTGTGGTCATACGGGTAGCAATAAGAGACTGGTGGGAGTCACGCAGTACAGTCTCGGTAATTTTTACCTGAGCCATAAATAGTACCTGATCCTTTCAAAAATTAGTGGGGGAAGTAGCTGAGGAATACGCCGGCCGCAACCGCAGAACCGATAACTCCGGCTACGTTGGGACCCATTGCGTGCATGAGAAGGAAGTTGGAAGGATTTTCCTTCTGACCTTCAACCTGAGCTACGCGTGCCGCCATGGGAACGGCAGAAACACCGGCAGAGCCGATCAAGGGGTTGATCTGTCCCTTGGTAAGATAGCACATCAGCTTGGCAAAGAGGAGACCGCCGCAGGTAGATACTACGAAGGCGCAAAGACCCAGACCGATGATCAGGAGAGTACGTGCAGAAAGGAAGTTCTCCGCATCTGCCGTTGCACCAACGGATACACCGAGGAGGATCGTAACGATGTTAACAAGCTCATTCTGTGCCGTCTTGGAAAGACGTTCGGTAACGCCGGATACGTTAAACAGGTTACCAAGCATGAGGAAACCAACCAGCGGTGCCGCATCGGGAACGATGAGAACGACTACAAGGGTAACAAGAATGGGGAAGATAACCTTTTCAAGCTGAGATACGGGGCGGAGCGTCTTCATAACGATGGAGCGCTCCTTCTTGGTGGTCAGCATCCGCATGAAGGGAGGCTGAATGATCGGAATCAGCGCCATATAGCTGTATGCGGCAATGGCAATGGCACCAAGGAGCTGAGGAGCCAGAGCCTTGGTAACAAGAATCGCCGTAGGACCGTCTGCACCGCCGATAATACCGATCGCGGCTGCTTCCATGGGAGAGAACATACCGGTAAGAAGTGCACCGGCAAAGGCAACGAATACGCCAAGCTGAGCAGCGGCACCGATCAAAAGGCTCTTGGGGTTTGCGATCAGGGCAGAGAAGTCGGTCATAGCACCAACGCCCATAAAGATAAGGGAAGGATAGATACCGAGCTTAACGCCGATGTAGAGAATGTCGATCAGGCCGACCTTCTCATTGTTCAGAATGTTACCAAGACTGAAGGTCCAGTCCGGGTCACCTTCCATATTGATGAACCACTCCATGTGGAACATTTCAGCACCGGGGAGATTGGCAAGCAGCATACCGAAGGCGATGGGAAGCAAAAGCAGGGGCTCAAACTTCTTTACAATCGCCAGATAGAACAGCGCACCGATGATCACGTACATAATCAGGGTTTTTATAAGCAGTTCCGGATTAGCAACCAACTCTGCAAGACCGGTGGATTCATAAAGATCTCGAATAGCGTTCAAGATTCACACTCCAATCTGCATGGACGGCGAAATTAAGCGAGGGTAATGATCGCGTCGCCGGCGTTAACGGTAGCACCCTTGGGAGCGTTGATTGCAACAACCTTACCGCCTTCGCTTGCAAAGATCTCATTTTCCATCTTCATAGCTTCAAGGACGCAAACAAGATCATCCTTCTTGACTTCCTGTCCAACGGTGACCTCCATCTTAAGGATGGTGCCGGGCATGGGAGCGGTAACGGTCTTGGAGCCGGCTGCGGGAGCAGCAGCGGGTGCAGGAGCAGCAGCAGGAGCAGCTGCGGGAGCGGCCACAGGAGCAGCCACGGGTGCAACAACAGGAGCGGCAACGGGAGCGGGAGCAGCAGCTCCACCAACAGTCTCTTCAACGGTTACGGCATAAGCAACGCCGTTAACGGTAACAGTAAAATTCTTCATATTCAAAATTCCTTTCAGTAGCAATTATTTCTTCTTACCGGTTCTCTTGAAGGAGACAACGCGGAAGCTGGTGGGGGACTGATCAAGGTAAGCGGCAACAGCGGCCGTAATAGCGGCAACCAAGGCGGCGTCATCGGTCTGAGGCGCCGGAGCCGGAGCAGGTGCCACGGGTGCAGGTGCAGGAGTGGCCTTTTTTGCAGGAACGGGCTTGGGAGTAACTTCTTTCGGCTGATCTCTGTGGATCACCTTGCTGAAGATTGCAAGAATGCCCCAGAGAAGTGCCAGAACGAAGAACACAGTACCAATTCCGCGGAGCACCATATTAAGCGCCATGGAAACTCGGTCGCCCCAGTTTGCCAGGGGCTGAGTGTAGTCAGGCGCAGCACTTAACAAAAATTGAAGATTCATTGTTTACCCTCCGCATCAAAGAGGAAGATTAGCATGACGCTTATCGTATACAAGCTTGCTTTTGGAGGAAAGCATCTCGACAGCGGCAATCAGGCGGGCGCGAAGCTCGTCAGCGGCAATGATATCGTCGATCTCACCGGTATAAGCGGCCTCAGCGGCAGAGCCCAGAGTCTCGTTCCATTGCTTTTCAAGACCTTCACGGGTGATCTCGTCGCCATTTTCGTCTTTTGTGCCGATCTTGTCGTTGCAAAGGAAGGCAACTGCACGCTCAGCGCTCATCACGCCGATTTTTGCACTTTCAAGAGCGAAAGAAAGGTCGGCCCCCAAAGACTTGGAGCCCATCAGGGTGTAAACTGCACCGTATGCCTCGCCCGTTACAACGGAAACAAGGGGAGTCTCAGCGGAAGTATACGCGTAAGCAAGCTTTGCAAGCTCAGAGGCGTAAGGAGAGGATTCTGCTTCAAGAGAAACATCCAGTCCCTCAGAGTCAACCAGCGTAATAACAGGCAGACCGAAGCAGTCGCAAAGGGAAATGAACTTAGCCGCCTTGCGTGCAGCAGCAGCCGTCAGCTTACCGCCATTGTTTTCATGGTTGTTTGCAAGTACACCAACGGCATTTCCGTTAAGCGCCGTCAAAGCAACGGTCATTTCAGGTGCGTAAGAAGCGTAAAGCTCAAGGAACTTTGCGTTGTCTGCAATCTTTGTAAGGATGGCGGTAGTACCGTCACCGGGAACCACACCGGAGGCGCGGTTGGCGTCATCGCGGGTTTCCATAGCATCGGGACCACAGTAGTTGTTGTCAGGCAGATAAGAGAGGATCAGACGGGCGTAAGCCAAAGCGGTAGCCTCGTCTGCGGCCTTGATTGCAGAAAGGCCGGTCTTGTCTGCATACTCGGCGGACCCGTTCTCGCCAAGCACGAAGGGCGAATTTACGTAAAGAGAGGTTTTGTCCGCAACGGTAACGATTGCATCAAACATAGCCGCAACTGCAGCAGCCGTACCGGCACAAAGACCGGGAACAATGGCGATCTGAGGAATCACACCGGAAGCGGCGGAGACTGCAGACATAATCTTACCGTAGCCGGCAAGGGCATTCACACCGTCACTGAGAAGTGCTCCGGCCGAGTCAAAAATACCAACCACAGGCGCACCGTTCTCGCAAGCAAGACGGTAAAGTCCGCAGATCTTCTTGGCATGTGCCTCGCTGAGCGCGCCCTTGGTGCGGGAGAAGTCCTGTGCAAATGCATAAACAAGACGACCCTCTACAGCACCGTAGCCGCAGATAACGCTTTCAAAGCAATCGTCCTCGTTGCAGATCGGATTGGGGCGTTTCTTTACAAAAGCACCGAGCTCAACAAAGGTGCCCTGGTCAAAGAACGCATCCACACGCTGACGAGCCGTAAGATGCTCCTTGGCCGCCGCGCCGTTGCTGTCGTCCGTGTCCTTCAGGAACTGACGAAGCGCTGTCGCGGTCTTGACCTTGACATTCTTCAGCGCGGAAAGGATCGATTCCACATCTTTTTTGTCCATAAAATACCTCCGTATAACATGTAAATCATTCATTAAAGATAATAATGAGCGATGGTAATAAATAGTGGGGAACGAGCAGAACCCAAAATTAGCCCTAACTTTACCCCATTATACTTTATATTATATATGGAATTGCTCGGAAAAACAAGAGGTTCGGTGCTTTTTTCTCAAAAGAAATCCGTTCACAAAAAGTTAACATTTTTGATTCCACTAACACATTTATAAATTGTGCAAAATATGGTATACTATGTTGTAATATGACTTTCTTAAGTCCTTCCATAAAATTCAGCAATCAGTTTTTCGACGGAGGATTCTATGATCAAACGAATTTTGGCAATTATTCTTGCAGCTGTTATTTGTGTATTACCCTTAGCCTCCTGCGGCGGTGTGAAAGGCTCAAAGGGCTTTACTTACCGTTCCAACGGCGACGGAACCTGCGTTCTTGTGAATGCAGGTACCAATAAAGACCGTGACGTCATCATCCCGGAAAAGAGCCCGGACGGCGACGTAGTCGTAGCCATCGGTAACGGTGCGTTCTACAAAAATCTTAATATTGAATCTCTGACCATCCCCGGTACAGTTAAAACTATCGAAAGTGGTGCCTTTGCCTTGGCTCAGCTTCTTGTCACCGTAACCTTTACCGGAAGCGGTCTTGAAACCATTGAATCCAGCGCCTTTGAGGCGTGCTACAACCTGACCTCGATCACCATTCCCGAAACCGTAAATACCATCGGCGATTACGCGTTCCGTATCTGCACCGTTCTTACGGACGTGACCGTTCTTTCCAATACCGTCACGTTTGGCGAGAACGTGTTCAACGGATGCAAAAAGCTGGAAAACGTAAATCTCGGCGGTACCGTTTCGATCGGATCCGGTACCTTCAGCGATTGCGTTGCCTTGAAGGAGATTGTGCTTCCCAATACTGTTCGTACCCTTGGCAAATATGCATTCAGCGGTTGCACGGCTCTTGAAAGCATTACTCTCTCGAACGCACTTACCATAGTAAACGACTGGATGTTTGAAAGCTGCACTTCCTTGAAGTCTGTCGTAGTTCCCGCAGGTGTTGAAAAGATCGGCTATTATACCTTTGCAAACTGCACCGGCCTTGAGGCGATCACCATTCCTTCTACCGTAGCCCTGATCGATGAGAATGCGTTCTACAACTGCACCGCTATCTCTACCGTGACCATTGATCGCAATCCCAACCTTGTGATTGAGTCCGGCAACGCTTTGCTCGGAATCGAGTAATTCTTCTTTTAAGCACGTATAAGTAAAAATCCTGCACCGCCCAAACGGGTGAGGTGCAGGATTTTTTATCTTACGGAAGAAAGCTTGTCCTCCCGCTTTTTTGCATAAACGTATGCCATGCGGAAGTCCTCTTGAAGGTTAAAGCAGAATTCCATATCCTGATAAATGCTACACAAGGAAAACAAGCTGAGTGAATCTGAACGGGACTTTTCAATGGCAAACAAGCGCTCCAAGGCCTCAATAATCGAGCCCTCGTATATTTCCTGACGGGCCAGAAGATGGTCATGCATGGCTTGTGGGAGCGGAAGGGCTTTCAGCTTCCGACGAATCGCATCCGCATCCGATTCCCGTCCTCCGTTGTAAAGATCCAAAGCCTTGATGTAGAAAAATTCCGGGAAGGGATAATCAAATTCAACTGTGTCGGTAATTCGCTTCCCATGACCGAAGTCCTTGATGCGACTCATCAAAAGGAGAAGAAAATCACCGTTATATCTCAGCATTTCGGTGCGATATACCGTCTTTTTCATCTGTACCGTTGCCTTGTTAATCAGCTTCTTTGCAGATGTAAAGTTGCCGGCATTAAATTGCACTTTTGCCAATGCCATGTAGGATTCGGCGGCAATCAGCGCGATCTCATCGTCCGTGCCGGGGATTTCGTCCTCACAAAGGCGAATACACTCTGCATAATCCTTACTGCGCAAAAGAGATTTTAACTCATCGATGTAGGCCGGCTTTGAGAAGACAAACTCCTCATCCTCGCTGTTCAAAAAATATCCGGCGGGAACCGAAAGCCGCTTCGCCAACGCTAACAATGTGTCAAGGGAGGGCGTCGCGTTTCCGTTTTCAATGGCGGACAGCATATTCCGTGTAACGATCCCCTCAGATAATTCGGTCTGTGTCAGCTGCTTTAACTTACGTACGGATTTAATTTTGGCTCCGATGGTCATTTTCGATCCGAAAGGGAAGCGCCCTTCACCGCATCAAAGCTTTTCTCAAGCTCGGAGAGCTTGGCGGAGAGGGAATCGCCCATCAGCTTTTTATAGTAGTCTACTTTTTCGTTCATATCGCGGTTTTTGCGCTGGATATCCGCCGCAATCGTTGCCGCACCGCTCTGAATCTCATTTACCGTCGAGTTGAGCTCTGCTAAACACTGATCCAAAACGTTCTTCAGCTCAGCCGAGAACTTACCGAGGATGGCATCTGCCTCACTGCCCAGCTTAAGCTTAACCCGATATACTTCACTTTCTGCATCCGCCCGCAGCTTTTCCGCATCGCTGGATGCATTGTTCAAAATCGTAGAAGCCGTTGTGTTGGCAGAAACGAGAATACTGCCAATTTGCTGGCTCAAATTGTCGAAAGGCGCAGACTCAAGCGTTTTTTCAGCCGCCTTTGCCTCTTCGAGCTGTTGCTTCAAAGCTTCATTTTCGGCGCGCAAAGCCTCCACCGTTTCTGCAAGCGAGGCCAGCTCTGCATTTTCCGTATCACCTGCCTCTAAGGCGCCTACGGATGCTAATTTTGCTGTTAAAGCATCAATTTTTTCACGGCTGGCATCCTGTGCTTCCTTAAAGCGCTTGCTCATGCTCAGGATGTATTGATTTACGTCCTCGCGGTTATATCCGTGAAACGCACTTCTGAAAACAAGATCGGTCTTTTCCACTTCGGTCTTCCCTCCACTGTATACCACATAAAAGTAATTTTATTTTACCATATTGATTACCAAAATGCAAGAATTCCACAAAAAAACCAAAAAAAGATGCCAAAATATATGCGATAATCGAAAAAAGAGCATTTTCGGTAAAAAAATGCACAAATAGGCAAAAGTCGTTGTAGACAAAATGAATAAAGTATGATATAATACTCAAATAGAAACGAGGTGAATTTATGCCTGCCATTCAAATTCTTGTCAGCCATTTTTCCACCAACACCTACCTTGTCAGTCAAGGGACCTTAACCGTCGTAATCGACCCGTCCGGTGACGCGGCGGAGATTTATCGCAGGGCGACCTCGGACGGTAAAAAGTTGTCTGCGATTTTGCTCACCCACGGTCATTTTGATCACATCGACGCACTTGAATTTTTGGTTCACCTATCCCAGGCACCGGTTTATGTTTCAACGTCGGATCAGCCCATGCTTGCCGACCCCTACCTCAATGCTTCCTGGCTCGTAGGAGAACGGGTGTCTGCAAAGATCGCTTCCACCCATCCGCTATCCGGTGGGGAAGTACTTGCCTTCGGTGAGCTGATCTTTCAAGTGTATGCCACACCGGGGCATACGGAAGGGTGCCTCTGCTTTCTTTGTGAGGATGCCTTGTTCAGCGGCGATACCGTCTTTGCGGACGGATACGGACGTGTGGATCTTCCCGGGGCCAGACCGGAGCTTTATCGAGCATCCCTCGCATCGATCAAGGACTTGATTCGTACCAAAAACCTTTACCCGGGTCACGGAAGAATAATTATTAAGGAGTAATGCAAATGGATTATCAGCATCTTGCGGAACTGTTGTTCCCCCATGTTAAGGAAACTCCCGAGGACATAGAAAAGAAATATCCCAAAAGAAACCTGCCGGAGGGCGCAAAGGTAACCCGTTTTGCCCCCAGCCCCACAGGATTTGTACATTTCGGCGGCCTTTTTCCCACCCGTGTCGGTGAACGTCTTGCCCACCAGAGCGGCGGCGTGTTCTATCTTCGTATTGAAGATACCGATGCCAAAAGAGAGGTTGCAGGCGCTAAGGATGGCTTGATCCGCACTCTTTCTCACTATGGAATTGAGTTTGATGAGGGCGCCGTTATTGGTGGCGACAAGGGTGACTACGGCCCTTATATGCAGAGTAAGCGCGCCGATATTTATCATGTGTTTGCCAAGCAGCTTGTCAGTGAGGGTAAGGCGTACCCCTGCTTTACAACCGAGGAAGAGCTGAAGGAGTTAGAAAAGGTCGATAAAAAGGCCGAGATCAAGACCAAGGACTGGCACGAAACTGAGGATTACCGCGAGATCCAGCAGACCTGGCGCAATTTCACCATGGAAGAGGTAGAAGCCCATCTGCAGGCCGGCCATCCCTTCGTTCTTCGCATGCTTGCCGAGGGCGATCCCGATAAGAAGTTCAAGATCACCGACCTGATCAAGGGCGACCTCGAGCTTCCCGAAAACGATAAGGACGAGGTTCTTCTCAAGTCCGACGGAATCCCCACCTACCACTTTGCTCACGCCGTAGATGATCATCTGATGGGTACTACCCACGTAATTCGCGGTGAGGAGTGGCTTCCCAGCTTGCCCCGTCACATTATGCTGTTCCATTACCTTGGCTTCAAGGCACCTAAGTATATGCACATTGCTCAGCTTATGAACATCGACGAGAACGGTGCCAAGAAAAAGCTTTCCAAGCGCGACAAGGGAACCAATCTGGACGATTACGAGCGCCAGGGCTATGCTCCCGAGGCGGTCAATGAGTACATCATGACCCTACTCAACTCCAACTATGAGGAATGGCACACCGCCAATCCCGACAAGTCCTTTGAGGAATTTCCGTTCAACATTAAGAAGATGAGCACCTCCGGATGCCTTCTGGACTTCGGCAAGCTGACCGACGTTTCGAAAAACGTTCTTTCCCGCTTCAGCGTGGATAAAATCTACACTGACACCGTAGATTGGGCTGTAAAATACGATCCCGACTTTGCCGCTTGCCTCTCGGCTGATCCCGATTATACCAAGCGCATCTTCGCCATCGGCCGTGGTGGTAAAAAGCCCCGTAAGGACTTGGCTCTCTTCAGCGACGTCAAGGGCTATGCCGGCTTCTTCTTCGATCCTTACTTTGCCGTTGTGGATCCCATTGATGAGAAGTTCTCCCGCGCGGACGTAGTGAAGACCTTGGATGCCTTCCTTGCAAGCTACAGCTATGCCGACGATATGAATACTTGGTTTGATAAGATCAAGACCATCGCCACCGAGCTTGGCTATGCCACCGATATGAAGGCCTATAAGGCCAATCCCACCGCATTCCCCGGTAGCGTTGCCGATATCAGCGGATTTATCCGTGTAGCCGTAACCGGCAAGCAGAACTCCCCCGATCTTTATACCGTAATGCAAATTTTGGGTGAGACCAAGGTTCGCGAACGAATTGCTAAAATGAAAGAAACACTGTAATAGGAGATATGGAAATGTCGGAAGTTACTTCTAATTTTATTCATGACATTATCGATGAGGATCTGGCCGCCGGCGTAGTTGAGGAAATTCATACCCGTTTTCCCCCGGAGCCCAATGGTTACCTTCATATCGGTAGCGCAAAGGCGATCTGGATCAACGTGGAAACTGCCAGAAAGTATGGCGGTAAGTTCAATCTTCGCTACGACGATACCAACCCCGCAAAAGAGGACAATGAGTACGTAAGAAGCATTCACGAGGACCTTACTTGGCTTGGCGCAACGCCTACCGGAGGTATCTTCTACGGCTCGGACTACTTTGATAAGTGCTATGAGTTTGCCGTACAGCTGATCAAAGACGGCAAGGCCTATGTATGCGACCTTTCTGCGGATGAAATGCGCGAATACCGCGGAACTCTCACCGAGCCCGGTAAGAACAGCCCCTATCGCGACCGTAGTGTAGAGGAAAATCTGGATCTTTTCGAAAGAATGAAGAATGGCGAATTCCCGGACGGCTCTCATACCCTCCGTGCGAAGATCGATATGGCATCTCCCAACATCAACATGCGTGACCCCGCCATCTACCGTATTCTTCATACCTCCCACCACCGCCAGGGCAATAAGTGGTGCATCTACCCGCTTTATGACTATGCGCATCCCATCCAGGACGCGCTTGAGGGAATCACCTATTCTCTGTGCTCTCTTGAGTTTGAGAACCACAGACCTCTCTATGAGTGGGTCGTAAATAATATTGGCTTTGATCCTAAGCCCAAGCAGAGAGAGTTTGCCCGTCTTAACGTAACCTATACCGTAATGAGTAAGCGTTACCTCCGTTATCTTGTAGAAAACAATCTGGTTGACGGTTGGGACGACCCCAGAATGCCCACTCTTTGCGGCCTCCGCCGCCGTGGATATACTCCGGACTCCATTCTGGACTTCGTATCCCGTGCCGGTGTTGCCAAGGCATATAGTGTTGTTGACATCGAACTTCTCGAGCATTGTATCCGCGAGGAATTAAATGCAAAGGCGCAGAGAAGAATATGCATTACCTCTCCCATCAAGGTCGTTGTAACCAACTATCCCGAGGACAAGACCGAGTACTTTGAGGTTTCCAATAACCCGAACGATGAGACCGCCGGCAAGCGCAAGGTTGCCTTTACTCGCGAGCTTTATATCGATGCCGACGACTTTGCCGAGGTGCCTCCGCCCAAGTTCTTCCGTATGAAGCCCGAGGGAGAGGTTCGTCTCATGGGCGCTTATATTGTTAAGTGCAATGAGATCGTAAAGGATGAGAATGGCAAGGTTGTTGAGATCCGTTGCACCGCCGATCTTGAAAGCGGTTGCGGCAATCCCGTGGACGGCAGAAAAGTAAAGGGCACTATCCATTGGCTTTCTGCTGACCATTGCTACGATGCGAACGTAATGATCTACGATAAGCTCTTTACCATCCCGAACATCACCGAAATGCCCCAGGAGGAGTACAACAATTACCTGAATGCTGATTCGCTCCGCAAGATCGAATCGTGCAAGGTAGAGCCTGCTCTTGCGGAGGCTGCTCCCGGTGAAAAGTTCCAGTTTGTCCGCAACGGCTACTATTGCAAGGACACCAAGAACCCCAACACCTTCAATAAAATAGTTGGTCTTAAAGACAGTTTTCCCAAAAACGTCTGATCGGCTTCTTTATAAATTCTAAGAAAGGAAATGATTATGAATAAAGTAATTTGCAAAAAGGTATACGATACCGAGACCGCAGAGCTTGTAAAAAAGGTTACCAGCGGTGTATTCGGCGATGCTGCAGGTTATGAGGAGTCTCTCTACGTTACTCCCGAAGGATTCTACTTCCTCTACGTAAATGGCGGCGAAGAGTCCATCCACCCTGTAGAAGACATCAAGCGCATGTCCAAGGACAAAGCAAACGAGTGGCTTAACGCAAACGCGTAAACCAAACAAAAAGATCACCGCAGATGCGGTGATCTTTTTGTTTTATCATTTGAATTTCCAATTGGTTCTCTCGTCACCGTTTACCCAAACAGCCTTTGGGGATATTCTTGCCATTGGATCATCCGAATGCGAATCGGAGAAAAAGGCCTCAATCTGTTCATCCCGATAAAACTCGCGAAAACGGACAATTTTTTCTTCCCCATGGCAGTTCACACCCGTATAAAGACCGGAGGCAGAATCAACCCGGGAGGCCATCATTCGCTCGACACCCAATTCCTCACAAATGGGAGCCAGCAAAAACTCCGGTGAGGCAGAAATGATCACGTCATCCGGCCGCTTACTCTCAAGATACCAGCCCTTGATCTTCTTTTTGTGCTCAGACCAAAAATCAAGAACGGCCTTATTTGTGTCAGGAAGTCGCTTTAAAAAGCGGTAAAAATTCTGTTTGAATTTGGTCTTCGGTACAATGCGCAAGCCAAATCCGAGTCCCCACACGCCTTGTGCTAAAAGATCGCGTCGAGTCGCAGGATAGGTTTTCAAGCACCATTTCCAAAAATCTACTGTACTGTCACCGTCGTATATGGTTTTATCAAAATCGTAAACGTTCATGCTTCATCGATCCTTTGTTTTTTCTTTATTTTACCGAATTCAGGTCAGAAAGTCAATAGACACCTAAGCCATGTTGACTTTCTTTCATCGGAATGCTATAATGCAAAAAACGGAGGTGATCCAATGGAAAACGAGCTGCGCCGTATTCTTGCACTTCATAGCGAGCTTTATCCTGAAATGACGGAACAGGATTTAGTCAAACTGATCTTTCAGGGTGAATTTGGCGGCGGACATTTGCTGACCGATTTTGACCGCTGTAAAGCATGGATCGAGCAGGAATATCGGCAGATTCCCCAAAAACCCAATCTTCCTCTCTATGAGGATATTGGCTTCGGTTTTGTTCGGATTCAACTTGCCGCCCTGGATGCCTCGGGATTTACTCCGCTTGATGTGGCCGAGCAATTTTTTGCTTCTGCATCCGTGCCGTATGGTCGTGAGGAAACATATCGCACCAAACTGGCCCTGCTCCCACATCTCGTAGATGACCGGTTCATTTTTACCGGAGAGCAGTTAGCTGCATATATTGAGAGCTACCTCACAACAGGTGGTGGGATGCTATCTCATACCGCCACCTACCGTCAGCTCTATACCCCCGCCTATCGAGTGATCCGTTTGGCAGACAAAAAAAGGTGAAAGCCCATGCTTTCACCTTTTTTGTTTCAGAGAATAATACAAAGAAGACCGCCGGAGCCCTCGTTGATCACACGTGACAGAGTTTCGGACAACCTCGCCTGCGCTTCATCGGATACGTGTCCGATCTTTGTTCGTAAACCGTCGGACATCATTTCATACAGAGATTTACCAAAAAGATTGGTGTCCCAAAGGCTGGCCGGATCCTCTGCAAAGGTGTCCGACAAATGACGTGCCACCTCCTCGGATTGTCCTTCGGTGCCGATGATCGGATTGATTTCCGTCTCAATTGCCGTCCGTATCATATGGATCGAGGGCGCTTTTGCCCGTAGCTTAATGCCGTAACTGCCGGATTGCTTGATCACCTCCGGTTCCTCAAGCGAAAAGTCGTCAACCGCAGGCATTACAATGCCGTACCCCCGTTCGTTTACCTCCTCAATAGCTTGACTGTACTTTTCGTATTCTTCACGGATCGAGGAAAGTTCTTTCATCGTGCGGAACAGTTCTTCATCGTCTCGCACTTGGATTCCGGTCAGTTCACCGATCACTTGATAATAAAGCTCTTCTGCCATATCCAGCTTCACTGTCACAATACCCCGTCCCATATTCATCTCTGCAACATGGGTGTCTTTGATGTGCGGATTTTTCTGCAGAGCCTCCAGCGCCTCACGTACGTCTCGGATCTTTGTAATCCGATCGGCACACAACAGAATGCTCTCCTTTACCGATTGATTCAGCCAATGCTCCTTCTCCAGTGCGGACGTCCATTTTGGCAAACGGAAACAAATCTCCGTTACCGGAAATTCCATCAGCACCAGCTCAAGAATGTGATGAATGTCCTCCTCGCTCAGCTCAAGACAGTTTACAAGTGCAACCGGCGCCCGATATCGCTCCTCCATATCCATGGCCAACGCAATGGCCTCCTCCGTGTCAGGAGATGCCGAGTTTAAAATAATGGCAAAGGGACGTCCAAGTGCTTTTAATTCATTCACAGTTTTTTCTTCGGCCGCCGTAAAGCTCACTCTCGGAATTTCTCCCACCGTTCCGTCAGAAGTGACCATCAAACCAATGGTCGAGTGGTCGCGAATTACCTTCTGCGTTCCGATTTCTGCCGCACGTGAGAAGGGAATTGCTTCCTCCGACCAAGGAGTGGACACCATTCGTTCATTCCCGTCCGATTCTGCCGTCGCGCCGGGAATCATAAAGCCTACGCTGTCAATCATCCGCACTCGGAGCTTACAGCCGTCAGACAAGCTCAGCTCAATTGGTACATCGGGAATAAACTTCGGCTCCGTGGTCATCACCGCCCGTCCGGCCGAGCTTTGCGGAAGCTCATCCTTTGCCTTCTTTTGGGCGTATTCATCGGAAATTTTTGGGATCACCAACTCATCCATAAATTTCTTGATGAAGGTAGATTTTCCGCTTCGTACCGGGCCCACTACACCAATATAAATATTTCCCTTGGTACGTGCTTCAATGTCCTTATAAATTGTATCGTTTTGCATGCATTTCCTCCGCCGCTTTTCTTGATTTGTAATATACTATGAGGCGGAGTGGCAAAATATAACAGGGAAAGAACAAGCATTCTGTGTCTAAAAAGAAAGATGGTTGTAAATAATGATCCGGTATGGTATAATAAAGGACAAGAAGTAAAGATAAGGGGATGCCGCTATGATCCGAACGCTGAAGGAATACGAATCTGCCCTGCGTACAAGGGGACTTTTAACGGATTCTAACATTTTGGAGGATCTCCCGGTGCGTTCTCTCGCGTGCGACACCCGCGAGATGGAAGCAGGAGCATTGTTTGTATGTAAGGGTGAGCATTTCCGACGGGAATATTTAGATTCCGCATTGGATCAGAATGCCGTCGCCTACGTCAGTACAGAATGCCTTCGCACTGACGTTTCTTACTTTATCGTTCACGACGTCCGGGCCGCCATGGCAACTCTTGTGGAGCTTTATTATGGAGACTTAATGAAGCAATTGACCGCCATTGGCATTACCGGAACCAAAGGGAAGAGTACAGTAGCCTTTTTTGTTCGCTCCATTCTTGCAAAAGCATATAACCGCCCCATTGGTATCGTTTCTTCGGTTATAACGGATGATGGCCGAACGGTGGAACGAAGCATCAATACCACCCCGGAAATTTTTTCGCTGTACGCACACTGTGCAACGGCGATTCAACAGGGTTGTACCCATATGGTCATCGAGGCATCCAGTCAAGCGCTGAAATATGGCCGCACCGCCGGTATTCGTTACCGGGTAGGATGCTTTACCAATTTTGAAAACGATCACATCAGCCCGTCGGAGCATCCGGACGTTGCCGATTATTTTAATGCAAAGCTGTCCATGATCCGCGCGTGCGATATTGTATGTATCAATCGAGATATGACGCAATTTCCCGAGGTTTTGGAGGCAGCCGAGAGTAGTGGCTGTCGCGTCATTACGTACGGTACTCATCCGGATGCGAAAATTCGCGCTTTCTCGATCCACTACACGGGCATGGGATATCAGTTTTCTGTAAAAACCGATGAGGGCATCCTCCGATGCACCATCCAAATGCACGGAGAATTTAACGTATCAAACGCCCTGGCGGCGGTAGCCATTGCCACAGCACTGGAAATTGATCCACAGGCAATTTGCGACGGACTGACTGATACTAAAATTGCCGGCCGTATGGACCTGTGTGAAAGCGAGGATGGAAACATTCTGTCCTTAACTGATTATGCCCATAACAAATTAAGCTTTGAAGCTATTTATTCTACCGTCCAACAAGAATTCCCAGACCGCTATGTCGTAACCGTGTTTGGTGCTCCCGGTGATAAAGCGCTGAACCGACGCAAGGAACTTGGCACGCTGGCGGCGCTCCATTCAAACCACGTTTTTGTTACCGAGGACGATACGGGCGAATCCACCTTCGATTCGGTCGCCCAGGAAATCTGCACGCATCTTGCCGCCCATCACGGCGAATTCAGCGTCATACAGGACCGCGAAAAGGCCATTGCGGAGGCCTTTCGCCATGCCGCGCAAAACACGCCCGCCATCGTTCTTTTGCTTGGAAAGGGAGACGATAAGACCCAAAAATGCGGCACCGGGTGGAAGAGCTATCCCTCTGACACCGCTCTTGCCCGTCAAGAAATTCAGCACTATAACGAAATTTGTATCTCGGAGAAGCTCACAACCTGAGCTTTTCAGAAAGGAGCCCCATGGATCTGCAATACAAAGAGCGCCCTGCGCTCCAAACGGAACCTCCTAAAATAAAAAAGCTCCGTCTGCCGGAGCTTGATCTCCTGTCGGTTCTGTTCTGCTTTATGGTCCTATTTATCCATACGTCTTCGTACGTGATATCCACCTACGATTCCTCTACCGTCTTCTATCAGGCAGTTTACGCACTTTGGAAGATATCCATGAGCGCAATTTACGGCTTTATTTTTGTCTCTGGCATGAAGTTCATCCTCAGCCAAAAAGAGCGCTTTTCTCCCGTGCGCTACTATCGCTCGCGGATCGTTACTGTTCTGATCCCATATCTGGTTGCAACTGCTCTATATTATCTTGTGATTCTGATCAGCGAGCAGCGTGCTTTTGATTGGAAAGAGCTTTTGACCTATATCGTAAATGGCCAAGCCTCTGCACAGCTCTACTTTGTAATTGTCATCTTATTTTTCTATCTTTTGGCTCCGCTCTGGAAGTGGATCACCGCAAAGATCCCCGGCGCGATCACGATTCCGCTTGTGACCGCCGCATCGGTTTTCGTAATCGTTGCCTATCCTACGCTGACCTATCAGGATAACGCCATCTTCAAAGCCCTTCCGTTTTGGATCGCCGGCTGTTATTTGGGCAAAGCTTACAAAAGAAATGGCGCCCAATGCTACCAGAAGCTGTTAGGGCTCCCGGGTATTTTACGCTGGAGCGTATTTCTTGCGGTAACCGCCGGCTATACGATCTATTCCTGCATTACCCACGAGAGCGGAACGGTTCGCTCCGGTCTGCTGGGTGTCCTTTACGCAGCCTTCTTTGTAGCCTTTGCTACCGACTTTGCCCTTCGCGTCTGCCGCAAGCTGCGATTACCGCAAAAGGAATCCATTTCCCGCTATACATATTTCGTTTTCTTGGATCATTGCTTCTTTGTTACCCTGGTTAACTTACTGCTCCCCTCGGATGGCATTGGATACTATCTCCTCCGCCTGCTGATCGTTCCGTTGTGTTCCTGGATCGTAGCATGGCTCCTACATAATGTTTATGCTCATATTATTGTTCGGGGGTTCGGTATCAAAAAATTACTTTTGTTCCTTCTCAATCGCGTGGTTATCGTATCTGTGCTGATTCTGCTTCAGCTGATATTCCTTGCCGCGCTGATCGTCTATTTCTATGATTACTATCTCTACTATTACACCGTAATTACGGTGATTGGTCTCTTGGTTTGCCTCTATATTATCAATACAGAGGCAAATCCGTCCTATAAGATCGCCTGGATCACCGTGGTTTTAGGACTTCATCTCTTTGGCCTGTTGCTCTATGTGGTGTTCCACGACGGAACACGTATGGGCTTCACTAAACGGCGCATGCTTGCCATCACAGAAGGACTGGGCACTCAGCTTGATGGGGGAGATGCTTGCTTACAGGCAATTGAGACAGAAAATCGCGACGCCTCGGTCCAATCCTCTTACATTGCACGTTACGCCGCTTGCCCACCATATAGCAATTCTGCCTGTGCGTATTTCTCCTCGGGAGAGGAAATGTTTGAGCGTATGTTCCTTGAGCTCGAAAAGGCGGAACGCTACATTTTCTTGGAGTTCTTTATTATAAAACCCGGCCGCATCTTTGACCGACTTTCGGAAATTCTCATGCGAAAGGCAAAGGATGGGGTTGACGTGCGTGTTTTATACGATGATGTGGGATGCATTCGACACCTTTCTGCAAAAATGCTTTTCGACCTTGCGTCAAAGGGCATAAAAATCAAAAGCTTTAACCCCTACGTGCCGGTGCTTTCCGCCCTGCTTAATAATCGCGACCACAGAAAGATCGTTTCAATCGACGGAATGGTTGCTTTTACCGGCGGCGTTAACGTAGGCGATGAATACGCAAACGTAGATCCCCCCTTCGGCCATTGGAAGGATGCAGCTATAATGGTGCAGGGAGAAGCAGCTTGGAGCTTTACCGTCATGTTCCTGTCAAGCTGGAATTATCTTGCCGCCCGCAAAAAGAACGACCTGTCCGACTATTCCTCCTATAAACCGGAATACGAAATGCAGAGCGGCATAAACGGTTATATCCAGCCCTATACGGACAGCCCCTTGGATTTCGAGAACGTGAGTAAGACGGTATACCTGAACATGATCAATCGCGCACAGAAATATGTGTATATCAGTAGCCCCTATTTGGCTCTGGATAACGAGCTGATTACGGCTATTTGCAATGCCGCCAAAAGTGGCGTGGATATCCGCTTGATTCTTCCCGGCATTCCCGATAAGCGCATCGTCAATCAGGTAACCAAATCCTACTATGAGATCTTCACCAAATACGGCGTAAAGATTTATGAATATACGCCCGGCTTTAACCATGCAAAAATCTTCATCTGCGATGATACTTTTGCCACGGTCGGTAGCGTTAATCTGGATTTCCGAAGCCTTTACCTCAGCTTTGAGTGCGGCGTCTGGCTTTACCGCTCGCCGGAGATTCCGCGGATGCTGGAGGATTATCGCTCAATGCTTCAGGCGTCACAGGAGATCACATATGAAATGGCCAGAAGGATTAAGCTTCCCGTGCGCATTTTCCGCGCCCTTCTGCGATTCTTCTCACCGCTGATGTGACAAAAAATCCCACCTGGGAAGGTGGGATTTTTTTATTTCAAGTATCCAGCCATTTTCATGCCGTCAAAGCCGCGCTGTCTTAACACCTCATATACGGCAATCGCCACGGAATTGGACAAATTTAAGCTCCGTCGGTCATCCAGCATGGGAATCCGCACGCAACGCTCCAGATTTGCATTCAGCAGATCCTCCGGCAGACCGCGCGTTTCCTTGCCGAACATAATATAAGCATCCTCCGGATACTCCACCTCTGTATAACAGAGAGGAGCCTTGGTCGAAAACATGTAGGGAAGAGCGCCAGGATTTTTTTCGTAAAAATCATCCAGATTTTTGTAGTAACGGATGTCAAGATAGTGCCAGTAATCAAGTCCCGCGCGCTTCAGCTTTGCATCGTCAATTTTAAAGCCAAGAGGCTCAATCAAATGAAGCACCGCACCAGTAGCGGCACAGGTTCGTGCAATATTTCCCGTATTTTGCGGAATCTCCGGCTCCAAAAGAACAATATTTATTTTCGTCATACATACCTCAAACTCCATAAGATAAGACCATTATAGTATTGTCCGGACGATAAATCAAGAAAAATTATACCGCAATTCAAATTGTTTACAAATTCATGTGGTAATGGAGAAAATTTAGAGGTATAATATTCGTATAATGCGTTAAGTCTGTGCTATGGAGGCATATAATGAAGCTTAATGAAAAAATTTTTGGCACGTACAGTGATCATCAGATAAAAAGACTAAACGGAACCCTCAATCAAATCGATTCCTTGGGCGAGCGCTTTGCCCGGATGTCCGATGCAGAAATGCATGATATGACGGCAACCTTTAAAGCCCGCTTGGCCGCAGGAGAGACCCTTGACGATATTCTCCCCGAGGCCTATGCACTTGTCCGCGAAGCAGCTGACCGCGTTCTCGGAAAGCGCCCCTTCCGGGTACAGATCCTTTGCGGTATCCTGCTTCATCAGGGTAGAATTGCCGAAATGAAAACCGGTGAGGGTAAGACCCTTGTAGCCGTATTGCCCTCGTATTTGAACGCCTTGGCAGGCAAGGGCGTCCACGTAGTAACCGTAAACGAGTATCTTGCTCGCCTTGGCTGTGAGGAAATGGGTCGAGTTCATGAATTCCTTGGCCTCACAACCGGTCTTATCATCCGCGACCAGACCAAGGAAGAGAAACAGCATGCCTACAACTGCGACATTACCTATGGCACCAACAATGAGTTCGGCTTTGACTATCTCCGCGATAACATGGTTGTCTATAAGGAAGAAATGTGCCAGCGCGGCCATAATTTTGCCATCGTCGACGAGGTGGACTCTATCCTGATCGATGAGGCAAGAACCCCCTTGATCATTTCCGGCATCGGCACGGAATCGGACGAGCTCTACACCAAGGTGGATGCCTTTGTCCGCACCTGCCGCAAGTTTGTTATCAAAGAGTTAGATGCAAAGGTTCATCACGATGATATCGATGCCGACTATATCGTAGATGAAAAGGCAAAATCCACCGTTCTTACAAAATACGGTGTGGAGAAGGCAGAGAAGTACTTTGGCGTTGAGAATCTCACCGATACGGAAAACGCCGAGCTCTATCATCATATCCAGATCGCTCTCCGCGCCTATGGCATTATGCATCTTGACTCGGACTACGTTATCAAGGACGACCAGATCATTATTGTCGATACCTTTACCGGCCGTCTTATGCCCGGACGCCGCTACTCGGACGGACTCCATCAGGCGATTGAGGCAAAGGAACGTGTAAAGATTCAAAAAGAAAATAAGACCATCGCATCCATCACCTTCCAGAACTACTTCCGTCTCTATAGCAAGCTGTCCGGCATGACGGGAACAGCGCTCTCTGAGGAGATGGAATTCCGTGAAATCTACGCACTTGACGTTGTGGAGGTTCCTACCAACCGCCCCATGATCCGCGAGGATCTGCCCGACGTAGTATATAAGACCAAGGCCGGTAAGGATCGCGCCATCATTGAGCAGATCAAGGCCTGCCACGCCAAGGGCCAGCCCGTTCTTGTAGGTACGGTTTCTATTGAAAAATCCGAGGCCTTTTCTGCAAAACTAAAGCGAGAGGGAATTCCTCACACCGTTCTGAATGCAAAATATCATGAACGTGAGGCTGAGATTGTTGCCCAGGCCGGTAAATACGGCGCGGTTACCATTTCCACCAACATGGCCGGACGCGGTACGGACATTATGCTTGGCGGCAATGCCGAATTCCTTGCCAAAATGCAAATGCGCCGGGAAGGGTATGAGGAAGAAATGATTGCACTTGCAACCGGCTCTTCCCAGTCCGTCAGTGAAGAGGTCTTTGCCGCCCGTGCAAGATTTAAAGAATTGAATAGCGAGTATGCCCGTAGCATCGAGCCGGAAGCAACGAAGGTTAAAGAAGCCGGCGGTCTCTTTATCATCGGCACCGAGCGCCATGAGAGCCGCCGCATTGACAATCAGCTTCGCGGCCGTTCCGGACGTCAAGGTGACCCCGGCCAGTCCCGCTTCTTCCTGTCCCTGGAGGATGATCTTATGCGTCTCTTCGGTAGTGAGCGTATTATGGGCATTGTAGATCGTCTTGGTATGCAGGAGGATCAGCCTATTGACGCAACAATTCTGTCCGGCTCCATTGAGTCGGCACAGAAGCGCCTGGAAAGTCAAAACTTCAACCGCCGTAAAACCGTCCTTGAATACGACGATGTTATGAACGAGCAGCGTAAGATCATCTACGGCGAACGTCAAGAAGTTCTGAACGGTAGCGACCTTAAGGAAAAGATCGAGCGCATGATTCGCGGTACCATTACCGATGCGGTAAACGCCCATATCCCCGGAAACGATAAAACCACTTGGGCAACGGATGAGCTGAGACAAAAATATATGGGACTTTTGTGTACCGAAAGCGATTTTACCGATCCTTCCGTACTGACAAAGGACGAAATTCAGTCAACGCTTATCAATCGTGCCCTTGCGATCTGGCAAAAGAAAGAGGAGCTGTTCGGTGTAGAGGGCGCCCGTGAGCTGGAGCGCAAGATCCTGCTTCAGAACGTTGACCGCCAGTGGATGGAGCATCTTGAGGATATGGATGATCTTCGCGAAAGTGTAGGTCTGCAGGCGTATGCTCAGCGCAATCCCTTGAACCAGTATCGCATTGCCGGAGCCGATATCTTCGATGAGATGATCGTGGATATCCGCGACGATACCGTACGTATGCTTCTCAGCGCCGTTCCCAAGCCTCAAAACGAAATCAAGCGTGTACAGATCGTTCGCCCCATCGGCGAGGGCTTTATGAACTTTGGCGCCCGCCCGAAGGCCGCCCCTCAGCGCCCTGCACCGGCCAATATGCCTGTACGGAGCCAAAAAAAGCCGGAGCGTAACGACCCCTGTCCTTGCGGCAGCGGAAAGAAGTATAAAAAATGCTGTGGCGCTAACACGAAAACGGAGGACTGAGATCTATGGGCTTTGGAGTTTTGTTTTTGGGTTATCTGATCACCTACGTGGGATCCATTACACCCGTATATGCCTTTACTCAGTTTTTCGGCGTTCTGATCATGCTTTATGGGCTGTCCAAGCTGGCGCGTCATAACAAATACTTTGCCACCACGTTCGGCGTATCCGTTGCATATCTTGCGCAATCCGTCTATACCGTAATCGGCTATTTTTCCGTTTGGGAAACCGGTTCTTTGTTATATCAGATTGAACAGTACAGCCGCGAGCTGGTTGTGTTTGTGTTCCATCTCTTCCTGCTTCTTGCTATTCGGGAAATTGCCGATTTCACATCCTTGCCTAAGCTCAAGTCCAGAGCTGTCGTAAACCTCATCACTACAGCTTTGTTCTGTATCCTTAACGTACTTCTTCACGCAGGCGCTATGCCCGAATCGGTGCTTTCCTACGCCTTTCTGCTTTCACTTCTGCTTCGCATATTCTGGGTGATCCTGAATGCCGCTTTGGTCTTTTCCTGCTATATGTGGATCTGTCTTGAGGGCGAGGAAAACATGGACAAGTCTCCGCTTAACATTCCATTCCTCAATACCATCAATGACGCGATGAACCACGGCCTTGATAAGCTGGCGGAGCGACGCGCAGAAAAGAACAGGGAATACATCAATACCAAAAAGAAAAAGAAGAAATAAAGAGGAGGTTTGCTTGTGAGAATATCGTATTTTATCGCCGGTCTCGTCCTGCTTTTAAATCCAAACTACGGCATAATCGACGTTTTGCCGGACGTGATCGGATATGCGCTGATCCTGAAATCCATTGAGCACGCCGCCGACTTGTATGAGTACATCTCAGATGCTAAAAATCTTCTGTCCCGCCTGTGTATCGTTTCTGTCGCCAAATTAGCCGCCACCGTTCTTTGCAACGTGACTGACCAGACCTTTGTTTTGGTGCTCACCTTCGCTTTTGTCATTGTGGAGCTGATCTACATTGTTCCTGCATTTATCAAGCTGTATAACGGCATAGGATATTCCGCCATGCGTCTCAGCATTCCGGGCATACCGGAGGCAACGCCGCGCATCCGGAATCTGACAGTAACGTTCTTCGTTCTTCGGGCCGTTTTCGCGCTGGTTCCTGAGCTTTCCTCACTCTTGTACTCCAGCAGTCGCCTGTTTGCCAACAGCGATTTGCCCGAAAATCTCAAAAAATATCTGACTTATCTCTGTATTCCGTTAATGCTGATTTTTGCCGCTGTTGTGCTTGTGTACACCGTGCGCTATACCAAAATGTGCAAGGCACAAATGTACTGCACTATGGTGGATCGTGCCTACGAGCTTCATTTCTCTGGCCGCCACGGTTTATTCCGCGCAAGAAGCATGAATACCGGAATCTCCTGCATCATGGTCGCCGCACTGTTTTCTCTGGATTTCCACTTTGACCAAATGGACGTTATCCCCGACGCGGCCGGTGCCATCTTCCTGTTGATTGCCGTTTTTCTTCTTGCGACCAAGCGATATGAAAAAATAATTGGCGTGCTCCTGTCTGCCTGCTATGTTGCCGCCTCCGTTCTCAACATTTTGGTCAGTCATGAGTTTAACCAGGAATATAGTCTTAGCAGCGTATTTTATACTGCAGCCGCAACCAATAAGTACGTGGAGTTAGAGATTTGGACTGCTCTTGAGGTCGCATTTGGTTTTGGAAGCTTCCTGTTCGCCTTTCTTATGTACTATAAGGAAATCAAGAGGAACACAAAGCTCTACAGTCAGCGTCTCTACGCCATCAATCCGGACGAATGCGCACAGGATTATGTTTATGAAGTACGCCGGTCTCTCTTCGGCTGTATTATTCTTTCCATTCTCCACCTTTGCGGAAAGATGGTTTACATTTTGGTTCTGCCATACAGTAATATCGTATCGGTCCTCAGTGCCATTACAACGGTGTTCTGGATGCTTCGTCTTCTTTCACTCTCCACGTTGGTTCAACAAGGATTGGGCGAACGAATTCGCGAGTTTTAAACAAAAGAAAACGCAGATTCCATTTGGAATCTGCGCTTTTTATTAGTTGTTATAATTATAATCAATCAGGGAAGCAACGCCACCGTTACCATCGGATACAATGGAGATGTGGGTTTTTCCGGTTGCCATCTCCAGAGGTTCACCTGCTGTGGTGGTAAGAATTGGCTGGCCGGACTCTGCATCGTAGGTCCAGGTGATGGAAATGCGCTCACCGCCGTTGCAATAGGTGCCGGAACCGCCAGAGGTCATATCGATGGTCAGAGCCGTGCTGCTGATTCGGGTGGTCTTAGCGCTGAGAATGAGCACGTTCTCAAAGGCGAGCTGTACATCATTCAGCGCATCAACCTGTGCAACACCGTCCACGTACTTCAGATAAGTTCCGGTGGATTCATCGTAGGTAAGGGTAGTAACGTTGGTGGGATCCTTCAGCGTGGACATGTATGTGATGGAAATATTCTTCGCTTCACCCGTACCGCCGGCAAACGTGCCATCTGCAGAGAAGGTGAAATAAGAGGATGCAAAGGGAGAGCTGGTGGTGCGGATGTTTGCTTGATTATAGTATCCGCGCACCTTTTCAATGGCAGTTACCAGATTGCTACCGCTGATCATGTAAGAGTTGTAGGAAGGAAGACCGATGCTTCTGTAGTTAAAGTATTCTGCGGCAGCCGCATTATTCGTGCCGTCCAGAGTATCCAGCTGAAGGCCGGAAATTTTAAGGTAAGCATCAAAATTACCGCCGGCATGCACTGTGATTGCATCGTGGAACACAGCCATATCGAGTGCATACTCTCTCGCGGAGCGTACAGGACCAAACATACTGATGTTTTCATAGTCGTAGGTCAGCATCATCATGCGAGTAATGCCGCCTTCAACCAAGAATTCGTAGATAACGTCAGCCTGAGAAATGCCGCACTGAGTGCCAAGAACCTCTTTCTGATTACTGATCAGAATGGCAAGAGGACGGAGCTTCAGATAATCAACCGTGGATTCCTCGCCGGTAAGAGGATTCTTGTAATAATCCGTCGGCTCTACCACGGGAGGATTTACAGGGGTTGTATCCGCAGGGGTAGTTACGGCGGGAGTCGTAGGTGCGGGAGTAGTCGGCGCCGGAGTTGTAGGAGCAGGAGTCGTAGGTGCGGGAGTAGTCGGTGCCGGTGTTGTAGGCGCAGGGGTCGTCGGTGCAGGCGTTGTAGGCGCCGGTGTTGTAGGTGCGGGGGTTGTGGGCGCAGGAGTCGTCGGTGTCGGTGTCGTAGGCGCAGGAGTGGTAGGCGCCGGTGTTGTAGGTGCGGGAGTTGTAGGTGCAGGTGTTGTGGGTGTCGGGGTTGTAGGCACGGGAGTTGTGGTTACAGGCGTGGTCTCTTCAATCTTTTCAACGCAAGCCGAAAGGGAAGAAAGCACCATCAAAATCGCCAAAGTGACAATAATAATTCTCTTTTTCACAAGCAGTCCTTTCTTATCCAAGGAGACGCTCAAGCCAGATGATACCAATATCAAAGGCGTTGAACAAGCCATCCTTCATATCCTGTTTTTCAATTCGATCGTACTGAGAGAGGTTCGGATCGGTTTTTAAGATCTGTACCAACACCTTATCGGGGATCTGGTTGCCTTTTACCTCTTTATAGTTCATAATTGTAAGAAGAAGAACGTATTTATCCGACATATCGCCGTAGCAAATGGAATTTTCGCTTCTTACTAAGGGTTTTCCCTTGTATTCCAGGCACTGGCCGTTTGCAAGAGCTTTTGCTGCATCACTCATTGTATTCACCTTATCTCGTAAGAGCCTTTCTTGATATAATATTTCTATTTATTTTACCACGATTCAAACTAAAAGTCAACGGGCAAACGAAAGAAAATCCGCGCATAAGAAAACCCCCGCTCATAGAGCAGGGGTTTTATCTTACCACTCGTGGTTAAAGGTAACAATGGTGCTGTTGTTGTAGTTTTTAGAGTAAGCAAAGTTTCGATACTCAATATCGAAGATCGAAATATAAGTCTTGCCTCGGTTCAGCTCAAGTTCCGTATGATCGGTATTGAAGAACCGGATCTGATCGTCACCGCTGGTCTTCTGCCAGAGAATCTCAATCACCTTACCGCCGTAGCAGTAGTAACCGGTGCCGTACTCACCCTCATCGGTAACCATATCAATATCGATATGCTTAGTTCCGTCATTTCGACGGGTTGTGGTGCACTGCAGAAGGATCACGTTCTCAAAGCCAAGCTGCTCGCCGGTCTCCGCATCGGTATGGGCAATGGGATCATCTACCTTGGCCGTCTTGTTCTGATAGCGCATATACTGGTTGGTTTCGGCATTGTAAACCATATCAATGATCTGGTAGTTTCCGTAGTGCTTGATCCGCACGTGAAGCGCATCGTTGCCGTCCTCAAGCGTGTTTTCCGTACCGTACTCTACAAATTTAAAGGGACTGGACTTTTCTGCAGTCGAGGTGGTTCGAATGTTCAAAAGTTCGATTGCCTTTACAATATTTGCTCCGGTAATATACATAGTATGTGCGCCCGTGAGTCCGGCATCCAAACGCTCTTGGTCTCGGCCGAACAGTGCGGGATACTTGATGTCCGCAGGGCCGTTTACACCGTCAATATTGTCAATGTTTCGGTTGGCAATTTCCTCATAAGCACCGCCTGCACCAACACTACCACCGGCATGAACAAAGATTGCATCGTGGTTCTGAACCAAATCGATGGTATAGCAACGAGCCGAGCGAACAGGCTCAAATACGTTTACGTCAGCATAGTCGTAAGTAAGAGCAAGGAAACGGGTTATACCGTCTTCTGCCAAGAATTCATAAACAACGTCTGCATAAAGCAATCCGTAATGAGGAAAGGCGTCCTTCGCATTTTCAATGGAAACAGCTACAGGGCGCTCACCGGAGAGATCCCGGTCGGCCTCAAGTCCGGTCAAGGGGTTGATATACTGGGGAACCTCAATAACCGGCGGGGGAACGGGTGTGGTTTCCGGAGGGGTTGTAGGTGCAGGTGTTGTGGGTGCGGGAGTGGTAGGTGCAGGGGTGGTAGGTGCGGGAGTGGTAGGCGCAGGAGTTGTGGGAGCCGGCGTAGTAGGTGCGGGAGTTGTGGGAGCCGGCGTGGTAGGTGCGGGAGTAGTCGGTGCCGGCGTGGTAGGCGCAGGGGTCGTAGGAGCCGGCGTGGTAGGCGCAGGGGTCGTAGGAGCCGGCGTGGTAGGCGCAGGCGTAGTGGTTACCGGCGTCGTAGTGGCCGGAGTCGTTTCATCAATTCGTTCAATCAATCCGCAACCGGAAAAGGCGGAAATCAGAACACAAAGCATGAGTGTAATAGAAAGAATTCGCAGTTTCAAATTTTAACCTCCTGTCCCAAAGGGGACTTGCAAAAACAGATATTGCTTCTTCCTCCAATATATCACACTCAGGTTCTAAAGTCAACCAAAAATGTCTCAGGTTTTCTGTACGATGGTCAGATTTGCGGGAAGCACACCGGCTTGCTCATATACGATTTCCTTGATTTGTGCGATCTCGCTTGCCGTCAGGGTCTCGCACTTCACAATTACACTGGCACCCGTATCACTGATTACAGCAATACAGTCCTCAAAGCCCTTTGCCTTAACCAGCGATTCAATGTTTGCCTCACAGGCAATGGCATCTGCAATGGCTGAAATATCATTCAAGGCAGCCTCAACCGCTTCGGGTAAAGCACTTTCGCTTTCTGCAACTGCCTTCAGAACCTCCAGCGCCTCATCGCGCGCCTTCTGTCGGTCAAGGGAAGCTGCCGCAAAATAATCTTCCTTGGTTCCGGATGCCTCCTGTGCCTCCTTGGATAACGTGTCGGAGAAATCAACGTCCTTCAAATTGATGGCAAGATCCTTACCCGTATCGACCGGCTCATCGGAGTACAGGATCCAGTTAAGAACTACCGCACATCCGATCAGGAGGATCGCACAGATCACGACAAGGTGCTTGGTGTTCAGCCGCTTGGCCACACCCTTTACTTTGGTTGTTAATTCATTTTGTTCCATTCAAATTTCCTCTCTTTATTTTGGATTTATAGCATTTATATTCACGGATGACGGCAATTATCCGTACCCGACAATTTTAATTTTGTTGCTTGGTACCCCGGTAGCACTGCTGATCAGCTCGGTTAGAATTTTTTGAATATAAGCCTCGTTACCACCGTCGCAGGCAATGGCAATTCCTCGAATTTTTGGCGTTACCTCATAAATCGGCAGGGGGGACTCGGTCCCAAACAGCAAGTATTCATAGGTGCTTTGGGAGGTGCTCACCGTAGAATTTTGTGCGTAAACCGTCTCAACGGACGTTTCCAGTGTTACAAATGCCTTCACGTTTTCGATTCCATTGATAAAGGAGCAAAACTCCTCCAGCTTTTTTTCTAACGCCAGCTCATATTCCTTATAAGGGAAGTCCGTGTAAATTGTCTCCGACCTTTCGTTTGGAATAAAAGAGCCAAAAAGTAATAATAACACTCCAACACCGCCCAAAATGAGCAACCACAGTCGCTTTCCTTTGATCGGTAGCTCAAATTTCATGCGCAATATACCTCATTTCCGGGTTATTTTGATTTGGCAGTTCAGCTTATCTTTTAAAGCCCCAGCCACTCGCGTACTGTCCGACCAAGAGCTCTGCCCTCGAAGAATTACGTGAATCCACGGTATACCGTCAAGCGCTTCCAATTGAACCTCTACCTCCTCCGGAGCAATGGAAAACTCATCCTGTAAAATCTCTTTTACTTGTTTTTCAACCGCTTCTTGTCCGTACGCTTGGATCAGCGCCTCGCCCTTTTGCGCACCGGAGGATTCCGCTGCATTCAGCACGTCGAGAAGCTGAGAGATGCTTTCTTCCATGATCTCCGTGGAAGAAAACACAGAAACCAAAGGCGATAAAACCACGAGCAAAAGCACGCAAGAACATAAAAAACGCAGATGGCGCTTGTGCGAATTCCCCGGCAGAATCGCTTCCAAAATTCCGGAGGTAACGGAACAGGCAAGAACTGTTTTAATGTACCGATCCAAGCGATCACCCCAATGCAAGCGTAGTCATAACCGTCAGCGCAAGAAGATAGATAAAGAGCACCGCACCGCAAACGGTAAGAGAAATCAAATATCCGTTAATAGAGGCCGTATCCGTCAAGAATTTTTGCTGCTGCCCCTCGCCGAGAATTCCAGCGAGTCCCGCAGAAAGCTTCAGCACAAACCGATTCAAAATTAAGGAAACGATCACCGGCAAAAGCATCAGTAAAACAACCAGAATTCCACCGATTCCGCAGGCGTTCTTTACCACAGACAAGGCCGTTGAGACCGTAGATAGGCTACCGGAAATCGCAGAAGTGACAATCGGCACAAAGCTACTGACCGCGTACTTAGCACCTCGGATGATAAAATTATCCGCACCGGATGCCAAAATCTGTTTAGCCCCCATAACGAAGGTGAAAATAGACATAACAAAAGCGAGAAGCGTTGTGTACAGCCCCTTTAAAAGCTTATGTATTTCATCAAAATATCGGTTAGCAGCAAATACGGAAACGAAGTGAAAGCAAAAGCACACCTTTAAAAGCGGTGCCAGCCATTTGCAAAATACGTTTTCAAGCAGAACGATCACCAGCGAAATTCCACCGGAATGGACCGCCGCCAAATTAAAGTTACCGGATGCGGCAAATACGGATAGCATCAGCGGTAGAATTCCGTTGGCGATCCGCGAAATACTTTTCAAATACGATATTACGTAATCCATCAGCCGTATTTGTGTTGAGGCAATCACAAGAGAAAGACTCAAATTTCCTGCTAAGGTCAACACCTCATGTAGCGCTCCTGCCTTTAAAGTGCTTTTTAGAATTTCAAAAACAGCACACAAAAGCAACACAGCAACCAAAGAGAGCAGATATTTTCTGTATGAACCGATTCCCGCCATAAAGCTTGTCAGCACGGATTTTAAAATCCCACCCACACTCAGCTTTGTCGCATCATCGCCCAAAGGCTCGGATAGTTTTTTGGGCAATACTTCCGCAATATCCGAAGGAATTTCAGCAAGAAACTCCTCCCATTGCACGTCAAAGCTTTGATAGACCTCATTTTCGGCCGAGGCAGTAACCGTCAGCAAAAGACACCCGGTGAGGAAAAAGAGTAAAAATAGAATTCGTTTCATAAAGCTCTCACCAATAGCTCCGCCGTATCAAACAACTGCTTGATGAGTGGAAAGCTTAAAATCAAGATCTCTGCTTTCGCCAAAAGCTCCACACTCTTAGCAATGCTTTCCTCGCCCGCGTCCCGGCAAACTGTGGCCGTAACCTCGGAAAGCAGGGCGATTCCCACCGCGCGGAGCAGTAAAGGAAAATAAGCTTCCATATTACTGCTTTCCGTAAAACGTCGAATCAGATCCAGATACGGCATCAAGAGGGAAAAACTGAGGCCAAATATCATAACCCCAAAAAGTATGCGGATGGCCATCGCATATTCAGAGTGCCGAATTCCCGGCAACAGACAGATCATGACGGCACACAGAGCCAGACCGCTGATCGAGTAAATACTCATTTAAAATCCGAACGTGGCGCGGAGCAGCTCAAACAAGTCCCGGATCTCTCCAATCAAGAGAATAGCCACCAACAGAATTCCTGCAATCGAAACCATCATAGCCTGGTCATCCCGTCCGGATTTATTTAAGATCTGGCAGGTCACAGAGATCAAAATTCCGATTCCTGCAATTTTCAAAATCAAAGAAACATCCATAACGCTTCACCTTCATATCAGCAGTAGGATCAAGGACACACCGCCGAGCAAAGAGAGCGCGTTGTTTACCTTAATCTTATTGGGATATTCCCGTTGCCTCGTCTCAAGAAAACGACCAAGCACTTCCTTTGCGTAGGCACACCGTTTCAGTTGCTCGTCCTTGTATCCGTCCCCAAGATGGTGGATCCAATCGGAAACTACTTTTTTCTCCGCTGCTGTCAGATATTGCTTCGCGTCCAAGGCTTGTAGCATCGCTTCCGGCGTTTTTTCTGCCAGCGGATCGTACTCCTCCAGAATTTTCAAATAAGGCAAGGAAAAATACGAAATCTGCGTCTGCACGTGCTCCACCATATCACAGTAAAAACGTAAATCGTGAATCGCAGATCGCTGACACATACGGAAGTCATAGGCATGAATTACCCCGGCCAAAAGAATCAATCCTCCGCCTACAATTTTTACCATAGCTTTGTAACCTCATGGTCGTAAAGCTCGTGTCGCTGGGAACGCCCAATTCCTACGCAGTATCGGAACACCTTCGCCGCGAAAAGAGGAGCAATAAACGGCTTACCTTGCAACTCCTCCATCGTATGGGCATGCGCCGTCGCTACCAAGGGCACTCCTGTGCTTTGCGCTCGCAAAATGGCCTGCGCATCCCGTTCGTTACCGATTTCATCACATAAAATCAACTGCGGTGCCATTGTTCTCGTGGCCGACTCAATTCCTACTCCTTGAGGATATCCGCTGAACAGATCGAACGCACCGGAAAAGAAGGCAGACGGGCAGATTTCCTCGCGGGTATCGATAATAGCAAAGCGCAAGGGTGGCACTAAGTTGGAAAGGGAATAGCTAAGTTCACGTAATACCGTAGTTTTTCCGACCCCGGGAGGGGAATAAATCAGAATTCCTGATAAAAAATTTTCCTCCTGTAGGAGTGAGAGCACAACCTTGTCCGCACCAGGCAGACGGTGCGGGATTCGGATGTTGATAGAGGTAATCTCCGAAACTCCAATTACCGCACCGCCTTCTGTTACTGCCTTTCCACATATACCGGCACGTATGCCTCCGCCACATCGTATGTATCCGTTTTTAATCGTTTCCGCATGGGCATACAGAGATCCACCGCAAAGATAATTGACTGCGGCGCTGATATCTTCCTTTGTACATCGATAGCCGCATAGATGGTTCGTCCCATCCACGTTCAACATAATTGGGGCATCTCGATGTAGCCGAATCTCATGAAGCCTTTTTCCGGATAAAGAGCGATAAACGTTCTCCGTTTCCAATCGGATGGATGGCGGTAATAGAGCAAATACGCGGTCATACCCTGTTATTTTTAGTGCTTCCGTCGGTTGAATTTCGTATTTCATACATTTCTCCGTCGATTCTGTGGTTTTTTATCCTTTGGAATTGACATTCCATGGCTTTTGTGCAAAAATAGAACTGTTACTCAGACACCTTTTCTGGCATAGGAAGCGTATGGATAAAGCCATTGGCATCGGAGGAACAAATATCACCGGCAACCACCCGATTGCGATAAACCAAAATATTTGCATAAACCGTTCCGGCATAATCCGGGTAGTTAGTGATCTTGTAGGTATACCGCATCATGGTTTTTTTCGCATATTTGGATAGATCCAGTCCCTGTTGCTTCTGAATTTCATTGTAGGTTGTCATAACCTTGTCAAATTCACGGGGAACGACCACCTCTGCCTCCTCCACCGGCGTGCTTTCTGCTTCCCACCCATACTGCTCAAGAAATGCAATCCGATCCTCGTTCGTCTTGATTCCGTCAAAGCGGATGCTTTCGTTCCTTTCAGCGATGGCAGAAGTAGTTGCAACGGTGTATGTGGGCACAAAAACGGTCAAAGCAACAACGGCAATTAAGGCTAACCCCAGAATGGCAAAAAATTTTAACGTAGACGCTTTCATCGAATATACAAACATATCCTTTCTCCTTTGGTTGTGGACTGATACATTATATACGGGGGACAGAAGGAATATGACTAAGGAGAAGTTATATGATTTTGGTAATCGGCTCGAACCCCGGTAGCGGAAAAGCCCTGTCCATGGCGCTGACCAAGTACGCCATTTATTCCGCCTTCTTGGAAGGAAAGGAATTTGTTGCCTCCGCCCGACAACCAAGGCCCGCTCCAAAAAAGCGCCTTCGACAGATGAACGCAACCTCCATTGATTATTATATAGAGCTATACCGTCAAGAGCAGGAAGAACAAGAGCCTTACAAGGAGCCTCTACTTGCGATTCCATCCGCTGTCCTTTTATTGCCGGATCTTGGTGAAACTCTTGCGGAAACTGTCCTTGCAATTATGCAAAATGATACCATAAAGCCTGCCGTTTTCGCCCTGTGTGACGACCCATCCGCATATCATCCTTATATGAACCAGTGTAAGCACGCCATTTTCGCACAAATAATGGATACAGAGTCCATCGCAATGGATTTGGAGCGTCATTTAGGAACTCCCAACCTGTCAGTTCTCCGCTACGGACATCTTCGCCTATATGCCGATGAGCAGGATGCGTATCTTTACGGCAAACGTCTTTACTTGACGCCTTCCGAATATCACGTGCTTCGTTTTCTTACCTTCCATCAAGGGCATCCGTTCAACGCCGATAACATTATGGCTTATTGCTTTGCCTCTACCTTTGCCCGCAAGCCCGCAAACGCGATTACCCACATCTGTCGTATCAATCAAAAGGCAAAAAGCATCGCAAAGGAGCGTCTGATTGCCTGCAAAAAGAATATTGGATATTACGTAATCAAAAAATAAAAACGTTGTGTGCATCTGCCACAACGTTTTTATTTTACATATTTTTTTTAATCTTCATAAGCGCGCCTTTTTCTAAACGGGATACCTGCGCTTGAGAAATTCCAATTTCATCGGCAATCTCCATCTGCGTTTTGCCGGAAAAAAAGCGTAAATTGATAATATTTCGCTCTCGGTCAGAAAGCTTCTTTAAAGCCTCCCGCAGAGCAATGTCCTCCGTCCACGTATCATCGTCAGAGGTAATGTCGGATATCTGATCCATAACGAAAATGGAGTCACCTGAATCGTTATATATTGGCTCGTAAAGGGAAACCGGCTCGGTAATTGCCTCCAAGGCCCTGCTGATATCCGTTTCGCTCTCTCCTATCTCCTTGGCCACGGCCGCAATTGAGGCCTCCGTTCCATGCATTTTTGTCAGCGCCTCCCGCGCTTGCAGGGCGCGGTACGCCAGATCCCGTACGGAGCGACTAACGCGAATTGAGTTGTTATCCCGCAGATACCGACGGATTTCTCCGATGATCATTGGCACCGCATAGGTGGAGAATTTTACGTCAAGCTCCGTGTTGAAATTGTCCACAGCCTTAATCAGCCCGATGCAGCCTACCTGAAAAAGATCGTCCATATTTTCATGACGGTTCACAAACCGCTGAACAATGCTTAAAACCAAGCGCAAGTTTCCATCGATCAGCCTTTGTCGCGCCCCTCCGTCTCCTGCGCGTGCTTTCAACAAAAGATTACGCTTTTCCTCATCCGATAAAACTGCAAGCTTGGAGGTATCCACCCCACAAATTTCTACTTTTCCGTAATACATTTTTCACCGCCGTGTTTAATTTCGTCGATGAAATTATTGACGGGATGAAAAAACGATATGCAGTTTTACTCCTGCCTCTTATTGGAAGAAAAAGCACCCACGCAGCTGCATGGGTGCTTTTTAAGTTTAATCAGCAGTATAGTTATCAAAGTAACCCTGAATCAAAATGATGGGTGTACCCTTGTCACCGGAGCCGGAGGTCAGGTCGCAAAGAGAACCAATCAGGTCCGTCAGCTGTCTGGGGGTCGTACCCTGAGACGCCATGTTGCCTACCAGATTGTCACCCTTCGCCTTGATGCTGTTGGAGATCGCTTCCTTCAATTCTGCGCCGCTTAGGTTAGCAAAATCGTTGTCCGCAAGATATTTGAGCTTCAGCTCATTGGGCGTACCAATCAAGCCATCGGTAAAAGCAGGGGAAACTACCGGGTCAGCAAGCTCCCAAATCTTACCCTGAGGATCCTTAAAGGCGCCGTCACCGTAAACCATAACCTCAATGTGCTTTCCGGTCTTTTCAAGCAGGGAAGTCTGAATTGCAAGAACCAGATCCTTGCACTCATTGGGGAACAACTTAATCTTAGCCTCAGTCGACTTATTGGAGCCAAGCAGACCGTACTTGGTATTGTATCCGCTGCCGTTGACAGGAGCAGTCAGAATATCGTCAAGTCCGCAAACAACCTTAGCACCGGCTGCACGCAAAATGCGCTTGGTACGGGCTCTGGTGTGAATGTCACAGGTGATAACGCAGTCCGTATAGTTCAGGATTGTCTTTGCCTGGTTTGCAAATACGATCTCAACCTCGGCACCGGCCTGACGAATGATGTCAGAGTAATATTCTACGTAGTCAACACCGGTAAACTCATGCTTGTTCTCGCCGAAGAGCTCACGGTATTTTTCAAGGGAAAGCACGTCGGAATAAGGGTTAATACCGGCCTCATCCAGCTGATCGTAAGTAAGCAAAGCGTTACCTACCTCGTCGCTGGGGTAGCTGAGCATAAGAACCACCTTTTTGCATCCCATAGCAATGCCCTTCAGATTGATGGCAAAGCGATTGCGGGAAAGAATGGGGAAGATGACACCAACCGTTCCACCACCAAGCTTAGCGCGCACGTCCGCCGCAATATCCTCAACGGATGCGTAGTTACCTTGTGCACGTGCAACGATGGATTCCGTAATACCGATAACGTCACGGTTTCTCAGCTCAAAGCCCTCGCTCTCAGCTGCTGCGATAACGCTATCGACCGTAATATCAACAAGGTTATCTCCCTCACGAATGATGGGGCAACGAATGCCTCGGGAAACAGTACCAACTCTTCTTTCCATAATTATGGCCTCCTAAAGACGGACGGATATGCCCGATCCGCGATTACCCAAATATTATAGCACATTTCTCTTCGAGAATAAAGGAAAAAATGAAAGAAATTGCAAAAAATTTGAATTTTTATTTTTTTAACAAAAAATGGCAAGAAAAAACGGCAAAAAATGGCAAATTTCAAGACAAATTCCGCAGTAAGCTTTATTTGGCAAGAATATCTACGATTTCTTGATGTGAAATCTTAGAAACACTCTCCGGAATTGAAAGCTTACAGCCATGTACCTTGACAGAAGAAACATAGGGCGTGTGACAGGTATAATAAGGCTTGCCAGGGCAGAAGGGGTACAGGCCAATACAAGCGAAAATGTACCAAATCGCCATTGAACCGTTGTCCTCATCTCCCGGGAATCCATTGTCACGGTAAGAGAATACCTCCCGGCACAACGCATGCACTCGCTCTGTAGTCGTCTTGCGATCTCCAAAATAAGCGTGGAAGAATGGAATATGGAAGCTGGGCTGATTGGAAATTGCACATTGACCAAAGTCAACGGCCGCCATCTCGCTCATTTCATGGATTTCCTGTCCATACCCGCCCACAAGAAAATCAGCTGGAGAATCAAACACGAGATCAACTGCGCTTAACAACTTCTCTTTGCCACCAAACAGTTCAGCCAATCCATCCGGATCGTGTTGTACCGCAAAGGTGGTTTGCATGGCGGCAGCTTCCGTATAGTCGCCCCCCCATGAAATGGGAGAGAATTCGGCCTTGAACACGCCGCGAGAATCCTTTGGCCGCATAAACCCAACGGATGGATCAAACAAATTCTTATAATTCTTTCCACGGTTAAGATAAAAGGCATTCTTCTCCTCGTAACCCAGGCGTTCGGCCACATTAGCAAGGCAAGCATCAAAGTAGGCCGCATCCAGTGTCAGATTTACACTCTCACGGTATTTGTCGCAGGGAACGTAGCCAAGGTTAACGTAGTCGGCACAGCCCTCTCGACCAAAGGCAGGAAGATCCGACGCAAGATTTGCGTGCTTTTCCATCCCCTCAAACGCTGTAGCAAGCAAATCCCTCGACAGCAATCCTTTGGCGGCCGCGTCGCAGATTACCGCATCAATGGCCGTGCTGGGCATACATTTTTTCACATTGCCGGCTGTCCAGCATGGGAACCATCCATAGTCCTTATAATCGTTAATATAGCCTTCCACCATCTGACGGCATTCCTTTTCCGCCACAATCGAATAAAAGGAGTAATTGGTCCGATACGTATCCCAGAATCCGTTGTCGGTATACCGGTAACCCTCTGTCACCCGACCGAGACCGGGCGCATAGTGAATGGGTTTACCATCCTCGCCCACTTCGTGAGCCATATGAGGGTAAAGGAAGGCACGGTACATACAGCTATAGAAGGTACGCATGGTTTCATCCTCAGCCGATATTTCAATTCTACCAAGATATTCGTTCCAAACGTCCTCATTTTTTTGCTTTAAAGCCTCAAAATCCGTCGGCAAACGCTCCGATTCCACATTTTTTAAGGCCTGTTCATAACTGATATAGGAGCAAGCAACCGTAAATTCCACCATTTTGCGTCGCAATGCCACGTGGATTCCCGTGCCAATGCCGGAAATTTCATTGGCTTTCACCTGCGTACCATCCTTTGCTTCCGTCAGTGTTTCATTGGGAATAAGATCCTCCGGATTGAATTGAAATACCACATAGGAGCTCAGCGTTCCGACACTGGGGCCTCCAAAGGTATCGCAGTCCGTCATACAGTAGAGCAGACCTTTTTGTGTATCCAAACGGTAACTGCAGAACCCACTAACCGGCAAAACAGAAAGAAAGCGATCGTAGTCTTTTTGGAAAGACAGGCGCACTTTCGCGCCATAAACACATGGGATCAATTCGACCACAGAAAACGACCGATTCAAGGCATACCGCATATAACAAGGTGTAAGAACGGTCTCTTTGACCTTGAAGCTGGACCACCGGCTTCCGGCATTAGATGCGGGCACTTGAATTTGCGGTAAAAAGGTAAATGCGCCGTGCTCTCCGATCCATGGACTGGGCTGGCGAGTCAACCGAATGCCCTCAAAGGATCGATCCTCCGGATGATAGTACCAGGATCCTCTGGTGGAATCGGTCTGAGGAGCAAAGGCAACAAAGCCAAAGGGCATTTGTACCAGCGGCAAGGTGTTACCGCTTGAAAAACGCATGCTTGATCGGGTGCCTTGTTTGATATTTACGTAATCAATGTAGCTCATAGTTCCTCCGTCAGCCAAACGCAGAAATCCGCTTCACCATATCTTCAAACAGCATGTCCCGATGAATATGATAAACAGATTTGATCAGGTGACGGTCACATCCGGTACCATACCGGCAATCATACTCGGGAATCGGGGCAGGGATAATCTCATCCAGCGTAAACTCACCCACCACCCAAGCAACAGCAGTAACGTCCCAGATCACACGGGTCCAAGGCCGCCCGACCGCATAAGTAACCTCGTCAATGGCGTGTTGTACCAAATAATCACACAGCTTGTTTTTGCCAAGCAGCCAAGTCTTCAGCTCGGCTTCACTTACCGTAAAGGCAGAGACCACACCCATGCAAGGCAGCTGAACGATCGCCGCTCCGCTATTAAATACAACTCTTGCCGCGGCGATGTCCTGACGCATATTAAATTCATCGGTTTTTGGCCAATGGCGGGAATGTCCGCCCAGCCACACAATTATGATCCGATCGGCAATCTCAGGACGCAACAAAAGAGCGGAAGCAACGTTTGTAATGGCACCAATGGCAATTACGTAAAGAGGACACTCCGAGGTGTATTTCATAGCTAAGTCCGCAAGATGACGCGCCGCCTCGGAATCCACCGGCTCAGTCTCGTTTTTCATAAACCGGCGGGAGCCCTTGTGCACCGTAGAAATTCGATCGGCTTGTCCCATCAGAGTGAGCAAGTGGACAATTTCATCGTAGCTCTTTTCCATTCCGTCCTCCGGTCCGTCGGAGTGACCATTGTGGAAGGGAGCCGCATAAATTGCACGGGTGTTCACTTTTTCGCTATAGCTCAAAAGATAGGCAAGCGCAAACTGGTCGTCAATTTCGTTGTAGGTATCCGTATCCAGCACTGCGTCCACAGGAGCAAGGGGTCTCTCAAGCATCTTCAACCGTTGAATATCGTTCATAATTTCCTCCGAGAAGTTTTATTAACTACAGTATAACAGAAACCAATAAAAAAAGAAAGACGCAAATCGAAAAACAAGAATTGATTTCTATTATCCAATCTGTTATAATGAAAAAAACAAATTCATCCAAAATCAAAGGAGAACATGTTATGTACAGATCCGAGCATCCCAAGCCTCAATTTTTCCGTGAAAGCTGGGTAAATTTGAACGGCAAATGGCAGTTTGAAATCGATAAATCCAACAGCGGTGCCGATCGGCGACTGTATCAGCAGGACAAGCCCTTTGCAGATATTATTGAAGTCCCCTTCTGTCCGGAAAGCGCGCTTTCCGGCATACAGCATGTAGACTTTATGGATTCCGTATGGTATAAAAGAGACTTTACACTGACGGAGGAAAATCTTTCCGGCCGTGTAATCCTTCATTTTGGCGCAGTAGATTATAAGACCACCGTGTATGTAAACGGCAAGGAATGCGGTACTCACGAGGGCGGATACGTGTCCTTCTCCATGGATATTACTGAGCAGGCCATAGTCGGCACTAACGTTTTGACAGTTCATGCGGAGGACAACACCCGTGATCCCATGATCCCGTCCGGTAAGCAGAGCGAGCGTTACTATTCCGACGGTTGTATGTATACCCGAACCACCGGTATCTGGCAGACCGTGTGGCTGGAATTTGTACCGAACACATATATTGTAAAAACCAAATACGATACAGACGCTAACAGTGCCACCCTCAACATCACCGCTACTCTTTGCGGAAAGGGCACGCTCAAGGCAACTGCAATTTATGAGGGCAGAGAAGTGGGAAGAGCCGAAACGGAATCCTTGGGCGGCGTTGCACACCTTAGTATTTCTCTCTCCGAAAAGCATCTTTGGGAAGTAGGAAACGGCCGGCTCTACGATCTTGTCCTGACCTACGGCGAGGATACCGTCAAGAGCTACTTCGGTCTTCGCACCGTTCAACTGGACGGATACCGATTCCTGATCAATGGCAAGTCTGTGTTCCAGCGTCTTGTCCTCGACCAAGGCTTCTATCCCGACGGAATCTATACTGCTCCGGACGACAAGGAGCTGATTGCCGACATCGAGCGCTCTCTCGCTATGGGCTTCAACGGCGCCCGCTTACACGAAAAGGTCTTTGAGGAGCGCTTCCTCTACCATTGCGACCGCCTTGGCTATATTGTCTGGGGTGAGTTCCCCAGTTGGGGCCTCGACCACTCCAAGCCTGAAAGCATCTACGGCATTCTGCCCGAATGGCTGGAGGAAATTGAGCGTGACTACAACCATCCTGCCATCATCGGCTGGTGTCCCTTCAACGAGACGTGGGACATCAACGGCCACTACCAGCACAACAATGTGCTTGCTACCGTGTATAAGGCGACTAAGGTAGCCGACCTCACTCGCCCCTGCATCGATACCAGCGGCAACTTCCACGTAGTAACGGATATCTTTGACGTGCACAACTACGAGCAAGACCCGGTTAAGTTTGCTGAGTATTATAAGAACCTTCCTATTGACGGCACTTTCGTGGATCAATTTGATAAGCGCCAGCATTATAAAAAGGGACAACCTACCTTTGTCAGCGAGTACGGCGGAATTGCCTGGACGGAGGATCAGTCCGGCTGGGGCTACGGCAATGCACCGAAATCCCGCGAGGAGTTCCTTGCACGCTTGGAGGGCTTAACCGATGCGTTGCTGAATAACCCCTGTATGTTTGGCTTCTGCTATACCCAGCTCACGGACGTTGAACAGGAACAGAACGGCCTTTACACATACGGACGCAAGCCGAAATTTGATCCTGCCATCATCCATAAGATTTTCGCAAAAAAAGCAGCTATTGAAGACTAAAAATAAAAAGCGGCGGGCCTCCATCGCTTTTGCTCCACATGAACGGGGGTGTTGACATGAAGGTAGAATATGGCGCACGGGAGGATATCTTTGTTTGGATGAACTTAGTCGATGAGGTTCGAGATAATTTCCCGGGACTTGAGACTGAAGAAGCAATGGAAAACCATACGGGGCTCGTCTGCCGACTCATGCGAGAACGACGTGCCCTCTGCGTAAAGATGGATGATAGCATCGTAGGCGTCCTGTTGTTCTCTACACGCCGCAACGCGATCAATTTTCTCGCGGTTGCTCCCACTTATCGCAGAATGGGCATCGCCACCGCCCTGGTGAAGAAAGCTATCTCACTGCTGGATCCGAATCGCAAGATTTCCGTCACTACCTTTCGCGCCAATGACCCGAAAGGCGCCGCTCCACGCGCCTTCTACTCTCGCCTTGGCTTTACTCCGGGCGAGCTGACAGCAGAATTCAATTATCCTCTCCAAGTATTTGTACGTCCACCGGAAAAACAGCGATAGTCCGTCTATTTCGCATAGAATTTTATCAAGAACGCCGTTATTGAATACAAGAGAACTCTCCCGTATAATTTAAGTGCAAATAAAACCGAGGAGGTTCCATATGAACACCAAAGCAATTGGCCGCTATATTCAATTTTTGAGAAAACAAAAAGGCCTTTCTCAAAGAGAGCTTGCGGAAGATTTATGCGTGACTTTTCAGGCTGTATCCAAATGGGAAACGGGGGTTTCCCAAACTTAAAGATACCACACTAAAACCCACGCTTACATTACTTCCAAACAATACAATTTTGGAGGTAAAACCTTATGAAACACCTTATTTCTTGCGAATACAACTTCGATAACTGCTGCGTGGAACTGAAATTCACCGATGGCAGCATAATTGCGATTGATACCATCGCCGCTGAGAACGAGGTTGCCCGTAATATGTACGAACGGTCAGAGCTTGATTATCTTATCTACAACGCCCCTGTGGAGTATGCAGACCTTATTTTGAACGGCGATCCCGAAACCTATTTGAAAACCGTGACTGAATACAAACCGCTTGACTAAAAACGCACGGCTGTTGCCCTATAATGGGGCAACAGCCGTGAAATACTTTTAAGATTATAGCGGCAGGTCTTTTTTCTGGAAGCGGAACTTGCCAATTGTATAGGACACTATTGCAACACCTGCAAGGACACAGAGTTTCCAAACGAAATCGTAGTTTACATCGCCACTACCAACGGTAGCAAGGGCCTTAATATCATAAAGGCCAACAAGCGTCAGCTTGTTGAAGATACCAAGTTCCTCGATACCAACCCCCATATTGACCATATCCTCCGAGCCAAATATTCCCAGCAGAGATGCAATGAAGCACCACACCGCAATACCGCCGCCAAAAGCCGTAGCCTTTTTACTCTGATTAAACAGACAGCTGCCCATGTAGCACAGACCGCCAATAGCTTCAATCAGTACATACATACCGCCGTAGAGTGCTGCATTCATGGCAATGTTGCTTTCACCTGTCAGCACCGTGGATGCTGCAATACGCACCCCACAGCCAAGCATACAGATGATAAGCGGCGCAAGAATCAGGAAAATCGCCTGTGTATTGGCAACAGCGCTTCGCTTGGTCGGTGTTGCCAGAACATAAGCCATAGAGCCGCAGTCCACTTGGCTGGCAATCAAGGAATTGCCCACGATCACAACGAAGATCAGCAGAGGAATAAGACCCATAACGGTAAAATACATCTTATTCAGCATAGAAGTTCTGTCCATTTTTGCCATCTTATTAAACTGGTCGGCATCCATTCCCATGCCAGAGATCATAGTGGACATCATTTCATCAATGCTTAACTCTTCGTCGGAGAACACGCCTTTTTCATCGCTGAGGGCATAGATGTATTCAAACTGCTCCACATAGCTGTCAACGGAACCATCCGCTTCAGTCAGCACGGCAATAGAATCTGCAAAGACATCGGAGCTGAGTTTCAAATCCTCTGACTGGCTGCCGATCATTTCAAAAACGGTATCATAGGTACTGCGATCATCGGTTTCCAGGAAGTCATCTACAGACAATTCCGTTCCCGTCATCTGTTTATAGGCTGCCATAGCAAAAAGGTGGCTGTAAAATTGCTCCTGTGCATCCTCGATATCCACCGCAGGGGATGTGGTGGTGCCCATCATATTCATAGCGGCGGTAATCACTGTTGTGATCATACAGAAGATCAGCGTGATCACAACGGCCAGCACAAGGTTGGACTTGATATTCTGTTTCATCAACGGAACAGAAAAGTGTTTAGCGGTTTTTGTATTATTTCCCATCGGGGGCTGCTCCTTTCTTAAACGCTTCCCGGAATTTCTTTTCCAAGGTTTCGTGTTCCTCGGAAAGCCGGGTCAGCGGATAACAATTCAACTGAACAAGCATTTTCTTGATTTGCGCAATATCTACGGTAATATTGCAGCCGGATTCCTTCTCCTGTACACAATGGGCAAAATCGCATTGTGCCATAAAGGCATCACGATCAACACCGTTTTTGAACAGAACATGGAAATGCTTTGTCGGCTCGTGGCGCATGGCATGAACATCCATAATATCAATCAGATGCCCGTCCTTGATCATGGCAGCTTTGTCGCAGACACCTTCAATTTCTTCAAAGATATGGCTGGACATGAAAATCGTTTTGCCCTTGGCTTTTTCCTCACGAATCAGATCAAGGAACACTTCACGCATCAGCGGGTCAAGTCCGGTGGTCGGCTCGTCAAGAATCAATATCTCACGGTCTCCCATGAGCGCTGCCACAAGTGCCGTTTTCTGTTTCATGCCTTTTGACATTCGCTTGAGATTGGCAGAGGGGTCAAGCTGAAGCAGCTTGATCAGCTTGTTCATATAAGTAAAGTCCGTAATGCCCAGATACTCCGCCTGCAGTTTCAGGAAATCCGTTCCTGTGCGAAGTCCGGGGAACGCAATCTCACCGGGAACATAGCTGACATAAGGTTTGATGGCAATAGAATTGCTCCATGCGTCCATACCCATAATCGTCGAACTGCCTGCATCCGGCTGAATGAAGCCCATCATGGAACGGATCGTAGTGGTTTTACCGGAACCGTTGGTGCCGATGTATCCGAACACTTCTCCCTTTTTCACTTCAAGGGAAATATCAAAGATACCGTGCTCATGGCCGTAATCTTTGGTTAGATGCGCAACCTTTATCATAATATCGCTCATGATTGCACCTCCCCGAACTGACAGTCATTTTTATAGAACTCCATAAAATAATCTTCCAGCGTAAACGGAATCTCCTGGAATTCTGTCACACTCAGCGGCGTAATATCGGTCAGCAGTCGGTTGATCTGCGCTGCTTCGATCATCACTCTTGCACGGAGCTTTTTCTCATTCCTGGAATGGAACAAATAATCCTTACACACAAACGCATCATAGCTGTCCTTATCACTGAAGGAGATGCGGTAGATCTTTGTGCTTCTGTTTTTTAATTCATCTGCAACAAAATCGGCAACGATGCGCCCATCTTTGATGATGGAAATACGGTCACAGCAGGCATCAACCTCATGGAAGATGTGAGAGGACAGCAAAATGGTTTTTCCTCTTTTTTTCTCCGATAGAATAAAATCAATAAAGTTTTGCTGCATGATAGGATCAAGGCCGGAAGTCGGTTCGTCCAGGATCAGAATGTCCGGGTCGTGCAGAAAAGCCGTAACAACTGCCAGCTTTCTGCGAACACCCAGACTCATTTTCTCCACACGCATGGATGGATCAAGCTGAAATCTTTCCAGCAGTTCATTTTTGTATGCTTCATCTTTCACTCGGCGCAGCTTCATTTGCATATCCAAAAATTCCGTCCCGGTCAAGCCCTTCGGAAAAGCAATTTCACCGGGCAAATAGCCGACAGCGTTTTTTAATTCGTCGGCACAGTTCCAACTGTCACAGCCGAGAATAGAGGTGCTTCCGCTTTGCGGCTTTGAAAATCCCATCAAATGTCGGATGGTGGTTGTCTTACCGGCGCCGTTCGGGCCGAGAAATCCGTAACACATACCTTGCTCAACTTTTATGGAAACATCAAAAACACCTCTGCCGTGACCGTAATCTTTTGTAAGATGGGACACTTCAATAACAGGCATATAATCGCTCCTTTGTGGTAATCGTGATCGGATTGACAAATCCGACAACATGTTGTATAATATTATTATACTCAAAATCAAAAGCTGTGTCAACCAACAACACACAACTCGTTGTTGGGTAATCAAAGGAGCGTGAAATAAAACATGAAGAAACAACCGGAAAAAACAGCGCAAACGAAGCAAAGCATGATTGATGCGTTTTGGGTGATAGCCAAAAAGCGTGGACTGAACAACGTGACAATCAGCGAGATTACAAAGTATGCTGATTTGAACCGTGGCACATTCTATGTGTATTTTTCTGATATGAATGATTTGCTTGCCCAAGCAGAGGATGAAATCATCGAGGATTTGCGTTCTAAAGTCTGGTCAGTATTTGAAGATAAAAATTTTGCAGACTTCCAAGCGGTGTCTGCAAAGGTAATTGAAGTTTTTGGCGAATACGATGACAATCTGTTTTTGCTTCTTGGCAAGGACGGCGATCCACAGTTTTTAGATCATGTACGAAAAGAGGCTGCGAACGTTTTTAACGCAGTGATGAAGCAGGAAAAAGAGAATCCCTATCAAGACTATATCATCGCTTATGTTACATCTGCGTTTACAGGACTTTTGCAATTCTGGCACGAGACAGGGAAAGAAATTTCTTTGGCAGAATTGTCCGGGCTTGCTCACAGAATGACTTTGCATGTAATGTTGGGATTGAAAGAACAATCGGAACATTGAGCTAATGCAAAAACAAACCGCTGTAATTTTCATCCTCGCAAGGATGGAGATCACAGCGGTTTTGTATTTTCTGAGGAATGGTGTCAAACTGCATTTTTACAGTTTGGGTACCATTTTCGAGGAAAATATGCGGGTGTCCAGAGGGATGCAATCCCTTGGCTCTGGGTTTCCAATAGGGGCGAGAAGCATCCCTGTTGG
>JAGARU010000060.1 GCA_017622085.1 Clostridia bacterium | reverse complement strand
GAAGAGCTCGCGCATTGCGGTGTTGATAGCGTCACAAACAAGGTCGGTATTAAGAGCCTCAAGGAGGGTCTTGCCGGGAAGGATCTCTGCTGCCATAGCGGCGGAGTGAGTCATACCGGAGCAACCGATGGTCTCAACGAGAGCTTCCTCGATGATACCTTCCTTAACGTTCAGGGAAAGCTTGCAGGCGCCCTGCTGGGGTGCACACCAGCCCACACCGTGGGTGTATGCGGAAATGTCGGTGATCTGCTTTGCCTGTACCCACTTGCCCTCTTCGGGAATGGGGGCGGGACCGTGGTTGGGGCCCTTAGCAACGCAGCACATATTCTCTACTTCTTTGGAATAGACTAAATTGCTCATTTGTTAGAATCTCCTTTGCGAAAATTTTGTTTTACAGCTTATTATATCGTATTTCCCGTCTGAAATCAACAGGATTCGATAATTTTTTATCTGATTTTGCCCTTTGGCGGTATTTTACAGCTCAAGAATGGACTCGTTCCACATCTCGGGCGCCTCATAACCGAGCAGATTTACAACGGTAGCGGCTACGTTTGCAAGACCGAAGGTGCCCTCGTCTGCCTTTACCTTGTACTTGTCGGCATAGAAGTTGTCGTAGATGATGCAGGGAACGGGATTCAGCGTGTGGCTGGTCTTTGCCTTGTAGGAGCCGTCCTTGTTCTGCTTGGGATTGCCCTTCTTGTCCAGCTCCATCATTTCGTCCGCGTTACCGTGGTCGGCGGTGATGACCGCTACACCGTGAAGCTCGTCTACCACGTCAAGAATTCTCTTGAGCTGAAGATCCAGCGCTTCCATGGAGCAACGGGTAGCAAGGAGGTTGCCGGTGTGGCCAACCATGTCGCCGTTGGGGAAGTTCACACGGAGGCAGGGATACTTGCCGGAGCGAAGAGCGTCGATCAGCTGATCGGTGATTTCCGCGCACTTCATCCAGGGTCTCTGCTCGAAGGGAACCACGTCGGAGGGGATCTCAATGTAGGTCTCCAGCGCGTCGTCAAACTTGCCGCTCTTGTTGCCGTTCCAGAAATAGGTTACGTGGCCGTACTTCTGGGTCTCGGAGATGGCGAGCTGTGCAATGCCGGTGCCGGCCAGATACTCGCCCATGGTGTTGGTAATATCCGGAGGATTTACCAGATAGTTTGCGGGAATGTGAAGGTCACCGTCGTACTCCAGCATGCCGGCGTAAACCACCTTGGGGTAGCGAACGCGGTCGAACTTGTCAAAGTCTGCCTGATCAAAGGCCTTGGAGATCTCGATGGAGCGGTCGCCGCGGAAGTTGTAGAAGACAACGGAGTCGCCGTCCTCAACGGTACCAACGGGCTTGCCGTCCTCGGCAATTACGAAGGGAGGAAGGTCCTGGTCGATTACGTGGAGCTCCGCGCGGTAGGTCTCAACCGCCTCAGCCGCCGATGCGAACTGACGGCCCTCGCCCAGCACGTGGGTCTTCCAGCCGGCCTCAACCATGGCCCAGTTAGCCTCGTAGCGGTCCATGGTGATGACCATACGTCCGCCGCCGGAGGCGATCTTTACATCAAAGGAATCGTCGCGCAGAGAGGCAAGGTAGTCCTCAAAGGGAGCGATGTATTCAAGCGCGGAGGTCTCGCCAACGTCACGGCCGTCGATGAGGATGTGAACTCTTACGCGGGCAATGCCCTCGGCCTTCGCCTGCTTCAGCATGGCGTTGAGGTGGTCGATGTGGGAGTGCACGTTACCGTCAGAGAAGAGGCCGAGGAAGTGGAGAGTGCCGTTATTGTCAAGAACGTTCTGAACTACCTTCTTCCAGGTCTCGGAGACGTACATCTTGCCGCTCTCAATGGACTGGGAAACCAGTTTGGCGCCCTGTGCAAATACCTGGCCGGAGCCAAGAGCGTTGTGGCCAACCTCGGAGTTACCCATATCGTCGTCGGAGGGGAGACCAACGGCCGTACCGTGTGCCTTCAAGGACACGCAGGGGTAGGTTGCAAGGAGGCGGTCAAGGGTGGGGGTGTAGGCAGCCTTTACAGCGTTGCCGGGGCCTTCGGGAGCGAGTCCAACACCGTCCATAACGATGGTGAGCACGGGTCCCTCAATGCCAATGGGGTTCTGGAGTTTTTTCAGCGAATTCATAAACACGTTCCTTTCGTCAAGAAAAGTAGTAGATTTTTTTGCAATCATAATAAGTATACCTCATATATATGAACATTCCGTGAACAACCGAAAGTTTTTCGCTCCATTGGGCAAGATCGGCACTTGTTTTCTGCGAGCGCACACACTCCCCCGAGGGTAGCGTTAATTTTTGGTCAAGCTTTTTTGCGGGGAAGGCCCCGCGGCCAAACTTCGCCGCTTGCTCACTTGTAAGCGCGCACGCTCCCCCGAGGGTGACGAAAACAGTAATTTTTGGTCAAGCTTTTTTTAAAAAGCTTGCGGGGGTGTAGGGCGCGTGCCCCACGTACACGGCATTTCTTTTTTGCAAAGCTTTTTTCTTTGTGCCTATAGCGTCAAAGAAAAAAGCGTGAAGCAAGCCGCTCAACCACCACGGCTACCGCCGGAGGGGGCGCTCCTGTAAGCCTTCTCCAGCGGAGAAGGTGGCGGCGAAGCCGACGGATGAGGAGAGCATTGTGTCGGTGCACGTAAAATGAGAGCACAGACCGCATTGCCCTAAAGGGAAGTAGCTTATCAAAAGATACAATCCCTCAGTCACCTTCAGGGAGCTGTCACCGAAGGTGACTGAAGGATTGTTTTCTCTGCCTGTAGCCGTGGCGGATGTGCGGATCGTTTAACGCCTTTTCTTTTGACACAAAAGGCCCAAAAGAAAAAGCTTTGCAAAAAAGAAATGCCGTGTAAGGAGCTTTCGCTCGCTGCGGCGAGCG
>JAGARU010000059.1 GCA_017622085.1 Clostridia bacterium | reverse complement strand
CCGAAGGTGTCGGCAATTTTTGGTCAAGCTTTTTTTAAAAAGCTTGCGCGCTGGAGCCGCGGAGGCTCCTCGCTCGCCGCAGCGAGCGAAAGCTCCTTACACGGCATTTTCTTTTCGCAAAGCCTTTTCTTTTGGGCCTTTTGCTTCAAAAGAAAAGGCGTCGTACAAGTAGCACATCCGCCACGGCTACCGCCGGAGGAAGCGCCCCATCAAGCCTTCTCCAGCGGAGAAGGTGGCGGCGAAGCCGACGGATGAGGAGAGCATCGCGCCGACATATATAAAATGAGAGCACAGACCTTGTTGTCCTTAAAAAAGTAACTTATCAAAAGGAAAAACGGGGATGGCACATCAAATATTAGCTGTGCAGAGGATGGTTCTACTCATCCACCGCTGGCGCGGTCCCCCTTCCCTGCTAGGGAAGGCTTGATGGGGCGCCTCCTCCGCTTATAGCCGTGGGGGTTACTCAATTTATTCGGGCGGGAGGAGCAAGCCCCTCCCCTACCGCAGGTATGTTACTCCCGCTTGTAGCCATGGCGATTATTTCACTTCGTCGGCGAAAGCGACGCTCCATTAGGCTCCCTTGTGTAAAGGGAGCTGGCGCCGAAGGCGACTGAGGGATTGTTCCATTCGACTGTATCCGTGGCGGATGCGCTGTTTGCTCGACGCCTTTTCTTTTGACACAAAAGGCCCAAAAGAAAAGGCTTGGCGAAAAGAAAATGCCGTGTAAGGGGCTTTCGCTCGCTGCGGCGAGCGAGGAGCCTCCGCGGCTCCAGCGCGCAAGCTTTTTAAAAAAAGCTTGATCAAAAATTGCCGACACCTTCGGGGGAGTTTGTGCGCTGACGTGAGAACAAGCGGCGAAGTTTGCCCGCGGGGGCTTCCCCGCAAAAAAAGCTTGACCAAAAATTAACGTCCCCTTGGGGGAGTTTGTGCGTGTGATTCCTCTTGGATGTTTTCGTTTGGGGGTTGAAAAATCAGCCCGGTTGTGGTATACTTCGGTTAGCGGGAGGTAACCTTAATATTTCGCGATGGGAAGCGAATCGTCGTCCTGGCCTTTTTCAATCTTCTGGACAGTGACAGGATACGAATAGCCCTCGCGCACCTGGACGGTTACCGTTTCTCCCACCTTGGCGCCCAAAACCGCCCGGCCGAAGGGGGAATCCTTGGAAATGCAATCCGACAGAACGTCGTTGCGAAGGGTGGTCACCAACCGGATCACGCGGGTTTCCTCGTCCTCCGGATAGTAAACCGTCACGTAATCGAACAGACCCACCGTGTCGGCGGCAGAATCCACCTCGATGATCTTGGCCGTGTTGATCATGTTTTCAAGATACCGGATGCGGCCGTTGTTCTTGTTGTATTCCCGCTTGGCACTGCGGTACTCGTCGTTCTCCGACAGATCCCCAAACTCGCGGGTGCGGCGCACTTCCTCACGCAGAGCCGAGACCCAGGCGCGACGCTCGGCAATCTCCTCCTGCATTTTCTGTATATCCACTTTGGTTAATTCGTTATACATATTCGACTCCTTTGATGAGACTTCCCTACTATGATACCCGCATTTTGCCCGTTTGTCAAGCGTGCGGGGGAATGGAGACAAAAATGAAGCTGACAACTCTCTGTTATCTGGAGCAGGGCGACCGATACCTGATGCTCCACCGAACGAAAAAAGAAAACGACGTCAATCAGGACAAATGGGTTGGCGTTGGCGGCCATTTTGAGGATGGCGAGTCCCCCGAGGACTGCATGAAGCGCGAAATTTTGGAGGAAACGGGGCTGATGGCCACCGCTTACCGCCTGCGCGGGGTGGTGACCTTCGTCAGCGACCGCTGGCCCACCGAATATATGTTTTTATACACCGTGACCCGCTGGCAGGGCAAGGAAAAGGACTGCGACGAGGGTGAGCTTTCCTGGATCACCAAAAAAGAGCTGGCTGAGCTGCCCATGTGGGAGGGGGATCTGATCTTCCTCAAGCTTTTGGAGGAAAACGCGCCCTTCTTCTCCCTGAAGCTCCAATACAAGGGGGAGACGCTGATCTCCGCCGTCCTTGACGGGAGGGCGATCCGATGAGAAAAGAGACCTTTACCGTCACGGGCATGACCTGCGCGGCCTGCCAGGCCAACGTGACGAAAACCGTGGCCGCCCTTGCAGGGGTGGATGCGGTAAACGTGAACCTTTTGTCGGGCAAAATGGTGGTTTCCTACGACGAGAGCGCCCTTGAGGCGGCCGCCATCGTGGGGGCCGTAACAAAAATCGGCTACGGCGCCAGCCCGGAGGGGGCAAAAAAACAGCAGGACGGCACCTTCCGCCGGGAGTGGACGGAGCGCAAATCCCGCGCCGCCGCCGAGCGGGCGGGCATGAAGCGGCGGCTGATCGCTTCCCTTTGCTTCCTGCTCCCCTTGATGTACGTTTCCATGGGGCACATGATGGGGCTTCCCTTGCCCGGCTTCCTCACGGGAAGCGAAAACGTGGCGGTGGCGGCCTTTACCCAGCTTTTGCTGACCGCGCCGGTGCTGGTGATCAATCGGAAGTTCTTTACCGTGGGCTTCCGCGCTCTGATCCACCGGGCACCCAACATGGATTCCCTTGTGGCCGTTGGCTCCGGAGCGGCCTTCGTTTACGGAATTTTCGTGATCTATCGGGTAATCTACGCCCTCGGGCACGGCGATTCGGCCACCGTGGCTCACTACGCCCACGAGCTGTACTTTGAGTCCTCGGCCATGATCCTGACTCTTGTGACCCTCGGCAAGTTCTTTGAGGCCAAGTCCAAGGACAAGACCTCCGCCGCCCTTGAAAAGCTGATGGATCTGGCGCCCAAAACCGCCTGCGTACTGCGGGACGGGGTTGAGATAACCGTGCCGGCGGAGGATCTGCAGGTGGGCGACGTGGTGGTGATCCGCCCCGGCGAGACCGTGCCGGCGGACGGCGAGATCGTCTGGGGCGACGGAACCCTCGACCAATCGGCCATTACGGGCGAGAGCGTGCCCGTGGATCGGACGGTGGGCGATCGGGTGATCTCTGCCACCGTGAACCGCAACGGCTCCTTCCATTTCCGCGCCACCCGCGTGGGCGAGGAGACGACCCTTGCCCAGATCATCCGTCTGGTGGACGAGGCGGGCAGCTCCAAGGCGCCCATTGCTTCGTTGGCGGACAAGGTCAGCGGCGTTTTTGTGCCCGTGGTCATTGGCATTGCCCTTGTGACCGGGGCGGCGTGGCTGATTGCGGGTCAGGGCTTTGAATTTGCTCTTTCCTGCGCCATTTCCGTTCTTGTGATCTCCTGCCCCTGTGCCTTAGGACTGGCAACACCCGTGGCCATTATGGTAGGAACGGGCGTGGCGGCCGAGCACGGCATCCTTATAAAATCCGCCGAGGCGCTGGAGCTTCTCGGTCGGGTGGACACGGTGGTTTTGGACAAGACCGGAACCATCACCTCCGGACAGCCCTCCGTGACCGACGTGCGCCCCTTGGGCGGCGTGACCGAGGAGGAGCTTTTGACCGTGGCGGCGGCCGTGGAGGCCGGAAGCGAGCATCCCTTGGCGCTGGCCATTACCGAGGAGGCGAAAAAGCGGAAGCTTGCCGTGCCCGGAGCCACGGAATTCCGCGCCATCAGCGGACGGGGTGTGACGGCCAAGGTGGACGGCGTTCTTTGCGCCGGCGGCAACACCTATCATATTTGTGACGTTTTAGGCGGACGACCCTTGCTTCTTTTGGGCATGGAGAGCGCCGCGGTGACCCTCGGCAAGGAGGGAAAGACGCCTCTGTTCTTCCTGCGGGACAAGCAGGTTCTCGGTTATATTGCCGTGGCGGACACGGTGCGCGAGGACAGCCGCGCGGCCATTGAGGAATGGAAGCGACAGGGCATCAAAACCGTCATGCTGACGGGCGACAACCGCACCACGGCGGAATCTGTGGCGGCGCGCGTGGGCGTGGATCAGGTGATCTCCGACGTGTTGCCGGCGGACAAGGAAATGCACGTGCGCCAGCTGCAGGCGGGCGGACGAACCGTGGCCATGGTGGGCGACGGCATCAACGACGCGCCGGCTCTTATGCGGGCGGACGTTGGCGTGGCCATTGGCGGCGGCACGGACGTGGCCATGGAATCGGCAGACGTGGTGCTGATGAAAAATTCCCTCAGCGACGCGGTAAACGCCATGGATCTGAGCCGCAAGGTGCTGAAAAACATCCGCATGAATCTGTTCTGGGCGTTCTTCTATAACGTCCTTGGTATTCCCATTGCGGCGGGTGTTCTGTTCCTGCCCTTTGCCATTAAGCTGAACCCCATGATCGGCGCGGCGGCCATGAGCCTTAGCTCCGTTTTCGTTGTAACCAACGCCCTTCGCCTGCGCTTCTTCCGCCCGAAGATGGCGGCCGATGCGCCCGAAGCCCATAAAAAACAAGAAATTCAAGAAATAAAGGAGAATACAACCATGAAAACAACTCTTACAATCGATGGAATGATGTGCAACCATTGCCGTATGCACGTGGAAAAGGCACTCAGCGCCGTTCCCGGCGTGACCTCCGTTTCCGTGGATCTGGAAGCTAAGACCGCCACCGTGGAGGGCTCTGCCGATCTTTCCCGCGAGACCCTTCGCGCCGCCGTCGCCGACGCAGGCTACACTCCTTTGGATTAAGAGAGATCGAGATAAAAATGGCCGGGGGGCTTTCTTTGCAAAAAGAAAGCCCCCCGCGCTTGCTCACACGTCAGCGCACGCACTCACCCGAAGGTGACGTTAATTTTTGATCAAGCTTTTTTTAAAAAGCTTGCGCGATGGAGCCGCGGAGGCTCCTCGCTCGCCGCAGCGAGCGAAAGCTCCTTACACGGCATTTCTTTTTTGCAAAGCTTTTTTCTTTGGGCCTTCTGCCTCCAAAGAAAAAAGCGTGAAATAAGCCGCTCAACCGTCATGGCTACAAACGGAGGAGGCGCCCCATCAAGCCTTCTCCAGCGGAGAAGGGGGCCCACCGATCGGTGGTGGATGAGGCGATCAGTCGCTGCACAGCTAATACGTGATGTGCAATCTCCGTGTTGTT
>JAGARU010000058.1 GCA_017622085.1 Clostridia bacterium | reverse complement strand
CTCCGCTGGAGAAGGCTTACTGGAGCGCTCCCTTCGGCGGTATCCGTGGCGGTTGCTTCACTTTATCTGCAAAAACGGCGTGTATATAGGCTCCCTCCGGGAGGGAGCTGGCGCCGAAGGCGACTGAGAGAGAGTGCGTCCCTGACAATCCGCTATCGTGGGTGAACCCGACGGAGGCCGGCACGCTGGAGCGTCCCCTCCGGCGGTAGCCGTGGCGGTTGAGCGGCTTGCTTCACGCTTTTTTCTTTGACGCTATAGGCCCAAAGAAAAAGGCTTTGCAAAAAAGAAATGCCGTTTCCGTGGGGCACGCGCCCCACACCCCCGCAAGCTTTTTAAAAAAAGCTTGACCAAAAATTGCCGACACCTTCGGGAGAGTTTGTGCGCTGACGTGTGGGCAAGCGCCGAAGCTTGGCTGCTGGGGCTCCCCGCGCCCCTACTCCAGCTCAAAGTGCTTTTTGCGGCTACGAAGGATACCCTCGCGGGTCAGCTTACTGATCTCGGCGGAGAGGCCGCTGCGGTCAACCTCCAGGTAATCGGCCAACGCCTGGCGGTCAAATGGGATATCAAACGAGCGCTTGCCCGTTTTTTGCGCCATGTGGCTCAGGTACGTCATCAGCTTTTCACGGGTGGTTCGCTTGGAGGTCACCTCCAGCTTTTGGTGAAAGGCCAAGGATTTCAGGGCCAGATCCTTCATTAAATTAAAGATCAGCTTCTGGTGAAAGCTACATCCCTTGGTGCAGGTGCGAAGAATATGGTTGCAATCCAAAAGCAACACCTCGCTCGGCTCGGTGGCCACCACGGACACGGGAATGGCGCGCATCTCCGCGCAGGCAAAGGCCTCGCCAAACACCTCCCCCGGCGCAATGCTGGAGAGTAGATTCCGGTTGCCCTCATAGTCCACCCGCTCCGTTTGCGCGCCGCCGGACAGAAGCACGCCCACGTATTTTGCCGGTGTTCCTTCCGCAAAGACCGTATATTTTTTGTCAAAGAAGGCTACCCTCGCATCAAGACAGCCCAGCATGCGGGACAGCTCCTCTCGCGTAATGCCCGAAAACAGGGGGCATTGTTCCAAAATTCCAAAATATTTTTCCACTTTTTTCTCCGTTTGTTGAAAATTCAACAGAATTCCTGAGAGTATTATACTATAATGAGTCCAGAAACACAAGGAGGTTTCGCTATGAAAATTGCTTTTTTTGATACCAAGCCCTACGACCGCCCGGCCTTTGATAGCCGAAGCGAATCGTCCGGAATTCAATTTAAATATTTTGAGGCCAAATTAAACGAGGACACTGTGGATCTTGCCCGAGGCTACGACGGCGTGTGCGTGTTCGTCAACGATACCGTCAACGCCAACGTCATTGACCGCCTGGCCGACATGGGCATTCGCCTGCTGGCCCTTCGGTGCGCCGGCTTTAACAACGTGGACATGAAGCACGCCAAAGGACGCCTCCACGTGGTTCGCGTGCCTGCTTACTCCCCCTACGCAGTGGCGGAGCACACCATGGCTCTGCTTCTCACCTCCATCCGACGCATCCACAAGGCCTACCTCCGCTCCCGGGACTTCAACTTCAGTCTCAACGGGCTGACCGGCTTCGACCTGCATGGCAAGACCGTAGGCGTGATCGGCACGGGCCGCATCGGGCGGGTGTTCATTGACATCTGCCGCGGCTTTGGCATGAAGGTGCTGGCCTACGACAAGTACCCCACCCCCGGTCTGGATAACGGCGACACCGTCCGTTACGTGGATACCGATGAGTTGTTTGCGAACAGCGACATCATTTCTCTGCATTGCCCCCTGACCGACGAGACCCACCACATCATCGGTGCGAAAGCCCTGGAGAAGTGCAAAAAGGGCGTGGTCATTCTGAACACCTCCCGCGGCTCGCTGGTGGATGCCGAGGCGCTCTTGGCCGGCATCAAGTCCCGCAAGGTGGGCGCCGCCTGCCTCGACGTGTACGAGGAGGAGGCCGACCTGTTCTTTGAGGACAACTCCGGCCACATTATGGAGGACGATATCTTGGCGCGGCTGATCTCCATGCCCAACGTGCTGGTTACCTCCCATCAGGCGTTCTTGACGGAGGAGGCGCTGGAAAACATTGCGGAAACCACCGTAAACAACATCCGACAGTTCTTTGCGGAGGGCCGATGCGAAAACGAGCTCTGCTACCGCCGCGGCGACGTGGAGGACTGCAAGGATGGCAAGTGCTTCTGAGCCCTGCTTCGCCCGCGCTGAACCAAAGAAGCGACCCATTGACACATAACCGACACCCAATTTCACATACAGAGAGGATACCCTATGATCCGAAAAATCATTACGATCGACCGAGAAAAATGCAACGGCTGTGGCGCTTGCGCGGCGGCCTGCCACGAGGGCGCCATTGAGATGATCGACGGCAAGGCCACCCTGACCCGCGAGAATTACTGCGACGGGCTGGGCGATTGCCTGCCCGCTTGCCCTACGGGTGCCATTTCCTTCGAGGTGCGGGAGGCGCCCGCCTACGATGAGGCGGCGGTGCTGGCCGCAAAGGAGGGCAAAGCACCCCACGCCTGCCCCGGCACGGCGGCG
>JAGARU010000057.1 GCA_017622085.1 Clostridia bacterium | reverse complement strand
TTTCTTTTGAGACCGCAGGCGCAAAAGAAAAGGCTTAGCGAAAAGAAAACGCCGTGTAAGGAGCTTTCGCTCGCTGCGGCGAGCGAGGAGCCTCCGCGGCTCCAGCGCGCAAGCTTTTTAAAAAAAGCTTGACCAAAAATTGCCGACACCCTCGGGTGAGCGTGCGCGCTGACGTGTGATCAAGCGGCGACCTTGCCAGCGGGGGCTTCCCCGCCCGACACCTTCGGGTGAGTGTGTGCGCTGACGTGTGAGCAAACGCCTGCGCCCAATCAAAAATTATTGGCTTGGGTGGGCGTTGGCATTGAAATCGGTCGGGATTTGTGGTATACTATATAGAATAGAAGATTTTGCGCCAAAAAACGGGAGGAGGACAACGTATGCGGGACGATCGGTTCAAGCTGAGAAGTGAATTTAAGCCCACGGGCGACCAGCCGGAGGCCATCGCCGCCCTGACCGCCGGTGTGGAGGCCGGTATGCGCTACCAGACGCTCCTTGGAGTGACCGGCTCCGGTAAGACCTTTACCATGGCCAACATCATTCAGAACGTGCAAAGACCCACCCTGGTACTGGCTCACAACAAGACCCTGGCCGCCCAGCTTTGCTCCGAGTTCCGGGAGTTCTTCCCCGAAAATGCGGTGGAATACTTCGTTTCCTACTACGACTACTACCAGCCGGAGGCCTACATCCCCGGTAAGGATATGTATATTGAAAAGGACGCGCTGATCAACGACGAGATCGATAAGCTTCGCCACAGCGCCACCTCCGCCCTGTTTGAGCGCCGGGACGTGATCATCGTCTCCAGCGTCTCCTGCATCTACAGCTTGGGCGACCCGGAGGAGTACCAGAAGATGCTGGTTGGCCTTCGGGTAGGCATGCAGGCTGACCGCAACGACGTGGCGCGCCAGCTGATCGGCATCCACTACGAGCGCAATGACCTGAACTTTGTCCGCAACAAATTCCGTATGCGGGGCGACGTTTTGGAGGTGTTCCCTGCCTCCAGCGGCGACAAGGCCATCCGCGTGGAGTTCTTTGACGACGAAATCGACCGGATCAGCGAGATCAACGTGCTGACGGGCGAGGTTTTGCGCAGTCTTTCCTACGTGGCCATCTACCCCGCCAACCACTACGTGGTCTCCGACGACAAGCGGGAAAAGGCTCTCGCAGAGATCGAGGCAGAGATGAAGGAGCGGGTTGAATTCTTCCGCAGTCAGAACAAGCTGTTGGAGGCACAGCGCATTGAGGAGCGCACCCGATACGACCTGGAGATGCTCCGGGAGATCGGCTTCTGCTCCGGAGTGGAAAACTACTCCCGGGTGCTGGCCGGCCGTGCGCCGGGCTCCACGCCCCACACCCTCCTCGACTATTTCCCCAAGGATTTCCTCCTGTTTGTGGACGAATCCCACGTGACCCTGCCCCAGGTGCGCGGCATGAGCGGCGGCGACCGGGCGAGAAAGACCAATCTGGTGGAGTTCGGCTTCCGCCTGCCCTCCGCCTTTGACAACCGCCCTCTGTTTGAGGACGAGTTCCATAAAAAGATCAACCAAGCCATCTTCGTTTCCGCTACGCCCGCCGCCTTTGAGCGCCAACGTTCGGCGCAGATGGTGGAGCAGCTGATCCGCCCCACGGGTCTTTTGGACCCTCAAGTGGAGCTCCGTCCCATTTCCACTCAGGTAGACGACGTAATGGGCGAGATCCGTGAGTGCGCCAAGCGGGGCGAGCGCGTGCTGGTTACCACCCTCACCACCAAGATGGCGGAGGATCTGACCGACTATCTGCTTGAGAACCATCTGAAGGTAAAATACATCCATCACAACGTAGAAACCATGGAGCGCATGGAGATCATCCGCGATCTGCGCCTTGGCAAATTTGACGCGCTGGTGGGCATCAACCTGCTCCGCGAGGGTCTGGACATTCCCGAGGTATCCTTGGTGGCCATTCTGGACGCGGATAAGGAGGGTCTGTTGCGCTCGGAGACGGCGCTGATCCAGACCATCGGCCGCGCCGCGCGAAACGCAGAGGGTAAGGTTATTCTGTACGCCGACACCGTCACCGCCTCCATTCGGGTGGCCATGGACGAGACCGCCCGCCGTCGGGAAATTCAGTCCCGCTACAACGAGGAGCACGGCATCGTGCCCAAGACCATTGTGAAGGGCATCCGCGACGTGATCGACATCGGCCGCAAGGACAAAAACACGGGCAAGCCGAAGAAGGCCATCCCCGTGAAGGAAAAGGAAAAGATGATCGAGCAGTTGACCTCCGAAATGCGAGAGGCCGCCCGCCTGCTGGAATTCGAGAAGGCGGCCTACCTCCGCGACCGCATCAAGGAGCTGAGGGAGAAGAAGTAAAGGAACGGCCGGGACGGAGGGAACGGCCGGGAAGGCCCGGCGGCCAAGCTTCGGCGTTTGCTCACTTGTAAGCGCACACACTCCCCCGAAGGTGTCGGACGGGGAAGCCCCCGCGGGCAAACTTCGCCGCTTGCTCACACGTCAGCGCACAAGCTCCCCCGAAGGTGTCGGCAATTTTTGGTCAAGCTTTTTTTAAAAAGCTTGCGCGATGGAGCCGCGGAGGCTCCTCGCTCGCCGCAGCGAGCGAAAGCCCCTT
>JAGARU010000056.1 GCA_017622085.1 Clostridia bacterium | reverse complement strand
CGTGTCAATCCCCTCAGTCATCTGCGATGACAGCTCCCCTTACTAAGGGGAGCCATGCCGATGTGCCGTGCCTTGCGTTTGTTCCCCTTTCCGAGAGAACCTCTCTGTGAAATCAGGTTCGGCGTACCGTGCACCCGAGCTTGCCGTCCACTTCCTTGCCAAAGGAAGGGGAAGGGGGACCGCCGCGCCTGCCGCAGTGCGGCGTGGGGGTGGAAGGGTTTTTTGCGCCTCTTGAACGATGCGAAACACGAGCCTCCCCTTTCTAAAAGGAACAAACCGAAGGCTTGCATCGGTTTTTTGATTTTGCTTTAAGGCGGTCCTGTTTTCAGAAAAAGAATGAGAGCCACACGTTTGTGTGGCTCTCGCAGGTTTGAAAGAGAGAGATATTCAATGAAAATCTCGGATTATTCAGAAACCTTCTTGCGCAGAACGACGGCGGCGCCGGTGGCAACTGCCATAACCGCAAGGATCATGGAAGGAGCGGCCCAGTCAGAGGTGCCGGGGTTCTTGTTGGGATTCTTGTCGTCCTTGTCGTCTTCCACGGGAGTGGGCCAGAGGGCTTCCTTCAGAGCGGTGGGCAGAGGATTCTTTTCTGCGTAAGCCACCCAGTTGGTGTAGCCCGTGGGAACCTTACCGAGGAGCGTTGCTTCTTTGACTTCGGCAAAGCCGGTCAGTTCGGTGGTTCCTGCAACACCGGAAGCGGCGTTGGAAGAGCCGGCCAGCATCAGACAGTTGACCAGCGTGACGTTCTGTCTGCCATCGCCGAAGAAGGCAGGGGCTTCGCCGTTGTTGGCACGGCCCGCGGCGATGACGTTGGTCAGGGTGGTGGTGCCGTTTTCGTTCTTACCGACGATCTGAGAAACGTTGCTGTTTCCGAAGACCAGGCCGTAGTTGGCACAGTCGGTGATGACGATCTTGGAGGAAGCGGTCAGACCGTTGGTTGCGCCGTTGATGACTGCGTTTCCGATCAAGCCGCCCACGTTGGACTTACCGACCACAACGCCGGCAAAGACGGAGTTGGTGATGGTGGGTTTCACGTTGCCCATGTGAATGCGGCCGATGAGTCCGCCTACGTTATCGCCGTTAAGGGCAACGCAGTAAGCGTCAACGAAGACGTTGTCGATGGTGGCGGTGGCAGCATCGCCCACAACGCCGAAGATGCCGCCCAGGTTGGCGGTTGCCTTCGTGGTGGAGAAGCTGGAGTTTACGATGGCCAGGTTCTTTACGGTGACGGTTCCGTCGACGGCGTTGAAGAAGCCGACGTTATCGACGGTGGAAGAGAGGAAAAGGCCGGAAATGACGTGGCCCTGACCGTCGAAGGTACCCTTGAAGCGGTTGCCCCAAGCGCCGCAGGACCAGGTATACTTGGGAGCGTTGTCGGTGGCGGACCAGCGGGAAGCGTCCCCTTCATTCCAAATGATGTCCTTGGTCAGGAGAACGGTCTTGCCTGCATAGTCGGTTCCGTTGGTGACGGCGTCGGCAAAGAAAGCCAGATCCGCAGCGGAATCAATGTAAACGTTGTTGCCTTCGGTGCGCAGAGCGGTGCTCTTGGTGCCGGCATATTTGGAAGCGTCGGCCGCGGGCTTTACTTCCACGACGGGAATGGTGGGTTCCGTCAGGTCTGCTTCGGCAAAGGCCATCTTGGGCATAACGCCGTTGGCGGTCTTTCCCCAGTTTTCAAAGCCGGCAGAAGTCAGCGTGGTGTTGGTCAGAGCTTCGAAGTCCGTCGCGGCTTTTTCGGTGGCGCCGGCTTCCAGGGCTGCGCGGATGTCAGATCCGTCGCGGTTCTTGATATCCTTGAAGGCGCAGTCTTTGCCCAGGTTATCCAGATACCAAACGTTGGTGATAGCAGAGGCGTTGCTGGCACAGGACAGGCCTGCGGTCAGGTTGCCGATGTTGCCCCAACCGCCCGTGGCTTCGGTTACCTTACCGGTGAGCATACAGTCGGTCATGGTGATGGTGATACTGTCCAGACCTGCGCCCAGAGAGGTGGCGAAGGCGGGGTGAGAGCCGATATAGCCGCCTACGGCTGCCTTACCGGTCACGTCGCCGGAAACCAGACAGTCGGTGAACACGATGTTCCACAGCATGGGCTTGGTGGCGGTGTTTGCGTTCGTGCACTGCATAGAGCCGATAAAGCCGCCCACGTAGTTGTTGGGGGAGGTGAAGGTTCCGGCATAAACGCTGTTCTTAAAGGTGAGGTTGTGCTTGGTGGGAGAAAGCTGACCGTTGCCGTGGAGCAGGCCGACGAAGCCTCCCTGCGCGGTTTCTGTGCCGCTGACGGTGATGTCAATGTCGTTGTAGACGTTTTCCACGTTCAGGGCAAACTCGCGGTGAATTCCGATCAGACCGCCGCAGTTCCCTTTGGAGAGGAAGAACTTGGAGTCGGTGATCTTCAGGTTCTTGATGGTGGTGTTGTCGGTAACACCGAACACACCGAAGTTCTGAACGGTGGGAGCGGCCCACAGACCGGAGAGGGTGTGGCCCTGTCCGTCGAAGGTGCCCTTAAATTCCTTGCCCCAGGAACCGATGGGAGTCCAGGGGTTCAGCCCGGTGGTGGATGCGGTCCAGGAAGCGAAGTTGGTGGTATCGTTCCACTGGATGTCCGCGGTCATGTAAACGGTTTTGCCGGCGAAGTTGTTTCCGGCGTTGACCAAAGCCACGAAGGTGGCCAGATCTGCTGCGTTTTCGATGACGTAGTTGCCATTTACCAGTTTCAGACCTTCGCTCTTGGTGGCTTCCTCAGCGTTGCTCATAAAGGGCACGAAAGAAGCGACCAGGCACAGGGTCAGCAACAAGGCGATGACTGTGAGAGATCTTTTCATTGTTTTTACCTCCATTTTGTTTACGGCGACAATGCCGCATTGTATATTTATATTATAACATAAGGACGAGTGAAAAATCAATAAAGAAATGTAACAAAAAACTTTAGATTTGTAACATTTTGGGGGTGCTCCCCGCCGCCTCTCGGCCGAGAGGCGGCCCCGCGGAGCGGGGCACCGCGGCTTTGCCGCGGCGGGGAGCTTGACGCGCATCTCCTCCGAACGTGAAAAAAGGACCGGAAGAAAATCTTCCGATCCTTCAAATTCCAAGCTTATTTCGCCGTCTCCCGATATTCCTTCGGCGCGCATCCGTAGACCTTGCGGAAGGCCTGAATGAACTGGGAATAACTGGGGTATCCCACCTCCGCAGCGATTTGGGAAAGAGGGATTGCAGGGGAACGCTCCAACCGCGTCACCGCCGCTTCCATGCGACATTTTTCGATTTGCTCCTTGGGCAACCGTCCCAAATCCCGCAGGAACAACCTCCGCAAGTGATTGCGGGAAATGTGCAGCTCTTCCGCCAGAAGGTTCACGTTGATATTTTCCGCGTAATGGGCCCGAATATAGTCCAGCGCCCGAAGCACGTAGGGGGACGGCTCGTTGCGTTGCGGTGCCGCGCCCAGACAACGGCAGATAATCTCGAAAAACAAGCTGTTCAGGCTTAAGCTCAGATACAGTCCGTCTCCCGTCAGCCGCTGCCCCTTCCGATGGAGGCGAACCACGTCCTGCAGGCAGGGGGAAAAGTCAAAGCGTCCGCATCCGTCTTCCCCGAAGGTGAACAAATTCAGCTTTCGGAAAAAGGAATCTTCCACCCGAATCCGCATCCAGCAGTAGCACAACGGGTCCTCCGTGTCCCCCGACATGGAATAGGGAATGTTCGGATCGATCAGAAAGGCGGTTCCCGCTTGAAGGGGCGTTCCGTTTAAGGTTCCCCTTCCCCCGATAACGAAATGGAGGGTGGGCATAAAATCGCAACGGCGGTTTTCCACCTTCCGCCCTTTTGGCCAGCGATCCTCTCCCCAATCGCAGACGCAAAAGTCCCCGATGCTTGCGGTGCGCAGGATCAGATCCCGACTGTATACGGGCTGGGAATCGTCCGCAAAGCGGGGATCCTTGCGTTGGGCAAGCAGAGGCGCACTCTCTCCCCGATCCTCTTCAAAGGTGGAATAATGGGAAAACCAAGGGGAATTCTGCATGGCAGTCCTCCTGTTCGGCAAGGGTTATTCTTCGTCCTTGATGACGATCAGCTCTTTTGCGTAGGGCAGCTTGAGGACGAACTCCTCGCAGAAGGTATGCCATTCGTCCAGCTTGTGGTTTTTGCGGGCGTGGTACATATTCACCAGATTTTCGTAGTTCATGGTCACCGTGCGGGTCTGCTCGTAGGCTTCGGGAAGCATGGTGATCAGATCGTACCACAGGGCCTTGTCCTTGGTCTGCATATATTCCAGCCGCACCGATTCCAGATAATCGATGATCAGTCCGAAAAACTTCGCCGATTCCGGGGTCAGATGATCCACGGAGAAGTCCTCGGCGGTGATGGGCTTTGCATGAATTTTGTGCATGGTGGAGGTGGAATTTGCCACGGTGCCCACCTTATAGGTGTCGAATTCCTTCCACCAGTAGAGGGGGGCGGTGATGTCCACGGACACGAAGATCTGACGGATGAATTTCCGATGGTCGCTACCCGCCTTTGCCAGACGGACGGCCAGATTCAGATCGTTTTCCCCCAGCACGTAGTTGCCCTGCTCGTCGTAAAAGCTGTCGGATTTGTCCCAGGACGCCAAGGGATTGCGCGCCCCGCGCATGGCGTTTTCCAGATTCAGAACCGACACGTGTGCAAATCGGATCATATTTTTATTCTCTCCTCTTTTTTCGCTTTCTTTTATTATACACTTCTTTTCCGCGTTTGTCAATCCCTTCCCGAGCAAAGGGGCGTTTTTCTGTGCCGTATTTATTTTTTATGAGAAGTTTCCTCCTTAAACCTCTCTTGAACAATGCGCAAACGCAGCCTTCCCTTAGTAAGGGAAGGGGACCACCATGAGATTGACCGCCGCAAAGATTCTTTTTCAATAAAATTACGGGAAGTAACATTTTCCGTGTCAATCCCCTCAGTCATCTGCGATGACAGCTCCCCTTACTAAGGGGAGCCAAACCGATGTGCCGAGCCTTGCTTTTGTTCCTTTTTCCGAGAGGTTCTCTTGAATGGTGGGCAATCGGCGAGCGGCGCACAAAAGTATGCCTCCCCTGTGTAAGGGGAGGGGGACCGCGAAGCGGTGGAAGGGTTGTTCGGGTCACAAAGTAACATTTACGGTATCAACCTCATCCGTCACAGCGGCCGAACACGCCGTGCCACCTTCCCCTACTAGGGGAAGGCTCTCCGTAGCGCGCCCCTCTCTTTCGCGGCGCTTTTCAAGAGTTCCTCTCTGTGAAAGAAGGCTCGACGAACCGTGCACCCGAGTTTGCCGTCCACTTTCCCGCCATGGGAAAGGGGAAGGGGGACCGCCGCGCCTGCCGTAGTGCGGCGTGGTGGGGGAAGGGGTTTTCGCTCAGCGTTTGAACGGCGCGAAACCAAAGATTTTTGTGCAAAAAAAGAAGTGAGAACCCTTCGATTCTCACTTCTTTTTTTTCTTTTTCGTAGAAAATCCAAAAAGCCCCACGGCCTTCCCCAAGGGATAATAAGCCCCGTGGGCGTAGGCCAGAAGCCCCGCCTTTTCCAGACAGAGGCGGCCTTCCGTATTGAAGAGGGCCTCGTCCGCGTCCACCGCCACGATTTCTGCCAAAAACATATGGTGAGTGCCCAATTCCAGCACCTGCGTCACCTTACATTCCAATGACAGGGGCGATTCCGCCAGCAGGGGTGCCGATACTTGAGAGGCAGGCACCTCCGTCAGACGGCAGGCGGAAAATTTGTCCAGATTCCGTCCCGACTTCATGCCGCACAGATCCAACTCCTTCACCAGAGAGGCCGTGGGCAGATTGATGACGAATTCTCCCGATTTTTGGATGATTTCATAGGAATACCGCTCGGGACGCAGGGAGATATAGGTCATGGGCGGGTGGGTGCAGACGGTACCCGTCCACGCCACGGTGACGATATCCTTTTTCTCCCCGTCGGAGCAGGTGACCAATACGGCGGGCACGGGGGCAAGCTGGGCGCTCCCCTTCATGGAACGCTTCTTCCCCGTCAGTTCCTTCATCCCTCCCCGCAGAGGGCGCTTCTTCATCTCAGACATTGAAGCGGAACAGCACCACGTCGCCGTCGTGCATCACGTATTCCTTGCCTTCCGACCGCACCAGGCCCTTTTCCTTGGCGGCGGTGTAGGTTCCGCAGGCGGTCAGATCGTCGAAGGACACCACCTCCGCGCGGATAAATCCCCGCTCAAAGTCGGAGTGAATTTTCCCCGCGGCCTGGGGTGCTTTCGTGCCGTTTTTGATGGTCCACGCACGCACCTCCTGGGGACCGGCGGTGAGATAACTGATGAGCCCCAACAGGGCGTAGGATTTCTTGATCAGACGGGCAAGACCGCTTTCGGAAAGACCCATATCCTCCAAAAACATGGCCTTTTCGTCCTCTTCCAGCTCGGAAATTTCTTCCTCCATCCGAGCGCAGATGGGCAAAACCTCCGAATGCTCCTTGGCCGCAAATTCCGACACGGCAAGGTATTGGGGGGAGGTGAGATCGAAGGCGGAATCCGCCATGTTGGCCACGTAGATCACCGGCTTCATGGTCAGCAGGTTGATTTCGTTGACCAGCGCCGCCTCTTCGGGAGTCAGGTCCATGGTGCGGGCACAGTCGCCCCCCTCCAGAACCGCCTTCACCCGACGGAACAGCTCCGCTTCGCTTAAGGCCTTCTTGTTGCCCTTCGCTTCCTTTTCCGCCCGCAGGATCCGCTTGTCCACGGCTTCCATATCGGCAAAAATCAGTTCCATATTGATGGTTTCAATGTCCCGCAAAGGATCCACCGATCCGTCCACGTGAACGATATTCCCATCCTCAAAGCAACGCACCACGTGCAGAATGGCGTCCACCTCGCGGATGTGGGCCAAAAACTTGTTTCCAAGCCCTTCCCCCTTGCTCGCCCCCTTCACCAGACCCGCAATATCCACGAATTCGATGATGGCAGGGGTGTATTTGTCGGGGTTGTACATTTCCGCCAGCACGTCCAACCGCTCGTCGGGAACGGTGACGATGCCCACGTTGGGCTCAATGGTGCAGAAGGGGTAGTTGGCAGCCTCCGCCTTGGTGTTGGTAATGGCGTTAAACAGAGTGGATTTCCCTACGTTGGGCAATCCCACGATCCCTAATTTCATTTCTTCTTCTATCTCCTTAAAAATCCTTTATTTATCAAGGTTTTTTGGCACCCCGGTTTTCCGTATACACCTTTTATACACCTTTTTACACGGTAGCGGCGGGGGAGCTTTCTTCAAACAAGGATACGGCCTTTAACATAGAATCGTTGGTGACGTGCACATATCGATCCATGGTAGTTTGAATACTCGCGTGTCCTAAAAGCTTCTGCAAAACCTTGGGTTGCATTCCGCTTTCAATTGCTCTTGTCGCATAAGTGTGGCGCAGAGCATGCATACAAAATCTTTTGATGCCTGCCTCGTCGCACAGCTTATACAGATGGGTATCATAGGAACTGTTCTTGGCCGGCTCGCCTGTTCTCCAATTGATGAAGACAAGATCGTTCATAACAAGCTTGGATTTTGCTCCTGTGTGTCTGTCGATGTACTCCAGTTCCTGAGAGAGGGTTTCCGATCTCTTTTGGTTCTTGGAGTTCTCGTAGACCGTCTGCAGAATTTCGTAAGCAAAATTGGTCAGCGGAATGGTCCGGTAGCTGTGCTGTGTCTTCGGAGGTCCTGCCCGCCAATCCTTTTGCTTGTGCCGAAACTCAAGCGTTTTGTTGACTGTCAGTGTCCGATTTTTCCAGTCGATAGCATCCCAGGTCAGTCCAATCAGCTCTCCGGTACGAAGTCCTGTTTCCAAGATCAGAGCATATTGATAGTAGTTGTGAGATCGCTTGGCGACCTCTAAGAACTTTTTCTGCTCTTCAATGGTTAAGAACTTGATATCGTTTTTGGCTCTCACCGGTTTGGTGTAGCGCACACCGTCCATAGGGTGCTTGGGAATCAGATCGTTCATCAGTGCTGACTTTAACATGGTTCCCATACAGATGTAAGTTTGCCGGATCGTTGCACCTGCATAATCCTTGTCCATTTGATTCAGGACGATCTTGCAGTGCATGGGTTTTACATCTGTTAGCTGCATATTGCCGATGATGGGCTGAATGTTGAACTTGTATCGCTCACGATAATTTCGCAACGTATTCGGTGCTAGGTCTCCGACAATGTTTTGGATCCAGTAATCAAACCAGGTGTCCACCGTCATGTTCACAGGAACAGCTATGGAGCCGTGCCGGTCTTGATACTGGGAATCTGCTTGCCAGATCCTTGCCTCCGGAAGTGTTTTGAAATATTTCTCGTGGCGAGTTCCGCGTTTGTCTACGAATCTTGCTATGTACCAACCGTCTTTTCGTTGGAAGATACCCTTGCCACATTCTTTGCCTTTTATATTTTTACCCAATGAATTAACTCCTTTCTCAATTGAGAAAAAGAGCCAATGCAACTATTATATTATACCACATTGGCTCCCTTTTTTCAATAGGAATCGGTGAATATCTATCGTTGTTTCACTTTTTTCGAAATTTAGAAAAATAAAGCTTTACTGAGATATTCTTCAAATTCCTTGCGCTTGACCATCTTCTTTGTGCCGACGAACAAAACGAAGGGACAGTTTGGTTCACGCAGATGGTCCTCAATTCTGTTGATTCCGATTCCCGTAAGCTCGTTTGCCTCCTTGATGGACAGCGTGATCTTGTGATAAATCGGAATAGCGTTTTTGGCTTCAGACATATGAAAGCCTCCTTCTTAATTATTTAGAAGTTTGGCACTTTCATCCGTCTGCAATGTCTGGCTCATTGCAGTGTCGTTTCATTTGTTCATTTTGTGGTGAACTTCTATGGTTATAAGTTATGAGAGATTACGGTTGCGTTTCAAGAAAACATCATTAAAATCAGAAAAAATTTATTTTCTGTCGGTTTTTGATACCCCAAAAAAGAGAGGAGCAACTATGTAAAAACCGGATTGTCATTGGTTTGATGGGATTGGCCATATAAGCCCATATAACCCCATAAAAGCGGCATAAAACGAGTTACGGACTGTTAATCCGTTGCTCGTTGGTTCGCTAAATATGATAAACCCCTCGATTTTTGGGCAAAATCGAGGGGTTTTGATGCATATATTCATCGCATAAAAAGCGTTTGACACACTTTTTGACACAGTTTTTTGAAAGGCGCAAGAATGAAAAAACGCAAAAACATGGGATTATATGCCGTTTCTATAGGATTATAGCGTGTTTTTCGGCTTCCTTTGACGTAAATTTTGACACAGTTTTTACTTCAGGAATATCTATGCAGCCCATACACTGCAATTGGGAGCGATATCGCAAAAAAATGTACTGACGTTTTGTGTCAGGTTTTGCTTCAAATGGATTTTTCAAATCGAGAAAACCGTTGATATTACTGGGCTTTTGCTGTTTTAGAGCCACGGGTTATCGCCAGTATGCTCTAAGCCGTAATTCTTGATATATGCCGCTGTTTGCATGGTTATTGTAGCCTAAGATAGTTGTCGTGTCGCTTGCCCTGGTTTTCCTTGTGCCAAAACAAAAAACGTACGAAGTATGTCGATTGTTTTGTCAAATTGCTGATCCCGATCTCCAAAAGCATTGATGTTACTGCATTTCTGCTGTTTTAGGGCATCCGGAAAGCAATCAGACGCTCTAAGCCCTAATTTCCGGTAAATGTACCTAGTTCGACGGGTTGCTGTAATGTATAATAGCTGTCTGCCAGCTTATCCAGACATTCCTTTTGGTGGGAGGCAGTCATATGGATATAGATATCGCCGGTGACTTTTATACTGGAATGGCCTAATGTTTTCGAGATGGAAAGTAAATTGATATTGTTTTCCAGACAGCGGGTGGCAAAGGTATGACGCAGGGTGTGGAAGTTTGCATTTTCCACGCCTGCCTTATTTAGAAGCTTGTGGTAGTTTTTATAGAAGGTTGCATTACACAATGCTGTGTTGATGCGGCTGGAGAAAACATAATCGTCCTCCGAATGGACAAAGCCGTGTTCTTCCTTCCACTTCAGTTGATTGTTTTTGTATTCCATAAACTCGATGGCCAAAGGCTCAATCATATGAATAAGCCGCTTTGAGTTTTTTGTTTTGGGATCCTTGGGCGTATACACAGTTTTTGTTTCACCCTCGACAAACGGAGTATATTCCCGTATAAGCTGAGAATCAATTTTGATGGTCCTGTTTTCAAAATCAATATGACGCCATTTTAAGGCAAAGAGTTCGCCCTTGCGACAACCGGTATACAAAGCGACAACCACAATAAACATAAAAGGCTTATTGAAGTCGCGTACGGCTGCTAATAACCGCAATTCTTCCTCCTGGGTAAGGGCACGGTTTTCGTTCAGACCCGTTTTGGGTATCTTAACGCCCAGCGTGGGGTTTACAACGATCAAATTGTTCTGGACGGCATAATTGAATACCATGTGCAAAAAGACCTTTACACGCGTAAGGTAAGCCTCACTCATTCCTTCTTTACCACCCAGACGGGATAAACTGTTGATGTGTTCCTGAACCATAAAGTTTGTGATCTTAGAAATGGGCGTGTCAGCCAGCTTACCAAAGTGTAACCGGATGTACCGTTGATAGCCAACATAGGTATTTCCGCTGATAGTGGAAGCGCAAAAGGTGTTCAGACATAAATGCGCCCAGTTTGCCAAAGTGATGTTTCGGGTAGGGAAGGCCTGCTCGGTTCGCCGACGATTCAGCGTGTTCAATTCCTCAAGTTTGATTTCCAGTTTTCCCTGAACCTCTGCCTTCGTCTTTCCGTAAATGTGTGTGATGTCACCTACATCCTGCAGACGGACATAATAGCGTCCGTCCTTCCTTTTTGTGATCTTATAGTCGTTGATTGTTCTGTGCATAGTGATGCCTCCTAAATTATAAAGTGCAATATAATTATAGGAGAAATTGTTGAAGAAACGATGGATTACGGTATACGGGTTGATGTTATTTAGACTGACTGTAGAGTAGATGTGGGAGAAAATAACAAAAAGGGCTTTTGTTACGCGTTGTATTGAAAAATGTGCAAACAACATGCTGAGGAACTCGCAAAATAGTGCAATTAACTTTGCGAGCGTACCTATAAAGCCCTTATAAATGTGTTTAGGTGCGGAGAATATGTGAAATATAAATGAAATTGGTGCAAAAAACTTTTGAAAATTATTGTAAATTGGTGCAGTTTGTGCTATAATATACACATCAACTGCTTGGAGGTTCATTTATGGAACGAATTGCTTTACAAAAATTGATCGATTGGAACAATAATAAACGCAAGAAACCCCTGATTGTTTGGGGGGCACGACAAGTAGGTAAGACCTATCTCGTCCAGGAGATTTTTGCTGAAACCTACTATAAAAATAAATACGTCTATGTCGATTGCAAAAAGGAAGATGAGATTCGTGAATTCTGTTCCGCAACAGCCAATGCAGAAAAAATCATTGAATACATCTCGTTGCGCAAAGGAAAGCAAATCAATGAAGATACTCTGCTGATCTTTGATGAGGTGCAAGAATGCCCGAATATTATTTCTGCACTCAAATATTTCTGTCAGGATTTTAGAGAGATTCCTGTGATCGCAACCGGGTCGATGGTTCGCATCAAACTCCAACGGGAGACGCATAAGAGAGGTTCTAAGGATAACGACAAATTCCTTTTCCCGGTAGGTAAGATCAATCAGATGACAGTTTATCCTATGACCTTTGACGAATTCTTAATGAACAGCAATAAGATGCTTTACACCGCCATCAAGAAGGCTTATGACAGCAAAGAGCCTTTGGATAGCCAGATTCACGAATTGGCAATGGAGCAAGTGTATAAATATCTTCTTATAGGCGGCATGCCTGAGGCTGTGGAAGCGTATGTAGAAGGCGACAATCTTCTTGAAGCAAGGGAAATTCTCAAAGTTTTGTACGACAACTATCTTGCTGATATGGAGCTGTATCAAGCCAGCCAGGAAGCGGTTTTGCGTTCCAGAACTTTGTTCCAAAATATTTATAGAGAATTAAATAAGGAATCGAAGAATTTCTCTCCGGGACTGATCGAAGAAAAGAGCAAGACGAGAGACTTTGCTACGTCTATTCAATGGCTTACTATGGCTCATGTTGTTAATCAATCTTTCCAACTAAAGGAGCATATTACAACACCGCTTATGCCGGACAACGAAAGCAATTTCCGTTTGTTCCTTGGTGATATCGGTATGTTCTCCTATCAAAGCGGAATTAATGCTGCATCCTTTATTTCAAACGAAAGAGAAAACACTTTATCCGGGATTTTCTTTGAAAACTTCGTAGCCAATGAATTAATTGCGAAGGAGCATAAATTGTTCTATTGGCGTGGGAAAGCCTCCGCAGAACTTGAATTTATTATTGAGTCCGATAACAAACTTTATCCGCTTGACGTTAAGAAAGGACGCGGAACACTTAATTCTCTTGAGAAGTTCTCAAACCATAATAAGTTTGAGTATGCTATCAAAGTTTCTAAAAACAATTACGGCTTCAATCCCGAGCAAAAAATACTCACCATACCGTTTTACTTTATGCCGTTTGTAGCAAAGGACCTTGCAGATGGAACGATGGGGATTTAAGAAAAATACGGAGATACGTTATGCAATTAGGTTGGATTGATTTTTCAAAATCAGAACGCAATAAGGTTTTGAATGTTTTGGATATGTTATCTGAGGCGGGTACTCTTGATGAACTCGGCATTGCACCGATTCGTGATGGATTTGCAAACCGCTTTTTTCCCGGCACCTCGACTATCCAGACGAGAGCTAAATACTTTTTATGTGTTCCTTATGCTTTTAAGGAAATAGAGCGTAGCGGTGAGACAAGCCCTAACCGTATGTTCAAGGCACTTAGTGCTATCGAAAAATCTTGTGGTGAATATTTTGTTGCAAGAGATCCGAAAGCAGATGGCATTATCGGTCGTCGGGCATTAAGCCTTGGCAATTGGGTAAAACGAGCTCCTACCGATTTGTATTGGGCTGGTCTGCGCCGTCTTGGTATCTTTGTTGGTGGGGAACTTTCCGTAGCCGAATATATCCGTTTTATGTGCGCTAATAACAATCAAAAAGGCTCTCTTAAAAATCTTGGCAATCGTAATGATGCCGCCGATGAAAATGAGTGTGATGATAACGATGCAGGAAAATCTTTGTATAAACGTTTTTGGGATATCCCTACTTATACGAGAAATTGGCAAGAAGGATTAACTCTTGAACTTACATCGGCAGAAGCAGAGTTCTTAAAGGAACAGGTAATCAAAACTTGTGGTGACACAATGTTTGCCTACATATTGCAAAACTCTTTTACTGATATTACCGAATTGAATGGTATTGAAGAATTGGAGCACGGATTCATTGAGCAGTTCCCTGAAAGTATTCAGGAGGACTATGCTGTTGCACGCTCTTTTTCGGATTTTGTATATGTGATGCGAGTTCTGTTTAATATCATTGTTTCTGACGGGCAAAACACAGAAGCAAATGACGAATGGAAACTTCTCGAACCCGATCTTGAAGAGTTTGCCAATATTGATATTGATGATATCTTTGAAAGATTGTCCCTTGCTGGTCATGCCGCTCTGCGCCATTTTTTAAAACAGGCACAGGAATATATGCGCACCCGTGATATTGATGCACTAAAAGAGTGCATTATTAAACGTGAGGTACATCTCAAGGGTGTGAACCGTGCTAAGACGAAGCACCCCGGTGAATTTGATACTACAGTATGGTTTGGCGGCAAACAATTGGACTATCGTTTTAACAACGCCAAGATCATAATTAAAGATATTTTCGAAGGAGTGAACAATCATGCTGAATCCGAATAATGACAGATTAGATTACGGACAACTTTTGTCTGCTCCCGATAAATACAAATTAGATTTTGCAATCGGCACAACCTATTCGCTTGATTTGGATGCTTTGGTTGGTGCCAGCCTTGCACTCGGTCTTTCAGAAGATACCGACAGTAAAATAGCACAGAATCCTATTGCATTACTGGAAGCGTTGCGTGTAACGGGTGATAAAATCGCCTTGTTTTGCGAGGCGGGTCAAATTCATTTGCCGAACAAAGTAACGTCACTATATATGCTTTTGGAACAGATGGTATATCAGGTGAAAACTTCTAAGAAAAAAGGTATCTCTGCATATCCTTCGTTCCATCCAAAGTTTTGGCTTATCCGTTACATCAACGAGCAAAATGAGCCATTATATCGTGTGGTTATTCTTAGCCGAAATCTCACCTTTGATAGAAGCTGGGATGTTACTTTTTGTATGGACGGCAAAAAGAGTAGTAAAGCAACCGATAAGAATCAACCTATTAACGATTTTGTCAAATACTTACTTTACTATTTGCCCAATGAAAAATCGGCAACAAAGCGCACGAAGATACATTCTATTCTTCGTGAGTTGCCTTATATCCATTTTGAAACTGATTCGAGAGAGTTTTATGACTATGACTTTATTCCAGTTGGAGTTAAGAACACCGACGGTGGTTTTCATAACATAAAAGATTATCCCTTATTTACCGATACCTTCCACGAAATCCTCGTAATGTCTCCGTTTTTGAGCGATGGTATTATTAAGGATTTCAATGATAGAAACAAATACATAGAGCATACCGATTATACTCTAATCACAAGAGCAATGTCTTTACCGAGATTAAAGCCCGACAGCTGTGCTAACTTTAAGATTTACACGGTAAAAGATAACGTCATTGACGGCGAATCTATTGTTTCAGAAGAAAACAATAACATTCAGAAGCAGGATATTCACGCTAAGGTTTATATGGTACGAAAGAACTCTGATACTGATTTGTATTTAGGTTCTCTTAACGCATCCCATAACGCGGTAAGCGGTAATATTGAGTTTATGATTCGTTTGCGCAGTAAAAATCGCTATTTGAATCTAACAAAGCTCAGCGAAGCATTGTTCTGCGGCAATGAAGATAATCCCAATAATCCGTTCCAACTTGTAGATATTAACACCGTTAAGAAAGAAGAAGTTGCCGATGCGGATAGTGTTTTAGATTCTGTAATCAAAACTATTACTCGTTTGAATCCTTCTGCAGAAGTTGTAGAGAACGGAGAAAACTACAACATCAATGTTTTCTTTGATAGTATCGTAGATGGTTATACTGTTTCGGTATCCCCACTCTTTTCAAATAAAACCGCGCCGTTGAGTGAAAAGATTTTTTTTGAAAATTTAAGCCTGTTACAGCTCTCTGAGTTTTACAAGATTACAGTTGCAGATGAAGAAAATGTAGTATCTCGTGTCATTATTATCCCTACTGTAAATCTGCCAGAAGATAGAGATAAGGCAGTCGTATCCAGCGTTGTAAAGGATAAAAATTGCTTCTATCAATATATTTCGTTCCTCTTGGGTGAAAACTTTACTGTTGGAGCATCTGAGTTGTTTGTTGCTCAAAACGAAACCGCAGGTGCGGTACATACAACCCAAACTATAATGCCTGCGCTTTATGAAAAGATGCTTCAAACCGCCGCTAATGATCCGCAGAAGTTCGATGAAATTGAGTACCTGATGAAAGCGGTATCAAAGGATGGCGTTGTCCCCGAAAAGTTTGAGGAAACCTATAAGATGTTTAGAAAGGCGGTGGGACTTCGTGGCTAATGTTTCAAACAAGCTTTATGACATTGAACAAAATATTATGTCCGGCTTAAAGGATTTCCAAAAGGCCACCGTCAACCGCATCGACCATCTTTTTAGAAACGGTCAACGTCGTGTTTTGGTTTCTGATGAGGTAGGTTTAGGTAAAACCTTGATTGCTCGTGGCACAGTTGCAAAACTTGCCGTTATGCAAAAAGAAACCGGAGATAACCTTGTTAAAGTGGTTTATATTTGCTCCAATGCCGCTATTGCCGAGCAGAATTTAAACAAACTTCGCATTACAAGTGAACTGCGCACAGAAAGTATGAATTCCTCTCGTCTTTCAATGCAGCACCTAAACATTTTCAATCAAGAAAACGACAAAGATTTATTGAGTCGTTATATTCAACTTATTCCGTTAACTCCTGATACTTCTTTTAGAATTACTGCGGGAGCCGGTACAGTTAACGAAAGAGCTTTGATGTTTGCTATCCTTCGCAGAATTTCTGCACTTGGGGAATATCTTGCCGAGCTTGAAATCGCAATGATTGACTGGGCAACGGCGGCTTGGGATTGGTATCGTGACTTTTATGAAAAAGAAGTCTTAAAGTGCAACGAAAACTCAAACGGTCAATATCTTAGTTATATGCTCGAAAAGAGTGAAGAGCTCTTAACTGAAATCCAACCTGATGGCACAAGATATCTTGATGCCGTTGTTGAGTTATGCCTTGCTATTCGTGAGAATGGTATGAAGCGTGTGAACAATAATGCAGCTATTGGCAAATTGCGCGTTATGTTCTCAAAAATAAGCCTTGATAAATTGGAACCCGACCTTGTTGTAATGGACGAGTTTCAACGCTTCAAATATCTTATTAATTCTGATCCCGAATCCGAAACAGGAATGCTTGCAAACAAGTTTTTCAGTTCTAATAATGTTCGTATGCTGTTGCTTTCGGCAACACCCTATAAGATGTACTCTACTTTGGAAGAGATTGACGATTCACAAGTGGACGAGCATTATTCTGAATTCTTGGATGTAATGAACTTCCTTAATATCGGGCAAGGAGAACAGGATTCTTTTAAAACCGTATGGAATGAATATTCTGTAAAACTCAAAGAACTTACTGTCGGTGATACTACCGTTCTTACAGCTAAGGCGGCGGCTGAGGATGCAATGTATAGCAAGGTGTGCCGTACTGAACGAATCTCCGCTACCGAAAACGCCGATATTATTGACGATAATTCCGTTAAAACTCCCGTTGATGTGGTAGAACAGGATATTAAATCTTATATTTCTGCTCAAAAGCTGTTAGACGAAATTGGCGCACCTTTCCGTGTGCCCGTTGATTACATAAAATCTACCCCTTATCTGATGTCCTTTATGCGTGACTATCAGTTAAAACGGTATATTGAAAACTATTTCAAAAAGAATCCAAACGAGGCTACAAAGGTAAACAAGGAAGGCTTATGGATCAACAGAACCAAGATAGATAATTATGAGAACATCCCAAGTGGTAACGCTCGTCTTGAGGTGTTAAAACAACACGCTCTTACCAATAATGCCGAGTTGTTGTTATGGGTTCCGCCTTCAAAACCGTATTATATGCCTGGTGCTAAAAGCCCTTACAAAAGCATAGAAAACTTCTCTAAAGTTTTGGTGTTTTCTGCGTGGGAAATGGTTCCTCGTATGATCGCTTCTATGATTTCGTATGAGGCAGAGCGTAAGACGGTTGGCAAACTTGCGAAAAACACTGCTGAAAAAGACGTTCACTATTTCTATGCAGGTGAAAAGCGTTTTCCAAGTGCACGACTCAATTTCGCTGTAAAAGAAGGCCAGCCCAATGCAATGACCTTGTTCTGTCTGTTGTATCCTTCTGCATTTTTGACCGATTGTTACAATCCCATAGAGTGCTTAAACGCAAACCTTTCTTTGAGGGAAATTGAAAAGTCTATCAAAGAAAAGATTAAAACTGCGTTAGCTGGCTATGAGAACAAAAAAGGCGGTCAACCCGATAAGCGTTGGTATTATATTGCACCTATGCTGTTTGATTCCAAGGAGTACGTTGCCGAGTGGTTAGGACACGGTGAATCTTTGGCGTCTATCGAGGATGATGAAGATACCAACAAACGTCAATCAGGTTTTAATGCACATTTAAACTTGCTCAAAGAACTGTATGCGCAATTCTCAGAAAGCACCGAAGAACTCGGCAAGATGCCTGATGACCTTGTAGATGTACTTGTCGATATGGCAATCGCATCGCCCGCAGTCTGCATCAATAGAACATACCGCAGATATGATTACGGCTTCGGCTATGATTCTTCTTTGCCGAGTCAGATTGCTAAGATTTTCATCAATCGTATGAATACACCCGAATCCATTGCTGTCGTTGAGCTTTGCTATGGCAAATCCGAAGAAGCGCATTGGATGAATCTGCTCTCTTATGGGAAAGACGGTAATATTCAAGCAATGTTTGATGAATATGCACACGTTATTTCTAACGGCATTGATAAAGATGAAAACGCGGTTAAAAGATTACATTTTGCTATTGCCGATTCAATGAGTATCAGAACTACTCCGTATGGTATTGATACGAAAAACACCTTTATCACAAGAGTACGCGGTGGCAAGGCAAGACCTGTAAATATCCGCACGCATTTTGCTGTTGCCTTTACAAAGGGTGATGGTAGTTCGGATAAATCCACCGACCGTAAAAAGATTGTGCGTAATGCTTTTAATTCTCCGTTCCGTCCCTTTGTGTTAGCATCTACGTCTATCGGTCAAGAGGGTTTGGATTTCCATAACTATTGCCGTAAAATCGTACACTGGAATTTACCGTCCAACCCCATTGATTTAGAACAGCGCGAAGGACGTATCAATCGTTTTGAATGTCTTGCTATTCGTCAGAATATTGCTAAGCGTTATGGTGATGCTGAGTTTAAAAACGATGTATGGGCAGAGATGTTTAACAACGCTGTTGAGGATACCAAAGAGCATAATCAACATTCCTCTGACCTTATTCCATTCTGGGGCCTTCCTGAAACCGAAGATATGGTTAAGATTGAACGTATTGTGCCTATGTATCCATTCAGTAAAGACTGTGCCGCATACGAGCGTATGATTAAGATCCTTTCGCTTTACCGTCTCACACTCGGTCAGGCACGTCAGGAAGAACTGCTCGAATATATCTTTCAAAACTGTGAAGCTGGTGAAGGGTTTAAGGGCTTATTCATCAATCTAAGCCCGCATTATAAGGAGAAGCACTGATGCAAGTCCAACATGTAACTATTAAAATTAATGGAGGAAATATGGGCAAGGTAGCAAAAGATGTATTTTTCTCTGAAGCATATCAAAAAAACGAAAAGGAGCGCGAGCACTGGCAACGTGAAGTGTTGGGCGATTTGCTGAGGTTAAGATTTGAACATGGTGTTGATACACTAGGAAATCAGACACTTAATGATATTAGCAAAGACAAGGAACTTGCAAATAAATTCGAAAACCATACTATGGAAACAGGAAATGATATATTTTCAGATGTGATAATTCGGAGTTATTTGGCAGTTGAAACCAATGAAGATGTTAGAAAATTAGTATCTAATGTGTGGGTAGGGTTGTGGGATGCGCCTGATTCAATTAATGCCGGTATCAATGCGAAACCATTTTACGATGGGAGCTTTTTAGTGAGATTCACCTCTGATTTGCAAATTTTATTGCGAAAGGTGGTAGAGTTATTTACCACTGAGGTATTTGCTCTAAACTTGGCCAATTCGGCAGGAAGTATTCCAGAAATATTCAAACATATGTTATATTGAACTCCATGATATCCAACAAGAAGATGATGAAATAGGCGTAAAAAACTTGATTGATCTTTTGCCGGACAAAACGAAGGAAGGATATAATCTTGTATTTGAATACGCCTTTTTAGCCGGGTGTGCGTTTGTGATATTTCATGAAATCGGCCACCAAATCCAGAAAAAAGAGGAACTGGCAAAGTATTTTGATATACCAGTTCATTGCTCAGCAGATACCAACACGAATCGTTTGAAAAGTGAGAATAATGCTGACTTAATTAGCATGAAAATTGTTAAGAAGATGTTTGGCGAGGATGATGCGATCAATTGGCTTGCGTATTCCGGAATACTTTTATGCTTATTAACTCTTGCAGTAGGGAATACAAATCCGACCATGGAGACAGACCATCCATCGATTCAAGACAGGTACCGCCAGGCGAAGAATTTCGTAATTCAATCATATGGTACAAATGCAAACAGTGAAATTTTTCTGCGTACAGATGCAGTTGCAAAATTATTAACATGTGTAACAAAATGGCCCGTAGATAATTGGTGGGAAAACGTATAAAAAATACAGCAGTTGTTACAACAAATCCCTGTGTTTGAGAATTCAAACGCAGGGATTTGGTCTTATTTATTTAGGTGTTTTTTGCAACATTCGCCGTATTCTTTCCCACTACCACAAGGGCATATGTCGGATGGGTTAATTTGTTTGTGTTGCTTAAGATACGCACGCAATCGCAAGGACGCTCGTTCTTTTCCTATAGTCAAAAGCTTTTCACGTTCGGTTTGTTTAATATCTGAAATTGTGTATTGCGTATACTTAAAACTGATAAAGCGCCCATTGCTATCAAAATGAAAATTAAGCATAATCCTATTGGGATCATCATTCCAAAGTAGTGTGGAAAGGGTATATTGCCGCTTGTACTCTTCTGTAAAAGCAGGGACTCCGGGTTGTTCTACAAAACTAGTATATCTTAAATCTAATTTTCCATCACCGGCAGTACCAAAAGATATCATATTCTTAATTTGAGGTTGTCTCTTCAATGCGTATTCTACTGAATTGCAGAGTTGTTCCCGTGCATCTGTTGAGAAATTTAACAAGTAATTTGATGCCTGGATTTTATCCTCAGAGTCACTTCTCTCAAGATAATTGATTATTTCCAAAAACAGAGGGGGTATCTTGAGTGAGGGCTTTGGCGGGCAGAGCTGTGGATGATAAAGCTTGCAAAAGTAATTATCCAATTCTTCTCGATAACCGTGAAATCTGATTTGCGCATCGTCGGGATAATCTTGCAACTGAATACAGTACATATTGTGTTTGATGTACATGCCAAGATGATCTAGTTCATCGCTTAGTGCTAGTTTGCTTTCTTGTGTTGCTTGGCGCCGTTGCTGAAGAAAATGTAAGAACACCAAAGGTGATTCAAAGAATTCTCTATACACCATAAGATCATCTATTGATATGCATATGGCCTTACTTTTTAATTCCAGAAATTTCAGTTTTTCTGCACGCGCTGCATAATCATTGATATTGTCGATGGTAACAGAAATTGTGAAAATATCTTTGATTTCGCGCATGTTGATTTTCGTTTTGATGCTTGCATCTTGATTGTATATTATTGCTTCGTCAGAAGACAACAAATAATCATGTGTACTTTTGCACTGTTTGTCGGCTTTTTCAATAAGATTTTGATAGGAAACAATATGGTTATCAAAGTCGGTTAATGGAGCAGTATAAACAAATGAGCCGGCCTTGACTTCAACAATAAGAAGAATATTCTCGTATCGAATAAGTAAGTCATTTTCAGCAAGTTTTTTAAGTGACTTATTTATGGGGTAGTAATTATCACGAAGTGTACTACAACCGGGAAGGATTTGTGAAAATACATCTGCGACCATATTCTCACTTGCTTCTTTTTGGAAGTCGCTCCAACGATAACTTGAGATCTCGCGTGAAACGGCTTTCTGTAAAGCTCGATAGAAGTTGTCAATGAATGAGTAGTAATCAAAACAATAGTATTGATCGCCGATTTTTATGAACGGACGTTTCTGGATTGGAAGATCAACAATTGGCCAACCGGAGAATTCTTTTTTGCCAAAGAAATCTTTGCACTCATTTACTTCCCAGGACAGCGAATTTACAAATTTTTCTGGCCAGCCAGTAATGTCAATTACATTCCGCAGTCGTGTACCGAGGAAATTTTCTGCAAATTCTCTTCCTGCATCTGGATACATCTCGTTAAATTTGGCAACGTCTGTTTCGCCGGTTTCGAAATAGCTATCCATTAACTCACCCAAGCTTGAAATTGCATCTATTTTGCCTTGACTCAGTGCGTGCTGAAGCTTTTTTATTCCTTCAACAATTTCGCTTGATGAGATACCGAAAGTGCTGGTAAAAATTTCGTTATGGACGGCAAGCAATCTGTCGTAATATTCAAACTCCAGAAATTGATAACGTTGCCCTCTAACTAAATACAGAAGTTGTGAATTGAAAACAACGTGTTTTAAGTCGTCTGTGTAGTTTGGGAATAGCTTGTCAAAGCAAGCTGACCAACAAAAATAAAAATACTGTATCTGTTTGTGCAAACCTACGAGCTGCTTTTGAATTCGAAAAAAGCGAAAACTGGGATCTTTATCTGAGGGTTTATGCTTAATGGGCGTCGAAACTATTATGCTTTGGATATACTCTGTCATTCTGGAAGCAAAAATATCCTCTGGAGATGATTCTATTTCGGATGATATACCAAGGTTGCTCATAAGAAACATGTCTGACGCAAAAGACAGAAGCTCGATAGGATCGCATTTGCTAACTTGTTTTCTGAGTGAAGAAACATACCGATCTATTCTCTTTTTGATTTTTGGGTATTTTCTTTGTAGTTTTTTCCTTAACCGTTTATGCTGACTCTCGGTCATATTGTTTTTAAGAAATGTGTTTGTTCCAAACCGTGCCATTTCTATCGACCCGTTGTTAAAATAATCATCAGGTTGAATGTTCATTTTCTAACTCCTTTGGTGCGAGGCTGATTTTTGAAGTGTTTACAATACGAATAATGTTGACGATGTTTTGTGTAGAAATCTTCTACCGACATTATTCTTTTTGCTTTGATTCTACCACAGGATTATGTGATGATCAAACCCCGCCTCTGTACGATAGGGTACGACGGCGGGGCTGTCATTAGATATTGTTGCATTGGATTTTTCTCGGTTGTTTCACTTTTTCCATACACCTTTTGTACACCTTTTTGGCATTGAGATGCATGGAGATACGTGAAGATACATTTTTGTCCGAATCCCGAAAGTCCTTGTGCCGCAAGGATTTATCGGGGTTTTATGGATTTATAAGGAGTTATGAAAATAGGCCGCTGAGCAACAATACCTAATTTCATATCCGAACAGTCCTTTCGCCACGCAAATTGCGCAAATCCATAATTCTACAGTCTAATTATACCACAAAGCCCCCCGCGGCGCAAGGGGGCAAGGGGAAACTTTTTTCGAAATAATCGTCCTGACAGCGTTTCTTTTTTGCCGCTTTGGAAAAGGGTTATGCGAAGAGGATCTCCTTTCGCACGGTGACGTTGTCCAGGAGAATTTTGCCCTCCTTGCAGGTGAAGGGGACGGGCTTGCCGTCCACGGTGACGGTGCGGATCTGATCTGCGAGGGGCAGGGCGATTTTGCACAGGGGCAGGGGGTTGCCGAGGACCGTAAGGGTGGCGGTCTTCGTCCCGAAGGACGCCTTGCCCCAGCTTTCGCCCACGCTGAACAAATAGGCGCCCTTTCGGTCTGCGGGGGCAAAGCCCAGACTGTGCTCCGTTGCGTCAAAGGAAAATCCGCTGTAGAGGGGCAGCAGGGCGAAGGAGGCCATGGAGCGGGCGTAGTTGCTGCCGCATTCGATTTCATTCCAGGGATTTCGCTTTTCCCCGTCGTAGCGGTCCCGAATGGCTTTGACCACCCTCTCCCCTTCTTCGAAATATCCTTCGGCGATCAGAAGCCCCGCGAAGGCGTATTCAAATCCGGTCATGGTTTCTTCGCAGTAGGGGATTGGAATCGCGGGCACCTTTGCCCCGTCGGGATAGGAGCAGATCACCGTTCCCCCTTCGTCTCCCAGGGCGAAGAGGCGCCACATATTCGTGACCTCCCGCATGGAGGATTTGAAATTGTTTTGATAGAGATTTTTCAGGGCAATTTTCTTCTGCGCTTCGTCGAAAACGGGCTTTGCTCCGATGAGGGCGGCGTGCCAGTCGGCCAGCATCTGATCGATGATGCACCCCTCGGCCACCTGATATTTGATCTGTTCCGCTTCCTCGTTCCAATAGGTCCCGACGGCGTCGAACCGTTCCAACACCGATCGGTCGGACAGATCCACTTTGTGATCGTAATAGGAACCGTTGAACAGATTTTCGTTCATCCATCGTTTGCCCTTTTCATAAAGTGCCCCATATTCGGCGGCGCGGGCAGAATCTCCCAGAGCCTCGGCCATCTTGGCGCCGCAGTCGAGAGCCAGCAGATAAAACCCTTCCAGCCAGGAAGAGGGGCCGAAGAGCTCCATGTCCAGGGTGTGATGCTGGCGGCCTTCCAGCACCCCGTCCCGATCCGCATCCCACGCGTCGGGATTTTCGGGGGACCAAGCGTATTCCAGCATACGGAAAATGCCATCGGCGTTTCGTTTCAGCCAATCCGTATCGCCCGAGAATTTCCATTCCCGATAGGCCTTGATCACCTCGCCCATCTGCCCGTCCACGCAGGCGCGGAAATTACCCAAATCCCGTCCCAAAGGCAGGGGGACGCGGAAATTCGAGGCCCCCGAGGGGAGCAGTGCGTATTGGAGGGTGTTCTCCCGAATGGAGCGCTCCAGACGGGGGAAGAGATAGGGCATGGCGTAGGCGTAATTCCACACGTGCTGGCAGGTGCCGTGGCAGGAGCCTCGGGTTTCGCTGCATCCCTCCCATCCCCAGAAGGAGCCGTCCTCCAGACGAAGGGCGGTGGGGGTTTTCAGCACGGAAAGATTGGCGGATACCGCATCCTTCACCGTTTCGGGCAGGGTGCTTTCCTGCAGGGTGTCCGAAAAGCGTTTCGTCTCGGTCAACAGACGGTCAAAGGCGGAAAGGGCGTATTTTGCGCTGTCCCGGGAGGTCTTGAATCGGGTTGCGTAGTGGTTTTTCCAGGTGATTTCCTTCCCTTCTTCGTCCCGGCAGGGAGACCAATAGCAGGCGTTGACGGGGACGTTCCAGGCGAGGACGAAGCGGATCTTCGCCCGTCGTCCCCCGGGAACGGTGACGTAAGCCGCCACGGTGCCGTGATCCTGCTTTCCGGGGGTGGTATAGTGGCGTTCGGGGATTCGGGTTCGCTCGGACAGATCCTTCCAATAGGTGGTCGGTCCGTCCTGCCACCAACCGCGGTACCAGGATTCTTGCACGCAGGCGTCTTCGTGATCGGTCAAAACGCAGAGGTCCGAATATCCGATTTCGGTGTCCTTCTTGTCCGCCGTTTCAAAGAAGATGCCGCGCGCGTGGTCTTCCGAAATTCCTTGGTTTTGGGAAGAAAGGGCGGGATTGCAGACCGAGCAGGCCAGGGCGTATTCCACCGATTCCTCGGCGGTGTTTTCGATTTCCCATTCGAAGAAGGCGGCGGGGATGCTCGAATCGTCCTCTTGATGGGGAATCAAGGGATTGAAGGCGCAAAGGCGCACCGTTGCGGGAAAATCGGGGTCTGCAAAGGAGAGGTTCGCCAAGGGGAAGGTGCCGTCGAAGGCCACGTCCCGAAAGTGGGGATATCCCCCCATGGTGTTCTGGTGCGGACCGAAGCCGAAGCCGTAATGGCCGTTGGATGCGCAGGAAAGGCCCATGAGGTTTTCCGCCGTGTCCCCCTGCAGAACTTTGAGCACGCTCTTGCCTCCCACGGTGGCCTTGATGGCAAAATGGGAATACCCGTTTCGGGTGTTTTTGTTGGGGCGGTTGAAGATCTCCCAATCCTTCAGCTCCCCGTTCCCCGCAAGGCCGATGCAGCCCGTGCCGATGCCTCCCAGAGGGAAGGAGATCCGTTTGGTTTTTTCCTTCGTATAAATCATGGCAAAGATTCCTTTCGCGCAGACTTTCTTTTCTTTCTATTGTACTACAAAAATCGCTTCGTGTCAACTCGCACGAAAAAGAGTTTAAAATTTTTCCGCCGTGGGCACGGGAGGGAAAAAGGCCTTTCTCCCGGCTGGGGATGAACACTTTCTCCTGGCTCGGGAACAAGTGCGCCTTTTTATTGACCTGCCGGTCATGCATGGGGTTACCTGCTACCCGTGTTCAAGCACGGTATTCGCATCACAAAACGAACGATGCGCTATCGTGAGCCTCCCCTTAGTAAGGGGAGGTGGCACGGCGTATCCGATCGCCGTGACGGAAGGGATTGACCGCCGAAAAGATTCTTTCCCTACGGAATTGT
>JAGARU010000055.1 GCA_017622085.1 Clostridia bacterium | reverse complement strand
TGGAGCGGGAATGGAAGAACCGCTCGCAAAGGGTGAAGAGCATACCCATGATAAAGCCAAGCACCAGAGAGAATACAACCTCAACAAGGGGCTCAAGCACAACGGACAGCACGTCCACAGGGCCGGAGCCGATGGATTTTGCCACACCGAAGGAAACGGCGAATACCACAAGACCGACCGCGTCATCCAGTGCAACAACGGGGAGCAAAATGTCAGTCAAGGGGCCCTTGGCCTTATACTGGCGAACAACCATCAGGGTGGCGGCAGGAGCGGTTGCGGTAGCAACGGCGCCAAGCACGATGGCAGCGGGAAGAGACAGAGTGTGGGGCATGAGGAAGTGAAGACCAATCAGAACAGCGTCTACCACAACGGTTGTAAACACGGCCTGGAAGATACCGATTACAGTAGCCTGCTTACCGATGGCCTTCAGCTGGGCGAGGCGGAACTCGTTACCCATGGAAAAGGCGATAAAGCCGAGGGCTACGTCGCAAATAATACCGAAGCCGTCCAGCTGCTCGTGAGCGATGCCAAGGCCGGGCACGTTAAGGCTGCCCAGAAGGAACGGACCGATGAGAACGCCGGCTACCAGATAAGCGGTAACGGCAGGAAGCTGTACTTTTTTAGCCAGACGGGAGAGAAGAAGTCCCGCCAGGAGTGCAACGGAAAGACTAAGCAAAATAGGCGCAGTAGTGGGCATAATAAAGCCTTCCTTATTACAAAAAAATTTGCCGAAAAACGGCATACCAAACGAATATATCACTTTGATTCCCAATTGTCAAGGGAATTTGAAAAAATAAATATCCCCCGGCGGATTTCCGTCGGGGGCGTGAGGTTATTCCTCGTTTTGTTCGATTTTTTTCACGATTCGGGCGGCTACCACGTCCAGAGCCGTCTTATTGCGGCCGCCGTTGACAATAAGGTCCGCGTACTTTTTGGTGGGCTCCACGTAAATGCCGTGCATGATCTTGACCGTGCCCACGTACTGGGCGATCACGCCGTCAATATCCCGTCCGCGCTCGGTTACGTCCCGGCGCAAGCGGCGCAAAATACGCTCGTCCGCATCGGCGTCCACGTAGATCTTGATATCAAACATCTCCCGCAGGCGCTCGTCATGGAAGGCGAGAATACCATCCACCAGGATAACGGGGGTGGGGGTCAGCAGCGTATCCTCGCCCGAGCGGGTATGGATGCGGAAATCGTATTTGGGCACGCGGACAGGCTCGCCGGCCCGAAGGGCACGCAGATGGTTGATCAAAAGATCCGTATCCAGCGCATCGGGGCAATCATAGTTGGTCTTCTGCCGCTGCTCCATGGTCATGTGATCCTGGGGGCGGTAGTAGTTATCAAAGGAAACGATGGAGATCTTGTCCGGGAAGAGGGCGCGCAGTCCCTCCGCAAAGGTGGATTTTCCCGAACCGGTGCCTCCGGCAATTCCGATCAGCATGGGTTTCAGCATAAAAGACCTCCTCTAACGTTGATTCCTCATTAGTGTACCACAAATCGGCGGTTTTGTCAAATCCGCGCGATTGACAAACGGCGGCGGGTATGCTACCATGAAGAAAATAAGGAAAGGCGGGGTTTCATTCATGATCGTAAGCATAATTGAGTGTCTCGACACCAAAACCGGAGAAACCAAGGAGCTGCTCCGACTGGAGGGGCGGTTTGAGGCGCCCTTCTTCCGCGGAGCGGAGGAAATGTTTTATAACGGAGGCGGCGCGATCTATCGGCACAACCTGACAACGGGCGTGACCGAGCGGATCGATACCGGATTTTGCACCCGATGCAACAACGACCACGTGCTCTCGCCCGACGGCGAATACTTGGCGGTTTCCCACGATGCGGAGGAGGACTACTGCTCCCGCATTTACATTCTTCCTTTGGACGGAAGTGCACCGCCGCGGCAGATCACTCCCCTGCCCTTCAGCTATCTGCACGGCTGGAGCCCGGATGGCAGTACGCTGGTCTACTGTGCCTCCCGGGCAGGTGAATTTGACGTCTACGCCATTTCCGCCGAGGGCGGCGAGGAACGGCGGCTGACCTTTGCCCCCGGCCTTGACGACGGGCCGGAGTATGCGCCCAACGGGAAGCGGATCTACTTCTGCTCCGTGCGGTCAGGTCACATGGATTGCTACGCCATGGATCCCAACGGAGGCAACGTATGCCGGCTGACGGACAACGGGCGGAACAACTGGTTCCCTCACATTTCGCCGGACAATTCCACCGTTGCCTACGTATCCTACGACGGGCAGGAGGTTGCCCCCGGAGATCATCCGGCGGACAAATGGGTGGAGCTCCGACTGATGAATGCCGACGGCTCCTGCGACCGCACCGCCCTCCGCCTCTTCGGCGGTCAAGGCACCTTAAACGTCAACTCCTGGATGCCCGACAGCCGCCATCTGGCCTTTGTGCGGTATGAAATCACCCCCGACGACGTTCCGTAATGCCCCTCGGCACAAAAAAGTCCCCCTCTCCGACCCTTTGGTCGGGAGGGGGATTTTTGTCTTTTTCTTTTAGCCGAGCTTTTTGAAGAACTCCAGCACCTCGCCGTCGGGGCCCTTGACGAAAGCGCCCTCGATGGGCATGGGAGCGGGCTTCGCGGGGAGAGTGAAGGCGTTGGGAGCGGAAACGGAGGTGAATCCGGCGTCCAGCGCAACCTGATAGGCCTCAGCCACGTTATCCACTGAAACGGCAAAGTGCTCCCACTTGCCCTTTTCGCTGAATTCATCGGAGCCGTTGGCAAAGAACTCAATGATGGCGCCGTTGCCCATATCCATCATAACGATTTCACCGGCGCCCTCGCCCCAGCGAGCCACCTCGGTCAGGCCGAGAGCAGAATACATGGCAAGGCTCTTTTCCATGTCCTTGCACTTGAGGGCCACGTGGTGGAAGCCCATGTTTTTGATAATCGAATTTCCCATAAAGTCCTCCTTATTTGCTATAAGAATCGTAAACCTCTTTTAAGCGGTGGGGGTAGTCGGTCATAATGCCGTCCGCACCGATACCGATCAGCTCGCGCATATCCTCCGGATCGTTGACCGTCCAGTAGTGCACCGCCAGATTGTGCTTGTGGGCACTGCGAACCATGGTTCTGGTGGCAAGATCAATGCCGTACTCCTCCATGGGAAGCTGGAACACGCACATGCCGTCCCCGAAGAATACGTCCAGCCCCACAAGCTGCAAGGCGTAGAAGGTAGCCGCACCGGCAATGCCGGGGGAGTACATAAATTCCTCAGGCACCTTGCCATCGGCCTGCCACTGCTTGAAGGTATCGTAAATTTCGTTATGAAAGCTGGCCAGAACCACCCGATCAAAGGCGTCGTACTTCTCAAGGAGCCGTACCACCTCCGCAAAGGCGCGGATACCCAGCTCACCGGACTGCTTGATCTCCACGTTGATCCGGTTATTCGGGAAGGCGATCAGCAGATCCTCAAGGGTGGTGGCAAGAAACACCGTCTCGTCACGAGGGGTCACGCCCGCCGGATAGTCCACGTCGGTGGGATACCTTGCTACTCCGTTGTCATCGGTGAAATGCTTGCGCTCGCCGCTGAGCTGATCGTCTTTCGTGGGGTTGGTGTAGCCGAAATCCACACGCTGTGCCATCAGGTCGGAATAGTTCCAATCGGCGATCGCACCGGTTACGTTGGTTTTGCGGTCGAGGGTGGTGTCGTGGGAAAGGATGATCACACCATCCTTGGTGATGCTCACGTCCGTTTCCATCATCACGCGGGGATCCACGCTATAGGCGTTATAAAAGGCCTCCAGCGTATTGTCGGGGAACTCCCGGTTTCCGCCGCCGTGGGCGATGAGAATGGGCAGCTCTCCGTCCTTCATCATGGGGTTGTCCAGCACGTAGTTGTGGGGACGGGGCCACAGGGCAATGGCAAAGTATACACAAAACAGGATGGCAAAAACAAAAGCTGTCGTTTTCAGTCTCTTTTTCGTTCGTTCCTTCATAGGATCCTCCTTTGGATTGGGATGCCCTATTTTACCATATTTTTTCTCCGAATACAAGAGTGCAAGTTTCCTCTTGCAAAAAAGAGAAAAATCTGTTACACTGATCATGGAGAACTTTATTTTATCAACCAAGGAGGACATTATGAAACTGATCGGCAATTTACTTTGGTTTATCTTTACCGGACTTTTGTCGTCCATCGCCTGGTTCCTTTTGGGCATCCTCTGGTGCATTACCATCATCGGTATCCCCTTTGGCAAGCAGTGCTTCAAGATGGCAAAGCTGGTTCTCTTCCCCTTCGGCAAGACGGTCAAGACCGACTTCGGCAAGCATCCCATTGCAAACATCCTCTGGCTGGTCTTCGGCGGCCTTGAGCTGTGCGTGGGATATCTGGTCGTTGGCGTGATCTGGTGCATTACCATTGTGGGCATTCCCTTCGGTAAGCAATGCTTCAAGCTGGCCAGCTTGTCTCTGATCCCCTTCGGTGCGTCGATAAGCTGACGCGAGCCGAGCAATTTTTTTGGAGGTGCTTATGCTTTTTGCCGTTGACATTGGAAACACCAACATCCACGTGGGCTTTTTCCGTGGATACGAACCCGTACACACCTTCACCCTCAGCACGGATTCCCGCCGCACCTCGGACGAATATGCGCTTTTACTGCGCAACCTGACCGAGTTTGCCGGCTATGAGGCAGAGGACTTTCGCGGAGCGATTCTCGGCTCCGTAGTGCCCTCAGCCACCGAGGTGATTGCCTCGGCCATAAAAAAGCTACTGAACTTCCCACCCATGACCGTGGGTCCCGGCATTAAAACCGGATTCTCCATTCGTGTGGACAATCCCTCAGAGCTGGGTGCAGACTTGGCCGCCAACACGGCCGCCGCTATTCACATGGTGGGCGCTCCCGCCTTTGTGGTGGACTTTGGTACGGCCACTACCGTCTCCGTTGTGAGCGAGGATCGGGCGTATCTGGGCTGCTGTATTCTGCCGGGCGTTGGTATGAGCCTGAAGGCCTTGGCCAGCACGGAGCTTTTGCCCGGGGTGCAGACAGCGGAGCGTGTGCCTCTTCTTGGCACCAACAGCGCCGACTCCATGAACGCCGGTGTGATCCACGGGCAATGCATGGCGGTCACAGGACTGATCCGGGAGCTGATCCGGGCAAAGAACTTTCCCTCCGACACGCCGGTGCTTTTAACCGGTGGCTTTGGGGAGCGGCTGGTGCCCTATCTGCCGGAAAAGACCCGGTACATCCCCAACCTGACCCTTCGCGGGCTGGCGGTTATTTATCAGGCAAATCAGAAAAACAAAAGGTAATTCCGTCGGTGCGGCGAAAATACCGGGTCTCCCGGATTTTACGCCCCATACCCCGGCGCATTACATACATTTCATTTTTCGCCGTATCCGTCTGGACGGAACGGCAGTAAAGGAGCATTTTATGCAAACAAACAAAAGCAAACGGATGTCCACGGAACGCTTGGTGCTGGCTTCCCTTATGACGGCGCTGGTGGTTGTCTTCCAGTGTCTGGCCACCTACACCGCCTTCTTCGGCCCCTTCTCCACGGCCATTGGACTGATTCCCATTGTAATCGGTGCGGTGCTTTGCGGCCCCGGCATCGGTGCGTGGCTGGGTCTGGTCTTTGGCGGCGTGGTTCTGGTAACCGGCGGTGCCAACCTGTTCTTACCCTTCAGCGTATTCGGAACGATCATCACGGTGCTTGGCAAGGGCATGGCCTGCGGCTTTGCCGCCGGCTTGGTCAACAAGCTGCTCTGCAAGTGGAACAAGTCCGTTGCCTCCATTGCGGCCGCGCTGACCGGCCCCATCGTGAACACCGGTGTATTTCTGTTGGGCTGCTGGATCTTCTTCATGCCCCACGTATCCGCCATTGCGGAGGCTGCTAAATCGGACAAAACGGGCTTTGGTGTGTTCATTGCCATGGCTATGGTAAACTTCCTCATTGAGATCGGCATGAACGTCGTGCTGACCCCCGTATTCCACACCGTTTACCGGGTTGCCGGCAAGAAGCGGTAAATAAAAGATCAAAATAAAAAGTCATTCCAAGAGTTCTTGGAATGACTTTTTTGTTGCAGCTTATTCTTTTCCGGCGCTTTGAGCCTTCTCGGAGCGAAGGAACGCCAGACTATCGTCCACCCAGGTGTTGGCAAACTCGTCCACAAAGGGAGCGTAGCCGCCGGCGGACATTTTGGTTCCCAGAGCCATGCCGTGGGGGCCGTAGGGATAGAGATTGAGACGGACGGGGATCTTATGCTCGATCAGCGTCTGTGCCAGCGCCAGAGTTCCGTAGGTGGGAACGGCGTCATCCTCGGCGGTGTGCCAGAGGAACATGGGCGGGGTGCGGTCGGTTACGTTACGCTCAATGGAGTAGCGAACTCTCTCCGCGTCGGTCAGCTCGGCATAGCGCTTGCCAAGGAGGTTCTCAAAGGAGCCCTCGTGGGTGGCAGGCACACAGGCGCTGACGACGGGGTACGAAAGCACGGCGCCGTTGGGACGGCAATCCTCGGCAGAGGTGCCAAGCGCCTCACATACCTCGGGGCGATCGTACATGGTGCAAAGCGAGCCGGCCAGGTGACCGCCGGCGGAGAAGCCGACGCAATAGATCTTCTGGGGATCGATATGGAATTCCGCCGCGTGGGTGCGAAGATAGCGGAGGGCACGACAAGCGTCAATGAGCTGGCGGGGATACCGATCCGCCGGAGTGCCGACGCGGTACTGGAGCACGAAGCAATTCAGACCTCTTGCCATGTAGGCCAGGGCAACGTCCTCGCCCTCACGGTCGGCGCAAACGCCGCCGTAGCCGCCGCCGGGCAGGATCAGCATAGCCTCGTGGGTGTGACCGCTGTAGGAGACAAAGGCATCGATGTAGGTGCGGTTGTCGGACGGGTCAATAAAGATTCTTTCGTATTTCATTGTACTTCCACCTGAAGCGTAAAGGTACGCTTTCCTTTCGGTAAGGTATAATCCATGCAGTAAACGTCGGTATATTCCGGCCATCCGGGACGCTGGATGTGGTTATGATGCTTTTCGATCTTGATCTCGGGCACAATGCCGTCGGAGGCGGTAAGCACCACGTCCTCAATATGCACCGTTCCGTCCACAACCTTGGGGGGGATGGCGGTAAGGAAGCGCTCCACGATCACATCACCCTCATAGTCGTGGGTGTCGGTGATCCAAACGCCGTTTTCCTTGAAATCGTAATAGCGATCCAGCTGCTTGAGCTTGGGGTTGACGTAGGCACGGGCAAATTCGCAATGGGCACGGTTGGCCGCCTCGTCGTAGTCAATGATCACGGCTTCCCGCATAATCGGGCTCTGGCCGACGCCGTCGTAAATGGGCAGGTTGTGGGCATAGGCGGAGGGGGCAAAGTGGTTATAGCGGTTTTTGCCGTGGTAGCCGTTGGAATAGCTGCCGGCACCCATGTCGCAGATGATCTGCTTATCGTTATGTACGAAGATGAAATTACCCACGTCAATGTGGTTATGGCTCTCGCCGTTGTGGCCGCCCTTGGCCGCGAAGCTGTACTTGGGGGCGCGCTTGGTGAGCCAGCCCTTATCCTTCATTACGTAAGTCACGTTGCGGTTCAGCTCCGTGGCGTTATACTCCGGCTTATAGAAAATGAAACAGCGGAGCATGAAGGAGAAGTGCTGATATACGGTAATGGTGGCAATTTCGGCCGGAAGCTTTTCCATCTCGTCGCCGTACACGTCCTTCAGCATATGGGGCATGCCGATCCAGTAGCCCTCGGTAGGGTTTACGTCGCTGAAGGTGACCAACGTATGATCGTCCAGCACGATCTTTTGCATAAACTGTGCAATGGCCTTGACCTTGGGGTTATCAAACAAATTGATGCGTCCCCCGGTGAACTCGCGGAGCATCCATGCGTAGTTGGCATAGAAGCCAAAGCCGAAGCCCCAATACGCACTTCCCTCCACGCAAACGCCATCCTCGGCAAAGCTGTCAAGATAACACTTCATGGAGGCGTCCAGACGGCTCTTCATGGCGTAGAAGGTTTTGGGGTCCTCATACATCAGAACCACGCCTACGCCGCCGGCGCAAACGGAGGTCCAGTTGTTATCGTGCCACTCCCAGAAGTAGCGATTGTTCAGATAAGGATCGATAATATGGCGGCGAAGCTCAGCCGTCAGGCGGTCGATCAAGAACTTGGGCAGACGGTCGCTGAAAAGATACTTGATCTCCGCCAGAGTCATGCCAAGGGAAGCCGAGCCAATGTCAATGAGGCCGGGGAAATAGTCGTGACGGGTGACGCCGTAATAGTCGCGGAAATCACCAACGGCCCACGTACACTCGTTACAGTACGTCCAAAGCGTATCCACCAAGCGGCGGTAATACTCCTCGTTGTCAGGGTAAATCAGCGCAAGGATGGCGGTGGTGTAGAGCTGGAAGCCGCGGTTATAGAGGATGTGGCCCACGTCGCCGTTATCCTCGTCGCCTACCACCTGCCAATAGCTGAGGGTGGGCGTAGGCACTTGCCAAACTTGCTCATACTTTGCCAGAACCTCCCGGCGATGGCGCTCGTAATCGGGGCTGGTGCGGATCTTTTCCCACAGGGCCTTATCTTTTGCAAATGCAAGCATAATCGTTCTCCTTTCGCTTGGGCGATCAAATGATTTTCTGTGTTTAGAATAACACACCCACTCCCAAAAATCAACGGATTTGAGAAATTTCACATTTTTTCTTGTATCGTCCTCGGGGATATGCTACAATAATACCAAAGCACGTACGCGAAAGGAGTTCTTATGCAATTTTTTGATCATTACACCTCCGCCAGCACCGCAGGCAGTGGAAATCAACACTTTTTCGTGACCGAAGCGCCGGAAAAGGAATACACCGGTCGGGTCTTTTACCGTCTCGACGTTGAGGGAACCTACGGCTTTTCCCTCCTTTTCTCGAACATCATCGACAGCACCTACGCAAACGGTGCCGAAAGCCACAAAAACCGTCTGTGCGACCAGTGGGAGATTCGCTCTGCCCGGGTGGCGCTTTGCGACAGCGCGAATATTAGTCAGATGCCGAACATCGAACCTCTGTGTTCGATCACCTTTGGCGGATGCACGGCCAAGACGGTGATGCCCGGCGAGTTTTATACAACCGACGAATTTGAATTGACAGTTGCCAAAAATAGCTATCTTTGCCTTGAACTGACCTTCCGCGGACGGGAAATTCCCTATCACGAGGAGGCGCAGATTCCTGTGTTTCGTCTGACGGACGGAGAATGGCGGCCGGATCGCCGCATGCCCCTGCCCGGCATGATCGGTTGCCGCCGGCAGGTTGCGACGCGCCTGGGCTTTATCGGTGACTCCATTATCCAAGGCTGCGGCACGGAGCCTAACTCCTACACCCATTACGCCGCCCGCCTGCCCGCACTCTTAGGCGACCAATACTCCTACTGGGACCTGGGTCTCGGCTACGGCCGTGCCAACGATGCGGCCTCCGACGGCGCGTGGCTTTACAAGGCACGGCAGGTGGATCTGATCACCGTCTGCTACGGCGTCAACGACCTGCTTCAGGGCTTCTCGGTGGATCAGATCAAGCGGGATCTGAAAACCATTCTGACCACCTTAAAGGCAAACGGGCAGACGGTGGTAATGCAGACCGTGCCGCCCTTTGATTACGGGGAGGCACACGCCATCCTTTGGCGAGAGGTCAACCGCTACATCAAGGAGGAGCTTGCCCCCCTGTGCGACGGCGTATTTGACGTGGTGCCCATTCTCGGGCAGGAAGAGCCGAACGCCCACCTTTCAAGGTACGGCTCCCACCCGAACGGCGAAGGCCACCGGCTTTGGGCGGAAGCGTTGGCTCCCTTCCTTGCCGACGTTTTAAAGGCCAACGAATAAGCAACAAAAAAGTCATTCCCGGCGGGTACGTTTGCCCATTGGGAATGACTTTTTTGATAGCAGGTTGTATAGCATTATCCTTTATTCCGGTCGCACGCGGCAAGGAAATGGATCCAAGCGGCACGAGTGACGGGGCCGGTGCCATCCATAGGCATATGGATACCACACAGGGGAAGCAAGCGGTTCGCGAGCTCCACCGTCAGCGGACGGCCAACGGACGTGGACGGGATGCCGTGCTCGGCGGCATACAGCGCGCCGGCACCGTAGGGATGGGACAGGCGACAGCCGCCCCACACCCGCGTATTTTCCCCGCGGCTCAGGGCTTGATAGCGCTCTTCCCAATTCTCCGGTGTGGAGAGCATATAGAACATTTCTCCAACGGTGACCGCCGCCTCCGGACGGAGGGTGTTATCCCGATAAGCCACAGGTCGGCCGGCGCAGAGCAGAGCCTCCGCATCGGCGTAGAGGGGATGGGATCGGCTTACGTCCGAGAACTGGCCAAGGCTCATCAGCTCCGAGACGGTAACCACCCGATAGCCGGCCTCCGTCAGGAGCTTCAGCTGCTTGGGCAGCGCATCCGCCACCGGGGAGCGGAAGGCCATATTGTAGCCGTCCTTGCCGAAGATGATCTGGCCGCAGAGGGCATTTTTGTCCTCTGCCAGAGCCGCCGCAATGGGAACGGTCATAGCAGAAACCTCCGCCGCATAGGTATCCAAGGGCAACCAACCGGCGCCGTCAAAGGAGGCACCCATGTACTGGTAGCCCATGCGCTCGTATACGTCGTAGGAGGTGAGAAGCTTGCCGATCCGATCCACGTAGTGGGGCGGACGCGCCAGCTTTAAGGTAACATCAAAGGTATCCTTAGTATATCTGTGGAGCCGCTCGGCATCCAATAAAACCTCCTCGGCGGTATGCCACGTATGGCGCTTGCCGTAGACGAAGCTTTTGCGGCCGAACAGCACGTGGCGGTAGGCGTGGTTGGACAGCTCGCACCCGGCCTCCAGCATCTTTTTTACCAGCTCCGGCTGATGAACGGCGCCGCCCATGGCGTCCTCATTCAGGTAAGGATAATGATCGTAGGCGACGCCGCCCCAATCGGCGCGTCCGGCCTCGCCGGCCACGTCGGGATAGTTTTCCGAGGTGTCCCCAATGATATCAAAGGTAGCGGTAGCGCCGTACGATGTCAAAGCGGACAGAATGGCCTCCGTCAAGGAAGCGTGCTTGCCCGTGTTGGGGCTTGGTGGCAGGGCGCAGGGGCCGTCGTCAAAGGTCATGGCACAGACCTTTTCCTCCACGGCTACCCGATCGATCCGCCGCACAAGGCTGACGTAATCCCGATCCGGAATGCGGCTCTCCTCGCCGAAGAGCATTCGTTTTACTTTCTTGCCTATTTTTACGATCAGCGACATAGATCTCTCCGTTTGTTTTCTTTCGTTACCGTATTGGTTTTCAGCTCCACGGTGTACCTGGTATTCATGGCAGATCGTCGGAAGCGATCCCACAGCCAATGAGCCGCGATCTTGCATCGGGCACGGAGCTTTTTCGAGGTGGTTTTGGCTTTTTTATAGTCGGCGCGAGCCTTGGCGACCATGGATCCGGGGTATCCGGTGATCACACCGTCGTCACGCAGCAGAGCCTCTCGGATGGCGGCAGGAGAGCACTCCTCCACCGTAAGATACAGCCGGGCACCGCCCAGCTCACCGGGGCTATGGGAATCGCTGCCCGCCGTGCGGAATTTGCCGTCGGCCTGCCCCAGCGCCTCCCGGAGCGATTCCTCCCATGTGGCCATGGCGCGGGCGTTAAACACCTCCACGCCGTCGCAAAGGGCGATGCGGTGCATACCCATCTCCCGCTCCTCCTCCCGGGGGAACGGATGAGCGGCAATGGCAAGGCCGCCCTTTTGGTGGATGGCCTCCACCACCTTGGAAGGGTCATAATAATGCCCCTTCGCGTAGGTCAGGGTGGGCGGAGACTCCATAAACAGGCCTACGATGTGGCCGGAGGTGGTGGAATACTCCACCGCCGGCAAAATCAGCGCCGGGGAATTCACCGGCATGGCCGCGAAAATATCCCACGCGTTGTGGTCACAGATGGCAATGGCGTCAATTCCCCGCTCCGCCGCCCCCCGCGCCATTTCCTCCGGAGAGTATTTTGCGTCAAGGGAAAAATGAGAGTGGGTATGAAGGTCCACGCAAATGCGCATAGGGATGCTCCCTTCTTACGGAAAGGGCGGCCATGCATCTGGCCGCCGCGGTCCTTACTTTTTTAAATGAAGTCGATTGTCGTCCACCTCATGGCGGAGAAGCGACTTGAATTTGTCAAGCTCCCCTGCCCCAAAGGCGGACTTGTCCACGATAAAGGCGTTGGTGGGGTTGGCGTAGAGGTAGATGTAATTCTTCCGCTCGTGCACCGATTCCAGAGCCGAATAGCGGAGGCCGGAGTCACGCTTGGCATCCACACGCGGCGAACGTGCCACAAAATCGCGGGAGTAAAATTCATAGTTCAGTGTGACTGTCCAGCTACGAACCGTTTTTCCATAGGCAAGATACGGGCCGATGAACCAACGGAAGGCCAGCAAAACAAGCAAACACAAAAGCACGGCTCCCAGTGCCGTATAACCGGAATTGGCACCGCTCATCCACACACCGTAGCTACACACCGACAGGCCGACCACGCCAAGAACAACGGCAATGACCAAACGAATCCGTCTGGTCTTGAACGCCTGAAACAAGATAAACGCCATCATGGCACGCTTATTGTAAACTGTGCTGTTATGAATGGGCATACTCTCCCCCCTTTCCTTTTTCAGTTTACCATTTTCTTATGGTGAAGTCAAGTTTTTTCTCATCGGCACATCACTTTGCCACGCTAAAACGGTAAAAAAACTATTGACAAATTTCGCTCACGGGCATATAATATTGTATATTTAAAAAGACTGTGGATCCTCTGCTCCTCGGCGGTGACGAAAGCCGCTTTCTTGCACCGATTCCCACGTCAAAAAAAGGAGCTATTTATTATGAAAAACGCATATTTGCAGAGCGTACTCGAAACCGTTGCCAAGAGAAATCCCGGCGAGCCTGAGTTCATTCAGACCGTTACCGAGGTGCTTGAGACCATCGAGCCCGTAATCGAGCGCCGCCCCGACCTGGTTGCCGCCGGCGTTGTTGAGCGCATGGTTGAGCCCGAGCGCCAGATCATCTTCCGTGTACCGTGGGTAGACGACCAGGGCAAGACCCAGGTAAACCGCGGCTTCCGCATTCAGTTTAACTCCGCCATCGGTCCTTACAAGGGAGGCCTTCGTTTCCATCCCTCCGTTAACGCCTCCATCATGAAGTTCCTTGGCTTTGAGCAGACCTTCAAGAACTCCCTCACCAGCCTTCCCATGGGCGGCGGCAAGGGCGGCTCTGACTTTGACCCCCAGGGCAAGTCCGACGCTGAGGTTATGCGCTTCTGCCAGAGCTTTATGACTGAGCTGTTCCGCCACATCGGTGCGGACACCGACGTTCCTGCCGGCGACATTGGCGTTGGCGCACGTGAGATTGGTTACCTGTTCGGCCAGTACAAGAGACTCAAGAACGAGTTTACCGGCGTGCTGACCGGTAAGGGTATCCCCTACGGCGGTTCTCTCATCCGTCCCGAAGCTACCGGCTACGGTGCCGTTTACTACACCGTTGAAATGCTCAAGCACTTCAAGGACGACATCAAGGGCAAGACCTTTGCCATCTCCGGCTTCGGTAACGTAGCTTGGGGTGCCGTTAAGAAGATCCATGAGCTTGGCGGTAAGGTTGTTACCATCTCCGGTCCCGACGGATACATCTACGATGCAGACGGTGTTGCTACCGAGGAAAAGATCAACTACATGCTTGAAATGCGTGCTTCCTGCCGCAACCGCGTAGAGGACTACGCTGACAAATTCGGCGTTCCCTTCTTCAAAGGCGAAAAGCCTTGGGGCGTTAAGGTTGACGTGGTTATGCCTTGCGCGACCCAGAACGAGGTTGGCATGGCTGAGGCTGAGAAGATCGTTGCAAACGGCGTAAAGTACTACGTTGAGGTTTCCAACATGCCCACCACCAATGAGGCCGTTGCATACCTGAAGGCCAATAGCGTAATCGTTGCTCCCTCCAAGGCAGTTAACGCCGGCGGCGTTTCCGTATCCGGCCTTGAGATGAGCCAGAACTCCATGCGTTACAGCTGGACCGCAGAAGAGGTTGACGAGAAGCTGAAGATGATCATGAAGAACATCTTTGCAAACTCCGTAAAGGCTGCCAACGACTACGGTCTTGGCGACGACCTGGTTGCCGGCGCGAACATCGCAGGCTTCATCAAGGTTGCCGAGGCTATGAAGGCGCAGGGTTGCGTATAATATTAAAACACATCGGGTGCTATTCTTCCTAAGAAGGATAGCACCCGAAACGCACATCAGAACCTTCTTTTTGACAAATATCATCCATAAAATATGCAATTGTACAAAAGTAAAAACAAATTTTTTCAATCATTGACTCCCATTTGATTTTTTGGTATTCTATAGTTGAAGAAGCCAATCGCGGCTCCGTATAGAACAAATAAAAGAAAGGGGAAATTCATGAATAAGAAAAAAGTACTATCCGCTATTATTTGCCTATCACTCATTCTCAATGTGGTTTTAGGTATTATGCTTTACCGCAAAAATACTCAGTATGATTTTTTGCGACAGCAAGCCGATAAATCCTTTCAAGATCATTTCTCCTCACTTGTTTCTCATTTGACTACCGCTTGTCCGGAAGACGAGTCCGAGTATATGATATGGGTGCAAGACGCAAAACACTTATCCTATCTATGCTTGAATGCGTTCAATTTATCTTCTTATGAGGGAAATCATACTCTGCAAGATATCATTTTGATACTGCGATCCATCGCCTTGACGTGGGAGGAATATCCCATCGGTCTTATTCCCCGTGAATTAGCCGTTGATTTATTGGAGCTCGGCCACCGCGTGACCGATGACGAAGAGCTTCTGACCAAGGTATACGAGGCTTTGGATCAATTATGGGACGAGCATCGCTTACAGTAGAACAGAAGGCTTCATCAAGGTTGCCGAGGCTATGAAGGCGCAGGGCTGCGTTTAATTCTTATATAAAGCATTTTCAGTCCCGGCGGTATGTTCTCTGCCGGGACTGTTCTTGTTTTTATGGCTCCCATATGATAGAATATAAGCAGCCGTTCACCAAGTCCAAAATTAACGGAGAATACTATGATTGATTTTCATTTTCTAAGGCAGGATGAGTTCGGGCAATACGCGGATCTCCTATTTTCAATTCTATATGATAATATGAATCAGATTGCACCCACCGGAAATGATCGCAAGAATGATTATTTGTGTTGGCTTGATGCGAACAAAGAAACACTGAAAAACAAGAATGAACGTATGATTATCGGCATTCAAAGAGAAACGCACGAAATTGTAGGATATTTTCAATACACAGTTCAAAATAATGTATTTTTCATGGGAGAAATACAGATTAAAAAATCGTTTCAAGGAAAATATAATATTTTCGAGCGTTTTTATGGATTCGTTCTTGATAACATCCAAGAGAATGTTGACGTTGTTGAAGCATATGCCAGGAAAGAAAACATAAAATCAATCGGTATTCTCGGCAAATTGGGGCTCTCAATCGTGAGCGAAAATAAAAGGGGTACCAGTTATCATTTTAGAGGGACGTATACTGATTTATTGAATTGGTACAAGGAAGTTAGCGTAAATGATATCGACCAATTCCAAATGTTCAACGAGTAAAGGCCACGCTGTTACCACAGCACGTAAGGCGCAAGTTCACACCGCCGCTATGCCTCCCTCTGACGAGGGAGGTGGCAAAAATCTTTGATTTTTGACGGAGGGAGAGAGGATGAAAGAGTACAACAGAGAAAATATTCCTCTGGCAAAAATGTTGAGAAAAAACATGACTCCTTGGGAACGGAAGCTATGGCATGGGTTTTTGCGTAACTATCCGGTGCGCTTTCAAAGGCAAAAAGCAATCGGCAATTATATCGCAGACTTTTACTGCGCGAAAGCGAGATTAATCCTCGAGCTTGATGGCAGCGGGCACTGCGCACCGGAGCAGGAGATAAAAGACGAGCTGCGAACAAATGACTTACAATCCATGAACTTAACAGTAATAAGAATTAGCAATCTAGATGTTGACCGAAGATTCCACGGTGTATGTGAATATATTGATCGGATCGTTAAAAATTCTCTCCCTCAGTCACCTTCGGTGACAGCTCCCTCGTCAGAGGGAGCCTCGGAGGACGGTGCACCAAAGCAAAAATCATAGTCACTGGTTGTGCCAGTAGCTTGTGAAATGCCCCCGAGGGTGCTTGCCGTATTGCTCTACTGCCTCAAAGGTAGCAACGCTCCTTAGCCCTCTTGTGCAAAGGAAGGTGGCAGCCGCTTGTCGGTTGCCGGAGGGATTGTTTTCTTCATTGACAGTTCTCCTGGCAGAGGTTCGGCACAGCAAAACGATCAAAAAGACGACCTATGATCGCAATCATAGGTCGTTTTGTTTATTTCGCCCAGTTATGGAGCATGGTCCGATATTCCGGGTTCTCCCGGAGCTTGGCAAACTGGGGATGAGGGGAGTGCAACAGGCGATTCACTTGCCATGCAACCAGATCCTCCGTCTTGTAGGTCGCTTGGATCTGCTCTCTGAGGACGTCATCCGTTTTGGCCAAGGCCATCATGCGCTTCATGGCGGCAAGCTGCTTTTCTCTAAGGCGGATCACGTCTCCAATGGGTGCGTTATCCGCCGTAAGCATGCCCGCCAAAATAGCGTAGACGGACTCCTCGCCAATGCAGAAGCATGCAAGATCCTCCCGCAAGCTCAGCTCTCCCAAGGCCTCGGCCATGGGCTCCAGCCGTGCAATCTTTTCCGCCACGGTAAGAGTAGGATCAAACCGCAGGATCCTTGCCAGCTTAACCGACATCGCATCCAGAAGGCCATAACAGTTTCGCTTGTTCCAATAACGGTACTCCGCCGTATCTCGGCCGAACAGCTTCTCCTTGACGATGGGCGCATGCCATGCAGGGAGCGTGGAAAGGATGGCAAGCGCCGCCTCCGTATCGCCGGCGGCGTGCAGGAGCTTGGCCTTCATATGGATCGCCTCCGCCCGCAAATCGTCCCTGGTACAGCCCTCCAAAATGCAATCGCAGATCTGGGAGAGCTCCTCTCTGTGCGTAAGCAGAGTTTCGGCATCGTTTCCCGCGCTTCCACCCGCCCGATCCCACATATACTTGTTCATGATGCGGTAATCGTGAGGGTATTTCTTTCGTGCGCCGGCAATCAGTTCCCTGCCCTCGTCAAAACGCCCCTCCACGTACAGCTGCTGGTATCGGGCAAGAATTTTGTCGATATCCGCCTTGGCCTTAGCCTCGTCGTATCCCAACAGCTCGTCCACCGTCACGCCGAAAATTTCCGCAAGGGGAAACAGCATCGTAATATCGGGATAGGTATTTCGGGCCTCCCATTTACTAACCGCCGCCGTTGAGATCGTTAAAAGCTCCGCAAGCTGCTCCTGCGTCATCCCTTTGGCCAGGCGCAGACGCTTAATGTTCATACCAATGTTCAGTTCCATTCAGAATCTCCTTTTGAGTGAGGTAAACGGGCCCGTTTCCGATTCTATTGTACCACGCCCGCGCGAATTTACAAGCGGCGCGTAGGCAACTGCGGCTTAACCGCAGGTTAATTATTTTGAAAGAAAAGAAAGCCTCGGCAAGGTGCTCCCAGCCGAGGCTTTGAATGATGCTTTAGTGAATCTTCGCCATGCCGCAATTCATCAAATTGATCTTGGACAGGCCTTTGGGGAGGGCGATCTCCCGATATTTGTTGCCAAGCAGGTCATACAGCTCGCAAAGGCTACCGTTTTCCGTCTCTACGTAAATGCAATCCTTGCCCGTGGCGTTAAAGAGGTACGTTACCCCATCGCCAACGGGGGCGACGATGCTTTGGTGAAGCACGGTGATGCTCTCGCCCTTGCCCCGCGCAGTAACGGAAGAGTAGTTGGCCTCTGCGTCGGTTGCTTCGATCTTACCGTTTACAAGGGTATCCCGATGAGCGCGCCAGAAGGAAAGGAAGTTCGAAAGGATCTTCTTATGATCCTCGGTGATCCTACCGAAGCGAACGGAGATCTGGGGAACGGTGAAGAGCGACGCCAGCAGCTGATACAGCACCGCCTCGTTCTTTTCGTTGTCGTTCCACATGATCATATCGCTGTGGACGGCGATGCTACCGGAGGTCAGGCGAAGGGCAACTGAATCCACACGGTTCACAAAGGGGTCGTTGGGGCAGTCCGTTACGCGGAACATAGTTCCGTATCTTGCAACGATGGGGCCCACGTAGCTCTCGCGGAACTCGATCATAAATTCAGGGTTGATGGCTTTCAGCCGTGCCGTGGCCTCCGCAAGGAGCTTTTCTACCGCCTCCTCCACGGAAGCCGTATCCATATGCTCATAATCCACGGGGCTTTCCTCGGCCAGACGGAAGCTGTCGATGAAGTCCAATTTAAGTCCGTCCCAGCCGTACTCCTCCACGTAGGAGCAGTAGGTATCCACAAGGAATTCTCTCACCTCGGGGAAACGGGGGTCAAGAATGGATGCGCGGGACCAAGAACGGGAGAACAAATATTTACCCTTGAACCGCTCATAATTCTCGCTCTCAAAGCCAACGAATGGCACGGAGAACCAGATCATAAACTTTATACCAAGAGCATGGATCCGATCCACAAAGTCCTTCATGGAGGGGATCTTCGTGCCGCAGATCCGCCAGTCGCCGCAGAAGGCGTATCCGCGGGAATTATCGTCCGTCTGCCAGCCGTCGTCCACGATCACGGTATCCATGCCCATGGCTTTTGCCACGGTGCACTCGGCAATGATCTCCTCGGGATACGTATACTGATGGAAGCTGTACCATGTGGAATACACGGGCATTTTGGCCGCATCGGGCACGTAGGTCTCCTGATAGCCGATGGACCGCCACCAATCGCGAACGGAAACAACCGCATCGTAGAAGGGCACGGGGCGGCGGTCCATGCGGATCGTGATCTCATAGGATTCCATGGGGGCGCAGGACTGGGCAAACAGCTCCACGCACAGGCGCAGGCTTCCCGTCTCCTCCACCACGCCGGCCGAAAGAACCGTGGGGTTGGCCGGGTCGGACAGGGCAACCGTCAAACGGTTGACGTTCTGCTTATTGTAAATGCAGGCCAAGGGCATTCCGCTGGCCGTGCGGCTATGCGCACTGCTCATGGACCAATCGGGACGCAGGTTGGGCCAATGTCCGGACGAGGGCGGCCAGAAGCCAAGCTCGTCGATCTGGGGCTCTTCCCAAATCAGTCGGTACGCAGTGGGCATTACTGCCTCGGGGAACACAAGACGCAAGCGATATTCGCTGACCTCGCCCTCACGCATCGTGCAAAGCGTTTCGGCCTTCAAGGCGCACTTCGTCTCCGAACGAAAAACAAGATCTCCCAATTTTATTTCCATATCCGATACCTCCGATGGTTTATTTGTCTTTATTGTATCATATTCCGCTCCCCGTCGCAAGAGTGTTTTTGATTCTTCCGCCGCGCCTGCGCGAGCTGCCCCCCTTTACACAAGGGAGGCTTTTTGTTCCTCTTGAAATTGCACACCTGCTCGCCGCCCAATGTGGGAATACAACAAAAAAACAGCCGATACGGAAATAGCTCCATATCGGCTGTTTTCCCTTTTCATACGGCACGCACTCACAAGGACATCGATCCTATCGAGCGCATCCGCGCACGTGGGACGCGTTAAACCGTGCCGGTTACGGTGAGGGTAACGGTGCCGGGGGTTACGATCCACTCGCCGGTCTCGCTCTGGGTGTAGGTTGCGGCGGGAACGGTAATCTGACTGGGAACGGTGGTGAATACGCCGGTGGTCTCGTCATAGGTGTACTCCGTGCCCTCCGTCCAGGCCACGCCCTCGTAGGTTACGGTGATGTTCTCGAGGATCGGATCGAAGGTATCGGTGACGGACACGTCATCAGTTGCCACCGCATCGGCGTTGCCGTAGTTCTGGATGGTGAAGGTATAGGTGATCACGCCGTTTTCCGGAACGACGGTAGGATTCAGCGCCTTGGTGATGGTCAGCTCCGCGCCGGCTACCGCCGTTACGGTGGCGGTGTCGGTCACGGGAGCCGTAAGGCCTGCGCCGGTTACGTCTACACGGTTGGTGATCTGACCGGCCGCGTCAAGAGGTGCAAAGCCGGTGAGGGCCGTATCATACACCAAGGTGGCGTTGCCGCCGGCGGGCACAGTGATCCCGGTAAAGGTCAGGGGCTGAGTCGCCACGGGAGCAGGCGAGGCCTGCAGAACGCCGTTGATATAATAGAGCACGGAGCCATCCAAATAGGCTAACGGGTAAATCTGGCTCTCTCCCACGGGATACGCGCCCAAATCATCGGTTACGGTAAGGCCGGTGTAGGGGGTGGCGCCGGTGTTGACGAGGCTTACCACGTAAGCCGACGTACCGCCGGGCAGATACGTATCGATAAGTGCCGTCTTGGTAACGGACAACGTCTCCGCCAGCGTTCCGGTGACCGTATTGGAATCGGTACTGCGACCGCTATAAGTGAGGGTTGCTCGGTTTGTAAAGGTTGCCATTGGTTTTCTCCTTGATTTTTTATGCGGGGATATCCCCATTGTCAGTTTATGCGCCATCGCCCATCCCGTCCCTTGACAGAGAAAAAAAAGAGGGATATAATTACAACATAAAGAACGTAAGGAGGCAACCATGAGCCACACACGCACACGGCTGGGATCGCTGTTTCTCACCATGCTGAAGATCGGTCTGTTTACCTTTGGCGGCGGCTACGCCATGCTAGCGCTGTTGGAGGATGAATTTGTCCAGCGCAAGGGTTGGATGGATCGGGAAGAATTTTTGCACATGGCCGCTATTGCGGAATCCACCCCCGGCCCCATTGCCATCAACGCCGCCACCTACATTGGATACAAAAACGCCGGAATCACGGGTGCGCTCCTTGCCACCGTCGGCATTTGTATCCCTTCCTTTGCTATCATTTATCTGATCTCTCTGTTCTTTGACGCCTTTCGTTCCCTCACCTACGTGGCCTACGCCTTCAACGGCATTCGGGTGTGCGTGGTGTATCTGATCCTGTCGGCGGGGCTCCGAATGTGGAAGGGGCTGAAAAGGAACGCGCTTCACACGGTGCTTCTTATATCCGTTGCCGGATGCATGATCGCCTGCTCTCTGCTTGCCGTAAAGCTCTCCACCGTAGTCTACGTGCTGGCGGGCGGCATGGTGGGAGTCGCTGTCCATCTTGTCTCCCGTTTGCGGGATGAGAGGAGGACGAAATGATCTACCTTGAGCTGTTTCTTACTTTTCTTCTGATCGGCGCCGTTTCCTTTGGGGGCGGCTACGGCATGATCGCGCTGATTCGCGAGCAGGTGCTCGCCCACGGATGGCTGACCGAGGCGGAGCTGATGGATCGCATTGCCGTGGCGGAATCCACCCCCGGCCCCATTGCCGTAAACATTGCCACCTTTGTGGGAGCGGATCAGGGTGGAGTGCTTGGCGCGCTGGTAGCTACCCTTGGGGTGGTGCTCCCCTCCTTTGCAGTGATCTTGCTGATCGCCGCGCTGATTGGCAATCTGCTTCGCTACGCCGGTGTCCGTGCCTTCCTTGACGGAGTGCGCCCCGTGGTGGTGGGACTGATCTTAGCAACGGCGGTCACCATGCTCCTATCCACCCTGTTTTCTCTGTCCACCGTCCAGGATACAGTGCAGGTGGATTGGCTTTCCCTTGCGATTTTTGCCGTCCTGGCTCTGTTTGCGCTCCTTTATCGGCGTTTGCGGAAAAAGGCGCCCTCCCCGATTTTTATGATCCTCATTTCCGCCGCGCTCGGCATGATCCTGACGCCGCTTCTTTGATTTTATGCAATTGACAAAAAGCCCCTCAAGTCATCGCGTTCCGTCCTCAACAGAGGACGCGCCATGGCTTGAGGGGCTTTTCTCATTGGTCGGAAAGTGCGCGGTTCAGATTCTTCGTCTCTCTTCGGGTACAAAGGTAGATGATGGCCCAGACCACCAAATATCCCGCCACAAAGCAGGCGCTGAACACCAAAATCGGTTCATATCCGTCCTTTAGCCAGCCATTTGTCAAGTAAATCGCCAGATAATCCACGTACAAAACCAACCCGTGGATCAGAGCTGCCCAAAAGGTGGGCAATCGATCCAGCTGATAGACAAACGTAATGCCACCAGCCACAAAGGCTAAGAGATAAGAGGTCAGCACCCCCAAAACCAGCTCACCGACCGTGACTGCCTCCACTTCTTGACAAGCGCCTAAAATGCCCGTAATGATAGCGTACGCCACGGGGCCAAAGCCACCGGCGAAGAGGCCGCGCTTTATAAATTCCAACAATCCGTGCTTCATTTTTTCAAAATCCTCCGTTTGATCTCCGCAAAGCATCGGCGAGAGACGTATTCCCGATAGCCACTGATAAATTCCGCATCCACCCCACCGCTGAAGGTGGTAACGAACCGACGGATGCGGTTTCGGTTGGCCAGCGCCGACTTGTTAATGCGGATAAAATACGAGGGGAGCAGTTCCTCCGCGCGACACAGCCGCTCCCGGATGCGCCACCGCTTGCCCCGATCGTCCACGGCGTAGGTTTTGCCGTCCTCCACCAAGACGCACTCCATGCGGTCAAAGGGCAGCTCGCCCACGGCATCCTCGTCGGTTACCGTCAGCCGATCCGCCCCGGTGTAGCGGAGCACCGCGGCCTCCAGCTCCTCCGTCAAAGAGGAGGGGGCGTGTACCGTGACCTCCACCCGCTCCTCGGCGGACGGGTCGATCTTCAACTCAAATTTCACAGGATCACCTTCCTTTTTCTACCTCGTTTATACCACAAGTCGCGCGCCTTGTGGGGATTTTTTGCCAAACGGCGCGCCGGATGCGCCAATCGGTAAAGAAAAGCCCCTGCCCCCGAAGGGCAAGGGGCAAATCTTAAAACTCACCGGTTGCGTACATAACCACGGAAAGGGCGCACAGGGGCGCCGTCTCACAGCGAAGGATCCGTCGGCCAAGGGTACATACCGCAAAGCCGGCCTCCCGCGCCTCGGCAACCTCCTTTTCCTCAAGGCCACCCTCCGGTCCGGTCAAGAGGCTGACGGTGCCAAGTGTTGCATCCGTCAAAGCCATTTGCAGGGTGGTAGCGTGCTCGTTTTCATAAAACAGAATGGCTTTATCCGCCGCCGTGCCCCGCATCAAGGCCTCCTTGTAGCTGTTGACGTACACCACCCGGGGAATCCGTCCGCGGCCGGACTGCTCTGCCGCCGAGACGGCAATTTTTTGCCAGCGCTCCAGCTTGTTGCGGAGGCTCTTATCGTCCGGGCGGGAAATGCAACGGGCGGAGGGGAAGGTTACGATCTCATAAGCGCCCAGCTCCGTGGCCTTCTGAATCACGTGCTCCAGCTTATCCGCCTTGGGCATGGCCATGTAGATGCTGACCTTAGCCGCAGGCTCGCTCTCCGAGGGACGGCGTGTCAGCACCGACAGGGTATAGCGCTCGCCCACCGATTCCACACGGCAGACGCACTCCTCACCGTTGCCGTCGGAGAGGCAGACCTCTTCCCCCTCCCGCAGACGCAAAACCTTGGCATGGCGGGCGTTATCGCCCTCCAAAATCACTGTATCCGCCGCCAAATCCGACGGGTTCACAAAAAATCTTGTCATATTTCCTCCAAAACACAACGGATATCAAGCATCTACCGCGCCACGGGCATCAATGAGACGGAATCGCTCCAGCAGGTGCATGAGAATGGGAATCAGAATCAGCTGAATCAAAATGCCCGGCCAGGCCGTCACAAAGGCGCCGCTCAAAAAGGCCATGAGGCCGAACTTGGAGGGCTGCAAACCCATGACCGCAAAGGAAACAAGTCCCCAGACAGCACGTCCGGCCAGCTGTGCGCCCACCAAGGAAAGCTCAATGCGTCCTCGCTTGATGGGGAGCGCCCCGTAGGCAAGGCCGGCCACGGCACCGTAGGTTGCCAGCTCGAAGGTCATACACAGAGCGGTGGGAAACAGGGGCGGCATACCAAGGACCAGGGAGCGGAGCAAGGGGGCAACAAGGCCAACGGCGGCGCCCCAATACCAGCCGCACACAAAGCCGCACAAAAGGACGGGGATATGCATGGGCGCCAGCATAGCGCCTATCTGCGGGATCTGCCCCGTCAAAAAGGGCATAACGTAGGCCAACGCCAAAAACAGCGCGGCCATGACCAGATTTTTCACCGAAGCGCGACGGCGCATCCTCATCCCCCCTCTAAGAATTTACATACAGGAAAAGTGTACCATACCGGACGGCCGTTTGCAAGGGGGTTGAAAAATTTGGCACGTAAAAACAGGTATTCGCCTTGACTTCCCTGCCCCTGAGTGGTAAACTGTGGGATGAGGTGATCCCTATGAATTCGTCCATTTTGAAGCGGTCCCAACGGATGTACGTTTTGGAGGCCGCCATTGAATATTTTATCTCCATTTTGGTCTCCGGCACGTATCTGGCCAACCTGACCTCCGCCATCGGCTTGTCCGACGGGCTGACGGGCATTCTTTCCTCCATCATATCCCTCGGATGCGTTTTTCAGCTGATCGCCATCTTCCTCCGCCGCAACCGGGTCAAGCGGCTGGTGATCGCTTTCAGCATTTTAAACCAGCTTCTCTTTACCTTCCTTTACGCTGTGCCCTGCATTCCTCTCGCCGGGGAGGTCAAGGCGGTGATCTTTACGGTGGTGATCGTGCTGGCTTACTTTATTTACAACGTGGCCCATCCTGTTAAGATAAACTGGCTGATGTCCTTGGTGGACAACGAAAAGCGCGGCATCTTTACGGCCAAAAAGGAGGTCGTCTCCCTGATCTCCGGCATGATCTTCTCCTTCCTCATGGGCGCTATGATAGACTACTACAAGGCCGAAGGAAAGCTGGAGGTCGCCTTTGTGCTCAGCGCGGTCGTGATGATCGTTCTGACGGTGCTCCACACGCTGACCATGCTCTTTACCGGGGAACGGGAAGACATCTCCGCCCCTCGTCCCGACCACCGCGAGCTGCTTGCGGTGCTGAAGAACAAGGGCATTTTAAAGGTTACGCTGATTTTTGCCGTCTGGAACGTGGCCACCTACTCTGCCACGCCCTTTTACGGCACGTATCAGCGGAAGGAGCTGGGCTTCAGTATGACCTTTGTGGCGGTGCTCAGCGTAGTGTACGCCGTAGCACGGAGCGTTTTCTCCGGGGTGCTTGGCAAATATGCGGACAAGCGCTCCTTTGCCAAGATGGTGCGGCTTTGCTTTGGTGTGGCCGCGCTGGCCTTCCTCGTAAATACCTTCTGCGTGCCGGAAAACGGCAAGCTGGTCTTTACCCTCTACTATACCCTGTACGCCATCTCCATGGCGGGCATCAACAGCGCGCTGGTTAACCTGTGCTACGATTATGCACCTGTGGAAAAGCGCACCTCGGCGCTGGCCATCACGCAAGCCATCTCCGGCTGTGCTGGTTTCTTTACCACCCTGCTCATGAGCGGCGCGGTGGAGGCGATCCAGGCTAAGGGAAACCGTCTGTTCGGCCTTTCTCTGTATGCCCAGCAGTTTACCTCGTTCTTTGCCCTGGCCGTTACCCTGATTGCAATTTTACTGGTACATATATTACTTGTAAGACAAAATAAGGAGGACTTATGAGAATTATCCCCGACCGCGTAAAGCGATTTGCCAACGACCGCTTTGGTATGTTTATCCATTGGGGTCTGTACTCCATCCCGGCGGAAAACGAATGGATCCGCAACCACAAGCGCATCTCAAATGAAGAATATCAGCCCTACTTTGACACCTTCGATCCCGTAAACTACGATCCGAGGAAGTGGGCGCGTTTGGCAAAGAAGGCCGGCATGAAGTACGCCGTGCTGACCACCAAGCACCACGACGGCTTCTGCCTCTTTGACAGCCAGTACACCGATTACAAGGCAACCAATACCCCTGCCGGTCGCGATCTGGTTCGGGAATATGCCGATGCGTTCCGCGCCGAAGGCATCAAGGTTGGCTTCTACTACTCACTCCTCGACTGGCACCACCCCGACTATCCCGCCTACAACGATATGCACCATCCCATGCGCGGCAACGAGGCCTACAAGGATCAGCTGGGGCAGAATTTTGAGCGCTATCGCGAGTATATGCACAACCAGATCCGCGAGCTCCTGACCAACTACGGCAAAATCGACGTAATGTGGTTCGACTTCTCCTACGGCGAGATGACCGGAGAGAAGTGGGGCGCCTCCGAGATCGTAAAAATGGCACGCGAGCTGCAGCCCGACATCATTATTGATAACCGCTTGGGCGGCAACGTGAAGGCCGAGGAGCCGGAGGACTTTGCCGGCGACTATGCTTCCCCCGAGCAGATGATTCCCGTGGGCGGCGTAAAAGACGTAAACGGCAATCCCATTCCGTGGGAGACCTGTATTACCTTAAACGACCACTGGTGCTACGTGCAGAGAGACAAGAACTTCAAGAGCGCCAAGAACGTGATCAATATGCTGATGGAATGCGTCAGCAACGGCGGAAACCTGCTTTTGAACGTGGGTCCCAACGCCAAGGGTGAGATTCCCGAGGAAAGCGTGAAGATCCTTGAGGAGGTTGGCGAATGGATGCATCTGAACGGCGAGGCCGTTTACGGCTGTGGCACCGTTGACATGGAGCGTCCCAGCTGGGGCCGTGTGACCCGCAACGAGGACGCCATCTATCTCTACGTACAGGATACCTGCTCCGAGTACATTCCCATCTACGACTGCCCTGAGAAGATCAAGTGCGCCGCGCTTCTGGCCGACGGCAGCGAGGTCAAGATGCAGCTGCCATGGAATGCGGAGAGCTACGAGCTGGACGGAAAGAAGGTCATCTTCGTCCGCACGCCCATGTTCGCCGATCTCAACGGCAACAAGAACGTGATCAAGCTGTTTATTGAGAAGTAAGTTGCGAATGGATGCAAAGGAACCCCTTTTGAAAAAGGGGTTCCTCTGTACTCTTCCCGAAAACGTTTAAAAAACAAAAAGATTCCGAGCGAGGCCTCTCTTTTCGGCCTCGCTCGGAATCTTTCTTTCTTCGCAAGCCGGGAAGGCCCGGTTTCCATAGTTGCCGCTCGCCTGTAGCTTTATTGATGCAACCGTGGGTTGCACTGCAGTTGCCTTTGCGGTTATTGCGAAAACGGGAATCCTCTGCTACAATAAGAATGCGGCCGCAAGAATCACGCAAAAAGGAGAATGCTATGACCATTGGTGAAAAGATCAAACAGCTTCGTCAGAAGAATGACGTGACCCAGGAGAGGCTGGCAGAATATTTGAACATTACCTATCAATCCATTTCCAAGTGGGAGAACAACAACGCCATGCCGGATATTTCTCTGGTGGTTCCCTTGGCCAATTTCTTTGGGATCAGCATCGATGAGCTGTTTGACCGGAACGCGGAGGAATCGGAGGCGGAGGTCCGGGCCTATCTCGATCGGAGCTTTGCCTTGCGGAACGAGGGACGGATCATGGAAAATCTTGCCCTTTGGCGGGAGGCTACCCAAAAATATCCGAGGAATTACCAATGTCTGATCGAGCTGGCCAGCGCCGTTTGGGATCCCATCTGTAGCGGCGACGACTGCGGCATGACCGTCGACGAATGCGCCGCCGAGACCGTGGCCATCTGTGAGCGGATCGTGCGGGACTGCACCGACCGCGAGATTGTTGACCAAGCCGTCCAGCTTTTGGTCTTTACCTACGGCAACGGACGGTTGGCGCTGGCCGACGAGGAAAAGGCGGTGGCCTATGCGAAAAAGTCCAGCGGGCTTTACACCTGCGCGGAAATCCTTTTAGAGCACGCCTACTACACGGAAGAGGGCCGAAAAAAAGCGCAAGCACGGAAGCATGAAAACAATCTGCAATTTATGGATCTTCTCTGCTGCAACCTGACCTATGCCGACGGCTCGATTTTTGCCCTGGAGACGGCGCTGAAGCTTTGGAACACGCTGATCTACGACGGAAACTTCCTCTTCTACCACGTTCGTCTGCGGGATATCCATCAGGCGTTGGCACGGCTTCACATGAAGGAGGACAACCGCGAGGCGGCCCTCGCCCATCTGGAAGCCGCTATGGAGCACGCGAAAAAGCACGAGGCCTGCACGGAGCGGCAGAACTACACCTCCGTTTTCGTCTCAAGGGCGTTACACGATGCCTCCGGATGCACCAAAAATTATACGGACACGGACACCCAAGTGGTGCGCAACCACATGGAGGATTCCGTCTACGATCCCATCCGCAAGGAGCCGCGATTCCTTGCCCTTCTGTCCGCCGAATAAGCGAAGCCCTCCCGGGCGGTACGCCGGGAGGGCCTTTCTTTGCGGGTTCCACCGCCCGTTTACTTTCGGGGGCAAAAAGGAAACTACGCGCTCATTGACCCGGAGGGGGGCGGGTGGTATACTATAGTCAGAAGCGCTTCAAACAGAACACAAACGTGAGGTATACATTATGGCATTTGATTATGAAACCGTGGGACAGCAGATTGCTTCCCTGCGAAAGAGCAAGGGGTTGACCCAGGCAGAGCTGGGCGACCGACTGAACATTTCTCCCCAGGCGGTGTCCAAGTGGGAGAGGGGCGAGAGCATGCCCGACATTTCCCTTCTTCCCGATCTGGCCGCGGTGCTGGAAACCACCACGGACAATATTTTGAGCGGCGGGGGTAAAATGATTGCTTATGGGCGCAAGATCACCGTAAAGCAGGCGCGGGAGGCGCTGGAATGCTTTGAGCGGATCGGGGAGCTCCTGGGCCGTGACAACGCCTTTTACATAGGCGCCATTGAGGGCATTGACCGGAAGATGAACATCGAGTTTGAGGAATATATGAAGGTTCCCTTCACGCGGGAGGCCATGGCGGCAGAGGCCATCATCCAGTGCATCCGTTGCGGCGCCTACGTGGATCTCTCCGACATCAAGCGCGAATTTACAAGCGAGCATTGGATCGCGACCATCGAGGACTACGCCCGCAAGTTTGGCGTAATTTAACAGAAAAGGATACGCGGGGGTCTTTCTTTGCAAAAAGAAAGACCCCCGCGCCCCCAAAGAAAACAAGAACATAACACAGAAAGGGTGTGATCTACACTTGGATAATGAGAAAAAAGCAAGAAAAATCGTAATTAACCAGCTGCCAAATTTTAAGATCAACGTTTTGTTGTCCTTCATCATAGCATTGGCCATCCAATTAATTGGGTTGATTCCTCCGCTTTTGATGCAATATATAATCGATGATTACATACCGAACAACAAAGTATCGGAAACAATATATACAATTGGCTTGTTTGTTTTAATTCCGATCGTGTCTACCGTTTCTTCTTCACTGTACAACTATACGATAAACGTCCGAGGCCGAAAATTCGGCCAAAAGCTGACCTTGATGGCAATGGAAAAAATATTGTATCAACCGATGAAATACTTTGACAGGCACAACTCATCGGAATTGGCTGCGTACTGTAAAAGTGAAGCTATGGGATATGTTGTTTTTTGGATATTTGATATTCCACAGCTGTTTGCCAGCTTACTAAGCGGAGTCGTCGTATATATTTTTATCTCTTCCATCAACCTATACATTGCCATAGCGTTACTCGCATATATCCCGTTAAGCCTACTGCCGAGCAAATTTTTGGCAAACAGGGTCAATAAACATTCCAAAACAATTGTGGAAGAAAACGCCAAAGCATCCCAGGTGATGGCTGATACCTTTAAAGCGATAAAATTAGTCAAGTCCATGTCCTTGGAAGAACAGCAGGTTTCAAAGCTGGAAACGATCAATAAAAAGACGGTTAGGCTATGGGGAAAAATCGCTACGCTGGACAATTTAAACAGCTCTTGGACAAACGTCTTTGTCGAAACCCTGTTTACGGGAGTGGTATTTGCAGTAGCCGCAATTTTGATCATAAACGGACATTTTTCCCTGGGTCAACTCATTTTATTATTGAGCTACATTCCTAAGATTTTTGCGGTTATCAAACAATCCATAAATACCAATTTTAATTTCAAAAAAGACCTGGCCCGATACGACAAGTTTTTCAGCATCCTGACCATGAAGGATGAAAAAGAGGCGCCAAAACACGTCGGCGAGCTGAAATTCGAGCATGAGATCGTATTCAAGAACGTTCGATTCGCTTATAACGATGAAAGGGGAGACATTCTAAAGGGGGCCGACCTGGAGATAAAAAAAGGAACATGGGTTGGTTTGATCGGAGAAAGCGGAGCGGGAAAAACGACTGTTTTTGATCTGTTACTGCGATTGTACGGAGGATACCTGGGATCGATAAAGATCGACGGCCACGAGATAACCGATATTCCCGCAACTATTCTAAGACAAAATATTACGGTCGTAGCGCAGGATATGTTCCTCTTTCCCGGCACAGTAAAAGAGAATCTCTTACTGGTCAATCCCAAAGCAACAGACAGCGAATTAGCCGTTGTGCTAAAGAAGTGCGGCCTTGAAAAATTCATTTTCAAACTACCAAAGGGTATGGATACCGACATCGGAGAAGACGGAATTCAAATTTCGGGCGGAGAAAAACAGCGGCTTTGTTTGGCACGGGGACTTTTAAGAAACTCCAAAATATTGCTTCTTGATGAAATTACGGCAAACGTGGATGCAAATTCTCAGGATTCTATAAAAGCCATCATCCGGGCGCTTGTTAAGGAGAACAAGATTACTGTTATATCCGTGTCCCACAGAATGGAATTTTTATCTGAAACCGATACGATCTATCGAATTTCGAACGGGACGGCCCAAAAAACGCACTATACTATGTTAAGTTGATCCACAGATTTTGCACGTGCCTTTATATGCTTCAATAATGATTTTCAGATTCTTTTCCAATGCATGCGCACCATCTAATTGTATCACTTTGCATTTAAGAGATTTCATCCACGTTTCATGTTGCTGTAACGTACAACCGCCAATCCCCAAATCATATCCTGCAATGTCGTTCAAAAATTTTTGATGCTCCTCATACATATCGCCTCCTTCCAAGATACGCGCACCAAACAAATCCAATTCGCGTTTATCGACGCGCTTTATACGGATCTGTGCATCCGCATGTAAGTGCACGACCAGCTCAAAGAAGGGGTCGAAAGATTCGTGAAACGAATCCATAGAACCGGCCATTACGAAATGTTCACAGTTCGATATTGCGTCCATTAAGCGACTGATCTTCTCCGCTTTTGAATACATTAGAGAAAAAGGAATCTCCGTATCCTTTCGCCATATATACTCATCAATGTCTACAAAGGTGTATCCTAACTCCTTAGCGACCAACTCTCCAAGAGTTGTTTTTCCTGCTCCTGAAGAGCCCATTATCATAATACCGGTTGCCACTTGACTCACCTCAAAAAATTTAAATTTGTCTGTCTAATATTGTAGCATAAACATGTCAATTTTTCAATCATCGGGTTTAAGCGAGGCCATTCTCTCTCGCTCACTTTGCGGCCAGCTTCTCACTCCAAAATCGCGAAACAAAAACCACCTGCGGCGGGAAATTTCCCGGTGCGGGTGGCTTTTTTCAGGTTCGGTTGCATCGGGCGAGCATGGCCGCCCGAAGGCTTTCTTCCTCCCCACGGAGCCGGTCGGCCATTTGGGACATTTTCTCCCCCAGCTCGTGGCCGTGGCACAGATCGGCAATGATCTCCGCCTCGCGGAGGGCGGTCGCATAACGGCGCTCAAAGGTCTCCGGGTTGGCGGTCTTCTGAAGGATGGTAAGGCTATCCCGAAAGATGCGGAAATGCTGTTGCGCCACGAGAAGCCTTTGGCTCTCCGTCAGGTGCTCCGGATATACGCCGTAGGAGGCGTCGCGACCGCCGGAGGGTCTAACGGTCTCCTGTTTCTTTTTTCGGAATCGGTCAAAAAATCCCATCGCGCTCTCCTCCCTCCATTGGTACGTGGCTATTATACCACAGTCGCGCCCATTCCGCAAGAGAAGAAAAACAACCTTGCGGATTGCTCCGCAAGGTTGTTGTTTTTAGGTTCTGAATTACTTGCTCTTGATAGCTGCCTGTGCTGCTGCAAGTCTTGCAATCGGCACACGGAAGGGAGAGCAGGAAACGTAGCTCAGGCCGATGTTGTGGCAGAACTCGATGGATGTGGGGTCACCACCATGCTCACCACAGATACCGAGGTGCATGTTGGGACGAGCCGCACGGCCAGCGTCTGCTGCCATCTTCATAAGCTTACCTACGCCGTTCTGGTCGATACGTGCGAAGGGATCGTTCTCGTAGATCTTGCTCTCATAGTAAGCGGTGAGGAACTTACCAGCGTCGTCACGGCTGAAGCCGAAGGTCATCTGGGTAAGGTCATTGGTACCGAAGCAGAAGAACTCAGCTTCCTTGATGATCTCGTCTGCGGTAAGGCAAGCACGAGGAATCTCGATCATGGTACCAACCTCATACTTGAGGTCAGAGCCAGCTGCTGCGATTTCAGCGTCAGCAGTAGCAACAACGATCTTCTTAACGAATGCCAGCTCCTTAACCTCGCCTACAAGAGGAATCATGATCTCGGGGATGATATCCCAGTCGGGATGATTCTTCTTAACGTTGATGGCTGCGCGGATAACGGCTGCAGTCTGCATCTTAGCAATTTCAGGATAGGTTACGGTAAGGCGGCATCCACGGTGACCCATCATGGGGTTGAACTCGTGGAGAGAAGAAATGATGTTCTTGATGTCCTCAACGGTCTTGCCCTGAGCGGTAGCAAGAGCTGCGATATCCTCCTCAGTGGTAGGAACGAACTCGTGGAGCGGCGGGTCAAGGAAACGGATGGTAACAGGGTTACCCTCAAGAGCCTCATAGAGCTTCTCGAAGTCGGACTGCTGCATGGGAAGGATCTTAGCGAGAGCTACTTCTCTCTCCTCAACAGTCTCAGAGCAGATCATTTCGCGGAATGCGTCGATTCTGCCTTCGCCGAAGAACATATGCTCGGTACGGCAGAGACCGATACCCTCAGCGCCGAAGGAACGAGCCTGCTTAGCGTCTGCAGGAGTATCTGCATTGGTTCTTACCTTAAGAGTTCTGTACTCGTCAGCCCACTGCATGATGGTGTTGAACTCACCCTCGATGCTTGCGGGAACGGTGGGAATTGCCTCACCGTAGATGTTACCGGTGGAACCGTCAAGGGAGATCCAGTCGCCCTCAACGTAGGTCTTGCCAGCAAGAGTGAACTTCTTGTTCTCTTCGTCCATCTTGATCTCGCCGCAACCGGATACGCAGCAGGTACCCATACCACGAGCAACAACGGCTGCGTGAGAGGTCATACCACCGCGAACGGTAAGGATACCCTGAGCGTAGTGCATACCCTCGATATCCTCGGGAGAGGTCTCAAGGCGAACAAGGATTACCTTCTCGCCAAGCTTGCCCTGCTCTACAGCGTCCTCAGCAGTGAAGACAACCTTACCGCAAGCAGCTCCGGGAGATGCGGGAAGAGCCACACCTACGGGCTTAGCGGCCTTAAGAGCCTTGGCATCGAACTGGGGGTGAAGGAGAGCGTCAAGCTGCTTAGGATCGATCATAAGGAGAGCCTGCTCCTTGGAGATCATACCCTCGTTTACAAGGTCAACGGCGATCTTGAGAGCTGCCTTAGCGGTTCTCTTACCGTTTCTGGTCTGGAGCATGTAGAGCTTTTCGTGCTCAACGGTGAACTCCATGTCCTGCATGTCTCTGTAGTGGTCCTCAAGGATCTTGCAAACGTTCTGGAACTGCTCGAACGCTGCAGGGAACTTCTCAGCCATCTGTGCGATGGGCATGGGAGTACGTACGCCGGCAACTACGTCCTCGCCCTGTGCGTTGGTAAGGAACTCACCCATGAGCTTCTTCTCACCGGTAGCAGGGTCACGAGTGAAGGCTACGCCGGTACCACAGTCTTCGCCCATGTTACCGAATGCCATTGCCTGTACGTTAACTGCAGTACCCCAGGAATAGGGGATCTCGTTCTGCATTCTGTAGTAGTTTGCGCGGGGGTTGTCCCAGCTGCGGAATACTGCCTTAACAGCACCCATAAGCTGTTCCTTGGGATCGGAGGGGAAGTCTGCGCCGATCTTTGCCTTGTACTCAGCCTTGAACTGGTTAGCAAGCTCCTTAAGATCGTCAGCGGTAAGCTCTACGTCGAGAGATACGCCCTTCTCCTCTTTCATCTTATCGATGAGCTCCTCGAAGTACTTCTTGCCGACTTCCATTACAACGTCGGAGTACATCTGGATAAATCTTCTGTAGCAGTCGTAAGCCCAACGAGCGTTGCCGGACTTCTTTGCCATAACCTCAACAACTTCCTCGTTAAGACCAAGGTTAAGAATGGTGTCCATCATACCGGGCATGGATGCTCTTGCACCGGAACGAACGGATACGAGAAGAGGATTCTCAAGATCGCCGAACTTCTTGCCGGTGATCGTCTCCATCTTTTCGATGTATTCCATGATCTGAGCCTGGATTTCGTCGTTGATCTTTCTGCCATCCTCATAGTACTGAGTGCAGGCCTCAGTGGTGATGGTAAAGCCCTGAGGAACGGGAAGACCGATGTTGGTCATCTCTGCAAGGTTCGCGCCCTTTCCGCCGAGAAGCTCACGCATTTTTGCGTTACCTTCGGTGAAAAGGTATACATACTTCTTTGCCATTGGAATATACCTCCTAAAATATATTAAATTATTTTGCTTTGGTTAAGTTACGGAAAACGGCGCACGTAGGCACGGTATCCGTATCAAAGGTATTATAACACACTTGAGAAAAAATAGCCACTCTTTTTTGCATTTTTTTGTAATTTTTAAATTTTTTTCAATTTTTTACCTCACCGACGGGAAAAAACTGGACTTTGTGCATAGGGTTTTCCCGCTTTTTTACGGTTTTTGTCCGATTTTGTCCTCTTTTCTTGCACGGCTTTCGGTTTTTTCTTCGGTTTGTTCTTGCCAAGGGAGCTGCGGTTGTGTATAATAGATAAGTAGACGAGGCGGAGGGTGTGTGCCCTTTTGCCCTGCCGTTATGCCCTGCTTTTTTCTCAGGAGGTACTGTTATGAAGAATCTTTCGGTGATCGCACCTGCGGTGACGATCCTTTACGAAACCGCCGCCGACTGTCTGGCTACCAAGCTGAAGGCCTTGGCGCCCATGGACGGAGACGGAGACTATATTTTGTATGCAAAGGCAGACGTTCTGTTCTTTGACGACGGACTGCTCTGCCGGCTGTTCGAGCGAGAGCGCACCGTACTCGGCTCCCTCGCCTCGCCCATGGCGGTGCTTTGCCCCGTGGCGGATGGCGACGCTACCCTTGAGAGCTGTGTCTGCGAGGAGGAATTCAACCAAGGCCTTTCCCGCTTGGCGGAGCGCATGCTGGCTCTTGGCGGACGGCAGATGGAAGCGCCTGCGCCCTACGCGCCCAAAGAATGGCGGCGGAGGCTGGAGGCCTATCGCGTTTCCGTTCTGGAGGAGCATCTGGATCGGGGCGTGTCCATTCCCTGCTTTGACGGGGTGATGGTCTCTCCCTTGGCGGTGATCGGTGCGGGCACGGAGATCCAGCCCGGCACCCAGCTCCGCCACGGAGTTACGGTAGGGCGTCATTGCAATCTTGGCCCGAATACCGTTTTGGAGGAAGCCTCGGTGGGTGACGGATGCACCGTCAATTCCACCCAGATCTACCGCTCGACCCTGGACGAGAGCGTAAAGATCGGTCCCTTCTGCCACGTGCGACCCGGCTCCCATCTTTGCCGCGGGGTCAAGGTTGGCGACTTTGTGGAGATCAAAAATTCCACCGTGGGTGCGGACACCCACGCCTCCCATCTGACCTACATCGGCGACTCGGACGTGGGTGAGCGGGTAAACTTTGGCTGCGGCGTGGTGACGGTCAACTACAACGGCGTGAGCAAATCCCGCTGCGTCATCGGCAACGATGCCTTTATCGGCTGTAACACCAATCTGGTAGCCCCCGTTACCGTAGGCGACTTCGGCTACACGGCCGCCGGCTCTACGGTGACCGGTGACGTGGGTGCAGGAGAGCTGGCCATTGCCCGGGCGCGGCAGGTAAACAAGGCGGGATGGGTTGAAAAATTCCGCGAGAAAAACAAAAAATAACCGACAGGAGACGATACCATGGCAGATATTTTCGATCTGTTCAAGAAAATTGCAAAGCCGGCGGAGAACACGGGAGCGCCCATCACCTGGCTCCTCGTAGGACTTGGAAACCCCGGCAAGGAATACGAAAACACCCGACACAACGCAGGCTTCCTCTCCATGGATGCCTTGGTGCGCGCCAAATCCGCCTCCTGCGATCGGGCGCGGTTCCACGCCTTGACCGGCGAGGCCGTCTTTGACGATGTGCGGGTGCTTCTGATGAAGCCCCAGACCTTTATGAACCATTCCGGCGTGGCCGTGAAGGAGGCCGCGGACTTTTATAAGATCCCCGTGGAAAACGTTCTTGTGGTATACGACGACACCTCCCTTGAGGTTGGTCGGATGCGCATCCGTCGGAACGGCTCCGCCGGCGGGCACAACGGCATCAAGAGCCTGATCGAGCATCTGGGCAGCGATAAATTCCCCCGGATCAAGGTGGGCGTGGGAGCCAAGCCCTATGCCGACATGGATCTGGCCGACTGGGTGCTGGGCAACTTCCCGAAGGAGGATCGGTCGAAGATCGACAAGGTGGCCGCCGTGATTCCCGAGGCCGCCGCCATGATCCTGACGGGCAAGACCGAGGATGCCATGGGCAAGTACAACGGCTTTGACGCCGCCAAGGTGTAAACCATGAACCTTAATCTGATCATCGACGGCCTGACAGCCACAAAGGAATACAAGGATCTGTGCCGCACCTTTGAGGAAAGCGTCCGGCACGGGGGCACGCCCCTGCCCTATCTGATTACCGGTCTGTGCGAGGGGGCGTCCTACGCCTTTTACGCCGCTCTGATCCGCCACGTAAAGGCGGTGACCGGAGAGCCTGTGCTGATCCTGCTCCCTGAAGAGAAGGACGCCAACCGCCTCAGCGAATTTTTGCGGGGCTGCGGTCTGCACACGCCCTTTTACCAGCTGAGAGATTTTAACTACTATAACATCATCGCCTCTCATGATTTTGAGTATGAGAGGCTACGGGTGCTGGAGGCCATTCTTGACCGGAGCGCCGACGCGGTCATTACCACCCCCGACGCCGCCCTCCAGTTTACCGTGCCTGCCGCACGGTTGCGGGAGCACAACCGGACCGTGGACTTTAACAGCATCATCGACCCCATGACTCTGGCGGAGTCCTTGGTGGCCTGCGGATATACCCGATGCGATCTGGTGCAGAGCGCCGGACAGTTCTCCATCCGTGGCGGTGTTATCGATATTTTCCCGCCCCACGGAAGCTTTTTTGACGGGGACGGCGCCTTTACCGAGGAGTCGCCCGTGCGCATGGAGCTCTTTGGGGACGAGGTGGATCGAATCGTGCTCTTTGATCCCTTGACCCAGCGCATCACCCGGAACATCGAGGGCTTTAAGATCTTTCCCTCCCGGGAGATTTTGCCCACGGCCAAGGAGCTGGAGAACGTGCGCCGACAGATCGAAAAGCTCCTGCGAAACGCCACCTCCGTTGAAGCGCAGAAGGAGCTGACCTCCGAGCTGACGGCGCTGGACACCGACGGCGACGCGCCCTTCCTTGACCGGTTTCTCTCCCTGATCTATCCCGAAAGCGAATGTCTGCTGGATTACCTCGGACGTGGTTCGGCAATTGTCTTAAACGAGACGGGCAAGCTGAAGGAGCGTGCCCAGAACAGTGAATGGCAGATCGCAGAATCCGTAACGACTTTAATGGAAAATGGCCTTGTTTCTGCCGATTTTGCCCATTATTTTAAAAATTACGCCGATTTGATTGGAGAGGCGGAAAAGAGACAGACATTTGTCTTAAACTCCTTTGCCACCTCTCTGCCCGGCCGACGCTTAGGCGGCTTATTTACCTTTGACACCAAGCACACCATTGGCGAAAACTCCAACTTTGAGCAGCTGAAGGAGGATTTGGACGGCTACGTTTCCGCCGGATACCGCACCTTGATTTTGTGCGACAGCGAGCCGGAGGCGCGGAGTGTGCTTCGTTCCGTTTTTGATGCCGGATTCTCCGCCTTCGACGCCTCCGCAACGGGTCTCACCGCCTTTGCGCCCAAAACCGTGGGCGTGCTCCACGAGACTTTTATCGGCGGCTTTGAGTCGGAAAGCGCCCGCTTTGCTCTGATTCTCTTCTCCTCCGGCGGGGCGATCTCCAAAAAGGCCGCCGCCAACTTCTTGAAGCGGAGAGGCAAAAAGTACAGCGCCGGCGAGAAGATCCTGTCCTACGCCGACCTTGAGGTGGGCGACTACGTGGTACACGCCGCCTACGGTATCGGTCAGTATCTGGGCATTGAAAACATGACCCTGGACGGCATTTCAAGGGACTACATCGGCATCCAGTACGCCGGCACGGACCGTCTGTTTTTGCCGGTGGATCAGCTGGATCTGGTATCCAAATACATCGGCGCCGGCTCGGCGGACGGCAACGTAAAGCTGTCCAAAATGGGCGGCGGCGAGTGGACTCGCGCCAAGAGCCGTGCCAAAGCGGGGGCCAAGAGCATGGCCAAGGAGCTGATCGAGCTATACGCCCGCCGTCAGCGAACCGAGGGCTTTGCCTTTGCCGCGGACGACGCCTTGACGCGAGAGTTTGACACCGCCTTTGAATACGAGGAGACCGCTGCTCAGCTGACGGCCATTGCGGACATTAAGTCCGACATGGAAAAGCCCTATCCCATGGATCGTCTGCTTTGCGGCGACGTGGGCTACGGCAAGACGGAGGTTGCGCTCCGCGCCGCCTTCAAGGCGGTGGAAAACGGCAAGCAGGTGGCCATATTGGTGCCCACCACCATTCTTGCCTTCCAGCACTACCGCACCATCCTCTCCCGCTTCCGTGGATTCCCCGTTCATGCGGAAATGCTCTCCCGCTTCCGCACACCCACCCAACAGGCACAGATCCTGCGAGGGCTCAAGCGAGGCGACGTGGACATTCTGGTGGGAACCCACCGACTGATCTCCAAGGACGTGGAGTTCCGGGATCTGGGACTTCTGATTGTGGACGAGGAGCAGCGCTTTGGCGTGGCGCAAAAGGAAAAGCTGAAGCAGTTTGCCCCAAACGTAGACGTGCTGACCTTGACGGCCACGCCCATTCCCCGCACCCTTAACATGGCCATGAGCGGCATCCGCGATATGTCCATTCTGGATGAGGCACCCACCAACCGCACGCCCGTTCAGTCCTACGTGCTGGAATACGACGAGGCGGTGATCTTTGAGGCCATCCGTCGGGAGCTCCGACGGGGCGGACAGGTGTTCTACCTTTACAATCGGGTGGAATCCATCTATACCGTGGCCAACCGGCTGACCCGTGCCTTTCCCGATGCGGCTATTGCGGTGGCTCACGGTCAGATGGAGCGGGATCAGATCGAGGACATCTGGGACGCGCTTACCAAGGGCGAGATCGACATTCTGGTGACCACCACCATCATTGAAACGGGCATCGACGTGCCCAACGCCAACACGCTGATCATTGAAAACGCCGATAAAATGGGACTTTCCCAGCTTCATCAGATCCGCGGCCGCGTCGGCCGCTCCGGCCGCCGTGCCTATGCTTACTTTACCTACCGCCGGGGCAAGGCGTTGACGGAGATCGCCGACAAGCGGCTTTCCGCCATCCGCGATTTTGCGGAATTCGGCGCCGGCTTCAAGATCGCACTCCGTGACCTTGAAATTCGCGGTGCCGGCAATCTTTTGGGCGCGGAGCAGCACGGACATCTGGAGGCCATCGGCTACGACCTTTACATCAAGCTGCTGAACGAGGCGGTGCTGGAGGAGAAGGGCGTAACGAGTGAGGCGAAAAAGGAATGCACCATCGACGTGCGTCTGGACGCCTTCCTGCCCAAGCGGTACGTGACCTCTCAGGCACAGCGCATGGATATGTATAAAAAGATCGCTCACATTGAAAATGACGCGGACTTTGACGACATTTGCGACGAGCTTTGCGACCGCTTTGGCGACATTCCCTCCGAGGCGCTGAATCTGCTTCGGGTGGCACTTTTGAAGGCGCTGGGCTCGAAATGCGGCATCACCAAGATCACCCAAGCCCCCGGCGAGCTTCGCTTCCTGCCGGAGAAGGTGGAGCTGCCCGTTTGGGGTGCCGTTGCCTCCGAATACCCGAACACGCTGAAGCTGGTGGTTTCCGGCACAACGCCCTACGTGTGTCTGAAGCTGAAAAAGGGAGAAAACTCCGCCGACGCCGGATGCGAGCTCCTTAAAAAATATATACAGAAAAGTAACAAAAACGGGTAGACAATTGGTGCAAATTCTTGTATAATAAGGGGTAGTACTGCGAAAATGCGCAGTTTCTGCCCCTTTTCGGGCAAATTTATATTTCGCCGCCTGTGCGGCAATGGGGGTTCTTACATGAAAAACCGTTTACTCCGAGTGACCGCCCTTTTGCTGGTCCTCGTCATGACCTCACTTTCCTTCGCCGGCTGTGCCTCCTCCAAGGTGTACAAGCTGACCGACGGACAGTACGGCACGTACGCCATCCGTCAGGATGAGTACGAATACTTCCTTGGCTACTACAAGGCAATGATCGTGGACTCGCTGGACGAGGACGAAAACTTTGCCGACACCCACGCCTACTGGAATCAGGCTGTGGATCCCAGCTACGCCACCCTCTTTGGCGAGGGCATCAAGACCGTATCCGACATGTACGAAATGATGTACCGCGCCAACATTGACCAGACCGTAGCCACCCATCTGGTATGCCAGCTTCTGTTTGACCAGCACAAGCTGGAGGATACCGCTCTTTGGGCTAAGTATGAGCAGAACGTTTCTGCCATTCTGACCTCCATCCTCTCCTATTACGGTCTCTCCGTTGCTACCCTGAATTCCTACGGCAAGGAATGCGGCATTTCCTACGACCTGCTGGATCGCATCTACACCATGCAGGCAAAGACCGCTTGCGTGCAGGAATATCTCTACGGCGCAAACGGCGAGAAGCTGGAGCCCGAGTTCCTTGACGAGTTCTACCACGGCAGCGACGCCATGAAGAGCGAGGGCTACCTTGGTTATCTTGCCTACAAGCCCATCTCCATCCACACCGAGCGCACCATCAAGACCGTCACCGATGAAAACGGAAAGGTGACCTACGAGGTGGTTGCCCTCTCCGCCGAGGATCGCGAATACAAGACCCTGCTTGCTAAGGAGATCCGCACGCTGCTTGGTATGAAGGGCGGCTTTGAGGGTGAGTACGACTACCAGATCCTGCGCGGCGACGAAACCTTTGAGGAGCTTTACGAATCCTACTCCGAGGATAAGGAATACGATACCGTTTACGCCCTGACCACCATGTCCACCTCAAGCTATCCGCTGATCAACTCTCTGGCGCTGACCCCCGTGGGCGGCTACGCCGAGGGCGCGCTCAGCTACACCATGTCCACCTCCAGCGGTGCGGCAGAATTTACCGTTGGTGTGGAGATTGCCAAGCGCGTAGAGCTGGAGGACAAGGCCTACGACAATGAGAAGTACGCCCTCTTCTTCCAGGACTTCTATTCCACCGCCTCCACCATCCAGTTCTACCGGATGCTGAAGGACAAGATGTCCATTTACTCCTCTGCCACCAAGTTTAACGCAAACCTGACCGGAAAGCTTTCTATCTGCGAGTCCGATGCCAACACCATCGACTATCCCATCCTCGCAGGCAAATACGGAAATTAAAAACAGCGTCAAAAACGTCACGCCACAAGTGTGTTCTCCCTCAAAGAGAACCCCTTGTGGCGTGATTTTTGCATATTGGGAGGGGCGGCGGAATAGGGATAAATGAAATCCTATTTAGGCGGTGATCGTATCAAACGGAGATTTTTGCTCATCCTTCTATTGGCCTTTCTTTTGTGCGCCTGCACGGAGGCGCCGCCGGTCTTTCCCGAATACACGGAGACCGAGCTCCACTGCACCGTGGAGCTGACGGTAGACGGGGCACCCTACACCCTTGCCATATCCCGTGCTCCTCTTGTGGAGGGGGCCATTACGGACGCCACCGTGACCGTGCTTGCCCCGGCTGAGCTGGCCGGGCTTTCCCTTGTGCTGACGCCGGGAACAGCGCATCTTGTGGCAGGGGACGTGGCGATTCCCGTATTGCGGGAGGACATGGGTGGCTTTCTCACCGTCCTCGCCTGCTTCTCTCTGAGGGGCGAGGAGATCGTCGGAATGCAATCGGTCAGCACCGAGCCCGATCGGACGGCAGTGACCTACCAGAGCAGCCACGGCCTCTTTACCGTTCTGTACGATGAGGCGCTGATTCCACTGGCCATGGACGTTACCTACCGCGGGCACGTATACCGCGTGGACAAATTGTCGTTTTCTCAGTCGAAAAACTAAATTTTATCCCGAAAAAAGTTGCCTTTTTTGCATATCTATGATAAAATCGAACGTGAAGTACAGCAGCACACCTTAAAAGAAAGGCTTTTGGACGAAATGGAAAAATTGAAAACCCGCTTTGTACCGGGCAACCGCCCCTTGAATCAGCATCCGACCCCTCAGTTCTGCCGCTCCAGCTATCTGAATTTGAACGGCACCTGGGACTATGGCAGTGCGCCCCTGGGAAAAGCCATTGCATATGACCGTAAAATTCTGGTTCCCTTCTCCCCCGAGTCCGATCTGTCGGGCGTGGGTGAGATCCTTACCCCCGAAATGCACGCCTCCTATCGGCTGGTCTTTGACCTGCCCGAGGGCTTTAACCGGGGCCGTTATATTCTCCACTTCGGTGCGGTGGATGAGGTCGCTGAGGTGCTCCTCAACGGCACCACCCTTTGCACCCATGAGGGCGGTAACCTTCCCTTCCAGGTGGAGGTGACCGAGCCGATCCGCGCAAAGGGAAACGAGCTGATCGTAAACGTGCAGGATTCCATCGGCAAGACCGGCCTTGGCTACGGCAAGCAGAAGCTGGATCGCGGCGGTATCTGGTATACCCCCCACAGCGGCATCTGGCAGACCGTATGGCTGGAAACCGTGCCGGAGGAATTTATCCGCTCCGTGCAGATCACGCCCCACCTTGAAAACAACACCGTTACCCTTCGGGTCAATGCGCCCCGTGACGTGGAGGTAACTCTCCTGCGCGGAACCTTCGCCTTTGCTTACGGCAAGACCGCAAACGGCAGTCTGACCCTGAACGTTCCCTCCCCCCGTCTTTGGACGCCGGAGGATCCCTTCCTTTACGACATCCAGCTGAAGATGGGTGCGGATGAGGTGAAATCCTACTTTGCCATGCGTTCCTTCGGCCAGACCGTATACGGCGGAAAGCACGTGTTTGCCCTCAACGGCAAGCCCTACTTCCTGTGCGGACTTCTGGACCAGGGATACTACCCCGACGGTCTCTTTACCCCGCCCTCCGACGAGGCCATGATCAACGACATTGAAGTGACCAAAAAAATGGGCTTCAATATGCTTCGCAAGCACATCAAGGTTGAGCCCGATCGCTGGTACTACCACTGCGACCGTCTGGGCGTGATCGTGATTCAGGACATGGTAAACGGCGGTGACAACTTGCCCATGCGCAATTTGGTGCTTCCCTTTGTGGGTATCCATCTGAATGACACCAAGAACTACAAGAAGGCCGGACGCGAGGATGCCGGCAACCGCAGACGGGCGGAAAACGAGATGATCCAGACGGTGGAATGGCTGTACAACCATCCCTCCATCGCCGTATATACCGTATTTAACGAGGGCTGGGGACAGTTTGATTCCGCGCGGATCACCAAGTCCCTCGCGGCCATCGATTCCACCCGCCTTTACGACAGCACCAGCGGCTGGCACGATCAGGGTGCCGGACAGTTCCAGAGCCGGCACATCTACTTCAAATCCCTGATGAACGCCAAGGCAGACGGTGCGCGCATTCTCTCCCTCAGCGAATGCGGCGGCTTCGGCTACGCGGTCGAGGGCCACACCACCGGCAGCACCTTCGGCTATACCGTATGCCCCACCACCGACAAGCTGCTTGAAAAGCTGACCAAGCTCTTTGCCGAGGCCAACGCCCTGATTGCAAAGGAAGGTCTTTCCGTTTTGGTATACACCCAGCTCACCGACGTTGAGGATGAGGTAAACGGTCTTATGACCTACGACCGACAGGAAAAGCTGCCGGCCTCTACCCTCCGCGCGCTGACGGGTATGTTGAAATTCAAATGAAGCCGAAGCTTTTGATCTCCGCCTGTCTGTTGGGCGTGCCCTGCCGATACGACGGGAAAAGCAAGCCATCCGAGGCGGCGCTGGCCTTGGGCGAGCGGTACGAGCTGGTGCCCTTTTGCCCGGAATGCTACGGCGGACTCCCCACCCCGCGCCCGCCGGCGGAAATTCGCGGCGACGGCGTTTTTACCGAATCCGGCCGTGACGTGACGGCGGAATACCGTCGGGGTGCGGAAAGTGCACTTGCGCTTTGCCAAGCTCTCGGAATCAAAGACGCCTGCCTAAAATCCAGAAGTCCTTCCTGCGGAAACCGAGAGGTCTACGACGGAACCTTCTCGGGCACAAGGGTTTCCGGCGAGGGTATCACTGTTCGGCTTTTGCATAAGAGCGGGATCCGCGTGTTCAGCGAGGAAGAAATTGAATAGTCATGACCACCAGCCGTGCTGGTGGCTTGCGATAGCCCCCTTGGGGCATTTCACCCGCTGAGCCTATAGGCTCGTCGAAAAATCCGCCACTTGCGATAGTCGCACTCCCGCCACAAACGTGGCAATCGCTTAACCTAAG
>JAGARU010000054.1 GCA_017622085.1 Clostridia bacterium | reverse complement strand
ATCTAACTCCTCATCCACCACTACCGTGGTCCCCCTTCTCCCGCAGGAGAAGGCTACTTGATTCCTCGATTCGCTCGGATAAATAATCTGGGCAAAGCTAAAGCTTTTTGGAACCACCAGCACTGCTGGTGGTTTTCAGGACAAAAAAGAAAGTCATTATACAGCCCCTGCTGTATAATGACTTTTTTGTTTTGATTGCAGCGCCCTCAGACATAGCGTCGGGCCAGGAGACGAATGCGCCCCTTTCGGTTTTGCTCGCTGACGGAATCTACAACGAACTTGCCGTAGCCCCGCACGGACAAAAGGTCTCCGTCGTGAACCGTATGGTCACTTTTCAGAGCAGGCTCGTAATTCAGCTCCACCCGTCCGGCGGCGATGGCTTCCTGTGCCCGTTCCCGGGACAAATTCAACAACCCTCCCACCACGCAGTCCAGACGCGGCGAGGCGATGGAATCCGTCACGCTTTCATAGTGACGCTCCACACAAAAGTCCTCGGGCAACACATAGGGCTGAACAGTGGCCTTATCGGCACCGATGCGGGTAAGATTTTCGCACAGGAACTCCTGCATATGAGCAAGGACGAACAGGACGGCGCGGGAATCCTCCAGAAGAACGATGTCTCCCACCACCGACCGCTTCAGTCCCAGAGCCAGAACGGAGCCGAGATAATCCCGGTGGGTCAGGGTGCGATAGGTGCTGCCCGTTACCAAAAGCGGGGCAACGGTGGCAGTCAGCTCCGCTTCGGCGGCGGACTGCATATAAGCACGGGCTTCCTCGGCGGGAAGCTCCTCGTAGGGCAAATAATAATCGGGCAAGGCGCAAAAGACCGTGCGCTCCGTATTTTCCGCACCGCCCCAGAACAGCACGCGGTTGCCCGCCCCCTGCCGGCGGCAATGCTGAAGGACGTGGTACGCCTCAGCCGGGGTCAAAAACTCCGTGGCGGAAAAGATACCCCTCTCCGCGCGCTGAAGCTGCTCGTCACAGCGGGCCAAAAGCCGCTTAAGCTCCTCATCCATGCCTTAAAGCCCCCGTCCCAGCGCCATGCTGACGATGCTCAGAATAATGTATGTACAAAAGAAGGGGATATCCAGCATCATGCCCTCCCCAAAGCCAAACCGATCGAAGATCAATCGGATGGGCAGAACGAACGGCTCCGTCAAGAGGCAGAGGAACGAATACAGCCTGCCCTCCGGATCAATGGGGAACCAGGACAGGATCACCCGGACGAACATAGCCAGAAGAACCGCGTCCAAGATAACATACACGGTCATTTTAAAGATATACTCTACGTATTCCACAATTTTCTCCTGCTATTACGAAGGCGAACAGAAAAACTTCTGTCCGCCTGCATAAGCTTATTTTAGTTACGATCAGAACGCAGTATCCTCGTTGTAGTCAACGGGCTGTTCCTGAACTGCGGGAGCCTGTTCAACTGCTCTCTCGCGAAGCTGCTCGCCGGATACGTCTACGTTATCGGGAGTGATTACGTATGCGTTGCTGGCAATCTTCTTAAGCTGGCCGTTGATGGAGTATGCTACACCGCTAAGGAAGTCGATCAGACGGCGTGCGGTCTCCTTGTTGGTGTTCTCAAGGTTAAGAACAACGGTTCTTCTGCTGAGAAGATGATCGGCGATCTGAGATACGCTTTCAAATCTCTCGGGCTTTACCACCTTAAGTTCAATTGCACCGTCCAAGCTCATGTTGGACTGACCAAAGCCAATTTCGTTTGCCATTACATTTTCCTCCACATCATTTACATCATCGCGGTCTACGTCAGCGGTGTCGGTACCGCCGTTGAGCCAATCCTTAAACTTGTCACCAAATCCCATGGTTTCCTCCAAAAAACTGTATTTTCATTTTTTATGCTCTTATTTACGAACCTCGGGATAAACGCGCGCGCCGAACAGGGTACTGCCAACGCGGATCATGCCACTGCCGGCCTCAAGTGCGGCGGTGTAGCTATCGCTCATTCCCATGGATAAACAGGCCTCTAATCTATTATGCATGATTTTTTCCGTATTGTCAATAAAAATCTGCCGCATTTCTGCAAAATATTTTAAATATTCCTCGAAAGAGGCACATTTGGGGGCCATTGTCATCAATCCCGCCACGCGAATGCGGGAAAAGCCGGAGATCTCTGACAGGAACTCCTCCACCTTGTCGGGATCCACGCCGCTCTTGGCCTCCTCGCGTCCAATATTGACCTCCACGTACACGTCCACGGTGCGGTCGTGCTTTTCCGCCTGGCGCTGGATCTCCTCCGCCAGGGACAAGCGATCCAAGGACTGGATCACGTCCACCTTATCGATAATATACTTCACCTTATTGGTCTGCAAATGGCCGATAAAATGGATGGACACCGGCTTGCCGTCGGGGGTGGCTTTATGGATGCCGTCATACTTTTCCAACAGCTCCGGCACGCGGTTCTCTCCAATGTGGGTCAGCCCCAGATGGTCGATGGCGTAGTTGATGTCCTCCACGGGCACGGTTTTGGTGGCCGCCAGGAGAATGGCCTCCGGGTTGCGGGCGGCAATCTCTGCCCGCACGCGGGCAAAGCTATCTTGCAATTGTTTCTTTCGTTCCTCTGTCATGGTATCACCTCAATCAAGAACTTTTCCGTCATACAGATCCTTGCCGCTGACGATAACCGAATCGTAAAGCCGCAGCCTGCCCTCCCCGGCATACGAAGGGTCGCAGTAGTAGATGCCGTTCTGCTCGCCGACAATGGCGATCTCACGGAAGCGGACCACGTACCGATCCAGAACGTAAACGCCCGTTCGGCCGTTTACGTTGCGCACCGCCGCCTTGGGCACGGTATATCCTTCTCCGGAGCGGGCGGTAATCTCCACTCGCTGGGCGCGGGTAAAGTCAAAATCGGCGGCCACGCGCGCGGAGGAAAAAATCAGAAGCACCGCGTCCTCCCGGGAAGAGGTTGCGGTACGGTACAGGGTCATTTCCACCGTATCGTCTCCTGCCAGAAAGCGCACGGAATAGGTAGCGCCGGCCGTAAAGGCGGCGGCTGAGGCGCTGTCGGTTTCTGCCACCACGTACCACGTGTGGTCAGTAATCAGCTTGCCGGCTGTGGAGGTATCGTCCACGTAGGTCTCAGGCTCCCGACCGATGACGGCGCGGAAGGAATCCACCGTAAGGGAATCGATCTCCGACGCCCGGAAGATCCGCTCGTATCCGTCCACGGTGCGGTAATAATAGCCGCTGTAGGGAGCGGAGACGGACAGGAGGGGTGTGCCAAGTCCGGCCTCCAAGGCAACGGCCTGTGCCTCCAGAGCGGCGATCACCTCATGATAGGAGGTATAGCCGGAGATCAGCGCCTGATACTGGGCGCGGGCGGCTAAGATCGCGTCCCGAAGCTCCATGGCCCGATCCATATCGTTTGCATCCACAGCCTCCCGATAGTCTCGCATGGTTTCCTCAAGAAGGGCGAGAATGCCGGGGACGTTTTTGATGGAGGAATAGGAGGTTCTGGCATTATTTAAAATGGCCAGCCGCCGGCGAACGGCCTTAAGGGCATCGTAGGTCTCCTCGTTGAGAGAGGCATACACCCGCGCCACCTGGCTTCCAGCGGCAACCTTTTCTCCCTCCCCTCGGGTGGCCAGCACCGCGCCAGGCGTGGCGGCGGTCAGAATTTCCTCCGAGCGGAACACGTAGCCGCTGAGGGTAACGGTCTCCGTAAAATCGGCCAGGAGCGCCGGCTCTACCACAGGCTTGGGAGTCAGAGACGCAAGCAGATGATAGGCGCAATACACCACGATCACCGCGCATAGCAGAGCCGCGGGGATCGCTCGCCCAAGGCGCGACAGGCGTCCTCCTTCCCGATTCATACCGTTTTCCTCCGTTATCTAATATCTAAAAATCCTTAAAGCTTCTCGTTTATATAGGCCAGCGCCTCGCGGTAGATCTCCGCAAAGGGGCGCATCCGGCCGTCTGCGTCATCGGCATGGATCCAGCGTACGTTGCCGTGGGAGCGGAACCAAGTCATTTGCCGCTTGGAATACTGGCGGGTGGCCAGTTTGATTTTTTCGGTAGCGTCTGCCAGAGTCTCCACTCCGGCTACGTAATCCAGCATTTCCTTATACCCGATGGCCTTGGCACCGCCGCCGGCGGTCAGCTTGCCCGCGTCCAGAAGGCGGCGCACCTCCCCCTCCAAGCCCTCCGCCAGCATGATATCCACCCGGCGGTCAATGCGGTTCTCAAGGAGAGCGCGGTCGTTATAATGAAGGCCGATGGCAATAAGGTCGAACTCCGGCTCGTAGGCCTGAGAGCGGCGATCCCACTCGGATTTGGGGATTCCGCTGAGCTGGTAAATTTCCAGAGCGCGCATGACCCGAACGGTATTGTTTGGGTGAATGGCGGCGGCAGACACCGGATCGCAGGCGGCCAGCTCCCGATGGAGCGCCTCCGCACCCTCGGTCGCCAAGCGCTCCTTCAGCGCCTGACGGCAGGCCTCATCCGCCGGGCAGGGTGAAAAATCACCGGAGCGGAGAACGGCATCCAAATACAGACCCGTGCCACCGCAGAAGATGGGGAGTTTGCCCCTTGCAGCGATCTCCCGCACCTTATTTTTGGCAATTGTCGCATAATCGGCGCAGTTAAATTCCTTGGCCGGATCGGCAAAGCCGAACAGGTGATGGGGAACGCCATCCTGCTCCTCGGGGGTGGGTTTTGCGGTGCCAATGTCCATTCCATCGTAGATTTGCATGGAATCACAGCAAAGAATCTCTCCATCCAGAGCCTTCGCCAAGGCAATGGAGAGGGCGGTCTTGCCGGAGGCGGTGGGGCCTACCACGGCTAAAATCTTCGGCTTCATTTTGGCACACCGCCTTTTTCTACATCTGCAGAATTCTCTTCGGCAGTTGTCGTTTTTGTCCTCTTTTTCACAATTTTATCCTTGGAATACTCCTCAAAACCGTCCACACCGCCCCGGGCAATGGCACCGGCGATGCGGTTATAGAGGCCGGGATGCTCCCGATCAAAGATGGCCAAATAATCCTTCATCCGTTCGCGTTCCGTATGCTTATCCGCCGGGCAAGGGCTCTTGCACACGGGCAGGACGGCACGGCGGGCAAAGCGGGTGATCTCCTTTTCCTCCGTGTAGATAAGAGGACGGATCATGATAAGGTCCTTGCGGGACAGGTAGGTGACCGGCTGGAAGCAACCGATGCGTCCCTCAAAGAACAAGTTCAGCATAAAGGTCTCCACCACGTCATCGTAGTGGTGGCCGAGGGCCAGCTTGTTGCACCCAAGCTCCTTGGCCGCGTCGTGGAGAGCGCCCCGACGCATACGGGCACAGATGGAGCAGGGATTGGGCTCCTTGCGCACGTCAAAGATGATCTCCGCGATCTCCGTTTTTACCACGCGATAGGGGATAGCAAGCTGAGTACAAAGTGCCTCTACGCCGGAGAGATCAAAGCCCTCCTTGAAGCCCATATCAATGGTGATGGCATAGAGCTCAAAGGAATCGGGCAGGAAGCGGCGCAGCTCCGCCAAGGCGCAAAGAAGCGTCAGGGAATCCTTGCCGGCCGATACGCCGACGGCGATCCGATCCCCCTCCTCGATCATATGATACTGCTCCACCGCCCGACGGGTGGTGCTGAGGATGCGCTGAATTTCTCGCAGATCAAAGGTCATGCCGTTCCGTTTTCCTTTCCAAACCACGCACCGCCCGGGGGCGTGCGGAATAAACTATATTGTATCGCTATTTGTCAGGGAGGCAACTATGCCAATAAAAATTTACATTGACCAAGGGCACAATCCCGTCAACCCAAACGCAGGCGCCGAGGGAAACGGCCTACGGGAACAGGACGTTACCTATGAGATTGGCCGACGGTTGGCCTTGCTTTTAAACGAAAATCCCGAATTTGAGGCGCGGGTCTCCCGGCCGACGCCGGAAACACAGTTAGGCTCGTCCACCGCCGAGAGCTTGGCCGCGCGGGTAAACGACGCAAACGCGTGGGGAGCAAACTACTTTATCAGCCTGCACACCAACGCATCCGACATCCCCTCCGCCAACGGCAGTGAGGCCTACGTATTCTCCCGCGCGGGCGAGGCCTACCCCTTTGCCGAGAGCATCCTGACGTATCTGAATTACGCCACGGGCATTCGGGTGCGGGGCGTATTTCCCCGCCCGGGTCTTTACGTACTACGAAAAACAAGGATGCCGGCGACACTCGTGGAACTGGGCTTTATTACAAACCCGTCCGAGGCCAATCGGATGGCCACGGATCCTCAATCGTTCGCACAGGGAATCTACAACGGCATCCTTGCCTATTTCGGTCTTTTGTGATCAGTTCTTCAAGCTGTGGATGGGTGCGGGAATCCGACCGCCGCGATGTATGAAGCGTGCGGGGGAATAGCCCTTGACGGGCATAACGGGTGCCTCGCCCAAAAGGCCGCCAAAGGTGATCATATCGCCCACCTTGGAGCCCACGGCGGGGATCAGGCGGACAGCGGTGGTCTTGGTATTGGCCACGCCGATGGAAATTTCGTCGGCGATAATAGCAGAGATGATCTCCGCAGTGGTATCGCCGGGAACGGCGATCATATCAAGGCCAACGGAGCAAACGGCTGTCATGGCCTCCAGCTTATCCAGCGTCAGCGCGCCGCAGGCCGCCGCCGCGATCATGCCCTCATCCTCGGAAACGGGGATGAACGCACCGGACAGGCCGCCCACGTGGGAGGACGCCATAACGCCACCCTTTTTGACGGCGTCGTTCAGAAGCGCCAGGGCCGCGGTGGTGCCGTGGCCGCCACAGCACTCCAGACCCATATTTTCAAGAATACGGGCAACGGAGTCACCGATAGCAGGAGTGGGCGCAAGAGAAAGGTCCACGATGCCGAAGGGGATATTCAGACGCTTGGAGGCCTCGGTGGCTACCAGCTGGCCCATTCGGGTGATCTTAAAGGCAGTTTTTTTGATGGTTTCCGCCAAGGTAGAGAAGTCGCAATCGCCGGCCATTTCCACCGCGCGAGCCACCACACCGGGACCGGAAACGCCCACGTTGATAACCGCCTCCGCCTCGCCTGCACCGTGGAAGGCGCCGGCCATGAAGGGGTTATCCTCAGGCACATTTGCAAAGACCACCAGCTTGGCACAGCCGATGGAGCCGTTATCCTTGGTGGCCTCTGCGGTCTCCTTGATGATCTCACCCATACGGCGCACGGCATCCATATTGATGCCGGCCTTGGTGGTGGCGACGTTTACGGAGGAGCAGACGCGGCTGGTCTCCGCCAGAGCCTGGGGGATGGAATCAATGAGAGCCGTTGCGGCACGGGTAGCACCCTTTTGCACCAAGGCGCTGTAGCCGCCGATAAAGTTGATGCCAAGGGTATTGGCCGCACGGTCAAGGGCGTGCGCCACCTTGATCACATCCTCGGGACGGATGGCGCCGGTCACCTGAGAAATGGGGGTGACGGAAACTCTCTTGTTGACGATCGGAATACCGTAGATCTTTTCGATCTCCTCGCCTACAGAGCACAGATTTTCTGCCGTTTTGGTTACTTTATCATAGATCTTCTCCGCCAGACGGTTGCCGTCCTCGCAGACACAATCATGGAGAGAGATACCCATGGTGATGGTCCGTATATCCAAATTCTGGTCACGGATCATGCTTATGGTTTCATAAATTTCGTTGGAATTGTACATGATGTTCCTCGTTCGTTTCTATCAAATGCGGTGCATGGAATTGAAGATATCCTCGTGCATGGTATGGATCTCCAGGTTGTTGGCCTGGCCTACCTCGGACATCTTGTCCACAAACTGGTGGAAGGGAATATTCAGGCGGTCGATGTCCAGCAGCATGGTCATCTCAAAATATTCCTTCAAAACCGACTGGGAAATGTCGATAATATTGGCGCCATACTCCGCGCAAACGCCGGAGACCTTGTAAATAATACCCATGGCATCCTTGCCCGTTACGTTAACAATTGCTTTCATCTTGCTTCTCCTTGATGGTTTTATCACAGCCTCGGGGGAGGCGTATTTCCGATACATAGAGTATAGCATACTTGCGCGGCTTTTTCAAGAAAAACTCAAATTTACATAATATTTTCGCAAAAGGCCAAGAATAGAAAAAACGGATCAGCAGGAGGGGATCGAATGAGCTTGCGGCGACAAATTTCGCACATTTCGGCACGTATGCGGCTGTCCGAGGTGAACCGCGCCAGCGCGGAGGCGGCTTTCTATATGATCCGCAGTGCTATTCCTCTGCTGGCGCTGTCTCTGGCCATTGCCGGACGGTTTTTGCCCATCGAGGAATGGCTCTCCGACCGGACGTTGACCGCTCTTTTGCCGGCGGAGCTATGGCGGGCGGTGGGAGAAGCGGCGGCCCGCTTTTTTGAAGGGCCGGCCTTTGCCGCCTTTCTCTCCGCAGGTGCCGTTCTGACCCTTTGGAGCGCCGCCACGGGCATGCGCGCCCTCTGTCGGGCGGCGGTGCGGCTGGCCAAGGGTCGTGAGCTTTCCTACGTGACCGCCGCCGGGCGGGGCTTGGGCGCGGCACTCCTCTTCTCCGCCCTGTTGGGGGCGGCGCTTTTGGGCCTGCGGGCGGCGCGGGGCTTTCTGCGGTACGTACTGTTTCTGCCCATGCTGACCTTGTTTTGCGTGGGGCTGACCGCCGTTTTTCTCCATGCGTGGCGGTTGGACGAACTTTTTTGGCGGCGGGCGCTTCTTACCGCCGGAGCGTGGGAGGTGCTGACCTTGCTCTTCGGTCTTTATCTGCGCACCGTGCCCGGCGCCTCCTACGTGTACGGCGGTATCGGTGCCATTTTGCTCTTTATGCTATACGTCCGTGCCAGCCTGTGGGTCTATCTGATCCCCTTCACTCTCCTCGGCCCTCCAGCTCCGCCATGGCCGCCAGAAGCTCCCTCTGCTTGCCCTCGTCCGGGGCACAGAGGGGCAGGCGGAACCGGCCGGAGCAAAGGCCGGCGGCGGCAACGGCGGTCTTGATGGGAATGGGATTGACGTCTGCCGCCAAGGCGCGGATCAGACGGCGATAGCGGATCTGCGCCCGTCCGCCCCTTTGGGGATGCATCAGCTCCGTTTTTACCTCGTAGGGCAAGAGGTTGCCCACCACCGTTACCGCACCGGCGGCACCCATGTGCATCAGCGGTGCGATCATCTCGTCGCACCCGGACAGAAGTGCCATCCGCCCGGACAGCTTCTCCAAAATATCCTCACAACGGGCAAGACTGCCGCTGGCCTCCTTGACTGCCACGAACTTCGGATCCGCCGCCAAGTCCTCCAACACCGGAACGCTCACGTCCACGCCCGTTCGTGACGGCACGTTATAAACGATGATGCCCCGATCCGAATGTTTGGCAACCTCCCGATAAAAGGACACCAGCCCCCGATCGTTTGCCCGATTGTAGTAGGGTGACACCACCAGCACCGCGTCTGCGCCCTTCAGGCACGCAAATTCCGTCAGATCGCAGGCATAGCGGACGTTGTTACAGCCTGTGCCGCAAATCAGCGGTACGCGGCCGCCGATGTGATCCCGGGCAAAGCGGATCACGTCCCGCCGCTCCTCGTCGGAGAGCGCCGCGCTCTCCCCCGTGGTGCCCAGCACTAAAATCGCATCCGTCCCCATGGATATCTGATATTCCAAAAGCGCACCGAAGGCGCTGTAGTCAATTTTGGTCTCGTCGTCCTCCATAAACGGCGTAATCACGGCCGTAATGGAGCCATATGGCGTAAAATAACCGTTTTCCGCCCTTTTTTTCATTTCTTTCTGCCTCCTTTTCCGGTATGTATTGAAAAAAAGCTTCCTCTGTATTATAATAGAAAGAGATTCGCCAGTAACAGTTTATGCGTAAACCGCTACGGCGCTAACAGTAAACGGAGAAAAACCATGATTATTCGAAATACATTGCCGAACACGGAGCTGAAGACCTCCGACTTTGCCTACGACCTGCCGGAGGAGCGGATCGCCCAGGTGCCCATCGAGCCGCGGGATGCCTCCCGCCTGATGGTGCTGGACCGCCAGGCGCAGACCGTAACTCACAAGCATTTTTATGATATTTTAGACTATCTTGAGCCCGGCGACACGCTGGTAATCAACGACTCCCGGGTCATTCCCGCCCGCATTCTGGGCAAAAAGATCAACGCAGACGGCTCGGACGGAGCGGAGTGCGAGGTTCTCCTCCTGCGCCAGCACGAGCAGGACGTCTGGGAGGCGCTGGTGCGCCCCGGACGGCGGTTGAAGGTGGGGGCGAAGATCGACTTCCACGGCATTCTGACCGGCGAGATCATCGAGCTGGTGGAGGACGGAAACCGTAAGCTTCGCTTCACCTACGACCCGGCCAAGTTTACGAATATTTACGAGGTGCTGAACAAGATCGGCTCCATGCCCCTGCCCCCGTACATTACGGAAAAGCTCACCGATAACGAGCGATACCAGACTGTGTACTCCAAGATCGAGGGCTCGGCCGCCGCACCGACCGCCGGCCTGCATTTTACGGAGGAGCTTCTTGCAAAAATCCGCGAGAAGGGCGTGGCCATCGTGCCCGTTATGCTCCACGTGGGTCTTGGCACCTTCCGTCCGGTGAAGGAAGAGAACATCACCGACCATATTATGCACACCGAGTACATCTCCGTCACCCGCGAGGCGGCGGAAACCATCAACGCCCGTCGCGCCGCCGGCGGACGAACCATCGCCGTGGGAACCACCTCCTGCCGAACCTTGGAGAGCGCCTCCGACGAGGACGGCACCGTGCACGAGATTCACGGTGATACGGGCATCTTTATCTATCCCGGCTATCGCTTTAAGGCGGTGGACGCGCTGATTACCAACTTCCACCTGCCCGAGAGCACCCTCCTTATGCTGGTCAGCGCCTTGGCCGGCAAGGAATTTATTATGAACGCCTACCGCACCGCAGTGGAGGAAAAGTACCGCTTCTTCTCCTTTGGAGATGCGATGTTCATCAAGTAAAAGCCTCCAAGGCTTTTACGCCATGTAAAAGAACGAAAGGAGTCCTCATGATTTTTACCTTGGGTCAATACATAATTGACATAGACATTGAGCGCACGCGCGCGTTCTATCGGGAGCACGGTGTCTCCTTTGCAGAGATTTGCGGCTGTAGCGATTGCATCAATTATGTCAAAGCAATCAAAACCGCGCCACCATCCGTTCTGGACTTTTTTGATTCCCTTGGTGTGGACCTGTGTAAGGCGCCGGAAATGTTCAACGTAATCGGCGATTATGATGCCAATGGATTGATTTATTACGAGGGCTTTTTCCACTTAGTGGGCGAAATTCTCGAAGGGGAAGATGCGTGGGAAACGGGCGAGGTGCGTGAGGATGGTTCATATACCGAGCACGTGAAAGAAAGCTGTCTGCATCAGCTGGCACCCAATTTTCAAATAGCCTTTTCCCACAAAGAAAATCTCTTGGAGGAGGGTTTCCCCGATCCGCACATTCAAATGGAGGTTTTCTTCCACTTGCCGTGGATCTTAAACGAAAATAAGTAATTAAAAGGATTTGTTTATGCTGTATATTTTAATCGCAATCATCCTTGGCGGCATCGTTCTGGATCAGGCCAGCAAGCTGCTGGTCGTACAGTTTATGGAGCTGCACGAGTCTGTTCCGCTGATTCCCAACGTGCTCCACTTTACGTACATTCACAACCGCGGGGCGGCCTTTGGCAGTATGACCAATATGCGGTGGCTGTTTATGATCATTTCCACCGTGGCGATCCTTGGGCTTGGCATCTATCTGTTCCGCTTCTGCCGCAAGGGCTCGCCCATGCTGCAGATCTCCCTTGCCATGATCATTTCCGGCGGAATCGGCAACATGATCGACCGGGTGCGCCTGGAGTACGTGATCGACTTTATCGACTTTTGCGCTTTCCCCTTCTGGACGTGGATCTTTAACGTGGCCGACGCCTTTGTGGTGGTGGGCGGCGGCTTGATGATGCTTTCCTTGATTTTAGACGAGGTAAAGGCCGCCAAAAGGAAAAAGGCCGAGGAGGACGTCCATGCCGAAGATAACGCCTGAGCAGGCCGGTGAGCGTCTGGACGTTTGCGTAGCTGCCTTGGGCGACATGACCCGATCCGCCGCACAGAGGCTGATCGAGGAGGGCAACGTAACCGTGAACGGACGGATCGCCAACAAAAAATACAAGGTTTCCGCCGGGGATACGGTGGAGATCGTTGTGCCTGCGCCGGTGGCGGTGGATCTGGCGGCGGAGGACATTCCCCTTGACGTCGTGTATGAGGACGCGGATATCATCGTTATCAACAAGCCCTCGGGCATGGTGGTGCATCCTGCGCCCGGCAACGAAAGCGGAACGCTGGTAAACGCGCTTATGGCCCATTGCGGCGATTCCCTGTCCGGCATCAACGGCGAGATCCGTCCCGGCATTGTCCATCGGATCGACAAAGACACCAGCGGACTTCTGGTCTGCGCCAAAAACGACGATGCCCACGTGTTTCTCTCCTCCCTGCTTAAGACCCACGACATCCGCCGGGTATACCACGCGGTGGTGGTGGGCAATCTGAAGGAGGATACCGGCACGGTCAACGCGCCCATCGCGCGCCACCGGACGGATCGGAAGCGCATGGCCGTATATCCGGCCGGCACGGCCGACGCCCGGGAGGCCATTACTCACTATCGGGTTTTGGAGCGATATCCCGGCTTTACCTATGCTGAGATGCGGTTGGAAACGGGACGAACCCACCAGATCCGCGTACATATGAGCTCCATTTCCCACCCGCTGATCGGCGATCCCGTCTACGGCGGCGGAAAAACGCCCTTTGAAAAGAAGCACGCCCGCCTGCTGGACGGCCAATGCCTCCACGCCGCCGAGCTGACCTTTCCCCACCCCCGCACCCACCGGCAAATGACCTTCCACGCCCCCCTGCCGGAAAATTTCCAGCGGGTTTTGGCCATTTTGCGGACGCTCGAATGATAGGACACCATGCAAAATCCCCCTTGCCGGGGTTACCGGCAAGGGGGATTTGTTATTTGGTTATGAATTTTCAGATTCTTCTCTTCTGGTCGAGGAAGAACCAGAGCACGAAGGCGGCGGTGCCGCAGAGGGATACGCCGGAGACGGTGCAGACGACGATGATGAAGGTTTCAAGATCGGCATCCTTCTCGTTCAGCTCGGTGATCTTGGCATCCAGCTCCCTCCCGGAGGGAGCCTGAGGAAACACCTCTTTCGCTTACAAAGTAAACTACCCCCACGGCTACCGCCAGAGGAAGCGCTCCTGTAAGCCTTCTCCAGCGGAGAAGGGGGACCACCGATAGGTGGTGGATGAGGAGAGCATTATACCGACATATATAAAATGAGAGCACAGACCTTGTTGTCCTTAAAATAAGTAACTTACCAACAGAAAAACGGAGATGGCACATCAAGTATTAGCTGTGCAGAGAATGATCTCCTCATCCACCACCTATCGGTGGTCCCCCTTCCCCGCTGGGGAAGGCTT
>JAGARU010000053.1 GCA_017622085.1 Clostridia bacterium | reverse complement strand
GAGTGAAGATGTTCAGGCCGCCATTGGTTGCATCGTCAGCAGAACCGGTGCCAACGTAAAGCTGGTCATAGGAGTGGTGGGTAACGATGCTGGAGCCGCTCCAAGCGGTCTTCTCAACGTTCACGGTAACGAAAGCGTCGAGGAGAGCAACGGTACCGTCAGCCAGCTTAACAACGAAACCGACCTTGTTCTCGCCAACGGAGAGAGCGGAGGGAGGAACGATGATGCCGAAGCGCTCAGCGTTCTCGCCGCCTGCGCCCTTCACAGGGTCGCCAGCAGGAACTACGGTGAGGAAGGCTGCATCATAAACGAACTCACCGTCGTTGATGAAGTAGCCGTAGCTGTCGATGGCCTGAGGGAAGCCGATCCAACCCATCAGAGCGATGGGGTAAACAGGCTCACCGGTCTTGAAGGTAACGGTTCTGGTCTCGTCCAGAGTGTAGGGGGTGTTGTTGACAGCGAATACGTCAATGGCCTTGCCGACCATACCGGCTGCGGAGGGCTCTACGTAAGGCAGAGTCTCGGGCTCGGTGGGCTCTTCGGTGTCAGTGGGCTCTTCGCCCTGAGTGGGCTCTTCGCCCTGGGTGGGCTCTTCACCCTGGGTGGGCTCTTCGCCCTGGGTGGGCTCTTCACCCTGGGTGGGCTCTTCGCCCTGGGTGGGCTCTTCGCCCTGGGTGGGCTGCTCGGAAGCGGCCGCGGTGGGCTGCTCGGAGTCAGCATCGGTATCAGCTACTGTGCCTGCATCGGTCGCAGCAGTGGTACCAGCGGTGGTATCCTGGGTCTCAGTCTCGCCGGAGCAAGCGACGAATACGAGCGTCAGGACCAAAAGGATGGATGCTAAAACAAGAATCTTTTTCATCTTTGTCTTAACCCTTTCTAAATATTTTACGAGTGTTTCACACAGAAACCCCATAATGCATTATTATAGCACATACTTCACTTTTTTGCAATAGGAAATTTGATTTTTTTTGCGTTTTTCGAGCAAAATTGTCCCACCCTTTCGAGTGGGACAAGAAAATATGCCGATCAAGCGACGAACTCGATGGAAGAAACCAGAGCAAAGCCGCCGGGCAGAGAGTCATGGGTGAGGAAGACGGGGCCGTTATAATCGATACCGGTCAGGTCGATCTCAAAGGGAGCAACTGCCCAACCGTGAAGCTCGTAGGTTGCAGCAGCGATGATGGTAGCCTCGTCAGGAGACATGGTACCGTTCTTGTCAGCGCTTACCAGAGCAAAGCGGTTATTCGCGTTTGCGTTGTAAGCGTCAATGGTGACCTGGCTTGCATCAGAACCCCACATGATAACGATCTTGGAGTACTTGGACAAGTCGATCTCGCCCAGAGCGATAGAACCCTGGTGCAGGAGAGCGGCGGACTCAACGCCACCGGCGGCGACCATGGGAGAATTACCGTGACCCTCCTTGCCAACCAGGGTGGTGCAGTGACCCGAGATCACCCACTGATCCTGAGGAATGACCAGTTTCTCGGTATCGGGCTCGTCGGGGATCTCAGGCTCTTCCTCGGCTACGGCATACGCGTATATCTCGTAGATGGAGAACCAGTAGTGGGTAGCGCCGTCATCAGCCAGACGGGTGAACTTGATGAAGCGAGCGGCCACGTTGTCCAGCTCCAGCTCCAGGGTCTTGGCGGCGTGAGACTCGCTCTCGTGGATGACCTTGTAATCAACACCGTCCTCGGAGACGGCGATCTGGTACTTCCACAGAGCATTCTCGAAGGAAACGGTCAGACCCGTCAGGGTGTAGACCTTTTCCAGATCCACGATCAGGTTGGCCTCACCGTTGGGCAGAGCACCGTAGCGGGTGTTGGTGTCACCGTCGGTGGCATTGGCAGGAATGTTGGCATCGTTCTCCACGTTATCGGAGGAGACGGGCTTACCCGCTGCGACGTTCTCACGAACCACAGGCACATAGAAGTCGGTGGGGATCTCTACGGAAATATAGGGTTTGAGGGAGACGCGATCAAAGTCGATGGTACCGGTTCTGGTAGCAATACCCAGATCCGAACCTTCAATGGTAGCGGCCACGCAAGCGTTGTTCAGCTCGAAGGTGCCCTCGGCGGTGGTGATGACAGCCTTCTCGGCCAGCACGTCGGCGGGGGTTGCGCCGTGGTCGGTGGAGATACCATAATCCTTGACGCCGGAGATGACGATGGTGGCAGCCAGCTTATCACCGGCAAAGATAGAAACGGTAGAGCCGTCATCGGTCACGGTGATATCCGAGGAATCAACAAGGGCGTAGTAGATGTTGGGAACGTACTGACCGTCCTCATAGGTCTTGACGTTGATGCGGAGGGCATAGCCGGTGCCGCGTGGCACATAGTTGATGTAGATGCCCGCACCGCCCATGCTGACGCCGCCTGCGTCGTGGCCATCCTGACCGAAGAAATGATTCTCAATGGAAGCCAGACGGTAGCCGCGGACGAAAATGCTGGCAAAGCCCTCAGCGCCTGCCGTGGAAAGCACGTTGACGTTGAAAGCGTACTGGCCGGTGGGTTGGGTATGCATGGCTGTAAAGTGGGTCACGTTGTAGAAGGGATTACCGCCATTGTACTTGGCGTACATAGGAACGCCTGCACCCCAGTGAATCTGATCAAACAGGAGGGTCAGATCAGAGTACATGAGGTCAACATCATCCTGCGAATCGGTAAAGTTGGCACCGATATCAGAGGTATAGTCATGGTCATCCTGCTTGGGAGCGGCAGGGAGAGAAACGGTCACGTTCTCGCGGAGGCGAACAACAGTACCGTCAGCCAGCTTCACAACGAAGCCTGCGAAGTGTGCATCGTACTTCAGATCGGCCAAGGGCACAGAAATTTCGAAGCGGGAGGCGTGCTCGCCGCCTGCGGCCTTGACACCGTCCTCCGTGGGCTTGGTGAAGTCGGGGCTGAAGACCATGTCGTAGTTGTCAAGGAAGTAACCGAAGCTGACGATGGGCTGCTCAAAGCCTGCCCAACCGAGGAGAGCCATGGAGTCATGCACCTCGCCTGCGGCAAAGGTAACGGTATTGTCCTGTGCGGTCAGCTTGTCACCTGCGCCACCGTCCTCGGGGAAATACATCTGACCGTTGACGTAGAAGGTATCGAAGGAATGATTTTTCCAACCGGCCGCGGGGTCGGTAATCTCTACATAGGGAGGATACTGCTCGAGGTCATACTTAGCCACTGCCTCCTCGCAATGGAAGAAGCCGATATAAGCGACGTCGATAGAGCACCCCTCGGGCAGAGAGTATCTGGCCCACTGACCGCTCTCCTCCTTGTAAGGCTCACCGTTCTCGTCCAGCTTATAGCCGGCCTCCAGAGGATCGAAGCGGAAGTAGGAGACGTACTCGCCGTCGTACAGGTTAGCGTCGATGAGGGACTGGGTGTCGAAGATGATGACGTGCCACTCGCCGTCGGCGATCACGGGCTGACGGATCATGGTGGTGTCATCCTGAGGACCGTTACCGGTGGAGGACATGTACAGCTGCATGTCAGCGCCGGTAGCGTCGGTGCGGTAGCGGATCGCGACGTAGCGGGCACCGTCTACGCTTGCAAAGGGATAGTAGTAAGGATCGGGGCCGATGGGCACGATGTGCACGAAGCCGTTCTCGAGGGTCAGGCAATCCTGAGTCATGTTGTTGGGATCGCCGCCGGTAACGGTCTGGATGTCTTCAGCACCAAACACGTTCACGGGCTCCATGGGATCCGCGGTCTCGGGCTCGGTAGGCTCCTCGGTGGGAACCTCAGGCTTCTGCGTGGGCTCTTCACCCTGCGTGGGCTCTTCGCCCTGGGTAGGCTCTTCGCCTTGCGTGGGAGCTTCGCCCTGCGTGGGTTCTTCGCCCTGCGTGGGCTGCTCAGAAGCCGCCGCGGTGGGTTGCTCGGAATCAGCATCGGTATCAGCCGCAGTACCTGCTTCCGTCGCAGCGGTGGTACCTGCGGTGGTATCCTGAGACTCGTTTTCACCGGTACAGGCGACGAACACGAGTGTCAGAACCAAAAGGATAGATGCTAAAACAAGAATCTTTTTCATTTTTGTCTTAACCCTTTCTTTGAATTTTATGAAACCTCCGACAGATGCTTCATAATTGCTTTCATTATATCACATCATTTGTTATTTTGCAAGTCTTCAAATCATTTTCAGCACATTGTATAAGATAGTATATGGGAATTTATGAAAAAGCCCCACCCAAAGGGTGGGGCTTCATAATGAAATTATGCGTAGATAATCTCGACACGGTCAATGATGTTAAACTGGCCGGCGAGGAAATCTGCGGAGACGTAGACAGGGCCGCTGTAGCCGGAAGCAGCTACGTTGGGCAGTTCATGCGCGGTAATGGTCCAACCACCGTCGGGAGTATACTGCTCGCCGATGAAGAAATCTCGATTAGGATTGACAACGTTGTTGCAATCCATAGCGCAGAGACCGAGGTAACCAAAGCCCTGCTCCTTAGCAGCAGCCAAACCGGACTGCGTACCCTCGCCCCAGTCGGTAGCGTAGTAGATCACGATCTTAGCGATCTGCTTCAGGTCATACTCACCGATGTAGATGGAACCCTGGTGGATCATTGCACCGGAGGTCAGACCTGCGGCGGCGATCATGGGGTAGTGACCTGCGTCAGCCTCGGTAACGATGTGAGGCATATGACCCGTGATGCTGCCTGCGGGCAGGTCGCGGGGATCGATCACAACGGTCTCAGGCTCCTCGGGAGCTGCGGGCTTCTCTGCACCGATAAACTCAACCTCAGCGAAGAGCATGAAGGTGCCGGGCAGGGTGTCGTAGGTTACGAATACGGGACCGTTGTAGTCAACACCAGTCAGGTCGATCTCGATGGCGGTAACAGCCCAACCCATGGGGGTGTAATCCACGTATGCGATCACGTTCTCATCGGCAGGAGAGTTGGTCAAGTGGGTATCAACACTGGACAGCATGATGCGGTTGTGTGCGTTAGCGGCATGGTGATCCATGGTCACCTGAGAGTTGTCAACACCAACCTTGATGATGACCTTGCTGTACTTGGACAGGTCGATCTCGCCGAGAGCGAT
>JAGARU010000052.1 GCA_017622085.1 Clostridia bacterium | reverse complement strand
GTGGCGGTTGAGCGGCTTTCTTAACGCCTTTTCTTTTGAGACCGCAGGCCCAAAAGAAAAGGCTTTGCGAAAAGAAAATGCCGTGCAAGGAGCTTTCGCTCGCTGCGGCGAGCGAGGAGCCTCCGCGGCTCCAGCGCGCAAGCTTTTTAAAAAAAGCTTGACCAAAAATTAACGCCACCTTCGGGGGAGCGTGTGCGCTGACGTGTGATCAAGCGGCGATCTCGCCAGCGGGGGCTTCCCCGCAAAAAAGCTTGACCAAAAATTAACGACACCTTCGGGTGAATGTGCGCGCTTACAAGTGAGCAAGCGACAAACAACAAAATCCCCTCGCCGGCCATCGGCCGGTGAGGGGATTCTTCCAAATCAGTTTCGTTCTTCCACGGTATCCTCGTCCGTTTCTTCTGCCACGGGAAGAACCTCCACGCGAACCTCGCGGGTGATCTGCTCGTCTGCATCGGTTACGGTGATGGAAAGGCCGTTATAAATCAGGTTGTAGCCCTCCTCGGGAATGCCGCCGCAACACTCGGTCAGCCAGCCGTTAACGGTGGTGGACTCGATGGTTTCGTCCGGTTCCAGCGAGAAGAATTCAAAGAATTCGTCAATGGGCGTTGCGGAAAGCGCAGTGTACTCCGTCTCAGAGACGGTCTTGATGTTTTCTTCCTCGTGCGCCTCGTCCTGCTCGTCCCAGATCTCGCCAACCAGCTCCTCGATGATGTCCTCCATGGTAACAACACCCAAGGTCATGCCGTACTCGTTTACAACCACCATCATGTGGTTGTGGGAGGTCTGCATATCCTTCAGAATCTTGTCAAGACGCATGGTTTCAGGCACGAAGTCCGGGGGCATCAGCGCATCCTCCAGCTTGAAGCCGGGGCGGTTGCACTTCATCAGGTACTCGCGGGTGTGAAGCACACCGACGATCTTATCAATATCAGCCTCGTATACAGGCATACGGGAATAGCCCTCCTCCTCAATGAGGCGGAAGACCTCCTCCTGCGGCAACAGGGTGGAAACGGCAATCAGCGAGCTGCGGGGGGTCATAACGTCCGCCGCCGTCAGATGCTCCAGACGGAATACGTTCTTTATGTACTCTACGTCATCCTGCTTCAACGTTCCCTCCTCAGCACCGGCGTCCAGCATGATTACGATGTCCTCCTCGGACACGGCCTCTTCCTTCTCGTTCGGATTGATGCGGAACAGGCGGAGCACGGCGTTGGTGGAAACGGTAAGGAACCAGATCACGGGGCGAAGAAGCGCGGTCAAAAAGCTCATGATGCCGCAAACGGCACCGGCCAGCTTTTCCTTGTGCTTCATGGCGATGCGCTTGGGCACCAGCTCACCGAGGATCAGGGTAAAGTAGGACAAAATCAAGGTAATCAGCACGACGGAAAGAGAATTGATCACGCCAATGTGTGCCTCTCCTACGCCAAAGGTCTTGACGATGAAGCCGGAGAGCACCTCGGCAAAGTTATCCGCCGCGAACGCAGAGCCTAAGAAGCCCGCCAGAGTAATACCAACCTGAATGGCAGAGAGGAACTTGGTGGGATCCTCTATAATCTTAAGCATTTTCTTTGCCTTCTTGTCGCCGTCCTCAGCCATGGCCTGAACCTTCTTTTCATTCAAAGAGATCAGCGCAATTTCCGTGGCGGCAAAAAAGGCATTCAGCAATATCAGTATAAATTGTAATAGTAGCTGTTTAAACATATCGGTATCTGTCTCCTAATTCTAATCTGAAATCATTCGTATCTTCGTATGGTGCGCGGGCGGGCCGTCAAAGGCGGCGACGCAGGCGATTCGGGTCGGGCAGGCCGACACGGAATGAAACAGAACCGATCTTCATACTGTTATCCTCGGTGCTACTTCGAGGTAACGGATCCACAAAACCAACTCCTTTCGTTGTACATCACTTTTTATTATAGCATAGATTTATATCTATAATTGTTAATTTTTTATGAACAGTCTTAACGTCCACACAGATGGATCTTAGCAAGACCGCCCTCGGAGGTCTCACGGTAGGCGCGGGCAAGATCCTCGCCGGTTTCCTTCATGGTTTTGATAACCTTGTCAAGGGAGATCTTCCGGGTGTCGCTCAAAAAGCTGGACAAGCTGACGGCGTTGATGGCACGCATGGCGGCCACGGCATTGCGCTCAATGCAGGGAATCTGCACCAGCCCGTCGATGGGGTCGCAGGTGAGGCCGAGATGGTGCTCAATGGCGATCTCTGCCGCGTACTCAATTTTATCCAGATCCAAGCCAAACAGCTCCGCCAAAGCGGCAGAGGCCATGGCACAGGCGGTGCCAACCTCGGCCTGACAGCCGCATTCCGCGCCGGAAATGGAGGCATTGGTCTTGATCAGATTGCCGATGATGCCACCGGAGATCAGGGCGTGGACGATCTCCCGGTCGGAATAGCCCCGTTTTCTTTGCTGGTAGTAGAGAACCGCCGGTAAAACGCCGGAGGCACCGCAGGTGGGGGCGGTAACGATGGTCTCGCCGGAGGCGTTCTGCTCACTGACGGCGAAGGCAAAGGCGCAAACCATTCGGTTTTCCCGGGTTTCCGCACTCTCATCGATGTGCTGTTGGTTGTAAAGATGCTTGGCCTTTTTCTGCACGCCAAGGCCGCCGGGCAAAACTCCGGTGTCGGTAAGGCCGCGGCGAATGCTTTCCTTCATGGACTGCCAGATGCCGTCCATGTAGCCCTCAAGGGCAGAGCCCTCCACCCGACAGGCGTACTCCCACAGACGGATGTCCTCGTTCCGGCAATAGGTGCAGATATCCTCAAAGGAGGAAAGCCCATAGGGACGGGGCACCTCGGCTAAGGTAGAGCCCTCAAAAACGATCTTGCCGCCGCCCACGCTCATAACACGGGCGCGGTCGATTTCCTCGTCCCCGCGGTAGGCGATCAGATCCATGGTGTTGGGGTGAGCAAGGGGCATGTCCGAGTCGCTGAATTCCACGGTGACGGGCACGTTGCCAAAGGTCTTTTCAATGACGCGATCCGTACCGTGTCCCTTGCCCGTTTTGGACAGGGAGCCGTACAGGATGGCGTGGAAGCGGTCGGCACCCGGATTTTTACCGGCAAACAGGCGGCAAGCCTTTTCCGGACCCATGGTGTGGGAGCTGGAGGGGCCGCGTCCGGTCTTATAGAGCTCGGTCAAGGATTCCATGCCGGGCTTTTTCTCAAGTTCTGTCATAACAATACACGCTCACTCTCTTATTATAATAGCAACGTCGCCAAGGGGACGGTAAGGAAGCAAAACAGGGTGGATAGCATTACGCAGTTGGCGGAGAGCTCCATCTCGCTTTTGTAGATCTCCGAAATGCTCTGGATAACCGCGGCGCAGGGGGTGGCAGAAAGCACCACAAGACTGGCGCGGAAGGAGTACGGCAGGGGCAAAAGCAGGGTAACTGCAAACACGAACAGCGGATAAAGGATCAGCTTGGAGGCCGCAATGCCGTACACAAAGGGACGGGAAAAGAGCCGCTTGACCGGCACGGTGGCCAGCCGCACGCCCAAAATGATCATGCAAAGGGGGGTACTCATGTCACCCAGCAGCTTGACACAGCCGGTAAGGAGCCCGGGGAGCACCTTTCCCGCGCCCACCACGTACAGAAGCACGCCGATGGAGAAGCTGATGACGGTGGGATTGAGCACGGCGGCGCGCAGAGACATGGTCTCCCGCCGGCCGGTGAGGCAATAGACGCCCACGGTGAACAAAAGAATGTTCATGGAAACGGCGTAGGCCGCCGAGTAGGCCATGACCTCCGGGTTATCGGGCAAAAGCACCTTGACGATGGGCAGGCCAAAGAAGCCCACGTTGCCCATAACCGAGGCAATGGCGAAAATACGGTATTTTACGTCCTGCTTTTTGCGGAAGAGGCCAAAGAGGATCAGCATAAACGCCGTCTGCAAAAGCAGAGAGGCCAGCAAAAAGAGTCCCATGTGCGCCAAGCCCTTGGGGGAAAACTCCATATTCAGAAGGGAGTTGATCAGCATACAGGGGGAGCAGGCGTAAATGAGAAGCCCGGACAGGGTGGGCAGATGATCCGCTACGGCGCGCTTGCCCTTGCAGATCAGATAGCCGGGCAGAATGTATAAAAGGGTCACTAAGACGTTGGAAAGGGCAACTTCAAATTCCATACATCAGGCCTCCCCCTGAAACAGCAGGTCGAGGCGGGCAAGGAGCGTCGCAATACGCGCCTGCTCGGCGGGGTCGGTGACCGGGCGGTCGGAGATGTAGCAGGTCAGCTCTCCCGTGCCGTCGGTGGGAACGCCGCCGATGCGGCGGATCAGCTGGCGGACGGTGCCCTCGTTTCCATCTACGATGCGGACGGTGGGCGGCAAAACGGCCGCAAGGGTGTCCTTGAAGTAGTTGAAATGGGTGCAGCCCAAAACGAGGACGGAATAGTCGGGCAGGTGGAAGGGCAACAGCTCTCCGCGCACGTACTCCTCAACCGCCGAAGAAGAAAACTCGCCGCGTTCTGCGAACTTAACGAGGCCGGGCAAGGGCAACAGATCCACCCGGTGGGCGGCGTCCAGCCCGCCGATCAGCTCCCGCAGCTTGTCGCCGCGAAGGGTGATGGGGGTACCGGTAACGAGAATGCGTCCCTCGGGGGAAAGATCCAGCGCCCGCTTGACCGCAGGCTCCATACCGATGATGGGAACGGTGTACCGCTCCCGCAGGGCGCGGATCGCTACGCTGGTAGCTGTGTTGCAAGCCAGAACAATGGCCTCTGCCCCTTTGGACAGAAGGAATTCCACGGCAGAAAAGACGTAGGCCTGAACCTCTGCCTCGGTTTTTTCCCCGTAAGGCGCACGGTCGCAGTCGGCATAGTATAAAAAATCTGCCCGGGGCATGGCGCGTCGCGCCTCATACAGCACGGACAAGCCGCCAATGCCGGAATCAAAGAAACCGATCTTCATGTGCTACCTCCCATCGTTCGTTCTCTTTTTATTATAGCATAGCCAATCCCAAGTGTCAAATGGGACAGCGTTTTTTTTGAAAAGTTTGGCGTTTGCCCACTTGTAAGCAAACGCGCTCCCCCGAAGGTATCGTTAATTTTTGGTCAAGCTTTTTTGCGGGGAGGGCCCCGCGGCCAAGCTCGCCGCTTGCTCACTTGTAAGCGAGCACGATCACACGAGGGTGTCGTCACCGAAATTTAGTTTTTTGCCTCGCTTTTTTTCAAAAAAGCGAGCGGGTTCGGGCAGCGCCCGAAGAAGCGGCGTTTTCTTTTCGCCAAGCCTTTTCTTTTGCGCCTGCGGCTTCAAAAGAAAAGGCGTTAAGAAAGCCGCTCAACCGCCACGGCTACCGCCGGAGGAGGC
>JAGARU010000051.1 GCA_017622085.1 Clostridia bacterium | reverse complement strand
GCTTCCGACTACATCATGTGGAGCCTTACGTCGGTTTGTATTGAGAAGATGCTTGCCGACGGCTTTACGCCGGGTATTCTCAAGTCCGCCAATTTTCCCGGCGGCAATGACTACAATAAAACCGTGATCGAACCCCATTACGATACATACGGCTGGTAAATTCTCAGCGGCGGAGAGTATAGCGCTTTTCCGCCGCTTTTCATTTTTTGCAAATTTTTTGCTTTTTCCCGTAAGATGCCCACGCAAACGGGTACAGTATGAGCAGAGGGACAAAAAGGAGGTGCATCATGCAGGATCAGGAGATCATAGATCTATATTTTGAAAGAAACGAGCGCGCTATTCTGGAGACGGATAAGCGCTATGGCGCGGCTTGTATGCGAATATCTCTCAACATTCTGAACAGCCGTGCGGATGCCGAGGAATGCGTCAACGACACCTACCTTGGCGTGTGGAACCGTATTCCGCCCGAACGTCCCCAGAATCTCGGCGCGTTCGTCTGCCGTATCGCGCGCAATCTGTCCATCAAGCGTTTCCGCTATTTGCACAGACAGCGCAGAAACCGAGATCTGGAGGTCGCGATAGACGAGCTTGCCGCCATCGCCGCGCCTCCCGAGGATTCCGCCGCCGAGCTGGCGCGGGAAATATCCAAGTTTCTTGAAACGCAGGATCCGATGGATCGGATGCTGTTTATGGGGCGCTATTTTCATCTTTGCTCGGTAAAAGAGCTGGCAGAAAAAAGCGGTATGACGGAAAACAACGTTTCTGTGCGGCTTTACCGAGTCCGTGAAAAGCTTCGTGCTTATCTGAACGAAAGGGGGTATAGGACATGAAAAACACTACGATGCTGGAGGCCGTCGGGCTTGTCAGCGATGGTCTCATCACAGAATCACTATCCTTTTTTGAAAGACCGATCGCGTATAAACGTGGGAAGTCTCCGAATGCCTTTGCCCGCTTCATGACGAGCGGCTGGGGCGTTGCCATGATCTGCGCTTTTGTAGGCCTTGGTGTGATGTGCGGGATCATATGGGCAGGGAACAACCCGCCCGATGTAGCGCCTTTCGGGGCCGCGGAAAGCGAGACCCAGTCCTATATCACCGTGGATCCCGAAAAAGAGGAGGATACGGCAGACAACACCGTTCCCGAAATCATGACCGAAAACGAATCTGAAACAGAAGCTGAAACCGAACCGCAACCTTCGCTACCGTATTCCGAGGGGCTGGAGTTCACCTCCAACGGTAACGGCACTTGTACGCTCAGCGGTCTTGGTAGCTGTCAAGACAAGGATGTGGTTATTCCTCCCGTGTCCCCCGACGGCGAAACTGTGATCGAAATTGGCAGAAAAGCTTTTATCGAGACGGACATTCAAAGTGTTGTGATCCCCGAGGGGGTCAGAATCGTCGGATATTATGCTTTTTATGATTGCGACAGTCTGACTGCGGTCACGCTTCCCAAGGGTCTGGAACGTATGAAGTCGTTCTGTTTTTGGGGCTGTGATGCCCTCACGGAGGTCGTGATGCCCGACTCGGTCACAGAGCTTGGGGAAATGGCGTTTGCCTACTGTCAAAAGCTTCGCAGCGTAACGCTTTCTCCCGGGATCAACCGAATCGAATATCAGACGTTCGTGGAATGTCCCAAGCTGTCCGAGGTGAACTTGTCCGAGGGCTTGGTGGAAATCCGAGAGTTTGCTTTCGCCGGATGCACGGGGCTTGTATCCATCGAGATCCCACAAAGCGTTGTTCGCTTTGGAGATGCTGTGTTTATGAGTTGCAGCGCCCTGCAGGAAATTCGCTTGCCGAAGAAAATGCAGTCCTGGGGCGAATCCGTCTTTACGATGTGTACGAGTCTCAGATCCATAGAGGTACCGAGCGGTCTCACCGAGATCAACATTTCCACCTTTGAGGATTGCACGGCACTGGGGGAGGTTATCATCCCCGAGGGGATGCAGACCGTCAGGGAATACGCCTTTTCCCTGTGTTCAAGTCTCCCGTCTTTAAGACTTCCCAAGAGCCTTCAAAAGATCGAGATCGACGTCTTCTACCGATGTGATTCTCTGACAGAGATCATTTATGCAGGCTCGGCCGAGGCGTGGGAAGCGGTAGAGATTGAGATGCGAGAATGGGCGTTTGACGCGCTCCAATACGCTACCGTAACCTTTGAGGAGGTCTTTTATCCCACGGTAACCCAAGCCGGATTGACCTTTGTTTCACTCGGCAACGGCACCTGCTCTGTTGCGGCCGAGGATACCACCCTGAGCGGGGCAGTATCGGTGCCCGATATATCACCCTACGGCGAGCGTGTCGCCACCATCGCCGCTTACGGCTTTTCGGATTGCACCGCTGTCACGTCTGTGATCCTTCCCGACAGTATAACCGTGATCCAAAAAGGCGCTTTTCGTGGGTGCAGTGGGCTTGTGAGCATCCAAATGCCGCAAGCGATTGATAACTTGGGAACAGCCGTATTCCAGCAATGCACCGCTTTGAAGAGCATTACCATGCCGAGAGGCATTCAGGAACTGCCGAAGCAGACCTTTGAGACCTGTACCGAGCTGCAGTACGTGGAGTTCAGAGACGGTCTTACAAAGATCGGGGACAGCGCCTTCAACGGCTGTTCACACTTGAAGCTCATACATATTCCCGCGACCCTCACCGCTGTCGGCAATTCTGCCTTTTTGAACTGCTGCGGGCTGGAGCGTATCTATTTCGGCGGTACATCCGAGGAATGGGAGGCTGTGAGCATCCATCCGATCGGCAACGAGCATTTGCTGATGACACCTGTTGCCGTGTCAGATTAAATCGATGCGTTTTTTGCGGTTTTCCTGCTGCAGATCCCTTACAGCGGGAATGCACGCTAACCTTACACGATGTGAAAAATATATTCATTTTCTTGACAATCGTCCGCTTTTGTGATATCATCATGTTGAGGTTTCCTAAAGAAACAAGGAGGTTTTGCTATGAAATCGGTAAAAAGAGGTAAGCTGATATTTGTTTTCTTGGCTGTTGTAATCATCGCCGTTTCTGTTTTGCCTGTAATCCTGCGTGATGATGCAGCGATTACGGTCAATTCTGCACCTGCCATTGTATTTGCTGCTTGTTCTTTCATTTATGCGGTGATTGCCTTTTTGAACAAGGAGCACGGCAATCTCTTTCTGCTGGGAAGGAATAAATTGTTTCTCGCCTTTTTGCGTTCACTCAACGACGGTGATACCTCTGCGGATCGAGATGAATATAAGAAAGAATTTGCGCTTTCGGCATTCATTTTTTGCGCATCTATCCCTCTTTACATACCCCTTGCGTTTTTTGCCAAGAGCTTTTATACAGCGCTCTCCTCGGCTCTTTCCGTGACGATCCTCAGAATTCTGCTGACGTTTGCCCTGGTGCTGATTCCCCGTTTTATTAAGAATGCGCAAGACAAAAAGCGGGGGCGCATGAAGGATGAAGCAGACAGAAAAGAACAAGAACGCAGAGAATCCATGGGGAAATGGAAATAGAGTAGGTCATCTTTCCTCATGAACTTACATTTTATCCTGTGTGCTCATACGCACGAGACAAAAATGAAGAACAAAAAAGCCTTGCTTTGCAAGGCTTTTTTGAATTTCATGGCATTTGCGCTCTCCTTTGCCGTTTTTTAGGATCTTTTGGCTTGGCCTGCGGCATTTTCCTATAAAATAAGCGCTGACTTTGCTAACGTCATATGCGGTGGGTATTGCTTTTTTGTCGGAGGAGCGTTGAAAAATATCAAAAAAGTGTTATAATGGTGATAGAGTTTGGCAATTTTTGCGAGTAATAGTGATAGAGAGGTGCTACAAGCTTGACTTGTGGAAGGAGGATTTATGTTAAAGACAAATGAAAGACAGCACGACCCCCTCTGTGAAAACCGATACGCGACCGATGAGCGTATCGTGGAGCTTTACTGGCAGAGAGACGAGATGGCGATTCAACTGACGGATGACAAATACGGGAAATATCTGTATGCCATCGCCTATCATATTTTGCACGATTCCATGGATTGCGAGGAGTGCCTGAATGATACCTATCTCGGTACTTGGAATACCATCCCCCCGTCAAAGCCGAATCCGCTACAGCTGTTTGTTGCCAAGATCATGCGGAATATTGCCGTGGATAAATTTCGCGGACGTATGGCGCAGAAGCGCATTCCCTCGGAAATGATGGTTTCCTTGCAGGAGCTGGACGAATGCCTTTCCTATGCACCTACCCCATCCGAGGAATACGACATGAAAGAGTTGGTCGCCGTGATGAACGGTTATTTGCGCGGTCTTCCCGAGCGGCAGGAATTTACGTTTGTTTGTCGCTACTATTACGCCGACACCGTGGAGGACATTGCCAAAATGCTGGACATAGGTACGGCTACGGTGTACCGCGATCTGAAAGCGGTGCGCGAAGGTCTGAAAAACTGTTTAATCAAGGAGGGTTTTGATCTATGAAGCACGAAAAAAAGCTGGAGCTGATCTCAGGGATCGACGAAAAGATCATTGATCGAAATACAAAAAAACGCAACGATTTATGGTACAAGACCCTCTCAAAGTCAAGGAGGGGCGGCCGCAGCAAAAATATCGCCATCATCCTGTTGGCGGCGACCCTGGCACTCACCATGCTGGCCTTTGGCGGTCTGCTCATCCTGCACCTGTCGGATGAGCCCACGGTGCCGCCTGTTCCCACCGACCCCGATGATCCCTCG
>JAGARU010000050.1 GCA_017622085.1 Clostridia bacterium | reverse complement strand
TCGATAGGCTCTCCCTTGGGGAGAGCTCCTGCGGAGCAGGTGAGAGGGCGCAGGAGCACATGCAGAGCGCGAGGGGCTTTTTAAGCGGGAGGAGCAAGCCTCTCCCCTACCGCATGTGTGTTTCTTCCGGCGGTAGCCGTGGCGGATGTGCTATTTGTTAGACGCTTTTTTCTTTGGAGGCAGAAGGCCCAAAGAAAAAAGCTTTGCAAAAAAGAAATGCCGTGTAAGGGGCTTTCGCTCGCTGCGGCGAGCGAGGAGCCTCCGCGGCTCCAGCGCGCAAGCTTTTTAAAAAAAGCTTGACCAAAAATTAACGATGCCAGCCGGGGCTTCCCCGCCCGACACCCTCGGGGGAGTGTGTGCGCCGACGTGTGAGCAAGCGGCGAAGCTTGGCCGCGGGGCCCTCCCCGCCGAAGCAATCAATCCCTCTGCATCGGCTTATGCCGACGCAGAGGGATTCTGTCTTTGAGAAAAGTTTTTGGAAAGAGGTGTGGAGAAAACCTTTTTTCAAAAAGGTTTTCTCCACATCCCCTCGCCAAACTACTCCCTTTCCCAAGCAAAACGCCCCCACACCGGCGGAGGCTGATGTGGGGGATTTCTCATATTCAATTCTTTTCTCGGACGAGCCCGGCGGCGAGCACCAGAACGATGCCGAAGGCAGAGCCGGTAAGGTCGAGGAGAACGTCCGCGAAGCTGGGAGAGCGCTCAAAAAAGCACTGGATCAGCTCGTCGCCGGCGGCCACGGGCAGGCAAGTGAGTATGGACCGAAGGGCGATCCCTCTCAGTGGCGCAGGCACAGCGCTTCGGCGGGAGCGCCAGAAGAGGCACACCAAGGCGCCAAGGCAGGCAAATTCCGTCAAGTGCGCCAGCTTACGCACGGCGTAAGACAGGTCGTCGTCCTCCTGAACCCCGGTGGGGTCAAGGATGGGGCGGAACAGCTCCACGAACACGTCGCTTTTCTCCGTGGATTCCTCGCCGTCCTGCAGGGAGTTGCTGAAAATAAAGGCCACCACGCACAAAACGGCAAAAATCACCGCGCCGATGCGCAGATTGCGGTTCATCTTCACAAAAATCCCTCCCTTCCGATCCGTTTTCCTCCATTATAGCGGGGAACGGGTGTCCCGTCAACCATTTTTTACTCAACCGTTACGGATTTTGCCAGGTTGCGCGGCTTATCCACGTCCCGACCCATGTAACAGGCGGCGTGGTAGGCAATTCGTTGCAGGGCGGCCGCGGCGGGCAGGACGGAAAGCTCTCCCATACCGCCGGGGAGGGTAAGGCGGCTATCGTAGGCATCGGCGGGCACCTCGCCCACGTCCTCTCCACACAGCAGGATCACCTCTGCGCCCCGGGCGCGGCATTCCTTCAGGTTGCTGACGGTCTTATCCCGCAGGCAGGGATCGGTGATCAGCGCTACCACGGGCACGCCCGAGTGGAGCAGGGCGATGGTGCCGTGCTTCAGCTCGCCGGCGGCGTAGGCCTCGCTATGGAGGTAGGAGATCTCCTTCAGCTTCAGCGCGCCCTCCACGCAGACGGGGTAATCCCGACCGCGGCCAATGAAGAACACGTTGGGACATCCGGCCAGACGCTGTCCGATCTCGGCACAGGCGCCGTCCGTGGCGGTGACCTGCTCTAAGGCTTCGGGCAGGGCGGAGAAGGGGGCATCCTCAGCAAGACAGCCCCGATCGCGGGCAAAGCGATAGGCCATCAGCCCAAGGAGCGCCACCTGCGCCCCGTAGGCCTTAGTGGTGGCCACGGCAATTTCCGGGCCGGCGCGGGTATAGAGCACCTGATCGGCCAACGTGGAAAGGGAGGAGGTCGCCACGTTTACGACACCCACCGTGGGGATGCCACGCTCCTTACACAGCCGCAGGGCGGCCAAGGTGTCTGCGGTCTCACCGGACTGGGAAACGGCTACCGCCCACGTGCCCTCGGACAACAGAGGGTCGCAGTAGCGGAACTCCGAGGCCACGTAGACCCGGGTAGGAATTCTTGCCCAGCGCTCCAGCATCCGCTGGCCGCACAGGCAGGCGTGCATGGCACTGCCGCAGCCAAGGAGCACCAGCTCCTTTACCTGTCGCCCGTCGGGGAGCTGACCCTCAAAGGGGCGCGCTCCGTGGAGGTAGGCGGCCAAGGTCTGGCGGACGGCGGTGGGGAGCTCATCCATTTCCTTTGCCATAAAGTGGGGGTACGGGCCCTTTTCTACCGCGTCTGCCCCTTCTGTGGCGATCAGGGGCTCCCGCTGAATGGGCTGACCGGCGCGGTCAAAGAGGGAGATGCCGTCCCGGGCGAGAATGGCCATTTCCCCCTCGCCCAAAGGGGTATAGCGGCGGGTATGGGGCAAAAGCGCCGTCCGATCCGAGGCGAGAAAGCTCTCTCCGTCTCCGTATCCCACCAAAAGGGGCGAGCCCACCCGCACGGCGTACACCCGATCGGGATGATCCGCAAAGAGAAGCGCCAGAGCGTAGGAGCCCTGCAGTCTCTCCGACACCTGTCGGATGGCGTCGATGGGGTCGCCGGTGTAGGCCAAATCCAGAAGGTGAGCGATGACCTCCGTGTCGGTCTCGCTTTCCAGCACGCGGCCGGCGGCCTCCAGCTCCTGCTTCAGCCGGTCGTAGTTTTCCAAAATGCCGTTATGAACCACCGTGACGCGTCCGCTGACGTGGGGATGGGCGTTCCTCTCCGTAGGTGCGCCGTGGGTGGCCCATCGGGTGTGGGCAATGCCCACACCGGCGGGGGGAAGGGGGTGCGTTTTCAGGTGCGCCTCCAAGGCCTCCACCCGTCCGGCCACCCGACTGCGATGCACGCCCGTTTCGCTCAAAATTGCCACGCCGGCGGAGTCGTAGCCCCGATATTCCAGCCGATAGAGTCCGCCAAGAAGGATCGACGAGGCCTCCTTGCCTCCGTTGTAACCAAAAATTCCGCACATATCCGTCTCCTTCCGCCCCCTCGGAGAGGGCTTTTTAATTCTATATATAATAGTATACACGGTTTTTCTGAAAAAGAAAACCTTCTTCTTTAAAAATTGAGGCTCAGGCCGAGCAAAAAAACAAACGCCGCCGCAAGGCCGTTGCGGTGGCGTTTTTTCTTTTTATCCTGAAAACCACCAGCAGTGCTGGTGGTTCCAAAAAGCTTTAGCTTTGCCCAGATTATTTATCCGAGCGAATCGAGGAATCAAGTAGCCTTCTCCTGCGGGAGAAGGGGGACCACGGTAGTGGTGGATGAGGAGTTAGAT
>JAGARU010000049.1 GCA_017622085.1 Clostridia bacterium | reverse complement strand
GTAAATGTTCCGCCCCGCCCGCTGTTCCCGGAAGGTGGGTAGCAAGAACGGTTGCAGACCTCTTGGAGAAGCAGGAGTATGTGGGAGATACGGTCAATTTCCGTTATACTACCAAGTCTTTCAAGAACAAAACGAGGGTACACGTTCCCGAGGAAAATTGGAAGATATTTGAGAATACTCACCCTGCTATCGTTGACCGAGAAACCTTTGCTATCGTCAAGGAGCTTCGCCAACACAAGCGCAGACCTTCGCGTGGAGGAAATGTCAGTATGTTTTCGGGAATCGTATTCTGTAACGATTGCGGAGGCAAGCTCTATTATTGCACGGCGAAGAATCTTACACATGAGCAAAATTCTTTCACCTGCTCAACCGCAAGGCTGAACAAAGATAACTGCACCGCGCATTTCGTCAGAGAGGTACACCTTGAGCAAGCCGTCCTGCAAAGTATGCAACGTGTCTTTTGGTATGTGCAATGCTTTGAAAGAAAGTTTGCCGAGCAGATGCAAAGCCGTTCTATCGAGGAAAGCCGCAAGGAGTTATCCAAGAAAAGACGGGAGCTTGAAAAGACCGAAAAGCGAATAGCCGAGCTTGACACACGTTTTATGCGTATTTACGAGGACAACCTATCGGGGAAATTGTCCGATGATCGCTTTGCTCAAATGTCAAAAATGTATGAGGACGAGCAGGCGGAAAAGAAAAAGCTTGCCGAAACGCTTCGCACAGAGATTGAAGCGGGCAAGCAGCAAACGGACGATATTGAAAAGTTTATTGCCAAAGTTAAAAAAATAACCGAGGTCAAGGAGCTTACTCCCGAACTTGTCCACGAGTTCGTTTCCAAAATCGTAGTCCACGCTCCGTACCGCAAGGATAAACGCAGACATCAACAGATCGACGTGTATTATCACGGTGTCGGCATTGTCTATATCCCCACAGCCGAGGAAATAGAAGAAATGTTCGAGGAGCATTTGGAAGATATAAAATGGGAACGAGAACAAGAAGTTAATATAAAAGAGAAAACGGCATAACCGAAACTTCGGTTACACCGTATCTCATTCTTAGAAAGGGCGCTCTTGGGCTATCCTACCTGCTTTATGGTAGGTAGCCCAACCGAGCCTCTTTTTGCTTTTCAAATATATTTTTGATATTCTTTCGTAGCCGTTCCGCCAATGACGAAAAGGGAAGAGCCGGGCTTAATTTGTACACGTACTTGGCCTCCATTGATTTTTGGCAAGCTGAGACGGTTATTGACGGGATCGTACAGAAGCACGTCCGTCCTTCCTGCATCAAAGGTGAACCCCATACAGACGGTACCGGATGTGTTTAAGAAGAAATAAATATCGGCATCTCCCCGCTGTAAATGGCGGAATCGGAGCGCCTTGTACTTTCTTGATGGTGTGAAATGTGCATGATCCAGAATGCGGATCATTCCCGCAAGATCCTCCGCCCGAACGGCGATCACGGGCCCCATGCCTTCAAAAATCACGCCGTTTTCATCCACGGCCTCCGGCTCGTCACCTACGAAAAACACGAGAATTCCACCGTATGCAAGCTCATCCAGCCGCTCTCGCGACTCAAAGGACATTTCCGTGCTGTGCGGTACAACGAGTGTCCCGCATTCCCCGATTCGCTCGATTCCGTCCGATTCCCATAACCGCTCAGTCGGCAGCATCTCAAAGGTAATCGCCGCGCTTTCCAGCCGCTCTGCAGTCTCATTGACGTTCCCCTGCGCCAAAACCAATACGTCGGCGTAAGCCGCTCCCTCAGCCAGCATGTGGGCTACTCTTTTTAAATAAGCATTTTGGTCGGCGGCCGCCTTGTCCGTTACCGTACCGTTCAAGCACGCTTCTAACCGTTTGTCCATACGTAACCTCCATTGCATTTTCTACCACATTGTATCATAATTCGTTCGAAGGGTCAAGGCAAAAGGGGCTCTTGTGTGAAAACGCGGCGTGTGATATAATATTTTTGAACATGCTGTAAGATTTTCCTCAGAAACGGGTGAATATAGGTGAAGGGAGTGATACGATGGATGATAAGCAGATCATAAAAGGACTGTTCGAGCGAGCGGAGGGCGCCATCATAGCTTTGCGCGAGCGGTTTGGACTTCAGCTTCACCGAATCGCCAAAAACATTCTTTCCGATGATCGGGATGCTGAGGAATGCGTCAACGACACCTATATTGCTCTGTGGAATGCCATCCCACCGGCCACGCCGGATCCGCTTTCGCCTTACGTTTACCGCACAGGCAGAAATCTTGCTCTAAAGCGCCACCGCGCCAACCGGGCAGAGAAGAGGAATTCGCTTTACGATCTTTCCATCGATGAGCTGAGCGAATACTTGCCGGATGAGACCGCAGAGCAAGCACTGAACATTCAACTTCTCGGCCAAGCTCTTAACTGCTTCTTGGGTGAGCAGTCACGGGATAACCGCGTGATCTTCCTTCGCCGCTACTGGTTCGGCGACTCCGTTAAGGCGATCGCCAAGCAAATGGGACGCACGGAAAACAGCGTTTCCGTCAGCCTGAACCGAACCCGCGGTAAGCTAAAAGAATACCTGATCAAGGAGGGATTTTACTATGAAGCGTGAAGACGTAGAAACCGCTTTAAATGAAATAAGCGACGCCCATATTCAAGAGGCTATCACCCCTAAAAAAACAAGAAAAAGAACCTGGATCAGCATCGTGGCCGCCGCCATGGCCTTCGTGCTGGTGTTTGGTCTGTTTTCCCGCCCCATGGCTATCCGAGCTCACGCGATCAGCGTAGCGGAATACCCGGAATATAAATGGCTCTATCGTGATAACGTCCGAGAAGAGGCTAAGGATTTATCGGATTTTTTTGAGAAAAGCATAGGCACCATCCTGACAGGAGCTGCCGAAGAAAATCAGACCTATTCTCCCATCAATCTCTATATGGCTCTCGCCATTGTCGCCGAAATGGCGAGTGGTGCCTCCCAAGAACAGATTTTGTCTCTTTTAAACGTTGATAATATTGAAACCCTTCGTACCCAGACCAATGAAATTTGGAATGCCTGCTACCGGGATAACAATTCGAAAACTGTTCTTGCCAATTCCGTGTGGCTGGATGAGGACCTTAGCTATAATCAGGCCTTGATGGACACATTGGCCGGCAACTACTATACCTCTGTCTACCAGGCAGAGCTGGCAGATGAGCGAACGGCCAAGGATATCTGTGCATGGCTGAACAAGAATACCGGTGGGCTCTTAGAATCAGAAGTTCAGAAGGCCGCCTCCGGCTTTGACGAATATACTTTGTTTGCCATTTACTCTACCGTCTTTTATCAGGCCAAATGGGTCTTGGGTGCTGAATTTGATGCATCAAAAAATACAAAAGATCTGTTCCATGCCCCCGGGGGAGACATCCGATGCACCTTCATGAACCGGAATCGCCTGCAAACGGAATACTATTGGGCGGAGGATTGCTCGGCCGTTGCTCTCCGGCTGCGGGATAACAGCTCTATGTGGTTTATTCTTCCGGATGAAGGCTGCTCTGTTGATGACATCCTTACCTCCGGTAACTACATGGATCTTATCCTCGGAAACTACGATGGCGATACCAGCGGTTCAAAATATATGATGGTCAACCTTTCCATTCCTAAATTCGACGTTCGATGGAGCAGTGATTTGAAAAAGGATCTGATGTCTCTTGGGGTAACCGACGTGTTTGATTGGGCGGAGGCCGATTTTTCCGGAGCTATCGACGCAGATACCTATCTGACCTCAGTCAATCAGGCTACCCGCGTCTGCATCGACGAGGAAGGCGTCACCGCCGCCAGCTATATTGAGATCCCCGGCGCAACCAGCCCCGCCCCCCCGGAGGAGATGATCGACTTTGTGGTAGACCGACCCTTCATCTTTGTCATCACAAATTACTATGATCTCCCCCTGTTTGCCGGTGTAGTGAATCATCCGCAATAAAAATCCTGCCAGATTGTGCTGGCGCTTGCGGACTCGATAGACATAAGCGCAGTACATGCAAAGAAAAAGGACGAGAAGCTTCTAACAGCTCTTCGTCCTTTTTCTGTTGGCAGGCACTGTATTCTCTTGAACTTAAAAAAGGTTCTTAAGTGTACAGCACGTTTCGCAGGAAAATTTTCTGCTTGGTTTATTTCTTTACAAAGTTGGTCTTCATAACCAGTTCAAGGATGCGGCATACGGATTTCTGTACTGCCGCACGGTCGATGGCACCGGTATCAAGCGCACGAAGGATCTGCTGCTTGGAGTTGCCGGGCATAACCAGGTCGTTACCGGCGTGCTGGAACAGAGCGGGAGAACCGGCACAGTTCCAGTCGGTCATTACCATACCGTCAAAGCCCCACTCGCCGCGGAGGATACCGGTAAGAAGATCGTAGTTGGTAGAGCAATACATACCGTTAATCATATTATAGGAAGTCATCAGTGCATGGGGCTGAGACTCCTCAACGGCGATCTGGAAGCCCTTCAGGTAGATCTCGCGAAGCGCACGCTCGCTGATGATGCTGTCACAGTAACCGCGGTTGCAGTCACTGTTGTTAGCAGCCAGATGCTTGATGGTGGTGTAGAAGCCGGTCTGATTGCCGTCCTCGTCACACTGCACACCGTAGGTTACGTAAGCGGCACAACGACCGGAGATAAGGGGATCCTCGGAGTAGTACTCAAAATTACGTCCGTTCAGGGGGTTACGCTGAATGTTCAGACCGGGAGCCAGCCATCCCTCAATGCCGAGGATGTCCATATCGTCTTTCACACAAACGCCAAGCTTTCTTGCACAGTCAAGATCCCAGCTGTTGGCAAGAATCGTACCGGAGGGGAAGGCGACCATGAGGTGGGCCATATCGGTGTCCGTTTCCACGGGAGAGCCGAACATACTGAGACGGATGCCGGAGGGGCCGTCTGCACAGGCATTAGCAGGAATACCGTATTTTTCGGAGGACCAGATCTCACCGGCGGCACCGTGTACCTTCTTTGCCATGGAGCCAACGGTTGCGTTCTTTTCCGCACCCTCGTAGATGGCACCGTTTACAAAGCTGGTAAGCTCGAAGTTGTCCATCTGAGCAACCACTTGCTCAACCGTAGCGCGTCCGGCAAGAACGTCGTTCAGGGTGTAAGTGATGCCCTTGTCCTCCTCAGCCACGGTAAGAACCTTGGGAGGATTGCTTTCCGTAGGTGCAAATACGGTCAGCTCAATGGCGGCAGGATCCAGGGCAAGAACCTTGGCAGAAGCAATTTCCTCAGCCTCGCCTGCGTAAGTGATGGGAGTTGCATCCTTCTTGGAGATGTCGCGATGCCACATATTCACAGCAAGACGGGTGCAAGCCTTTACAGTAGTAACCTCTGTATCAAGCGCGATTGCACCGGCTACGTGGGTGTTTCTGGAGGAGTTACCTACGCGGATCACGTACCTGCCCGCTTCCAGAATGTAGCTTGCTGTATTCTCATCAAAGGAAGCGTGGTCGGTAATATCAAAGGAGAGAACGACCTCTACACTTTCGCCGGGGGCAATAAGACCGGTCTTTGCATAAGCGGCCAGATCCTGATAAGCCTTTTCCAGCTTTCCGTCGGGGCAGGAGAGGTAACACTGTACAACCTCACGTCCGGCACAAGAGCCGGTGTTCTTTACGGTTACGCAAACGTCAGCCACCGTGCCGTCCAGACGAACGTCCGTAACAGCCAGATCAAAGGTGGTGTAGCTGAGACCGTAACCAAAGGCGTAACGGGGCTCTACGTTAAAGGTATCAAAGTAACGGTAACCAACGTAAATACCCTCGCTGTAGTGGGTAATGGGCGCAGAGAACTCCTTGGTTGTGGGATAATCCTCATACTTCTTTGCCCAAGTTGCCGCCATCTTTGCAGAGGGATTTACCTTACCGGTCAGAAGATCGGCAATGGCATCGCCGCTTGTCTCACCGGCCAAGGCGGTGTAAAGAATAGAATCAAAGGAATATTTGTCGAAAACGGACAAATCGATCATCGTACCTACGTTCAGAAGAAGAACGGTCTTTTTAAAGGTTTCGCTTACCAGCTTAACCAAAGCCTCTTCCTCGTCAGAAAGATAGAAGGAGCCCTTTTCAAGCTTCAGGTCGTTATCCTCGCCGCAGCAACGGCCGATGGTAAGAATCGCAGTGTCGGTCTCTGCCGCAGCAGCCGCAACCATGGAAGCATCCAGCGGAACCTCGGGCATAATATTCGTCCACTCAAACCAGTTGCGGTTGATGATGTCAAGACGTCCGATGTTTTCTGTGTGCCAACGGAGGCAGTGCTCCTTCAGCTCGGCACAAAGAGAAATGCCCGCATCCTCAAGACCCTGATAGATCTGTCTCGGAGGCTGTGCCAGCATATCGCCGGAGCCGGAGCCCATGCGGAAGATGTAGTAAGAGGGGCGGCCGAAGAGGGCGACCTTCGCGTTTTCAGCTAAGGGAAGAACGCCGTTGTCGTTTTTCAGAAGGACCATGCCTCCTGCGGCTGCTTCTCTGGCAAAAGCGGTTTTCAAAACTCTTTCCATAAAAATTCTCCTGTTCTTGATTATAAAAGGTGATAATTATAAACCATACAAAATAATTATAGTATACCGGCGCCCAAAAGTCAATTTATCTGCGGATAAAAGATCGAAAAAAACTTTCAAAAAACTGCAAAAAACCTATTGACAAACGAAGAAGAACATGATATACTTCATAGGTACAAAGAAGCAGAACGCTCCGTTCTCACCTTGGCACCAGCGAGTGACCCGGGTTCAATACAGATTTTAAATGCGGCAAGTAGCCGTGTTTGTTTGTGTGCGGAGTAGTTTTGTCCGCACATTTTTCATTTTTATGGAGGTGTTTCACCATTAGCGCAAAAGAACTGGCAATTAACGAGGAAATCAAGCATAAGGAAGTCCGTGTAATTGCAGGCGACAGCGAGCAGCTTGGCGTCATGAATACCCACGACGCGCTTGAAAAGGCATACGAAATGGGCTTGGATCTTGTGCTGATAGCCCCCACCGCCAATCCCCCGGTATGCAAGATCATGGATTACGGCAAGTTCCGTTATGAGCGGGATAAGAGAGACAAAGAGGCAAAGAAGAAGCAGCAGACCGTTGAGGTTAAGGAAGTTCAGCTTTCCTGCCGCATCGATGTGCACGACTTCAATACCAAAGCAAACAACGCCATCCGTTTTCTTAACGCCGGCAACAAGGTAAGAGTCGTTCTTCGCTACAAGGGTCGCGAAATGGCGCACCAGGAAATCGGTTACGACATCATGAAGAAGTTTACCGAGGTGTGTGCTGAGGCCGGCCACGTTGACAAGCAGCCTACCATTGAAGGAAGGATCATGTCAATGATCGTAGTTCCGCTTAAAAAATAAATCCTCCGGGGTTTAATTTAGGAAATATTACTCATTTTTGAAAGGAAACGTAATTATTATGGGAAAGATCAAGACACATAAAGCTTCTGCCAAGAGATTTTCTCTTACCGGTAGCGGAAAAGTAAAAATGTTCCATGCTCAGCATCGCCACAACCTTGGCCACAAGACCACTAAGCGCAAGAGATTCCTTCGTGGCTCCGCTTGCCTGAGCGAGGCAATGGCTCCCAACATCAAGAAGCTTATCAACAAATAATCGGATTGTAGAAATATAGGAGGATAACTGACATGGCAAGAATCAAGGGCGCGCTTATGACGCGTAAGAGAAGAAATAAAATTCTGAAGCTGGCAAAGGGTTACTGGGGTAGCAAGAGCAAGCACTTCAAGATGGCTAAGCAGGCCGTTATGAAGAGCGGCAACTATGCATTCGCAGGCCGTAAGATGAAGAAGAGAGACTTCCGTTCTCTCTGGATCGCAAGAATCTCTGCACAGGCAAAGGTTTGCGGTATCAACTACTCTCAGTTGATGCACGGCCTCAAGCTTGCAGGCATCGATCTTAACCGCAAGATGCTCTCTGAGATTGCAATTTCCGATAAGGAAGCATTCGCAGCAATCGTAGAGAAGGCTAAGGCAGCTCTTTAATTCAAGACGCAACGAGGTGTCCGCACAACCGTGGGACACCTCTTTTGCATAAGGGGAGAAGGCATATGGAAGTACTGTTTCAAACCATTACCAGTAAAAGCAACCCGAAAATGATCCGTGTGGGCAAGTACGTCGACAAAAAGTACCGGGATGCAGACGGTGTATTTGTGTGCGAGGGCATCAAGCTGTTTGAGGAGTCCGTTCTGGCAGGAGCCTCCGTGCGGGAGGTTTATGTCAGCGACGCGGCCTTTGGTTTCTGGGGAGACAAATTAAATAAGTTGCTTGCCCGGTGTCCGTCCGCTGAGACTTATCGGATCCCAAACGAGCTTTATAAAAAGATCTCCACCGAAAATGCACCCCAAGGCATCCTTGCTGTAGTAGATAAGCTGGCAAATGTTCACCGTTGTACCACCCTGGAGCAGCCGGATGCTGCCGAAAAAATGATGCTCTTTGAGTCCGTACGTGATCCCGGTAATCTTGGTACGCTGATCCGTACCGCCGCCGCTTTCGGCTTCAACCGCCTGGTGCTCAGTGCCGACTGTGCAGATGTATTTAATCCTAAGGTCCTGCGTGGCGCGATGGGCGCAATTTTCAAGATCCGTTTGGATTATTGCGAGAGCTTTGTTTCTGCAATCCATGCGCTGAATCAGTCCGGACGCAGAACTATGGCTGCTCTCCCGAGGGAGCGAGCTCTGGTGGCGGGGAAGGATGCTCTCCGCATTAGCGACTGCATCGTAATCGGCAACGAGGGACACGGCCTGTCTCCGGAAACCGTTGATGCCTGCAGTGATGCCATTTATATTCCCATGGAGGAAAATACAGAATCCCTGAATGCGGCCATCGCATCCTCAGTTCTGATGTGGGAGATCGCTAAAATCAAATAACGCCGTAAAAGAGATAACGGCCTGCGTGATGTCCGTGGCAGAACATTTGCAAACAAAATGAGCAAGAGTAGAAGGAAACCAATCCTCCTACTCTTGTTTTTATTATGAGTGAACGAATACTGGTATACCGTGATCGGATTGCGCTCTCTTAACATAAAGAAAAAAATAAGAATTTGAAGGAAATTTGCCATTGACAAGCTTATAATAATAATGTATATTAAGTATTAGGCCTTTTATAATGGCTGTATTATGGGTTTTTGTGCCATAAATCTCCCGGCGAGATTTGGCCGCACGGATGCCCGAAAGGATATAAATGTTAAGTAAGGAGAGAAAACATGGACGAACGGTTGTTATGGTTGTGGCTGTCACTCAGGCTTCCCGCAGGATCAAAGGTTGGTCCCAAGCTGCTCTCTCACTTTGGCGGGGTCGAGGCCGTTTATGAAAGCGAACGTAAGCGCTTTCTGGCCTGTGAATTTTTAAATCACCGCCATATTAACGCTTTGTCCGACAAGGATATGTTCGAGGCTGAGTCCATTCTCGCCTTTTGCGAAAAGTATAAGGTTACCCTCATTACCATGGGTAGCGAGCTGTATCCCAAAACGCTGGAAACCTTGGAGAATCCGCCCCTTGTGCTGTACGCACTCGGTAAAATCCCCAATTTCAACTCAGATCTCTTTATTGCCGTGGTCGGTACCCGCTCCATGAGCGACTACGGTCGCGTCATTTCATACGGAATGGGCTATAACCTTGCAGCCGGCGGCGCATGCGTTGTCAGTGGCCTTGCCAGAGGAATTGACAGCACTGCCCAGACCGGATGTCTGGACGCCGGAGGAACGACCGTTGCCGTGCTTGGCTGCGGTATCAACGTGGTCTATCCTAAGGAAAACCGCCCGCTGATGAAACGTATTGTGGATTCCGGCGGTCTGATTTTAACAGAGTACCCGCCCAATACACCGCCGCACGGCGGCAATTTCCCCGTACGTAACCGCTTGATCTGCGGCTTGTGCCAAGGCACAGTGGTTGTAGAGGCCGATCGAAAGAGCGGTGCATTGATCACCGCCCGCCAGGCCATAATGCAAGGTAGAGATCTCTATGCCGTTCCCGGCCGCATTAACGCCCACGGCAGCAGCGGAACCAATGAGCTTATCAAGGAGGGCGCACAGATTGCGCGCTCGGCACTTGATGTGCTGGAAAATTATTGGTTCCTTTATCCTCATTGTACCAATCTGAGTGCCGCCAAACTGGCGCCCCCCTCGCCCGACCGCATCTTGACGGTGGCTTGCCACCCGGAGGAGGGCTTTGATTGGGGAGCCTATAGCGAGAGCACTCCGCCTGAGATGCCGGAGCCCGAAAGGAAAAAGCCTGCTCCCGCACGCACTAAAAAGACAGTCGAGAAAAAAGTCTCCGAGCCACAGCTGGAGTCCGAGGAAGAGGAGCCCTCCGTATCGGAAATCACGCCGTCCTTTGATACCTCCCGTTTGTCCCCAGCCGAGCAGAAGGTGTACTCGGCTATGATACCCAATAAACCCATGGGTTTGGATGATCTTGCCAAATGCGGCTTGTCCTCCAAGGTCATTACCGGCGCTCTGACGCTTCTGGAAATCTACGGAGCAATCGAGGCGTCTCCCGGCGGATTCTATATCCGCAAGCAGTAAAATCGGAAAGGAGAGGGCATTTTGCCCTACACACAATGGCAAATCTTGTAATCGTAGAGTCCCCGTCCAAAGCAAGCACCATCAAGGGTTACCTTGGTTCTAACTATAAAGTTGTAGCATCCATCGGACACATCCGTGATCTTCCCAAATCCTCTCTCGGTGTTGATATTGAAAACGGCTTTGCCGCCCACTACATCAACATCCGCGGTAGAGGTGAGCTGATCAAGGAGCTCAAGGCCGATGTAAAAAATGCCGATAAGGTCTATCTGGCAACGGACCCTGACCGCGAGGGTGAAGCAATCTCCTGGCATCTTATGACCGCCCTTGCGATCCCGGAAAAAAAAGCGAAGCGCGTTACCTTTAACGAGCTTACCAAAACTGCCGTTAAGGATGGCATCAAGCATCCGAGAGACATCGATATGAACATTGTAAACTCTCAGCAGGCACGTCGCATCCTTGACCGTATCGTGGGCTATAAGCTCAGCCCCTTTTTCTGGCGCGCTGTTCGAAGCGGCCTTTCCGCCGGACGCGTTCAGTCCGTAGCCACTAAGATTATCGTAGAGCGTGAAAATGAGATCCGCGCCTTTGTTCCCGCTGAATACTGGACAGTAGATGCCGCCCTTTCTATCGGTGGAAGCAAGCCCGTCAACGCTCGGTTCTTTGGCGACAAAAAGGGAAAGATCGACTTAAAGAATGAGAAGGATGCCATGGCTGTGGTAAACGCCGTGCAGAACGCACCGTTTACTGTAGCCGATATCAAGGAAGGCACTAAGCTCCGTGCCCCCGCACCGCCCTTTACCACTTCTACCATGCAGCAGGAGGCCTCCCGCAAGCTGAATTTCCAGGTTCAGCGTACTATGAAGGTGGCGCAGGAGCTTTACGAAGGTGTCAACCTCGGCTCTGCTCACGGCGGCGTACAGGGTCTGATCACTTATATGCGTACCGACTCTCTCCGTATTTCTGCTGAGGCACAGGCAAGCGCCAAGAGCTTTATCCTTGACAAGTTTGGTGCAAGCTATTGCCCGGATGTTCCCAGAGTCTATAAAACCAAGGCGAACGCACAGGATGCCCATGAAGCCATCCGTCCCTCCAACGTCACCCTTGAGCCGGCCATGCTGAAGGGAATTCTCACCTCCGACCAGTATAAGCTTTATAAGCTGATCTGGGATCGGTACGTGGCAAGCCAGATGGCCTCCGCTGAGATCAATACCGTAGCTGTAGATTTCGAGTCGGCCGGATACCTCTTCCATACCAGCGGCTATACCGTTAAATTCCGCGGCTTTATGGCCGTATACGAGGAATCGGTTGAGGAAAAGCCGAAAAACGGCAATACCGAAATGGCGCCGGAAAAGAACGCCAAGCTTCCTCCTCTGAAGAAGAACGACGTCCTGAATACCGTTTCCATCGTTCCTGAGCAGCATTTCACCGAGGCACCCCCCCGATACAACGAAGGCTCCTTGGTTAAATTTTTCGAGGAGCGTGGCATTGGCCGTCCCAGCACCTACAATACCATCATTTCCATCATCATTTCTCGCGGATACGTTAAGAGAGAAGGAAAATCCCTTGTTCCCACCTCGCTCGGCGAGGTTACCACGGAGCTGATGGAGAAGAACTTCCCGGATATCGTAAACTATGAGTTTACGGCGCTGATGGAGGATCGTCTTGATACCATTGAAAATGGCGACGCAACGGTTGTCGACGTGCTCAGCCAGTTCTACAACGGCTTTGCCCGTGAGCTGGAGGCGGCTGAAAAGAACGTTGCCGAGCAGAAGGTTGAGATTCCCGTTGAGGAAACGGATATCATCTGTGAGAATTGCGGAAGTCGCATGATCGTTAAAAACGGCCGTTTCGGCAAATTTGCCGCATGCCCCAACTATCCCACCTGCAAAAACACCAAGCCCCTTAACGCAAAAAAAGAGCAGGAAGAGAAAAAAGTGGAGATTGCCGACTTCAAGTGTGAGCTTTGCGGCGGCGATATGGTGCTCCGTCAGGGCAAGTTCGGCAGCTTCTATGCATGCAGCAACTATCCCAAATGTAAGTTTACCAAGCCCAAGGTCAAATCCCTCGGCGTTGCTTGCCCCAAGTGCGGCGCTGATCTGGTGACCAAGTGGGGTAAGAATAAAAAGGTATTCTATAGCTGCTCCAAGTATCCCACCTGCGATTTCTCCTCCTGGGATATTCCTGTAGCTGAAAAATGTCCTCAGTGTGGCGACCTTCTTGTGAAGAAGAGAGGCAAGTCCGTTCTTTGTTGCCACAATACGGAGTGTAACTATACCAAGGCAATCGATCCTGCCGATAGTAATTTTGAGGTTGAAGGCGATGAGTGAGATTCGTGTATACGGCGCAGGCTTGGCCGGCTGTGAGGCGGCCTGGCAGGCGGCTAACCGCGGCGTAAAGGTTACCCTTTACGAAATGAAGCCCCAAAAATTCACCCCTGCACATCATAATACCAATTTTGCAGAGCTGGTCTGTTCCAATTCTCTCCGCTCCGACGAGCTGTCAAACGCCATTGGCGTCCTGAAGGCGGAGCTGAGAGCCATGGGCTCGCTGATCATGGAGGCTGCCGATAACAACCGTGTCGCCGCCGGATCTGCCTTGGCTGTGGACCGTGAGCGTTTTTCTGCTTATATTACCGACCGTATCCGCTCCCATCCCAACATTACTGTTGTGGAGGAGGAGTGCACCGCCATTCCGGAGGAGGGAATTACCGTTGTTGCAACCGGCCCCCTTACCTCAGATGACATGGCGGACTACATCGAGCGCGAGCTTGGCGCCGGCCTGCATTTTTACGATGCCGCCGCTCCCATCGTGGATTTTGAAAGCATCGATATGAGCAAGGCCTTCTTTGCTTCCCGCTACGACAAGGGCGATGCCGATTACATCAATTGCCCCATGTCCGAGGCGGAATACCGTGCCTTCTATGAGGCGCTCGTTACCGCCGAGGAAGCGGCTCTTAAAGAGTTTGATGCCAAATATCAAAAGCTTGAGGTGTTTGAGGGCTGTATGCCTGTGGAGGTCATGGCCAAGCGCGGCTACGATACGCTTACCTTCGGCCCCATGAAGCCCGTAGGCATTGCCAATCCCAAAACGGGCGAGACCTATTTTGCCGTGGTTCAGCTCCGTCGGGAGAACGCAGAGGGAACCATGTATAACATCGTGGGCTTCCAGACCCACCTTACCTTTGGAGAGCAGAGAAGAGTGTTCCGCATGATTCCCGGTCTTGAAAATGCCGAGTTTCTCCGTTACGGTGTCATGCACCGCAATACGTATCTGAACTCTCCCCAGCTTCTGAACCCGGACTATTCTCTCCGTCAGAGACCTAGCGTGTTCTTTGCCGGGCAAATGACCGGCGTGGAGGGTTACATCGAGTCCACCTCCTCCGGCTTTGTTGCTGGCATCAGCGCGGCCTACCGCGCGCTTGGCAAGGAGACGCCCTCCTTCACCCGCGAGACGGTCATCGGATCTCTTGCCCATTACGTGGCAGGTAACATTTCCGTCAGCGGTAAGTTCCAGCCCATGAATGCCAATTTTGGCATCGTGGCACCTCTCGAAAAGAAGGTCAAGGGACCAAAAAAGTTCCGGAACGAAGCCCTTGGTGCCCGTGCGATCGCCAAGGCAGAAGCCTTTATCAACGAAAATCCCATCATGAAAGAGGAATAAATCATGAGAATTATACTGGATGCCATGAGTGGAGATTTCCCCGCAGAAGCCGTCAAAGGCGCCCTGAAGGCGTCCAAGGATTTGACCGGACGCGAGGATATTACCCTGGTTTTGGTTGGCGATGAGGCCAAGATCCGCGAGGAAATGAAAAACGAGGGCAAGGAATGCCCCAAGAATATCGAGATTCTTCATACCGAGGACGTTCTTACCATGGAGGACGACCCCATGACCATTATGAAGGAAAAGAGAAATTCTTCCATGGGCCTGGCACTTACGCTTCTGAAGGAAGGTGCCGATGCCATGATCAGCGCCGGCAATACCGGTGCTCTCCATGCAGGCTCTTCCTTGATCGTTCGCAAATTGAAGGGCGTCCGCCGCTCTGCCTTGGCTACCATCCTTCCGTTGGCCAAGCCCATGCTTTTGATGGATTGTGGCGCGAATCCTGTGGTTACCGCAGACGTTCTTTGCCAGTGGGCGATCCTCGGTTCCATCTATATGGAATCGGTTATGGGCGTTACCGAGCCCCGCGTCGGCTTGCTCAATAATGGCGCAGAGGAGCATAAGGGTACACCCGTTGCCGTGGAGGCCCATCACGCGCTTAAGGGCATGCCTGTGAATTTCGTGGGCAACGTAGAGGGCAAGGAGGTTCCTACCGGCGTTTGTGACGTTCTTGTAACCGACGGCTTTACCGGAAATATCCTTCTTAAGTATACCGAGGGCTTTGGCAAATTCTTCTTGAAGAAGCTGAAAACTCTGTTTTCTGCCAATTTCCGCTCAAAGCTCGCTTATTTGCTTACGAAAAAGAGCCTGATGGGCATCAAGGAGCAGTTCAACGCCTCCAAGTATGGCGGCGCCCTGTTCCTTGGCCTTGCTAAGCCCGTAATCAAGTCTCACGGTAGCTCCGATGCGGAGGCCATCCGCGCATCCGTTCATCAGGCGGTTGCCTTTGTTGAGCAGAATACCATTGAAAAAATGGCGGACCAGATCCGCCGCGCCGTCAGCAGCGAGTCCAAGCCCGCCGAGGCGTAAAGTATAAAATAAATGTTCGGAGGCCTGTAATGTCTACCACGTATCCCCGTCCATTGGTCGAACTGGAGCGAACGCTTGGATATACCTTTAAAAACAAAATGTTGCTGAGAACGGCGTTGACGCATTCCTCCTTCTCAAATGAAAATAAGGCGAGAAAGATCAACGTGGAATGCAACGAGCGCCTTGAATTTCTCGGCGACTCCGTGCTTTCTATCGTTGTAAGTGAATATTTGTACGACCGCTTTACCAAGCGACCGGAGGGTGATCTTACCAAGATCCGTGCATCCGTCGTATGCCGCGAGGCTCTTTCCAAGTTTGCCATGAGCATTGGTCTCGGCGACTATCTTCTGCTTGGCCACGGCGAGGAGCTGGGTCATGGCAGAGAGCGTCCTTCTATCCTTGAAAACGCCTTTGAGGCACTGCTGGCCGCCATCTTCCTTGATAGTGGCGAGGAGGGCAAAAATCAGGTCGCTGCCTTCCTTCTGCCCTTGGTTATCCCGGAAATCGATCTGTTGGATTCCGGCAATGAGCTCTCGGAATACGACCATAAGACCAAGCTCCAGCAGATTGTCCAGCAGGCAAACGGCGAGATCCTTGAGTACGTCGTAGTTGGCGAAAGCGGCCCGGATCACCGCAAGATCTTTGAGGTTGAGGCGCGCCTGAACAGCAACGTGATCGGCCACGGACAGGGAAGAACCAAGCGCGAGGCGGAGCAAAATGCCGCGAAAGAAGCCTTGACCCTCTTCGGCGAAAAATGAGCCGCCACGTAAATATCCCCATTTTTGTTCCCCATCTTGGATGCCCGAACCAATGCGTGTTCTGTAACCAGCGCACCATTTCCGGCAAGGAGATCTTTTCTATGGATACCGTCCGAGGAGAGATTGAGGCCGTTTTATCCACCGTGTCCGATGCCGAGTGTGAGATCGCTTTTTTCGGCGGCTCCTTTACCGGCATCGAGCGCCCGCGGATGCTGGCTCTTCTGGAGCTGGCAAACGAGTACGTTAAGCGCGGACAAGTGACCGGCATTCGGATGTCCACCCGACCGGATTATATCGACCCGGACATTATCACGATCCTCAAGCAGTATCCCATCTCCTGCGTGGAGCTCGGGGTACAGAGCATGGATGACGCGGTGCTCTCCCGGCTAAAGCGCGGCCATACCATCAAGCAAACGGAACAGGCCTTCTCGCAACTTGCAGCGGCTGGAATCCCGTCCGCAGGGCAAATGATGATTGGTCTTCCCGGCGCGACAGCGGAGAGTGAGTGCGAAACGGCTGAGGCAATATGCCGCATGGGCGCCTCCGCCGCACGCATCTATCCTACGGTTGTGTTCAGGGATACGGAGCTCGCTGAATGGCTTGCAGACGGGATCTACTGCCCACTTACTGTGGAGGAAGCGGTTTGCCGCGCCAAAAACGTTTTGTCCATTTTTCTCTCGCACCGTGTCCCGTGCTTGCGGATCGGCTTGTGTGACAGTGAAAACCTTCACTCCGATACCACCTATCTGGCCGGCCCCAATCACAGTGCCATGGGAGAGCTTGTTATGAGTGCCGTTTATCGGGATCGGATCTTGTCCGCTATCGACCGACCGGCACCCGGCCGCCATCTTCGCATTACGTGTCCCCGTGGCCACACCTCCAAGGTGCTGGGTCACCGTGGAGCAACCAAGCGGGAGCTAATGGCCACCTATGGATTTTCTACCGTCAAGGTGGAGGAATCCCCCCTACTTACCGAATATACCGTCAAAATTGATGTTACATAAACTATAAGAGAGGAGGACATTGCTTTGTATCTGAAGACGCTTGAGCTCCAAGGCTTCAAATCCTTTCCCGATAAAACGGTTCTTCGCTTTGACCGCGGCGCTACGGTAATCGTTGGCCCCAACGGTAGCGGAAAATCCAATATTACCGACGCCATGCGCTGGGTTCTCGGTGAGCTTTCTACCAAAACGCTCCGCGGCTCCAAAATGGAGGACGTAATCTTCATCGGCACCGAGGACCGCAAGCCCATGAGCTATGCAGAGGTTTCCGTAACCTTTGATAATACCGCCGAGGAAGGAAAGCTGAACAGTCCTTACGACGAAATTACCGTTACCCGTCGCTACTATCGCGCGGGCGAAAGCGAATACCTGATCAACCGTAAGCCCGTCCGCCTGAAGGATATTTTTGAGCTCTTTATGAACACCGGCGTAGGCCGTGAGGGCTATTCCATTATCGGACAGGGAAGAATTGCAGAGATCATTTCCAAGAAAAGCGAAGACCGCCGCAGCATTTTTGAGGAAGCCGCCGGTATCTCCAAATTCCGCTATAAAAAGGAAGAAGCGGAACGAAAGCTGGCTCGCACCGAGGAAAATATGCAGCGTGCCGGCGATATCCTGCGTGAGCTGGAATCCCGCGTAGGCCCCTTGGAGCGTGACTCCGAAAAGGCAAAGAAGTACTTGGATCTTTACGGCAAAAAGAAGGAGGCAGACGTTTCTCTCTGGCTCTACGATTCCGAAAAGATGCGCCAGGATATTGAAAAGCTGGAAAACGATTGCCGTCTCTCCGCCCACGAGCTGGAGATGGCTACCGATACCGTAGAACAGCTGGAGGCGAAAAACGACCGCCTTTATAATGCCTCCGTTGAGAATAAGCAAAAGGCGGAAAAGCTCTACAGCGAGATCAAGGAAAGCAATAATATTATCCGCGAGTTGGATAGCGAATACCGCGTTATGACCAACGACGCGGCACACAACGAGGAAAGCTTAAAAACAGAGCATGAGGAGATCCTCCACCTGACCGGCGTCCTTGCTGAAATCAAGCGGGAGATCGGTGAGAAGGAAGCCGCACTGGAAACCCTTAACACGGAGCTTGCTACCCTTGATTCTCAGTATACGTCCATGCAGGAAAAACAGAATTCCTTGCTCAGCGAAAAGGACGTGGCTTCTGCCGAGTTGGAACGCCTGTTCGAGGAGCAGAAGGCAAAGGAAACCGAAGCGTCCGACTTGAACGTGCGTGTTTCCGTCCTTAAAAGTTCGGCCGATACCAGCCGGGAGCGGGACGATAGCGTTAAGCGTGATATAGAGAAATACCGTGCCGAGTCCGACACCCTCTCCGCTCAGATCGCCGCAAAGGAAAAGACCATCTCCGAATATCAGGACAGGATCCATGCTCTCGTGTCGGAGATCGCAACGATCGATTCTGCCTTGGCGGATAAGAGCGCAAGCCTTGAACAACTTCGCGAATCCGAATCAGCACTTCTCTCGCAGTTGAACGCCAACCGGGAATTTTTGGATTCCCTGAAGCGGTTGGAAGAGCATTTTGAGGGCTACAATCATAGTGTTCGCTTCCTCATGCGCGCGTATGAAGAAAAGAAATTAAATACAAACGGCGGTGAGATTTTTGGCCCCGTATCCCGACTAATTGATGTGCCCGAGCGGTATACCGTTGCTGTGGAGACAGCCCTTGGCGCGGGTCTGCAGAACATTGTTGTTGATAATGAGGAGACCGCCAAGCTTTGCATCCGTGAGCTGAAAAGTGCCGGTGCCGGCCGCGCAACCTTCTATCCTATTACCTCCGTTAAGCCAGCTGTTGCATCTCAGGAGCTGAAAAACGCTGCAAGTTTCAAGGGTTATATTAATACGGCAGACAAGCTGGTTACCTATAATAAGCAGTTTACCAATATTATATCCTCGCTTCTTGGACGTACTGCGGTCTTTGACAATCTGGATAACGCAACCACCGCCGCCAAGGCGCTCCGCTATACCGTGCGGATTGTAACGCTGGATGGCCAGCAGATCAACGTAGGCGGTTCCTTTACCGGTGGTTCGGCTAAGCGCGACAGTGGAATGCTTACAAGAAACGCAAAGATCACGGATCTTGCAAAGCAAATCGAAACGATGACTGCAGATAAGGAGGATCTTCGCAATCAGATCGCCACCCTTCGGCAGGAGATGGAATCCCTTACCTCCCAAAAGAATATGGCGTCGGATACTGCCCGCATTTCCGAAACGCTCCGTCACTCAGAGGAGATTCAGTGTGAAAGCATGAAAACACAGCTTGAAGTCGCGCAAAATCTTCTTTCCGGTCTGGTCTCTGACAGTGAAGCGCTGGAGAGCGACCGTGAGAAGAGCAGTGGAGACATCGAAAAGCTGACGGAATCCATGGAACAGATTCAGGCTGAGATCGAATTGATCCGCGAAAAGCGCCAGGCGATCGATGAAAAACGTTACGAGCTTGCCGAAGCGATTGACACGCTTTCCGACGAGATCGCATCCCACCGTATCCGCACCGCCGAGCACAAAAAGGATATCGAGGCTATGCAGGTAGCAATTCTGGACGCCAATGCCCGTTATCAGAGCAACGAGGAGCAGCTTGCACGAAAGAATCAGAGAGTGATTTATCTCAAAGAAAGTATCTCCAATTCTTCCCGTTCCTCCGATTCCAACCGTCAACAGTACGCCGCCGAGAGCACAAAGCTGGAAGCCCTTGAGGCGGAGCGTGCGCAAATGGAGGCGGACGGCATGGAGCTGGAGCGTAAGCTTAATGAGCTTCGGTTGAAGATTCGTGACGTTACCTCTCGCAAAGAAACGGTGCTTCTGTCTCACTCCAAAAACGAAAACAAGCTGGAACAGCTGAAAACAGACTTTGATAAGACGGTTTCTCACCTTTGGGATGAGTATGAAATTACCCATGCCGAGGCCTTGGAGCTGAATTATCCCGTGGTTACCGCCAAAAACCGCGGTGAGGTTGCCTCTGCTTTGGCTGAATACAAGAGAAAGATCAAGGCTCTTGGCCCCATCAACGTGGATGCTATTGAGGAGTATAAGACGGTAAAGGAACGTTACGACGTTCTTTCCACCCAGATGAACGACCTAACTCAGGCAAAGGGAGAGCTGATCAAGGCAATCGCTACCTTGGAGGTAGATATGAAGGATAGCTTTGTTACTGCCTTCAATGCCATTAACCTTAATTTCAATGAGGTGTTCCGTGAGCTGTTTGGCGGCGGTCATGCGGAGGTAACGCTGACAGACCCCGAAAACGTGCTGGAATGCGGCATTGAGATCAAGGCCGCTCCTCCCGGCAAGGTAATCAAGAGCTTGATGCTCCTGTCCGGCGGTGAGCAGGCCTTCGTTGCCATTGCGCTTCTGTTTGCCATCCTTAAGGTAAATCCCACGCCCTTCTGTATCTTCGACGAGATCGAGGCGGCGCTGGATGAGGTAAACGTCGTACGCTTCGGTAATTACATAAAGAAATATTCCGACCAGACCCAGTTTATCGTAATCACCCACCGTCGAGGCACCATGGAGGTGGCAGATACGCTGTACGGCGTTACCATGCCCCAGCACGGTGTTTCCCGCGTTCTGATGATGGACGTAAACGACGTAGGAAAGGAAAAGATTCTGGAATAATCCTTCCGGAAAATTGTAGGAGTCGATATGTCATTTTTTGAGAAATTAAAAAACGGTCTCTCCAAAACCAAGGCATCCCTCTTTGGGGTGTTCAAGAATTTGCGCCGTGTGGATGAGGATCTGCTTGAAGAGCTTGAGGAAATGCTCATTTGCGCCGACGTAGGCGTTGCCACGGCTGAGGAGATCATCGATCGCCTGAGAGACGAGATAAAGGAAAATAAGCTGAAGGACGCAGAGGACGTAAAGCAGTGCCTGAAGGGCATTCTTGCCGAGCTGATCGGTGAGGGTGAGCCCCTCCATCTGGATGGTTCTCCTGCCGTAATCCTTGTAATCGGTGTAAACGGTGTTGGTAAAACTACCTCCATCGGTAAGATCTCCAATACGCTTCGCCGTTCCGGTAAGAAGGTTGTGGTAGCCGCCGGAGATACCTTCCGTGCTGCCGCCGCTGACCAGCTTCAGACCTGGACCGAGCGTGCCGGCGTCGATCTGGTGCGCCAGAGCGAGGGCTCGGATCCTGCCGCTGTTGTATTTGATGCCATCAATGCGGCGAAAAAGCGCAATGCAGACGTTCTTGTGGTGGATACCGCAGGCCGCCTGCACAATAAGAAAAATCTCATGGACGAGCTGGCAAAGATCAATCGGATTCTTGACCGCGAGTTGCCCGGCGCTTCCCGTGAGACCCTGCTTGTTCTGGATTCCACCACTGGTCAGAACGCCGTGATTCAGGCCAAGGAGTTTAAGAATGCCGCAGCCATTACCGGCTTGATCCTGACCAAGCTGGACGGCACCGCAAAGGGCGGTATCGTGTTCTCCATCCGCCAGGAGCTTGGCATTCCCGTTAAGTTCATCGGTATCGGAGAGGGCATTGAGGATATGGAGCCCTTCTCCTCCAAGGACTTTATTGACGCGCTCTTCGACGAGACTGCGCTTTAAGTGAGGTACAACATGGATATTGTTCTGGCCTCGCGCAATAAAAAGAAAATTGCAGAGCTCCAAAGCCTTCTGTCGACCGAAGCGCTTTCTGGCTTGCGCGTTCTCTCTCTTGATGATATCGGATATCATGAGGAGATTGAGGAGAACGGTACCACTTTTGAGGAAAATTCGCAGATTAAAGCAAGCGTCCCTGCCTCACTTGGCTATATAGGAGTAGCGGACGATTCCGGCCTGGAGGTCGATTACCTTGACGGTGCACCCGGTATCTATTCCGCACGTTACTCCGGCGAGGGCGCAACCGATGCGAAAAATAATGAGAAATTGCTCTCACTTCTGCAGGATGTTCCGGCGGAGAAGAGAAGTGCCCGGTTCGTTTGCGTAATCAGCTGTGTATTCCCCGACGGTCAGAAATTCTCCGTTCGCGGTGAATGCCCCGGCCGTATTCTCACCTCCTATGCCGGCAATGCAGGCTTTGGCTACGATCCGCTGTTCTATTACGAGCCCATGGGTAAAACCTTTGCCGAGCTTTCCGGGGAGGAAAAGAACAAGATCAGCCACCGTGGCCGTGCCATGGAATTGTTCATTCAAAAATTATCCGCCACTCTTAGCGAAAAGAAAGGGAAGTAATTATGCTCACAAGTAAGCAGAGAGCGTATCTTCGCGGCCTTGGCAGCAAGCTGGATCCCATTTTCCAGATCGGAAAGGACGGAGTAAGCGAGGAAATCTGCCATCAGCTCCTGAACGCCCTTGAGGCAAGAGAGCTGATCAAGGTTCGTGTGCTTGAGACCTCGCCTGATCCTGTCAAGGAAGCGGCTGAGGAGATTGCCCGCGTAATCGGTGCCGACGTTGTACAGGTTATCGGCACGAAGTTCGTTCTTTATAAGCAATCATCTAAAGAAGAAAAACGAAAAATCGATTTGAAGGCCGTTCGCTGAAGCGAGAGCCTGAGGGGAGAACTATGGAGAAGGCGAAAAAAATCGGAATATACGGCGGTACATTTGCACCGCCCCACAACGGGCACGTATATGCGGCGCTGGCCTTTTATGATCAGCTTGCGTTGGACGTCCTTTATGTGATTCCTTCTTTTGTTCCTCCCCACAAGCAGGTAGATGCGAACGACGATCCTTCCATCCGCCTCAAAATGACGGAGCTTGCCTTTTCTACACACCCTGATTACGGAAAAAAGATCTTTGTCAGCGATATTGAACTGACCCGAGGGGGAAAAAGCTATACAGCGCATACCCTTGCGTATTTCAAGGAGCATCTGGACGGGGAGCTGTATTTTCTGTGCGGTACCGATATGATTCTGTCAATGGATACCTGGTACGATCCGGCCTATATTTTCCGTACGGCAACCATCGTGTATGCGCGCCGTGAGGAGGAGAGGGACTTGGACGAGAAGATCCGGTTAAAGATCGATACCTACCGTCAAGTCTACGGCGCCAGGGTGCTTTCTCTTGGTATCAAGGCCCATCCGCTTTCCTCCACCGATGTCCGCGCCCGCCGCCGGGCAGGCGAGGATATCCGTTCCTACGTTCCCGCATCTGTGTGGGACTACATTCAGGCCAGCGGCCTCTATACGAAGGAGGTGTGAACCGTAACGTGAACGATACGCTTCAATTTCTTCGCACAGAGGTGCGCAAGCAGGTTTCGGACTGGCGCTATTCTCATATTTTGTCTGTAGAAGAGGAAGCCGCAAGACTGGCAACCGTTTATTTGCCGGATAAAACGGAAAAAATCCGTATTGCCGCCATTTTACATGACGTAACAAAAGATTTTAATACAGAAAAACAGTTGAATTTATGTGAGAAGTTTGGTATAATACAAAATGATTCCTATTTATATCCCAAAATTCTCCATTCCTTTACCGGTGCTGAGTGGATTCTTCGGGAATACCCCACATTGGTTGATGAGGAAATCGTCTCGGCCGTCCGCTGGCATACCACCGGACGAGCCCATATGACGGTTATGGAATGCCTGATTTATTTGGCGGATTATATTGAGCCTACCCGCCGCTTTGAGGATTGCATCCGCCTGCGGAAGGCTTTCTACTCCCGTTTGGAAGCACCGGACGCCGACAAATGGCAGGCTTTGTATGATACGCTCTTCGACTCCTTTGATATGTCGATCACGAGCTTGATCGAATCCGGAGAGCCGATCGCAATTGACTCTGTAAAGGCAAGAAACTGGCTTTTAGAAAAGAAAACACGCAATTTGCTTTAAATAGATAAAGCGAAAAAAAGGATTGAAAGGAGCGGTTCGCCCCACGCGAACCAACACGAAAATGAAAAAGATTAACACCAAGTTTATCATTTTGGCGGCGACAGTTGTTGTAATCACAGTTGCTGCTATTGCTGCGGCGTTTACGAACTTTTATCGCCCCACACCGGATAATACCCCTCCGTTCAACACAGGCGATTCCACCACTCCCGTAACCACAACCCCCGTCACCACGACTCCCGGTACCACCACCCCCGCGGATACTAACCCCGGTGGTACCACCCCCGCCGGTACCACACCTTCCGGCACCACCCAGCCTACGGATACTACTCCTGCCGGCACCACTCCTCCTGTTGTCGACCCTTGGGGCTACGATTCGGATCATTACAACTTCCTCGTGCTTGGCCACGATGCCGTTGCTCTTAATACTGACGTTCTTATGCTTGTTTCCTATAACGTAAGAGAGGGAAGCCTCGCTATTATGCAGATTCCTCGCGACACTTACGTTAAAACCGAGGTTTCTTCCTACAAGAAGATCAACTCCATCTATCCCGCGCTTTACGTTAAGGCAAAGGCAGAGGGTGAGTCCAACCCCGACCTCGCTGCGCTGAAGGCGCTTGCCTCTATCCTTGAGCAGTCCCTTTGCATCCGCATCCATAACTCCGCAATTATGGATCTTACCGGCTTTGCCAACATCGTAGATGCAGTAGGCGGTGTAACGGTAGACGTTCCTTACGATATGATCTACAAAGATCCCTATCAGGATCTGGATATCAACATTCCCGCCGGCGTTCAGACTCTTAACGGTGAGCTGGCATCTCAGTTCATCCGTTTCCGTGCGGACTATAAGCTGGCCGATATTACCCGAATCAACGTTCAGAAGATCTTCATGACCGCCTTCATTAAGCAGGTAAAGGAAAATATTTCCGTTTCCTCCATTGCCGCCATTGCAGAGCAGGCTGTGAAGTACGTTAAGACCGACATGAAGCTGGCCGACCTCATTTACTATGCTAAGTCCGCTCTCAGCATCGATCTGACTAACGTAACTATGATGACCCTTCCCGGATCAGTTGTTAATTATGACGGCCTTTCCTACTACGTCCTTAACAAGAACGCCACCATTGAGGCCATCAACAATCACTTCAATATTTATAACACCTCCATTTCCGCCACCATCTTCGACCAGGAGGTTATCTTCAATAACGCCGATATCGCTGACATCAACTTTGCCTATAGCGCAAGATCCGGTAGCATCTCCGATAGCTACAGAGGCGATGAGATCGACGGCGGAGAAGTAGAAATCAAGTAAAGAGGTTATACCATGACTGAAAATGAAGCTTTGGTCGTAAAGCCGACCTTGTCCGCAGATGCGACTCCTGCCGAAAAAGCGGAGTTCATCGTCCGGATTCTGGATGCAAAAAAGGCAAGAGATATCTGCCTCCTTCGTGTGTCCGATATTACGGTTCTTACCGACTATTTTGTAATCTGCAGCGGCGGTTCTTCCACGCAGGTAAAGGCTTTGGCGGATGAGATTGATTTCCGCCTCAGCGAGCAGGGTTATCCCCCGGAGCACGTGGATGGACGCAATTCCGGCGAATGGACGGTAATGGATGCGGGCGACGTGATCGTTCACGTTCTCGACCGCAATGCCCGCGAGTTCTACCGCCTTGAAAAGCTTTGGGCAGATGCTGAAAAAATAGATATTTCCAATATAATTTTGACCGATTGATACGGAGAGAGCATTGTTATGAAGTACGATTTTAGAGCCAGTGAGGAAAAATGGCAGAAAAAGTGGGCGGAAGCGCGCATTTTTGAAGCAAAAGAGGATTACACGCTTCCGAAATTCTACGGTCTTGTAGAGTTCCCCTATCCCAGCGGTGCCGGTATGCACGTTGGTCATATCAAGGCTTATTCCGGTCTTGAGGTTATTTCCCGTAAAAAGAGAATGCAGGGCTACAACGTTCTGTTTCCCATCGGATTTGACGCCTACGGCCTTCCTACCGAGAACTACGCAATCAAAACCGGTATCCATCCCCGTCAGGTAACCGATACCAACATTGCACGCTTCACCTCTCAGCTTAAGCGTGTGGGCTTCTCCTTCGACTGGTCCAAAACTATCGATACCACCGAGGAAAACTACTACAGATGGACCCAGTGGATCTTCCTCAAGATGTTTGAGGCAGGTCTTGCTTTCCGCGACAAGACCTTAGTTAACTATTGCCCCAGTTGTAAGGTCGTTCTCTCCAATGAGGACTCTCAGGGCGGTAAGTGTGATATCTGCCACAGCACTGTTGTACAGAAGTCCAAGGACGTATGGTACCTCCGCATTACCGAGTACGCAGACCGCCTGCTTTCTGGTCTTGATGACGTGGATTATCTCCCCAACATCAAGCTCCAGCAGACCAACTGGATCGGCAAGTCCCGCGGCGCCTTTGTAAACTTTAAGCTTACTCCCGTTGATGAGCAGCTGAAGATCTATACCACCCGCCCGGATACGCTCTACGGCGTTACCTTCATGGTAATTGCACCCGAGCATCCCATTATTGAAAAGCATCGTGACAAGATCGGCAACATGGATGCGCTGGAGGCCTACAAGACCGAGTGCGCTAAGAAGACCGAGTTTGAGCGTACTCAGCTGGTAAAAGAAAAAACCGGCGTTAAGATCGACGGCCTTTCTGCCATCAACCCCATCACCGGCAAGGAGATTCCGATCTACATTTCCGACTACGTTATGATGGGCTACGGTACCGGTGCAATCATGGCAGTACCCGCACACGACGAGCGTGACTACGACTTCGCCAAAAAGTTCGACATTGACATCGTAGAGGTTATTCGCGGCGGTAACATCGCCGAGGCGGCGTATACCGGTGATGGCGAGATGGTTAACTCCGGATTCCTTAACGGTCTTGATAACAAGAAGGATTCCATCGCCAAGATGATCGAGCATCTCGAGGAGATGGGCATCGGTGAAGGCGGTGTACAGTATAAGATGAAAGACTGGGCCTTCAACCGTCAGAGATACTGGGGTGAGCCCATTCCGATCGTTCATTGCGAGCACTGCGGCATGGTTCCCGTACCCTATGAGGAATTGCCTCTCCGCCTGCCTGACGTTGAAAACTTCGCTCCCGGCGAAGGCGGTGAAAGCCCCTTGGCTAAGATCGATTCCTACGTAAACTGCAAGTGCCCCAAGTGTGGCAAGGACGCCAAGCGAGAGACCGATACCATGCCTCAGTGGGCCGGCTCCTCCTGGTACTTCCTCCGCTACATTGATCCTAAGAACAACGATGCATTGGCCTCTCGTGAAAAGCTGGATTACTGGATGCCCGTTGACTGGTACAACGGCGGTATGGAGCATGTAACCCGACATTTGATCTACTCCCGCTTCTGGCATAAGTTCCTTTACGATATCGGCGCCGTTCCCGGCGAGGAGCCTTATGCAAAGCGTACCGCTCAGGGTCTGATTCTCGGTCCCGACGGCGACAAGATGAGTAAATCCAAGGGTAATGTTGTGGATCCTAACGTGGTTGTAGACGAGTACGGCGCAGACGTTCTCCGTCTTTACATCCTCTTCATGGGCGACTATGAAAAGGCCGCTCCCTGGTCCGAAAACAGCGTTCGCGGCTGTAAGCGTTTTGCTGACCGTGTTGCTGACCTTATGGATATCGCAAAGGGAAGTGGCGTTACTCCCGAGCTTGAAAGTGCAACGCATAAGCTGATCAAGAAGGTAACCTCCGACATCGACGGTATGGGCTTCAATACGGCAATCGCCGCTATGATGGGCTATATCAACGAGGTATACGCGCATGGAACCCTTACGATCGATGAGCTCAAGGTGTTCGTCCGCCTGCTTTGTCCCTTCGCTCCCCACATTTGTGAGGAGATCTGGTCCCTTCTTGGAGAAGAGGGCTTCTGCTCGCTTGCTCCCTGGCCGGAGTATGACGAAGCAAAGACTATTGACCAGACCATTGAGATTGCCGTTCAGGTCAACGGAAAGCTGAGAGGTACGGTTGTGGTTGCTAAGGACGTTGCCAAGGAAGACGCCATTGCCGCTGCAAAGGACGTTGAGTCCGTTGTTCCTTTCCTTGCTGACAAGACGGTTGTCAAGGAAATCTATGTTCCCGGCAAGATCGTTAATATCGTTGTAAAATAACATATTTTTGAAAAATATTTCAATTTTGTATTGACAACCGTAATGAGTTGAGGTACAATAGGGAAGAGATTAATGCAGCCTCTTTGCATTGTGCGGAGGGAGGGATATAGATGGCAGAAGTTAGAGTAAAAGATAATGAGTCGCTCGATAGTGCTCTTCGTCGTTTCAAGCGTCAGTGCGCAAGATCCGGAGTCCTCACTGAACTTCGTAAGAGAGAACACTACGAGAAGCCCAGCGTAAAGAAGAAAAAGAAGTCTGAAGCAGCAAGAAAGCGCAAGTATAAATAATTATATTTGATTCAGCAAATCCCCGGGAGAATTCCCGGGGATTCTTTTTTTCTCTATAAGAAAAGCACCGGATGCTTAGGAGCATTCGGTGCTTTTGATGTCAGAACTGAGATTTGTAAGGTGTGCTTTCATTTTTCTTCTTGCTGATTGCGGATCGAATCAAAAAGACAATGAAGGCGATTACTACGTACAGGAAAATATAAATTCCGATGCCGGTAATCATCTTGGTTCCCATTTCCGAGTTTCCGCTGATTACGATAAATAGGATAAAATAAATTACGCCAACTGCCAGAAAATGGATCAGATACTTTGCAAAGGAGTTCATCTTCAAAGTAAAGATCTGATTGGCAAAGGAGATAAGCACGGAGAAGAGCAAAATAAGATACATGACAGAAAGCTTGGGGATCATCTGTCCGTTTGAGATCAGATAGCCGAGGGAATACATGATCAGGCTGATCAGAGTATAGTATACAGTGGAATGTAAAAGGATGGATTTGAGTCGGTTTTTCATACAGAACCTCATACGTTATTACTTACTCTATTACCATACCACGAAACGCAAGAAATTTCAAGACGAACCAAAAGATTCACAGTTAAATTTTTAATGAATGAAGAAAGATGAAGCGGAATTGTTGACATTTTTCTCTGTATCCTATATAATGAATTTATAAATATGCATTGTATGCATGACAGAAAGGATTGCGCCGCAACGCTTTACGGTGAAAGAATTATGAATCGAAGAGAAGCAAGAGAAATAGCATTCCAGTTGATCTATGAGATGGATTTTCACAAGGATGAGGACTATCTTGAAATATATGCAAACGCCCGCTCTGCCCGTGAGCTGGAGGATAATGATTTTGTAAGGGAAACCTTTGCCGGAGTGTATGAAAACCGGGAAAAGATTGATGAGATGATTTCCTCCTGCGCCGTTGGCTGGAAGCTGGATCGTATTTCGGCCGTTACTTTGGCCATCATGCGTCTGTCCGTATATGAAATGGTATTGTCGGATGACGTGCCGGTAAACGTTTCTATGAACGAGGCCGTGGAGCTCGCCAAGAAGTTTGATGAGGACAGCGCACCTTCCTTTATCAACGGAATTTTAAACAAGGTTGCGAAGGAATACGCACCCAAGAAAGACAATGAATAAGATCCGTAGCTATCTGGGAATCGATACCAGTAATTATACCACCTCGGTTGCCCTGTGCGCCGAGGATGGCACGGTTCTCGAAAACTTTAAACTACTACTCGGCGTGGCAGAAGGCGAGCGTGGACTCCGCCAAAGCGATGCCGTTTTCTCACATGTAAAGAATTTTCCTGTTTTGGCAGAACAAGTGCGTCGTGTGGCGGAAACCCACGAAATCCTGGCGGTGGGCTACTCAGCTACTCCCCGTCCGGCCGACGGGTCGTATATGCCGTGCTTTTTGGTTGGTCGCGCCGTGGCAGAAATGCTGGCGGCTACCCTTAACGTGCCGATCTATCCCTTCTCTCACCAGGAGGGGCACATCATGGCGGCTGTTTACTCTTCGGGAAATCAAGGCCTCTTGGAGCGTGACTTCATTGCTTTTCACGTTTCCGGTGGAACTACCGAGGTGGTTTCCGTTACCCCGAAGGATGCAGGCTTCACTTGCAGTTTGATTGGCGGCACTGCCGATCTTAATGCAGGCCAGGCCATTGATCGCGTGGGCGTAAAGATGGGACTCCGCTTTCCTTGCGGTAAGGAGCTTGAAGCCTTGGCACAAACCAATCAAACGAAGGTGCCTAAGCCTAAGATTGCCGTAAAAGGGAAGACCTGTAATCTTTCCGGCCTTGAAAACATGGCGGAAAAGCTGTATGCCACTACGGGCGATAAGGCTCTCACCGCCGCATTTACGCTGGATTTTGTGGCCGAAACGCTCTACCGTATCTCCTGTAATCTGCGGGAGGAGCTGGGTGAAATTCCGATTCTGTACGCCGGTGGCGTTATGAGCAATCGGCGCATCCAAGCCCGCCTTGGGGTTTTGCCTTTGACCAATTTTTCGGAACCGCAATTTTCAGCTGACAACGCCGCCGGTACTGCTCTTTTGTGCCGTGCCGCTCATATGAAAACCATAGAAACAAACGAGGGAGCCAATGAAATCCTATAAATTTGACGCCTATTCCAGTACCCGTGAGGCTATGAGCATCACGCAGTTAAATGAATACATCAAATTGCTCATGGATAGCTCGGTGCCCCTGACCGACGTGTACCTGCGCGGCGAGATCTCCAATTTTACTCACCACCGTACCGGACACTTTTATTTTACGCTGAAGGACGCGAGCAGCTCCATCAGTGCCGTTATGTTCCGCTCCGATGCGGCCTACGTTCGTTTTGCACCCCAAAACGGCATGAAGGTACTGGTCAGCGGCCGTGTATCCGTGTTTGTTCGCGACGGTAAGTACCAGATCTACGTTACTTCTATGGAGCCGGACGGCATTGGTTCTCTGTATTTAGCTTACGAGCAGTTAAAGGCAAAGCTGGCGGCCGAGCACCTGTTTGATGAAGATCATAAGCGCCCATTGCCTCTGCTTCCACGTCGGGTTGGCGTGGTTACGTCTCCTACCGGCGCGGCAATCCGTGATATTCTGAACATCAGCCGACGCCGTTGCCCCATGGCGGAGGTGGTAATTTTTCCGGCTTTGGTGCAGGGCGATGGGGCGCCGGAGCAGTTGATTGCCGGAATTGATTATTTTAACGCAACGGAATCGGTCGACGTTATCATTATCGGTCGCGGCGGTGGCTCTCTTGAGGATCTGTGGGCCTTCAATAATGAAATGCTTGCTCGTACCGTATATGCCTCCACCATCCCGGTGGTTTCTGCGGTAGGTCACGAAATTGACTTCACCATTTGCGATTTTGTGGCTGATCAGCGTGCACCCACCCCCTCGGCGGCTGCGGAACTGGTCTTTCCTGAGATTTCCGACTTGGCTTACCGGGTTCAAAGCTTGGAAAAGCACGTTCAAACCGCCATGCTCCATACCTTGTCGGAGAGTCGCGCACGTATAAAAGCAGCCGCAGATTCTGCCGCTATGCGTACCCCCAAGCGTCTGATTGATGATAAGCGTATGACGATGATTGCCGCATCCGATAAGCTTGACCGTGCTATGCGGGAGCAGCTTACCCAAATGCGGGCCCGATTTGCGCTGGAAACGGGAAAATTGCAGGCCCTCAGCCCATTGGCAGTACTTTCGCGCGGCTATTCTGCCGTATTTAAGGAAAAAGATGAGCTCGTTAAGAGCGTTGGCGACATAAAAAAAGAAGATTCCATCCAAATTCGCGTCTCTGACGGTGTTATCCACGCCGCAGTGACGGGAGTTTCCAAAAATCGAAAAAAACGGACGGTGTCACATGGAAAAGAAGCTTAATTTTGAAGAAGCAATTGCGCGGCTGGAGGAAATAACCTCCATGCTGGAAAGCGGAAACTATAAATTGGACGAGTCCTTGGCTCTGTTTGAGGAGGGCACGTCCTTGATCAAGCTTTGCAATCGCCTGTTAGATCGGGCAGAGCAAAAAGTAAAGATCTTAACGGTTGATGAAGGTGAGCTGATCGAGCGCGACTTTATGACGGAGGGTGAACATGAATAAACTGGAAACCGCTCTGATTGCTTGCGCCGATCGTGTGACCGATTCACTTCGGGAATGTCTCACAGCGGAGGATCCCACCTGCGAGCCCCTCTTTGAGGCGATGCGCTATAGCGCGCTTTCTGCCGGTAAACGCATCCGTCCCTATTTGACGGTAGAGTTTTGCCGACTGTTCGGAGGCAGGGAGGAGGCGGCCATGCCCTTTGCCTGTGCCGTGGAAATGATCCACAACTATTCTTTGATTCACGATGACCTGCCTTGTATGGATAACGATGACTTCCGGCGCGGAAAGCCTACGAACCATAAGGTTTACGGAGAAACGACCGCACTTCTGGCCGGCGATACGCTTTTAACGCAGGCATTCGCTACCTGCGCATCCAATGCTTACGTCAGCCCGGCATCCGTTCAGCATGCCGTTGCATACCTTGCAAAAGCGGCGGGCGGAGTTGGTATGGCGGGCGGTCAGATGATTGATACCGCCGCCGACGGCAAGTTGAACACTCGAGAAGCGCTTGAGCATATGTATCGCTTAAAAACCGGCGCGTTGATTGCTGCCGCCTCGGTTTTAGGTGTTTATGCGGCTACCGATGCCCCCACTGCAGAAATGCTGAAGGATACGGAAACCTTTAGCTATAACGTGGGTCTTGCATTCCAATTTATGGATGACGTTTTGGACGTAACCGCAGATGCCGAGGAGTTTGGCCGCCCCACGGGTAGTGACGACAAGAATCAAAAGACCACGATCCTGTCGTTCCTTACCATGGAGGACACCCTTGCCCGTGTTCGTAGCCTCACTGAGGAGGCCGTGGCGATCATTTCCAAGTATCCCGACAGCGAGAATTTGATTTCGCTTGCAAATTATCTTGTAACCCGGAGAAAATAAAAAGAAAACGGAACGGAGGCGTTCTTTTCTTTGCATTTTCTCAAAGCATTTTTTCATAACTACGTTTTGGTGTGCTCCGGCATCGGATATGCCGTAGCGCAGCTTCTTAAGCTGATTATTACTATCTGCCGGGAGAGACGATTGTCTCTTCGCATTCTGATCTCCTCCGGCGGTATGCCCAGCTCCCATGCCGCCACCGTGGCTGCTATGACCACAGCTGTCGGACGTACTTTTGGGGTAGCCTCCGGGTATTTTGCGATTTCCTTTGTTTTCGCATCCATTGTTATGTACGATGCGGCCGGTGTCCGTCGGGAAACCGGTGAGCAGGGAAAGCTATTGAACATTCTTGCCCGCGATCTGGCTGACCGTGCCGATCCGGCGATTACCATGCGCCATTTCAAGGAGCTGGTAGGCCACACACCCATGCAGGTTCTGGCCGGAGCCCTCCTTGGATTGATCATTCCATTTTTGTATGTGAGCGGAGTATGAGAGCAGATCTTTATCTATTTGAGAACAAGTATACCGAAAGCCGCCAGAGTGCGAAAAATTTGATTGTGTCCGGCTCTGTTATCTTGGATGGGAGGCCGCTGACCAAGCCCTCTGTTAACGTTGATGAACAGGTGGAGCATACCGTTGTGATCACAGCGGACGCTTGCCCGTACGTCAGCCGCGGCGGATTGAAGCTGAAGGGCGCAATTGATGCTTTTGGTCTCGAGGTGGCAGGGAAGTCCGCTCTTGACATCGGTGCTTCCACCGGAGGATTTACCGATTGCCTGTTGCAGCACGGTGCACGTCACGTTTGTGCTGTGGATTCCGGTAGCTCCCAGCTACACTGTAAGCTCCGCGAGGATACGCGCGTTACCGTAATGGAAAATACCAATGCTCGCTATCTGACGGCAGAAAGCTTTTCTGAGTCCTTTGATCTGATCACGCTGGATGTGTCTTTTATTTCTCAAACCTTGATTCTTCCGTCCATCGCTGCTCTATTGGCTGAGGACGGCCGATATGTTTCCTTGATCAAGCCGCAATTTGAGGTCGGACGGGAGAATATCGGAAAAAATGGAATCGTAAAAGGCGAAAAATTACATCGGTTGGCTGTCAACCGTGTTGTTTCTTCTGCAGAAGCCTTAGGACTTGTTTGTGTTGGACTTACCCCGTCTCCCATCAAGGGAGGCGATGGAAATACGGAGTTTTTGGCCCTGTTCAGCCGTAGCGGCCTGCCGTGCTCCGTTGACAGTTTCTTTCGAGAGGTGAATGAAAAATGAGCCAAAAATTAGAAAAAGCCGTAATCTCCTTCAGTCGCAAAAAGCAGATTCGTAAGGAATCCATTGAACAGCTGGTCAGGACTCTTGTGAGCGCCCAATGCAAGATCTATGCAAATGAGGAGCTGGAAGCCCATTTTCCTGCGAGCGTTCGGGACAGCGTTGAATTTCTTCCGCTCACCGACGCCTACGACCGTGCTGATTTTGCCATTGTGCTGGGCGGCGACGGCTCGATTTTAAGTGCCGCTTACCACGCCTCGGAGCGAAACGTGCCGATTTTGGGCATTAACTTTGGAAAAATCGGTTACATGACGGATTTGAGCTCCCATCAGATCGCGTCGGTTGCCAATATTGTTGAGGGTAGCTACATACTGGATAGCCGTATGATGATGGACGTAACTCTCGTCGGAGCAGACGGTGAAGTCCGTGCCAAGAGAAGCTTTTTAAATGACTGTGCCTTGAACAACGGACCGGTTGCAAGGCTTCTCAGCTTTCAGATTGATCTGAACGGCAAGCCCTTCCATTCGGTAAGGGCAGACGGTATGGTAGTTGCTACTCCTACCGGCTCTACTGCTTATTCTCTGTCGGCAGGAGGCCCGATTCTGGATCCCGGCGTGGCCGGCATTGTTCTGACTCCCATTTGCCCGTTCTCTTTGTCCTCCCGTCCGATCGTTGTACGGGATGATTCCGTTATTGAGATCCGCAATATTGCCTGTCGGGAAAACCAAGTGTACTTGACCACGGACGGAAAGCGTTCTGTCGAGGTTCTTGGCGGCGACGTGATCCGCATTTCCCGCTCCCAGCATAAAACGCAACTGATTAAAACCACAGACGACGGTTTTGTAACCACACTTTATCAAAAGCTGTCCACTCACGCGGACGAAAACGAGGTGATACGATGAAATCCAAGCGTCAAATGAAGATTATTGAGATCATTGAAAAAAATGACATCGAAACTCAGGAGGAGCTTATCGCCCGTCTGCGTGAGTCCGGCTGTGAGGTAACCCAGGCAACGGTATCGCGTGACATCCGTGAGCTGAAGCTGGTTAAAACCGCGACGGAGAACGGCTCCTACCGGTACCGCCTCCCGAAGGAGGATCGCAAGGAGGCCTCGCTCCTTTATAATTCTGCATTCACAACCTCCATCAAAAGCATCCGATATTCGGGCAATAATATCGTGATTCATACATATCCCGGCCTTGCAAACGCCGTCGCGGCCGGCATTGATGCCATTGATGATGATAACATCCTTGGTTGTGTGGCCGGTGACGATACGATCATCGCCGTTGTCAGCGACCCGCAGATCACCAAGGACATTTGTGAATACATTAACCGGATTATAAAGGGATAAGCATATGCTGGTATCGTTGCACATAGAAAATATTGCCGTAGCCAAGCGGCTTGATTTGGATTTTAACAATGGGTTTAATGTGCTCACCGGTGAGACCGGTGCCGGTAAGTCCATTATTATCGATAGCATCGGCATGATCACCGGCGGTAAGGCCTCTCGGGATCTGATCCGCCACGGGGAGGACCACGCCTTTGTTTCCGCGCTGTTTTCCGATATTGGTGAAACGGCGGTAAAAGAGCTGGCGGCGCTGGGCTTTTCTTATACAGAGGACGAAGCGCTGACCGTTTCCCGCACCATAAATCAGGATGGACGGGGTATTTGCAAGCTGAACGGACGCACCGTGCCTCTGGCAACTGTGCGTGCCATTGCTCCTTTTTTGATCAATATTCATGGCCAAAATGAGAGCTTTGCCTTCATGAATAAGGATTCTCACCGACGTACGTTAGACGAATACGCCGGTCTGTCGGATAAGCTGGCAGAATATCAAGAGGCCTATGAGGCCTACCAGAGTACCCTCCACCGCTTGAAGGAATTGATGAAGGCGGAAAAGGAACGGGGAATGATGTCGGACGTTCTGAAGTTCCAGATCTCTGAGATCGAGAGTGCAAAGCTGTCTGACCCTGAGGAGGAGGACAAGCTCTACGCTCTCAGAAATAAGCTGAAAAATGCGGAAAAGATGAGTAAGCACGCAAGTCTCGTTTACCGTGCGCTTTACGATAATGAAAAGGGTGCTTCCGCCTGCTATCTGATCGATCGCGCCATATCCTCACTTAACCAGTTGGGCGCATATATCGAGGAGGCCCCAAAGCTGGCCTCTCGCCTGACCGATTTCCGGTATGAAATTGAAAACATTGCCGAAACCGTAAGTGACCTTACTTCCATTGACGGCATTGAGGATCCCGAGGAGCAGTTAAATCAGACCGAGCATCGCATCAGCCAGATTCGCCGCCTGAAGGGGAAGTACGGTGCCGATATTGCCGAAATATTGGCTACCTATAAGCAGTTAAAGGAAAAAATGCGTGACTTTGACGAGTGCGAGGATCGCATTGCCGAGGCTAAGAGGAAGGCCTCTGAGGCATATAAAAAGGCCGCTCTCATTGCGCGCGAAATCAGCGATCTCCGCAAGCCTGCGGCAGAGCAGCTGTCAGCCGCTGTTTGCGAGTCACTTGCCTTTCTTGATATGCCCAAGGTTCGCTTTGTGATCCGCGTGGAACGCGCCTTGGATTCGCACGGCAAAGAGACTCTTCTTGATACTGGTGCGGATACCGTGGAATTTTTCGTGTCCACCAATCCCGGCGATCCTCTGATGCCCATGGAAAAGGTGGCCTCCGGCGGTGAGCTTTCCCGCATGATCCTTGCATTAAAGAGCATTATGAATGATCGTCAGGGCGCAGGAACCTCCGTTTTTGACGAGGTGGATTCCGGCGTTTCCGGCAGTACCTCCCAGAAAATTGGCATCAAGCTGAAGCAGATCGCGTCTGAGACTCAGGTGTTGTGCGTTACCCACTCTGCACAGATCGCCTCCTTGGCGGACGCCCATTATCTGATTAAAAAATCCGTAGTGGGAGACCGAGCCGAAACGGCAGTTACGCTTCTTGACCGGGAGGGGCGGATTACGGAAATTTCCCGCATTATCGGCGGTATCGATATTACGGACGCCCAAAGACAGGCGGCCGAGGATATGATCTGCCAGGGTAGCGCTTTTTAAGTGAGGCAAGCAATGTATAAACATCTTTTGTTTGATATTGATAATACGCTTTTGGATTTTACTTTGGCAGAGGAGCATTCCATACGTGAGACCTTTGCCCGTTATTCCATCCCCGTGACGGAGGAGAATATCCGCCTTTATTCGGATATCAATCTTTCCTTTTGGAAGGCTCTTGAACGCAAGGAGATCACAAAGGATGAGCTTTGGAGCGGCCGGTTTTTGAAGCTGGGAGAGGTTCTTTCGCTTCCCATTGACCGCACCCTCTCCGCCGAGATCAATACCTTCTATCTTTCCGCCCTCGGTCGATGTGCGTTTTTAATTGACGGAGCCGAGGAGCTGATGCAGGAGTTGATCCGCCGAGGATACGACATTTATGCCGTGACCAACGGCAATGCGTGCGTACAGCACACACGGCTGGATGCAATCCACTTCAAGCAGTATTTTAAAGCCCTGTTTATTTCCGAGGAGATGGGTGTCAGCAAGCCGGAAAAGGCCTTTTTCGACCGTGTATGCGATTGGATCGGCGATGGTGACCGTTCCTCCTATCTGATTGTCGGAGACTCTCTGACCTCTGACATCGCCGGAGGTATAAATAGCGGAATTGATACCTGCTGGTATAACCCCAGGGGGGAGCAAAATAACAATAATACCCATCCCACATATACTGTAAAAACCTATGACGAGCTTTTAGAGCTGTTAAAGTAAAACGGAGGAATCGCCTTGGAGACCGTATTAAGCTTTTTGGAACCCTATCAAGCCACAGAGCAGGCAGAGTGGATTGTCTCTCCCCAGATGGCGCAGTATACCTCCTTCCGCATCGGAGGACGGGCGGATTTGCTCGTCTACCCAAAATCTGCGGAGGCTTTGTGCTCGATCGTCGACTTCTTGGCTGAGCACAAAATCAAGCACGTGGTTCTTGGCCGGATGACCAATCTTCTTTTTACGGATGAGGACTACCACGGCGTGGTGATCTGTACCTCAAAAATCAAGGGGATCTCCTTGGATGGGTTACGGGCAACGGCCGAGTGCGGTGTAACACTCGCAGAGCTTTGTCGCTTTTTGCGTGACTCCTCGCTGACCGGTCATGAATTTGCCTACGGCATTCCCGGCTCGATTGGCGGTGCCGTTTATATGAACGCCGGTGCCGGCGAGAAGTCCATGTCCGATCTTGTAACCTCGGTTACTTATTACGACACGGTCAAACGAGAAACGTACACGGTATTAGGTAAGGATTGCTCCTTTGCGTATCGGTCATCCATGTTTGCACAGGATCCAAGCAAAATTGTTTTGCGCGCGGAATTCCTTTTGGCGCCCGGTGATCGGGACGTCATTGCCGCCGATATGACGGCGCGGATGGAGAAGCGAGCCGCCTCTCAGCCCTTGGAGTTTCCAAGTGCCGGAAGTGTTTTCAAGCGTCACAGCGCTTGCATCGTCTCCAAGCTGATCGATGAGACCGGACTGAAGGGCCTGTCGGTTGGTGATGCCGAGGTTTCGCGCAAGCACGCCGGCTTTATCATCAATAAGGGTCATGCCACTGCAAAGGATGTGCAGGCCTTAATTGCAGAGGTCAAAGCAATCATCCGTCAGCGCCATGCGATCGAGCTGGAAGAAGAGATTCTTTTTATTGAGTAAGGAGTCTGTAAACCATGAATTTTATCATTGTAACAGGTATATCCGGCGCCGGTAAGTCAAAGGTGGCCGATATTTTAGAGGACATCGGATATTATTGCGTCGATAATATGCCCTCGGTGCTGATCTCTCGTTTTTCGGAGATCTATTCAAGCTCCCCCGCCAATATGAAGGACGTTGCCTTTGTGGTAGACGTGCGCGGCGAGCAGAATTTTGACGCAGTCCTTGAGCAGGTAAGTGCCCTTCGCCGGGACGGAAACGAGTGCAAGCTCCTATTTGTGGATTGCTCCGACGAAATTATTATCCGCCGCTATAAGGAGACTCGCCGTTACCATCCGTTAGCACAGGATGGAAGCTGTACGATCTCCGATGCTCTTAAAAAAGAGCGTTCCATCCTTGCAAAGGTAAGGGAATCGGCCGACTATTTGGTGGATACAACCGGTTTAAACCTTCAGCAGTTAAACACCCGCGTAAAAGCAGTGGTTTGCGGTGTACAAGCCCAAAATATTCTGGCCGTTTGTACTTCGTTTGGCTTCAAAAACGGGCTTCCCACCGAGTCGGATCTGGTATTTGACGTCCGATGCTTCCCGAATCCCTTCTATATCACGGAGCTTCGTGACAAAACGGGTCTGGACTCTGCTGTGCGCGATTACGTGTTCTCCGACGAGGGGGCTTCACAGTTTACAAAAAAGCTTTGCGATATGATGGCATTCCTTTTGCCCAAATACATAGAGGAAGGCAAGTCTCAGGTCAATATTTCTATCGGCTGTACCGGCGGCAAGCACCGTTCGGTGGCCATTGCTGAGGCTTTGCGGCAGTACCTGGCTGAGAATAATTATAACGCGATCTGTATCCATCGGGATATCCAGCGATAAATAGAGAGGATGCGAAATGAAGGAATCCTTTTCCTCCGAAACCAAAAAGGAGCTTTATGCTCACACGTCAAAAAATAAATGCTGCAACCTGGCGGAGCTGAGAGGGCTGTTCCTTTACGCCGTTAAGGACGGCAACTCTTATAAATTACGGTGCGACAGCGAGGAAATGGCCGAGCTCGTGTGTGAGAGGCTGTTGCCGCAGAAAAAAGCCACGGGAATCTCATACGACGGCCGACATTTGTTTGTTCCCGCCGCCATTTTGGGCGATACGTCTGCCGAGGAGGCAGAACGCCGCTTCAAATGCGACCAGTGCATCGGCGCCTTTATGCGCGGGGTGTTTCTCTCCCGCGGTCGGCTTACGGATCCCGGCAAAGCGTACCATATAGAGATCGTTTTCAAGCATGAGGAGGAGCGGGACACCATTGCCACTCTCCTTCAAAATCACGGCCAGGAAATGAAAAGCTCCCGCCGGAAAAACGATTTTCTCCTGTATCGCAAGGGTAGCGAGACAATTGAGGATTTTCTTGCTTTGATCGGCTCCAACAAAATGCTCTTTGAGTTTATGAACCGAAAAATTGTAAAAGAGGTTCGCAACAACGCAAACCGCGCCGCCAACTGCGATGCGGGCAATATCCGCAAATCCCTAGAGGCCTCCAAGCGACAGGTGGAGGCAGTTCAGATTTTAATAAAAAGCGGCAAGATTGAAACCCTGTCCGAGGAAATGAAGGCGACCGCATATCTGAGACTGGAGAACGAAAGCCTGTCTCTTGAGGATCTTGCGCTGAAAATGTCACCCCCTATATCCAAGTCGGGCTTAAATCACCGATTGGAAAAAATGATTCGCTTGGCCGAGGAGGACTAACGGCCGATCGCGAAGGAAAGGAGTCCTAATGTCTGACTTTGTTCATCTCCACCTGCATACCGAATACAGCCTGCTGGACGGCGCTTGTCGCATCGACCGGATTGCCGAGACCGTCAAGGCTAAGGGGCACAAGGCGGTAGCTATCACAGATCACGGCAATATGTTTGGCGTGGTAAAATTTTACAAGGCCTGTAAGGCCGCAGGTATTAAGCCCATTCTTGGCTGTGAGGTCTATGTTGCCAGCGGAAGCCGATTTGACAAAAACAATCGGCGGGAAGACTCCTATAACCATTTGGTTCTCCTCGTAAAAAATGAGGTGGGCTATAAAAATCTGATGTATCTGGTGTCCGCTGCCTATACGGAGGGCTTTTACGTCAAGCCGCGCATTGATGTGGAGCTCCTGGCCGCTCACAGCGAGGGATTGATCGCGCTTTCCGCCTGTCTCGCCGGCTATATTCCACGGCGCATCGTTATGGGCGACTATGAGGACGCTTTGGCCCATGCGAAAAAAATGCAGGCCCTCTTTGGTGAGGACTATTATCTTGAAATTCAGGATCACGGTATTGCCGAGCAGAAGCAGGTAAACGAAGCTCTCTGCCGAATGTCCAAGGAAACCGGTATTCCGTTGGTCGCCACCAATGACGTGCATTATCTGGACAAGGCCGATTCGGAGCTTCAGGCAATTCTGATGTGCATACAGACCAACAACGTAATTACCAACGGCAAGCCGTTTGGATTTGAAACGGATGAGTTTTATTATAAGAGCACCGACGAAATGCTACAGTTGTTTTCCTATGCCCCTGAGGCGATTGAAAACACGGCAAAAATCGCCGAAAAGTGTAACTTTGACCTCCGCTTCGATCAGACATTCTTGCCCAAATATCCGCTCCCGGTCGGCCAAACGGCACAGACCTATTTGCGTCGCTTGGTGGAGGACGGATTTGATGCGCGCATCCGCCGCGGGGAGGTCGTGTTTGACGGCCGGCATAGCGAAGCCCTGTATCGCGAGCGAATCGACTACGAGCTCTCTGTGATTCATGAAATGGGCTACGATGATTACTTCCTCATCGTGTGGGACTTTATCCATTATGCCCGTTCGCGGGATATCCCCGTAGGTCCCGGACGTGGATCCGGCGCCGGTAGCTTGGTTTCCTTCTGTCTGTCGATCACGGATGTAGATTCCATTAAGTATGATTTGATTTTTGAGCGTTTCCTTAACCGGGAGCGCGTCAGTATGCCCGATATCGATACGGACTTCTGCTATGTTCGACGGGACGAGGTTATTGCATACGTAAGAGAGAAGTACGGACAGGATCATGTGGCACAGATCGTAACCTTTGGAACCTTGGCGGCCCGTGCCGCGGTGAGAGACGCCGGACGTGCTTTGGGGGCTTCCTACTCGGAGGTGGATGCCATTGCCAAGCTGATCTCCAGAGACCCCTTCGCCAGCTTGAAGGATACACTTCAAAAGAACAAGGAACTCCGTCAGATTTACGAGGTTTCTCCCACCGCCCGTAAGCTGCTTGACGTTTCTGTGGCAATTGAGGGTATGCCACGCCATTGCTCCACCCACGCGGCAGGCGTGGTCATCACAGACAAGCCCTTAACGGAATATGTGCCCCTTTCCTCCAACAACGGTTTGATCGTTACCGAATACGATATGGAAACCGTCTCGGAGCTGGGTCTTTTGAAGTTTGACTTTTTGGCTCTGAGATATTTAACCGTGTCCTCCTATGCAGAAAAGCAGGTCAAGCTTTCAAATCCTTCCTTTGATCTCAACAAAATTCCCTTGGACGATAGCCGCACGTATCGGCTGATCGGAAAGGGAAGCACCAACGGTGTGTTCCAGCTGGAGTCCGGAGGCATGAAGCAGACCCTTATCAACCTGCGCCCGCAAGGAATTGAGGACGTCATCGCGGCCATTGCGCTGTATCGTCCCGGCCCTATGGACTCAATTCCCACCTACATTGAGCGTCGCCATCATCCGGAGCAGATCCGATATGCGATTCCGTGCCTGAAGCCCATTCTTGATGTGACTTACGGCTGTATTGTGTATCAGGAGCAGGTAATGCAGATCTTCCGTGCCGTAGCAGGCTATTCCTTTGGCCGCGCTGATATTGTGCGCCGAGCTATGTCCAAGAAGAAGGCCGATGTTCTTGAGCGGGAACGCGCTGAATTTTTGGCCGGCGCGGAGAAAAACGGATATGCAAGAGAGGATGCCGAGCAGCTGTTTAATGATATGCTCAGCTTTGCCTCCTATGCGTTTAACAAGGCTCATGCCGTTGCCTATGGCATTCTCTCCTACCGTACGGCGTATTTAAAGGCCAATTATCCGCGAGAATACTATTCGGCACTGATTACCTCCGTTCTCGGCTCTACCGATAAAATGGCGGAGTATATCGCCGAATGCGGAAAAGAAAATATACGCATTCTGCCGCCCGACATCAATGCCAGCTATTCCGACTTCCGGGTAGAGGGAAAGCACATCCGATTCGGACTGAAGGCTTTGAAGAACGTAGGCGAGCGTTTTGCCGATCATTTGGTGGAGGAGCGCCAACGGGGTGGCAAATACAAATCCTTTGAGGACTTTCTCCAGAGAATTCCGGATGGGGATGTCAACAAGCGCGCTCTTGAATCGCTTGTGAAATCCGGCGCATTTGATTCCACAGGTCTTCGCCGAAGCCAGCTGGTCAACACTTACGAGGCTCAAGTGGAGGAGCGGATCTCTGCAGCTAAAAATAAAATCGACGGCCAGCTGGATCTGTTTTCCATGATGGACACGCCTTCCGTTAAGACAGCAAAAAAACAGGAATATCCCGATATTCCTGAGTTCCCGAGAAAAACGCTCCTTCGCATGGAGCATGAGTTTACCGGCATCTACTTCTCCGGCCATATTTTGGACGGTTACAAAAAGGAGCTTTCCAGAGGAACGATCACTCCCATCTCTAAAATTACGGAGGCCGAGGACGTAAACGGGGAACCGGTTTATACGTATCCGGACGGTGGCAGGGTAACGGCTGTTGGCATTATTACTGCAAAAACCGGTAAAAACACCAAAAATGGCGACTCTATGGCCTTCTTGACCCTGGAGGATAAGGGTGGAGAGCTTGAAATTATTGCTTTTCCGAAAATTTTAGACCGTTACGGCGATATTCTGGTCTGTGATTCCGTTGTGGAGGTAGTTGGTACCGTCTCGCAAAAGGAGGATGAAAAGCCCAAGATCCTGATTCAGGCCGTCCGGTTGCTTTTGGAGGACGAGGAAAATCCGACTATTTCCGAGCCCGTGCCGGAGCCCCCGGCACCCACGCCGCCGCCCAAGCAGGAAAGCCCGATGCGGCACGAAGGGAACGTATCCCCTGCGCCTATTGCCGGCCATCCCCGCAAGCTGTACGTGAAGGTTCCGAAGATGGAAGGCGAGCTGTTTACCCGTGTGGAGGCCTTGCTTGGCATCTTTGATGGAACGGATGAGGTTATCTTCTACGATAATTCCACCGGAAAGTACGTCAAAGCCAATTATCTTCCCGTTGCTATCACTGAGTTCTTGCTTGGACAGCTAAGAGCCCTCCTGGGAGATGGCTCCGTTGCAATCCGATAGTCATTCAAAACTGCCATGGTCTCCATGGCAGTTTTTGCATTGCGTTTTTTTACATACCCCACTTGAAATTACAAATACTAATGACAAATTTCGTGTGGAGGAACATTTGTGAAAAAATTGATTGGCCGTACCGCAAACACTCTGCTGATTATTATTGCCGTGCTTTCCCTTGTGTTTCTGGCGGCGTTTTCCATATATATCGGTGTCTATTCGGATTATAGAATTGAGGAAGAGGAGCTGGCGTACAGTCAGAGCACGATCACTCAGCTGTATACAATGGATTTTTCCGACCGGGTGGGTAGAGTTGGAATGCCGGCTGAGGAGCCCTATGAGAAGCTATATTCCACCAGGCGTATTTGGACTCCCTACGATCAGTTCCCGAAGGAGCTGATCCAAGCCTTTGTTGCTATTGAGGATCACCGCTTTTTTGAGCATTCCGGCGTTGATCTGATGCGCACCGGAAAGGCCGCTCTTAATTGTCTGTTCCACTTCGAGGACCGCACCTTTGGCGCATCCACCATCACACAGCAGCTGGTGAAAAACGTTACGGGAAACAATCAGGTGAAGATCAAGAGAAAGATCAACGAGATCTTCTCCGCCTGGGACCTGGAAAAACGGTTTTCCAAGGAAGAGATCATGGAGCTGTATCTGAATGTAATCTATCTTTCGGAAAACTCCTACGGAATTGGTGCTGCTTCCGAGCTGTATTTTGCTAAGCATCCATCGGAGCTGACCTTGGTGGAGTGTGCGGCATTGGCCGCGATTGTGCAAAATCCGTATCGCTTCGATCCCTATTTGTTTCCGGAGGAGAATCAGGCGCGCAGGGAAGTGGTGCTGAGCGAAATGCTTCGCTACGGCATGATCGACCACGTCACCTACACAGAAGCCGTCGCGACACCCTTGGTTCTCAGCGAGAATATTGAAGCCAGCCGAAATCGGAAGGTCTATTCCTGGTATACGGAAGCGGTGATTGACGATGTGATCCGTGATTTGGTTTCTACCTACGGCTACGCCTACGAAAAAGCATCGCGCATGGTGTTCAGCGGCGGCTTGCGGATTTATACCCTGATGGATCCCTACGTACAGAAAACCATTGACGAAGTGTATTCCGACCTTTTCTTTTCCAACGGATTGCAGTCCTCCATGGTAGTTATTGACCCCTATACCGGAGACGTCCTCGGACTTTCCGGCGGTGTCGGGAAAAAAACAGCAAATCTGGTATTAAACCGTGCTACGGAGACCTTGCGCCCTCCGGGATCCACCATCAAGCCTCTCTCCGTTTACGCGCCTGCTCTGGAGCGCGGAATCATCACGTACGGCAGTGTTTATGACGATATCCCTGTGGATGTAGTTGGCAATAAAATCTGGCCGCAGAACGCGACCCGCGTTTACACCGGCCTTACTACCGTCAATAACGCGGTGGTTTGTTCTTTAAATACAGTGCCGGTTCAGTTGGTAAAAAAGCTGGGGGTACGCTCTGTTTACAATTTTCTCCAGAACAAATTGAAAATAAGCACCTTGATTGAGAGTAAGCAGACATCAAACGGCAAGGTGCTGACTGATTGCACGCTGGCGCCTCTGGCGCTGGGACAGTTATCCTACGGTGTAACCTTGCGGGAGCTGACTGCCGCCTATTCTATTTTTCCGTCTGGTGGGTATATGCCGGAGAGCAAAACCTACTATCGGGTGTTGGATTCCGACGGAAACGTTCTGCTGGATTCAAATGATGAGAAGGAGCGGGTCATCGGTGCAGATACCGCATCCATTATGACTATGATGCTGAAAAATGTAGTCGATTACGGTACCGCCCGACGGATCACCCTGAAAAATCAGTTAGCCGTGGCAGGGAAGACGGGAACCTCCGGGGAGGATTGCGATAAATGGCTGATTGCATACACGCCGTACTATCTGGGGGGCGTGTGGGTCGGATACGATTCGCCTAAAAAAGTGGAAAAAAGCATGGATTATCTGACCTGTCGGCTGTGGGATCGGGTTATGAAAAAATTGCACGATCACCTCCCAAGTAAAAATCGCCGCTTCAAGCTGGCGGATAACGTAATTAAAGTGAGATACTGCCGGGATTCCGGATGCCTTTTGTCCGCCGCTTGCGAGCTGGATCCCCGCGGCTCAAGGGCTGAGGTAGGCTATTTTACACGGGATACCGCCCCCAAGGCATTGTGCACACGGCACAGATTGGTGGAGATCAACGGTGAAACCGGTGATCTGGCAACGCCCGACACTATGCCTCTGCTGAAGCGGGTCGTGGGGCTTCTGGACTACCGCCGCAAGCTAAAGAGTATCCCAATCTCAGATGCAAAGTACTTGATTGAGAATCGAAAAACCGACCCCGGCATGCCGATCCCGGATCCGGCAGAGAATCTGGAGTACGAAGACGAATAATAAAACGGCAGCTTAGCGCATACGTTGTGATGTGAGGTGATGGTATGAAGCGAAGGTATCGTTTACAACGGATTCGGGAACAGGTGTGCCATCCTTTTGTCTGGATCGGTGGCGTGTTTTTCTTGGTGCTTAGTCTGATCAGCCGATGGATCGGCGGTAATCCCCGTCCGCTTCTGGTTCAGACTCAAATAGCGGTTGGTGTAATCGAACAGATTGTATGGACGCTTTTGTGGGGTGCTTCTGTATTTCTGAACGGCGCGTCCTTTGGTGCAATGTTTGCCTTAACCGACCGGCGCTGTCTTTTGCGCGCAAATCGTACCGCTTCCTTGATCATACTCTTGCATTTACTGACACTTTTCGCATATCCACTCTTCTTTGTATGCTATGCCTGGTTGCTTACTTTGCTGCTTTTGTTTATGGCCTGCATCGTGTGCGGTGGGATAATTTTTACTGTTCGCCGTGTTTCGTGGCTGGTAGTGTGGGCAATGCTTGTGCATATTGTCCTCCTTTTGTGGACTATTGTGCGGATAAGTAGCATAATTTTCATGAATTAACAAAAATCGATTGACAAAATAACAGGTTGGGTGCTATAATGAGGTATAAATACTGATAAATTATAGGAGGCTCATTATGACATCTGTAAAAATTCGTCTTTCTTCCATTCAGGACGTAAGAAATTTTGTCGATCTCGTTACAAAGTATTATGACCTTGAAATTGACCTGGTTAGCGGACGTTACGTTGTAGACGCAAAGTCCATCATGGGTATTTTCAGTCTTGATCTTTTGCACCCCATCACTTTGAACGCTTACACGGATGATGCCGCAAAGCTTCTCGAAGATTTGAAGCCTTATCTTGTTTGATATATTGACGAAATTAAAAGCGACGTGAAAATTCACGTCGCTTTCATTTTTTTATCCCTCTGCAAATATAGATTTACTAATTCTTAATGATGTGTGAGGGAATACTATGAAAACGAAATTACAAACCGCATGTTTATTTTTAATTGCCCTATTTCTGATTTCGCCCCATCTTATCCCTGTGGTTTCCGCCCTGGAAATCAAGGAGGCGGATTTGGAATTGGATGCAAAAAGCGCTGTCCTTCTTGATGCAAATACAGGTGCTCTTCTGTATGCGTTTAACAAAGATGAAGCTTTGCCGCCAGCCTCCGTGACTAAGATTATGACACTGCTACTGGTAATGGAGGCAGTAGACAGTGGGGTGATCTCTCTTGACGATCCTGTTACGGTAAGCGATTACGCGGCATCCATGGGCGGCTCACAGATTTACCTCGAGCCCGGTGAAACCATGTCGGTAAGGGACATGATAAAGAGCGTAGTGATCGCATCGGCAAACGATGCCGCGGTTGCTCTGGCTGAGCTGGTTGCTGGAAGTGAGGAATCCTTTGTCAATAAAATGAATGAACGTGCCAAGGCGCTTGGAATGGAGAATACCTACTTTGAAAATGTAACCGGGTTAGACGACGATGCCGTGGAGCATTTAATCAGTGCGTACGATATTGCACTTATGTCCCGGGAGCTGATTCGACACGAGGCTATCCTGGAATATACGTCCATCTGGATGGACACGGTGCGTGATGGTGCCTTTGGCCTTACCAATACCAATCGACTGATTCGGTTTTATAAGGGGGCTACCGGGCTGAAAACCGGATCGACCTCCAAAGCCAAGTTTTGCATCAGTGCAACGGCAAAGCGGGACAACTTGCATCTGATTGCCGTAATCATGGGAGCATCTTCCCGTGATGCACGTAACATTGCCGCACAGAAGCTTTTGGACTTTGGATTTGCCAATTATGCAATTTATCGGGATATATCCGAAGAAAAACAGCCGGTCTCTGTGCTTGGCGGAAAAAAGCCTTTTTGTTTAGCGGAGTATGCGACCTTTGAATTGCTTGTAAACAAGGGAGATGAGAATAAAATACAAAGAACCATTCAGTTAAAAGAGGATCTTGCGGCACCTGTAAGCGTAGGGGACGTCGTGGGGAGCATTATATATACATGTGAAGGAAAAGAGGTTGGCCGATGTGATATTTTAGCATCGGATACGGTAGAGAAAATTGATTTTTGGGGTTTATACCAAAAGATTCTCCAGAGAACTCTTCTACATTAAGCATAAAAGTTCACAAAAAAAACGCCAAGTTCTTTTGTGATTTGGACAAAACCGCTCAAAAATCAAGAATGGTGAAAAAGAGGTTGAAAATTCACGATAATTGATGTATTATGTTAGTAATCACAATATCGGAGGATGATGTGAAATGAGTCTTTCTTTAAATGAAATCTTTATTAAAAAATTTGTAAGCGACAGTGATGTGGAGGCAATTGCTCCCGAGATATATGCTGCCAACCAGTTGGTTAGAAACAAGACCGGAGAGGGATCCGATTTCCTCGGCTGGTGTGATCTTCCTGTAAACTATGACAAGGAAGAATTCGCAAGAATCAAAGTAGCGGCTGAGAAGATCAAGAAATCTTGTGATATCTTTGTTGTTATCGGTATCGGTGGCTCTTATCTTGGCGCACGTGCCGCGATTGAGTTTGTTAAATCTCCTCTCTACAATGAGATGAGCAAGGATACCCCTTCCATTTATTTTGCAGGTAACAGCATCAGTTCTTCTGCTTTGGCGGATCTTTTGGCTCTTTGTGAGGGCAAGGACATTTGTGTAAACGTAGTTTCCAAGTCCGGCACCACCACCGAGCCTGCCGTTGCATTCCGTATTTTCCGTGAGTTTCTTGAGAAGAAGTACGGCAAGGATGGCGCCAAGGAGAGAATTTTTGCCACTACCGATAAGGCGAAGGGAACTCTCAAGAAGTTCTCCGATGAGATGGGCTACGAGACCTTTGTTGTTCCGGACGACGTCGGAGGAAGATTCTCCGTTCTTACTGCAGTAGGTCTTCTTCCTATTGCCGTAGCCGGAATTGATATTGACGCGATGATGGCCGGTGCTGCCAATGCACGTGAGCTGTATGCAGAGGAAGATATTCATACTAATCCTTGCTTCCGCTATGCGGCAATTCGCAACATTCTGTACCGTCGCGGTAAGTCCACCGAGATTCTGGTATCCTATGAGCCCTCCACTCAGCTTTTCCTTGAATGGTGGAAGCAGCTTTACGGTGAGAGCGAAGGCAAGGATCATAAGGGTATTTTCCCCTCGTCCGCTATTTTCTCTACCGATCTTCATTCTCTTGGACAGTTTATTCAGGACGGTACTCCCAATCATTTCGAGACGGTTCTCCGCATTACCAACTCCAATGACACCATTATTATCCCTCACGACGATGCAAACGTAGATAAGCTGAACTTCCTCTCCGGACGTGAGCTTGACTTTGTAAACCGTACGGCTATGCTTGGTACACTCTTTGCTCACACGGACGGCGGTGTGCCCAATATGTTGGTGGAAGTGTCTAACAGAAGCGCGTTTACTCTTGGCCACCTGTTCTACTTCTTTGAGCTCGGTTGTGCGATTTCCGGTTACGTTCTTGGCGTAAACCCCTTCAACCAGCCCGGTGTAGAGAGCTACAAGAAGAATATGTTCGCTCTTCTCGGCAAAGAAGGCTACGAGGATCTGAAGGCAGAGCTGGAGAAGAGAATTCGGTAATGGATTGTTCACAATTTTTTTCGTGAATAATTACCAAAACCCCTTGAAATAAAAAAGTTTATGTTATATAATATAGGCAGAGTAGTAGATAGCGACTCTGCCTATTATTACATTTATTGGAGGGCTTTGAATTATGCTTAAACTTATGATTGGCGTGAAAGGTACCGGAAAGACCAAAACTTTGATTCAGATGGTACATACTGCGCTTGACCAGAGTAACGGTGCTGTTGTTTGTTTGGAAAAGGGAAAGAAATTGACCTTCGATATAAAGTATCAGTGCAGATTGATCGACACAGAAGAGTATCATGTTAATACTACGGATGCCCTCTTTGGTATGGTAGCCGGCATTTTGGCCAGCAACCACGACGTGACCGATTTGTTTATTGACTCTGCTTTGAAGATTTGTGGTGATGATGTAGCGACCTTCGACTGCTTCCTCGATAAGGTCAATGCTTTGACCGAGGCTTGCAACGTTAAGTGCTTCATCACTTCTTCCATTCCTGAGGCAGAAGCATCCGACACCGTTAAGAAGTATCTTTAATTTCGACAGAAAGTCGTGCTTTACAGCACGACTTTCTTTTTTTGGCATATCCTATTATCGAAGACGGAGTCTTCGACTAATAATAGGAGGTAAAAGTCATAATGGCTGAAAACAGAGCTTGCGGTACTACCGGCGGTTTTGGTTCCGGACGTGAAACCGTATGCATCGATACATACCGTGTTCTCGATTCGTGCCGGGATAAAGATTGCTTTGAAAACGTAAGAGTATATCTGACCAATTTTGGACAGGAAATTATTGAGCGTACCTCGAACATTCGATCCAAATGCGCGAAAATCGTATGTGCAGATATCGACGTGGAGAACGTTCCGTTTAATCGCGGTTTTTATCAGCTTTCCATCCGGATCCATATTAAGATCACGTTTGAAGCGTGCATGGGCCAGGGCAACATTCAGGAGTTTGAAGGTGTTGCGGTTACGGAGAAGAAGGTGGTCCTCTTTGGAGGAGAGGGAAGCGTGAACATTTTCCGCTCGGAGGTGGGGGAGGACGGATTCTGCAAATGCCCCACCAAAAAAGATGCATCCTCCAACCTGCCCATTGCAATCATGGAGGCTGTGGATCCCATTGTGCTGAGCACCAAGGTGGTGGAGCCTGCATACATGTGCGGCTGCTGTTGCTGTCTTTGCGACATCCCGGATTCCGTGCTTGCCTCGGTTAACGGGAATCTGATGGATTATTCCGACAACAGAAACAAGCTGATCGTTTCGATCGGTATTTTTTCCGTGATTCGCTTGCAAAGACCTGCCCAGTATTTGATTTCTGCTACCCAGTACTGTGTTCCGGATAAAGAATGCGTTGTTGCCGAGGAAGAGAATCCCTGCGCCCTGTTCCGCAATATGATCTTCCCGATCAATGAATTCTGCCCACCGTCCGTTCCTCATGTGTCGCCCCGCGGTGGCGATAAGCCTTGCGGCTGTTCGTGAAAACGAAAAAGCATCTGCACAAGCAGATGCTTTTTGTTTTATAGATCGTTTGCACAAAGATCCGCCAAGCTTTCGCGTTTTACAGCGATGAAATCGGTGCCGTCCTTCAGCATAACAACCGGGGGACGAGTCAGACGATTATAGTTTGAAGCCATGGAATAGTTATAGGCACCTGTAGTAAGTACCGCTACCAGATCTCCTCGCTTTGTGTTTGCAGGCAGGGTGATGTTTTCCTGAATAATGTCACCGCTCTCGCAACACCGACCCACCAAGGAGCAGGTAAACGTTTCTTCATCCTCGGTTGCCCGATTTGCCAGCAGAACGGTATACGAAGACTTGTAGAGTGCATAGCGGGGATTATCTGCCATGCCTCCGTCGATCGAAACATAGTTCTTATATCCGGGAATTTTTTTGATCGTGCCAACGGTATAGAGCGTCAATCCGGCATCGGCCACAATGCTACGTCCGGGCTCCATGTGAATCGTAGGAAGCGCAATTCCAAGATCTGCGCACTTTTTGTGAATGTGTGCGCCGACGGTACGGATGTTTTCTGCAATATCGATCATCGGATCGGAGTCGAGATAACGTACGCCGTAGCCGCCACCAAGATCGAGAATCTCCGTATGGAGGCCGAGGGAATCCTTCATCTCCTTAATAAAACCGAGCATAATATCGGCGGACTGGAGAAAAACATCTGAGTCAAATACCTGAGAGCCCACGTGACAATGGAAGCCCTTTAAGTTAATGTTAGATAAGGAAAGAGAAAAAGCGGTAATCGACTTTGCCTGTCCGGTTTCAATGGCAGAACCGAATTTGGAGTCAACCTTTCCGGTAGCAACCTCCTCATACGTGTGAGGGTCAATGCCGGGAGTAAGGCGGAGAAGAATGTTCTGACGGATCGAACGTCGGGCGGCGATCCGATCGATTGCCTTCAATTCTTCTTCATTATCAACAACAAAATAGCCAATACCGTGCTCCATAGCAAAGTCAATATCCTCATCGGTCTTGTTGTTGCTATGGAAATAGGCATGTTCCAAAGGGAATCCGATGGAAACTGCCGTGTAGATTTCGCCAGCGGAGACTACGTCGATCCCCATGCCTTCTTCCTTCATGATCCGATAGATCTGCTTGAAGGATGCGGCCTTGCTGGCATACAGAGGCGCGGCTTTGTCGCCAAAAGCCTCCTTCATTGCGGTAATGTAGGTACGGCACCGCTCCCGGATCCGATTTTCATCCATAAGATAAAGGGGCGTTCCGTATTTTTCTGCCAAAAGCGTTGTGTCAATTCCGGCAAAGCACAAATGACCTTGCTCATTGATCGAAAGGTTGTTGCAAATCATGTCTGTTCCTTATTCTTCGGTAAGCATATTTTTCATGTCATAGAGGCCAGCAGATTGCCCAATCAGATAATCTGCGGCTACCAAAGCACCTTCAGCAAACAGGGCACGACTATGCGCCTCGTGCTTCAGTGTAATGGTTTGTGTATCGGTTCCGACGATTACTTCGTGCTCACCGACAATATTTCCCATACGAATGGCATGGATTCCGATTTCTTCCTCGGTACGCTTTGCTTGGCCATGCCGCCCAAAAACAAAGGATGCCTTTTGGCGAATCTCACGAATGGCGTTGGCTAAAAGGAGGGCAGTCCCGCTGGGAGCATCCAGCTTGCGATTGTGGTGTTTCTCGATGATTTCGATATTTGCATCCGGGAACGCCTTGGCTGTGGTTTTTGCAAGTTCAACCAAAAGGGCAATTCCAACGGACATGTTGGCGGAATGGAAGACGGGAATGCGCTTGGCGGCTTCTTTGATAGCCTCATATTCCTCGTCGGTGTGGCCTGTGGTGGCCAAGACTACAGGAAGCGATGCGGAAACCGCATAGTTGAGCAAAGCAGTTGTTCCGGTGTGGTGTGAGAAATCGATAATGCAGTCTGCCTCAATTGGCTGAGACAGCGGGGAAGGATAAATAGGGAAGTCGGGGCTTTCCAGGGGAATCAGGTCACATCCTGCCACGATCTGGGCGCCGCGAAATCCGGTGGAGGCCAGCTCACAGATGGCCTTTCCCATACGGCCACCGATGCCGCTAACAATTATTTTCATGTGTCGGCTCCTTCTTACAGCAGGCCAAGATTTTTCATAATGGCAAGCATTTTTTCTTCATGGGCCTCTTCCATGGGAGTGAGAGGCATGCGAAGGCTGTTCTCTGTGAAGCCCATAGCGGCCATAGCGGCTTTTACGGGGATAGGGTTGACCTCGCAGAAGAGTGCATCGATCAAGGGAAGGAGATCAAGCTGAAGCTTTGTACTTCCTTCAATATCACCGGCGAAGAACTTATTACAGATATCTGCTGTTGCGCGAGGCATGGGATTGGAGAGTACGGAAATAACACCCTTGCCACCCAGAGCAAGAACAGGAACGATCTGATCGTCGTTTCCGGAATAGATATCCAGCTTACCGCGGGTAAGTGCGGCAAGAGAGGCGATCTGAGAAATGTTTCCGCTGGCTTCCTTGATGGCTACAATGTTGGGATGCTCGGCCAGGGCCAGTGCGGTTTCGGGTAAAATGTTGCATCCGGTACGGGAGGGTACGTTATAAAGAATAACGGGCTTTGTGCTGGCATCAGCAATAGCAGTAAAGGACTGAATAAGGCCCTTCTGCGTTGCCTTGTTATAGTAAGGAGTAACGACAAGAACAGCATCGGCACCTGCTTCACAGGCGAATTTGGTCAAATCAATGGCGTAAGCGGTGTCGTTGGAGCCGGTTCCGGCAATGACGGGAACGCGGTGGTTGACCTGCTTTACGGCAAATGCGATGGCGTCGCGGTGCTCTTCATCGGTTAAGGTAGAGCTTTCGCCGGTAGTTCCACAAACAACGATAGCATGAATGCCCTCCGAGATCTGCCACTCAATCAGGCTGGCAAATTTCTCATAATCAATTTCGTTATTTTTAAAGGGTGTAATAATGGCGGTTGCAGCGCCCTTGAAAACAGTGTTTTTCATAATTGTATCCTTTCATCCGCGGAAAATTTACGTAACATCAAAGAAAAAGAGCAGAGCCGCATAGCGAAAAGCGTACTCTGCTCGATTTGACGTTATTAAACTGTCGAAAAAGCCGACAGCATAGCGAAAAATCGGTTTAGGGTAGATAGCTCTCCGCATTTCTGCGACAGCAAAAGGGATCTTATCCGGTCTGCCAGAGATAACGTGTGCTGCGCCAGCTCTTCGGCACGGAAACCTTTCTCTCACACAACATCTGCACGGATTATTCCGTGTGAGGTACTGTTTTTCGCGTGCGCCTCTATCATTTTTGATAAGTTTACCACAGTATTTGGCTTTTGTCAATGGATTTCATTTAATTTGAAAAAATCTTTAGTGGGTAATTGTAAACAAAATGTGAATTGCCGAAGAGCGGTTGAAATGTGGGGGAAAATGTTATAAAATACTTATGACAATAATTAAATATTAAGGAAGGGATACAAAATGGCAATTCTTGTTACCGGCGGAACCGGTTTTATCGGTTCTCATACTGTTGTAGAACTTTTAAAGGATGGCAGGGAAGTCGTTATACTCGACAATCTTTGCAATAGTAAAATCTGCGTGCTTGATCGCATTGAAAAGATTACGGGTATTCGTCCGAAGTTCTATCATGTGGATCTCCTTGACTTTGAAGCAACCTCTCGCGTTTTTGATGAAAATGAAATCGATTCTGTTATTCACTTTGCCGGCTTGAAGGCGGTGGGTGAGTCGGTTGCACAGCCCATTCGCTACTATCACAATAACATCACCGGCACTTTAAATCTTTGCCAGGCAATGCAGAATCATGGCGTAAAAACCATCGTGTTCAGTTCTTCCGCTACTGTTTACGGCAAGCCCGAGAGTGTTCCGATCCGTGAAGATTTTCCGCTTTCTACCACCAATCCCTACGGTCAGACCAAGCTGGATATCGAAAAGATTCTTTCGGATATTTACGTTTCTGATAACACCTGGAGCATCTCCATTCTTCGTTATTTCAACCCCATCGGCGCTCATGAGAGCGGTCTGATTGGTGAAGACCCCAAGGGCATTCCCAACAACCTCCTGCCTTACATTATGCGTGTAGCCGGCGGACAGTACAAGGAGCTTTCCGTCTTTGGTGACGACTATAACACGCACGACGGCACCGGCGTACGTGACTATATTCACGTAGTGGACCTCTCCTTGGCACATCTTAAGGCTCTTGACCGTGCAAATGCGATCAAAAACGGCATTGAGCGCTTTAATGTTGGCACCGGTGTGGGTTATTCCGTGCTTGATATTGTTAAGGCCTATGAGAAGGCGACCGGTCTCCCTGTAAACTACAAGATCGTTGCCCGTCGCCCCGGCGATATCGACGAATGCTACGCAGATCCCACCAAGGCCTATGAGCTTCTTGGCTGGAAGGCGGAGCGCGGCATTGAGCAGATGTGCAAGGATGCGGCAAGATGGCAGGCTATGAATCCGAACGGATACGATGATTGATTAGGAGAGCTTTCATGATTTTGAAGGACAAATTTGACGTTCTGCCGGACGGCAGAGAAGTGGTGGCTTATACTCTCAAAAATGCATCCGGTGCGTACGTAAAGATTTTGAACTACGGTGGAATTTTAAATGAGATCTGCGTGCCGGATCGCGAAGGTAAGCTGGCTGACGTTATTTGCGGTTACGATACAATCTCCGGATATCTGACGGCAGGCGGTTATCAAGGCGCTTTGATCGGCCGGTACGGAAACCGCATTGGACAGGCTAAATTTACTTTGGAGGGCAAGGAATACGTTCTCTATAAAAACGACGGAGATAACCATCTTCACGGCGGAAAAGAAGGCTTTGACAAGAAAATTTGGGAAGCAACCGCTTGGGAGATTGGGGACACCTCCTATCTTGCTCTTACGTATCTTAGCCCGGACGGGGAAGAGGGATATCCCGGAGCACTTTCCGTTAAGGTTGTATATTCTTTTACAGCCAATAACACATTGACCATTGATTATCATGCGGCTACCGATAAAACGACGGTGCTGAATCTGACCAACCACGCATACTTCAACATGGCCGGATACAATGGCGGATGCATTGAGGATCAGCTTTTATACGTGAATGCGGATTCGATTACCGAGGTCGGTGCAGGTTTGATCCCCACGGGAGCATGCGTTGCCGTTAAGGGAACGCCCTTTGATTTCCGCAAGGAAAAGACCATCGGGCAGGATATTAACGCAAAGGAGGAAGCGCTTGAACTTGGTATGGGATACGACCATAACTTTGTTTTGAACAACGGGGTCGGTGCAGTGATCCATGCGGCTACCTTGACGGATCCTGTCAGTGGCCGTTCCATGGAGGTTTATACCGATCAGCCTTGCATGCAGATTTATACGGCAAATGCAATTGAAGAGAGCGACGCGCCCTTCAAGGGCAACGTTCCGCAGAAGAAGCGCTGTGCCGTATGCTTTGAGACTCAGCACGCACCGGATGCAGTAAATCACCCGGAATTTGCCTCCGCTGTGCTTCATCCCGGTGAAATTTACCACTATACCACAATTTTTGCTTTTTCCGCAAAATAAAACCAAAGAGCCAATGCCTCAGCATTGGCTCTTTTTGCTGGTATAAAAGTGTACCGATAAGCATAAAATATAGCAAATCCAATAAGGGAAGTGCTATATGAAAAAAAAGCTAACGTATTACGATTCCGCACAACGTGCTGAGCTACTGGCGAATTATCTGATTGAGAATCGCGCAACGGTTCGTAGCACGGCGCTCCATTTTGGCATCAGTAAATCAACCGTACATAAAGACCTGACGCAGCAGCTAAAAAATATAAACCATGCGTTATTTTTGCAGGCAGAATCCATTTTACAAAAAAACAAAGCGGAGCGTCATTTGCGGGGAGGAGAGGCTACGCGGAAAAAATTCAAGGGCCGAGGTGTAAAAAAGAGACATTCTTCCCTATAAGATTTTAGTAACGTAATTATATAAAATGCAAATTTTATATAATTAGGGGAAGCGAAAATGGCGGAAAAAGCCTTGATTTTACTCTTTTGAGTGATTGAGGCTTTTTTCGCTTCTTTTTGTTAAAGTTATTAAAGTAATCCGCATGCGGCATATAGTTCTTCAATACATGGTGTTTTATAAGCAATATATTGGTCAATATCGTTTGGAAATAATTTAGCAGCTTCCTCTTTTATTTTGCTGTACTTTACAACAGCCTCAGGATGTGTTTTCAGATAATTGCGAAACGTGATATGCCGGTGCAATTCGTTTGAGCTCTTTGGACAGACGTACAGATGGTGATTTTCCAAATGCGGTTTGTTGGTGTATTTGAATGCTTCTCTGTCTTTAATTCCTAAATCACCTTCGTGCACATATCCAATGGTAGCTAATTGGTTAATGACGGTATCAAGCATCGAATAATCTTCAATTATTATGTCAATATCAATGCAAGGCTTGGCTGAGAGTCCTTCAACGGCGGTGCTACCCACGTGCTCAATTCCAAGAATAAAATCGCCAACAGCCGCGAGAAGCTCTGCTTTTATAAGCTCGTAGCTTTCTGCCCATGTATAGCTGTACGGTACAACTTCTACCGATTTGCTTCTCATTTTCCCTCCAAAATGTCAAAATTTATACTATATATTCCATTATACCATGTTTTTACGAGAAAAGACAGTGTTTTGAAGTGAATTTATTAAATAGCATTTAATAATACAGCAAAAATACTAAAAAAATTTAATAAAAACTGTTGACAAACACAATTCCTCATGGTATACTCTGTAAAGTGATTTGATTTACAGGAGCTCGGTATGTTTGAAAAGGACATGCATTTTGGCATTCTTCTTGACTTTTATGGCGACATATTAACAGAACGTCAGCGTGAGATGCTGGAATGCTATTACAACAATGATATGTCTTTGTCTGAAATATCCGATTCTGTAGGCATTTCCAGGCAAGGTGTCCGATCCTCCGTAAAAAAAGCAACCGATATTTTGACGGATATGGAAGAAAAGCTCGGTTTGGCCAGTCGATTTGGTGAGATTCAAAAGCTGGTGACCGATATTTCCGGTGAACTGACTGCGCTTAAAGCGACCCTTTCGGATGCGGATGCTGTTAACAAGGTTGATCATATCATTGTTCAGTTGAATCAATTGAACGAAATCTGATAAGGAGGATATTTAATGTTCCAAAGTTTATCAGACAAGCTTGCCAATGCATTTAAGAAATTCAGAAATAAAGGAAAACTTACCGAAGCCGATGTAAAGGAAGGCATGCGCGAAATTAAGCTTGCCCTGCTTGAGGCAGACGTAAGCTTCAAAGTTGTAAAAGACTTTATCAAAAAGGTGTCCGAACGTGCTGTCGGTGCTGAGGTTTTGGAAAGCCTCCTCCCTGCCCAGCAGGTTGTAAAGATTGTTAACGAAGAGTTGATTGCGCTTATGGGTTCCACCCAGGCAAAGCTCGAGATCAGCTCCAAGCCCCCTACGGTCGTTATGATGACCGGCTTACAGGGTGCCGGTAAGACCACTCATAGCGGTAAGCTGGCCGAGCTCTATAAAAAACAAGGCAAGCGCCCTCTTTTGGTTGCCTGTGACGTTTACCGTCCTGCCGCAATCAAGCAGCTTCAGGTAGTGGGTGCGCAGCTGGACATTCCTGTTTTTGCAATGGAGGATTGCAAGGATCCGGTTAAAATTGCAAAGGCCGGTGTGAATTACGCAATCAAAAATGGCCACGATATGGTGTTTATCGATACAGCCGGACGGCTTCACATTGATGAGGTTCTGATGGACGAATTGAAAAACATCAAAAAAGAGGTTTCTCCTACCGAGATCTTGCTGGTTATCGATGCGATGACCGGTCAGGATGCCGTAAATGTGGCGCAGTCCTTTAACGAGCTTCTGGATATCACCGGCGTGGTTTTAACCAAGCTGGATGGCGACACCCGAGGCGGTGCGGCTCTTTCGGTACGGTACGTTTCCGGAAAGCCCATTAAATTTGTCGGAACCGGTGAAAAGCTGGACACCATCGAGCCCTTCTATCCCGATCGAATGGCTTCTCGCATTCTCGGCATGGGCGACGTTCTCTCCCTGATTGAGAAGGCGCAGGAAGCGTTTGATGAAAAGAAGGCCATTGAAATGGAGCGTAAGATGCGCGAGAATCGGTTTACACTGACCGATTACTTGGAGCAGATGGCTCAGCTTAAAAATATGGGTTCTCTTGATCAGCTGGTAGGCATGATTCCCGGCATGAAGCCCAATATGCTGAAGGACGCGAAGGTGGACGAAAAGGCTATGGCGCGTACGGAGGCGATGATCCTGTCCATGACTCCTGCTGAGCGTGAAAACCCCGATATCCTCGGCTCTTCCCGCAAGAGAAGAATTGCGGCAGGAAGCGGTACGACGGTGGAAGAACTGAATAAGCTCTTGAAGCAGTTTGACCAGATGAAAAAGATGATGAAGCAGTTCTCCGGTGGAACCGGAAAAGGTAAAAAGATGAAAATTCCGTTTCGGTTCTGATCCACGGATTTTTATATAATTTAAATACACATATATTTATTATTTTGGAGGAAAAGAAAATGGCAGTAAAAATCAGACTTAGAAGACTTGGCGCAAAGAAGGCTCCCTACTATCATGTAGTTGTTGCAGATTCCAGATTCTCTCGCGATGGTAGATTCATCGAGGAGATCGGTAAGTACAACCCCCTTACCAACCCTGCAACCATCGAGATCGACGCTGAAAAGGCTAACCAGTGGCTTGCAAACGGTGCTCAGCCCACTGAGACCGTTCGTTCCATTCTCAAGAAGAGCGGCATCGTAAAATAATCATTTTCAGAATTCGTTCATACGGGTTCGGTCATTAGGAAAGGTATGGAATAACCCATGATTGATCTGAGCAAAGTTCTTTGCAATATTGCAAAGGCGATCGTAGATAACCCGGATCAAGTTTCCGTTACCGAAACAGCGCAGGAGAACGATGAGGTTCTTCTCGTTTTAAGCGTGGCGGAAGACGATATGGGAATGATTATCGGAAAGCACGGAAAAATTGCAAGAGCAATTCGTGTTGTGATGAAAGCGATTGCCAAGAATGACGATCGTAAAGTTGTTGTAGAGATCAAGTAATTTCTACACTTCGGTGCGCACGTAATATCGACTAAAATAACGGCAGGTTTCCTGATTGCGGTAAAGCAAGAGGGCCTGCCGTTTTTTTGTGAATTGTTCACCCAAAAATCTCCCGTTTCCCTTGACAAATTATCCACAATGTGATACCTTTAACCTGAGTTTGTCTACCCTTGGAAGGAGGAGTTTTTATGTTTGAATTTGACAAAATTCCGCAAATTGCGTTGGAAGCTCTTGTCGGTCACGGTGTGAATCTTGACGACATTCTGATTGCCTCCCGTTGCGATCGGACGCCGGACAATACCCCTTGTGAAACGTATTTGTTTGCTACCGCTGCTACGCTGTACGTTTTGTGCGGATGTACCGGCGCAGAAAAAAAGGCTACCACTTCCCTCTCCGCCAAGGCAATTCGGACGGTTTCCGTTTGGAATGAGATCGATTTTTCGGAATATGCATTACAAGATATAGAGACTTTTTCCGTTGAGGAGTTAATTTCCGGAGCGCGTTTTGTTGCAAAGAAAACAGATGGTTCCTTTGCCTTGCTTGCGATGATGACGAATTTTTGCCGGGCGTCTACTTTAGTATTCAATAAGTACTTGAGAAAAATCAAAAATGGCGAGACGGTGGAAATTGATCCGGATGATGATCCTAAAAATGCCTGTTGCCCGAAGTGCGGCATGCGCTATCCCGACAAGAACCGAAAGGTTTGCCCTAAGTGCATGAAAAAAGGAAAGCTTTTGGTTCGTATTTTGCACTTCTTCAAGGGATACGGCGGAATGCTTTCTATGGTACTTGCCTCCCTTGTAGTTTTGACCGCTATGGGTATTTTGGCGCCCTATCTTTCCTCGGGCTTCTTCTATGATGAGGTTTTAGGCGAGGATGGAAGCTTTTACGGTCAGATTCTCCTCGTGCTCGGTATGATCATTGCCACGAAAATCCTGTCACTTTTGGCTCGTATTGTCAATAATTTCACTACGTCCAAGGTTGCCGCCGAGGTGTCCTTCAAACTGAAAAATACGATTTTCTCGGCGATTCAGCGCCTGTCTTTGGGCTTCTTTACCTCCCGTCAGACCGGTGGACTGATGACCCAGGTTAACAGCGACGGTAACACCATTTATGAATTTTTCTGTGACGGCTTTCCCTATCTGATCATCAATGTAGTTCAGGTTGTTGTGCTGGCAATTTTGATTTTTATCATCAAGCCTGTGTTGGCCTTGTGTACGTTAATTACGATTCCTATTTTCTTCGTAATTATTCGCCGCCAGTATCGCATGAATTCCAAATATCATGCACAGCGTTACGTTGCCTCCCGTTCCCTCAATTCTATGCTGTCAGACGTTTTGACCGGTATTCGCGTGGTTAAGGCCTTCTCGAAAGAAAAGGAAGAAAAAAAGCGCTTTGAGGGGCGTAGTGACCGCTTGGCTACGGCCGATAAAAAGCTGTCTGTATTTAATAACTATGCGTGGCCGATCAGCGGATTTATTCTTTATTCCGGAAATCTGATTGCGTGGGCGCTCGGTGGATGGATGGTGATTCAGGATCAGCTTTCCTATGGCGAGCTAATGACCTTTATTGCCTACATGAATATGATCTACTCACCGATGTACTTCTTCAACTACATGATTAACTTCTCGGCCGATTGCTCTAACGCGATGCAGAGATTGTTTGAAATTATGGATTCCCGCCCGGAGGTTACGGAAAAGGCAGATCCTGTTCCGGTGGACAATCTTCAGGGTGACGTTTGCTTTGATCACGTGAACTTCTCCTACACAAAAAATCACAAGGTGATTGATGACGTGTCCTTCCGCGTGGATGCAGGTGAAATTCTGGGCATTGTCGGTCATACCGGTGCCGGAAAAAGCACGCTTGCCAATTTGCTGATGCGTTTGTACGACGCCGAGGACGGTACCATTACGATTGACGGTATTAACGTCAAGGACATGGCATTTAAAGATCTGTACAGCAACATTGCGATCGTTTCTCAGGAAACCTATCTTTTTGTTGGTACGATCTTGGATAACATTAAATATGCGTGCCCGGATGCTACCTTTGAAGAGGTAGTTGCGGCATCCAAGTGTGCAGGTGCACATGACTTTATCATGAAGCTTCCGGATGCGTATTACACCAAGATCGGTTTTGGTTATAAGGACCTTTCCGGCGGTGAGCGGCAGAGACTGTCGATTGCACGGGCGATCCTGCGCAATCCGAAGATTCTCATACTGGATGAAGCGACGGCGGCAATGGATACGAAAACCGAGCAAAAAATTCAGGAGGCTCTGTCGATCCTGACTCAGGGAAAGACAACGATTATGATTGCACACCGTCTTTCTACCTTGAAGGACGCAACAAAGCTGATCGTAATTGACAAGGGTAAGGTTTGTGAGCGCGGCACCCACAAGGAGCTTATGGCTCAGGAGGGCGTATATCACAAGCTGTATTCCCTGCAACTTGAAGCGCTGAAAAATGCAGGAATTACCGAGTAAGAAGGAGGATTATTATGGAAAATTCGATTATTGAGGCCGCAAAAATTCATCGTTTGACGGCAGAAAATGCATCCTTTGGTACGAAAAACGGATTTCTTACCATGACCTCCGAGGATAAGACCTACGACCGCGTTTTTTTGCATCGTGCGTTCCCCTTTGATAAGCTTTGGGAGTTCATTTCCGTTCTGGATATTGACAGCAATGAGCTTGGAATGATTCTTTCTACCGCTGATTTTTCCGGCGCTCAGGAGGAATTGTTAAAAACAGAGCTTCAGCGCAAATATTATTCTCCTATGATTCGAAAGATCATTTCCGTTAAGGATCAGTTCGGCTTCTCATACTGGAAAGTGATGACCGATGAGGGAGAGACTTCCTTTACCATGCAGGATACCTTCCGCAATATTGTTCACGTAAGTGATACGAAAAAAATCTTTATGGACGTGGATGGAAATCGCTTTATTATCGAGGATATCCACGCGCTTGACAGAAAGAGCCTTCGCAAGATTGAGCTTTATCTGTGATGGGGGGATTTTGCCGTGAAAGTGAATGAAAAACGGTTATTTGATCGTGTAGTAAGCTGGGGCTTTTCTCATGAAGAGTCCACGGTGATCTCGATCTTCGCCTATAACTTACCCACCGATAGCGCCGAAAAGGTGTTGGATGGTATCGTTCTCGTCACTCGTGAGCGCTTTTATCAGTATGAAGATAAAACGTGCGTAAGGGAGCTTGCTCTTGATGATATCAAAGAATTTCGCCTGATACAGGGCGTGGGTTGCGTCATGGCAGAGTATGAAGCCAAAACAGGCGAACACGTTTTGTTCTGTCGGGCGGATAACAAGCATGAGGCAAGCATCGGCGTAAATCTGAAGATGTTGAATCACTACTTTTCCTATGGCGATTCGGCGCTTGGAAAGAGTAATTACAAAAGTAAGACGTGCCCTAAATGTGGCCGTCCTCTGCGCGGTAGCTCTACCTGTCCTCGGTGCGCAAGCAAGAGCAAGCTGCTTGGCAAATTGTGGAACGTAGCAAAGCCCTATAAAAACTATATTATTTTTTCCGTTTTGATGTACTTTGCAATTTCTGCAATCCGCCTGCTTTTGCCGTTGCTTGACAAAATCTTGGTTGATGATTACATCAATTCGGAGGCGGCAGTAAAGCTTCCGGATTTCCTGGTTGTTATTTTAGCCATAGCGATAACCAATCTGCTTGTTAACGCATTTTCCATGCTGCGCGGCTGGTTTCTTATTGTGGCCGGAAACAAGGTTATTTTGCGACTCAGACAAATGGTATTTGATAAGATTCAAGCCATGTCAATCTCCAGCATATCCCAAAGAACGTCCGGTGAGCTCATGCAGCGTGTAACCTCCGATACGGCGGTGATTCGTAACTTTATCACGAACCAGCTTCCTGGTTTGGCGGAGCAGATTATTGTTTTTGTTGTTGCCTGTATAGCTTTGTTTATTTATAAATGGGAGTTGGCAATTTTGGTTATCTTCCCTGCTCCCTTTGTCATCTTGTCCTTCCGCCTGTTCTGGACCTCCATGCATCGGAGATTCCGCAAGCGTTGGCGCCGTGAATCGGAATCCAGCGCTACCTTGCACGATATCTTTTCCGGTATTCGTGTGGTAAAGTCCTACGGCACGGAAAAACGCGAGGCTGATCGCTATGAAAAGGCCACCAGTGAGGAGAAAAAGGCACAGCTGGACGTTGAGTTCCGTTGGGCCTACATCATGCCTGTTTTGGAATTCTTTATGGGCATAGGCGAATTTGTGCTTTTGTACTACGTAGGAAACCAAATTTTAAATGCAGATATGTCGTTTGGCGACATGGCAATGTTCTCATCATACGTTGCTTTGATTTACGGCCCTCTCCGTAATTTTGCCAGCCTTCCCCGTCAGCTACTCCGCACCACCACGTCGGCCTCCAAAGTCTTTGAGATTATTGATGAGAAAGAGGACGTTGCAGATGCAGTGGACTCCAAGGAGCTTAAGATTCAGGGCAAAATTGAGTTAAAGGATATTTCCTTTGGATACGATGAGGCGACTGAAGTTCTCCGGAATATCAACTTTTCTATTGAACCCGGTGACTTTATTGGAATTGTCGGGCATTCCGGCGCGGGAAAATCTACACTGATCAATCTGATTATGCGTATGTATGATGTTGACGAAGGCCAGATTTTGATTGATGGCGTTGATATTCGTGAGATTGCGCAGGAGTCCTTGCGCTCGCAAATGGGCATCGTACTGCAAGAAACGTTCCTGTTCTCGGGTTCTGTTTTCCAGAACATTGCCTATGCCAAGCAAAATGCAACCATGGAAGAGGTTGTGGAAGCGGCTAAGACGGCCGGCGCTCATAAGTTTATTATGAGCCTGCCGGACGGTTATAACACCAAGGTTGGTGAACGCGGTAGTACCCTCTCCGGTGGTGAACGTCAGCGTATAGCCATTGCTCGTGCGTTGCTGCATGACCCCAAAATTCTAATTTTGGATGAAGCGACGGCGGCACTTGACACCGAGACGGAAAAGCAGATTCAGGAGGCGATTCAGCGATTGGCCTCTCAGCGTACGACCATAGCCATTGCCCATCGTCTGTCTACGCTCCGGAATGCAACAAAGCTGATCGTTCTCGATCATGGAAAGTTGGTAGAATCCGGAACACATGATGAGCTGATGGCCAAGGAGGGTATTTACCATGGTCTTGTTATGGCACAGCGCGTGATGTCCCAGATGCAAACTGATGATGATTGAGAAAGAAGGAGTAATTAGAATGAAACGTGTTCCTATCAAGCTTAGCGCGATTTCCAAGCAAATTATTTGGGGTGGAAATCGTTTGCGCGAGGAGTATAACAAAAAATCCGACGGAGAAAACATTGCCGAGTCCTGGGAGCTTACGGTTCGGGGAGACGGAATGAATACAATTTCCGGTGGGGAGTACGATGGATGGACGATGGAGGACTATCTGGCCAAAGATTCTACCTTGGTTACAGATATGCCTTACGAACGTTTTCCTCTTTTGATCAAATTTATTGATGCGGAGGCCGATCTTTCCATTCAGGTTCATCCCGACGATGCTTACGGTCTGACGCATAAAAATGATCTTGGTAAGACGGAAATGTGGTATATTCTCGATGCCAAGCCCGGTGCCAAGCTGGTGTACGGTTTGAAGGATGGTTGCTCTACTGAGACGCTGAAGGCCGCACTTGAAAACGGCACGGTTGAAGAGCAGTTAAACTATGTTGAGGTGAAGAAGGGAGAAACCTACTTTATTCCTCACGGGCTGGTTCATGCGATCGGTGCCGGTATCCTTTTGGCAGAGATTCAACAGAATTCCAATATTACTTACCGGGTATATGATTACAATCGCAGACAGAAGGACGGTTCTCTCCGTGAGCTCCACGTAGAGGATGCTTTGAACGTAATCCTTACGAGAAGCGAGGAGGAAATCGACAAAATTCGGTTTTCTCGGGGCGCTGAGGACGCTTCCCTGCTGGCGGCTTGTGAGTACTTTACCGTAAACCGATATGAGCTGACGGATTCTTGCGTATCTCTTTGTGCAGATGCTTCTTCCTTCCATTCCGTTCTTTGCGTAGACGGAGAGGGATATCTGACTCAGGGCGGCGAGCAATATGCGCTTGTGAAGGGTGATAGCTACTTTGTTCCTGCCGGAACGGGTGATTATGAAATTCGCGGTACCGGCACGGTGATCGTTTCAAGAATTTAAATAAAAAATGCCACTGCAATTAAAATGCAGTGGCGTTTTTTATTCGTTAGTCGTCGCAGTTTTCCCAGTTGTGGAATACGCCGGTAACGTCGTCGTTGTCTTCCAGATGATCGATCAGAAGATTCATGTACTTGATGTCATCGGCATCGGTCAAGGTAACGTAGGTGGACGGGATCTTATCAAGCTCGGCAGACTCAATGGGATAGCCCTTACTATCAAGATCGGAGCGGACGGCCTCCAGATCGTCTACCTCGGTGTAGATCTCAAAGATACCGTCATCGGCAACAAAGTCGGATGCACCGGCTTCCAGTGCGTCCTCCATCAGCTTATCTTCGTCAACGTCCTCCGCGGAAACAAGGATCAGACCCTTGTCCTCAAAGAGATAACTAACGCAACCGGTAGTGCCAAGATTGCCCTTGTACTTGCTGAAGTAGGAGCGAACCTCGGGGGTGGTACGGTTGGGGTTATCGGTAGCGGCTTCAACAATAACGGCGACGCCGCTGGGGCCGTATCCCTCGTAACGCATTACGCTGAGCTGAGCGGCATCCGAGCTGCTTGCTTTTTTAATAGCACGCTCAATGTTGTCGTTGGGGATGTTGTTGGATTTTGCTTTTGCGATCAGCGCGGCCAGCTTGCTGTTGGATACGGGATCAGGACCGCCTTCCTTTACAGCAACGGAGATTTCCTTGCCGATTTTGGTGAAGACACTCGCTCTTTGTGCGTCGGTCTTCTCCTTCTTGTGCATAATATTTTTCCATTTAGAATGTCCGGACATATACCCTCCAAAAAATGCGGTGCAAATTAGATTTTTTCGGTTTTCTTCAGACAAACAAGTCCAAAGGCGTTGCCGAGAGTGGTCTTGGTGGCGGCGGTGACGCGAACGCGAGTGTTCTTCACGGTCGCATCTTCCGCGGTGAGAATGTGGCAGTTGTGATAGAAGCGGTTATATGCGGTACAAACGTCAATGATGTATCGGGTGATAACCGAGGGCTCGTAATCGTGGATCGCATCCAGAACCTTTTCCGGGAAGCGAGCCAGAACCTTCAAAAGCTCAGCTTCTTCGGGGGTGGTGATCTGAAGAGCGCCATGTTCGATTTCGGGTGCTTTTTCGAGCACACTGCAGGTTCTTGCGTAGGTGTACTGGGCGTAGGGGCCGGTATTACCTGCGAAGCTGAGGGCATCCTCCATCATGAAGTTGATGTCCTTGATACGGTTGTTATAAAGATAATAGAAGACGATTGCGCCAACGCCAACAGCCTCAGCAACCTCGGCCTTGTTTTCAAGATCGGGGTTTTTCTCTTCCATGATCTCTTCAACCTTCTTGATTGCATTAGCGAAGAGATCCTTCAAAAGAATTACGTTACCGGTTCTGGTAGCCAGCTTTTCGCCGTTGATGCTGACAGTGCCGTAAGGAACGTGAACCAGCTTATCGGCCCAATCGTAGCCCATCAGTTCGACAACCTTGAACCACTGGGCAAAGTGCAGACTCTGTCCGGCAGAGGTTACGTAGATGCATTTGTCGAAGTCATAGGTGCGCTTGCGGTATACGGCAGCGGCAATATCACGGGTGGGATAGAGCGTGGAGCCGTCGCGCTTAAGAATAAGGCAAGGAGGCATATTGTACTCAGACAGATCAACGATGGAAGCGCCGTCATCCAGCTTGAGCAGGTTCATATCGCGCATCTTCTGGATCTGTTCCGGCATTTTGTCGGTGTAGAAGCTTTCGCCGTTATAGCTGTCGAAATCGATACCAAGCTGTCCGAAGGTAACGTTATATTCGTTCAGACTGATGTCAATAAACCATTTCCAAAGGCGAATATTTTCTTCGTCGTGCTGTTCCAGCTTGGTGAACTCGTTACGAGCCTCCTGGTTGAGGGATTCGTCCTTTTCCGCCTCGGCGTGGAACTTAACGTAAAGTGCAACCAGCTCATCGATTCCGCCGTTAACCACGGCTTCCTCGGAGCCCCATCTGCGGTAAGCTACGATAAGCTTACCAAACTGAGTTCCCCAGTCACCCAGGTGGTTGATACCAACACAGGAATAGCCGGCAAATTGATGGAGCATCTTGAGAGAGTGACCGATAACGGTGGTGCCCAAATGGCCGATATGGAAGGGCTTGGCTACGTTGGGGGATGCGTAGTCGAGAACGACGGTTTTTCCCTCGCCAAAGCGGTGAGATCCGTATTTTTCACCCTGCTCTTCGATGCGGGCAAGAACGCCCGAGGTAAGATAATCATCGGACATAAAGATGTTGAGGTATCCGTTTACAGGCTCGGCCTTTTTAATTACCTCGGAGTGAAGGCTTTCTGCAATAGCAGCAGCGATCTGGGGAGGACCCTTACGCATGATCCGGCTAAGCTTGAAGCAAGGGAAAGCAATGTCACCCAAGGAATTATCCGGCGGATACTCGAACATAGCGCAAAGCTGATCGGTATCCAACCCGTGGTTCGGGCAGGCCTGATCCAAAAATGCGAGAATATTCTCGGATACAGTTTGTTTGAAGTGAATCATAGAAATTTCCTTAAAAAGAATTATTTTTCGTTGTATTTATCAACCAGCTTATGAATTCTCTTGACAGGATTCAAAAGATCGCTGATGGACTTGTCGCGGTTAAGGGTATCGATGATATAAGCGATGTACTTGCACATATTAACCTCGGCGAACCACTCTCTGGACAGAATCTCAGGACGGTGATAAGTGAGGTTGGTGCAGAAGATGCGGTCAAATACGCCTTCCTTGTGTGCCTTATCAAACTTGTCCAGACTGTTGCAGAAGAGACCGAAGGTTACAAAGATGAATACTCTCTTGGCACCCTTTTCCTTCAGCTGTACGGAAACATCGATAATGGACTCGCCGGAGGAGATCATATCGTCAACGACGATAACATCCTTGCCGTGAAGGTCACGGCCGAGATACTCGTGAGCCTCGATGGGGTTCTTGCCGTCGATGATAATGGAATAGTTGCGGCGCTTATAGAACATACCGAGGTCGATACCAAGCACGGAGGAATAGTACATGGAGCGCCCCATAGCACCTTCATCAGGAGAAATGACCATCAGATTGTCGGGATCGATGGTAATGTCATCCACATTCTTCAAAAGTGCTTTCAGCATCTGGTAGGTAGGTCTTACATTGTCAAAGCCGTTCAGAGGAATTGCATTCTGAACTCTGGGGTCGTGTGCATCAAAGGTGATGATGTTGGAAACACCCATGCTGGTCAGCTCTTTCAGTGCAAGTGCGCAGTCGAGAGATTCTCTTGCGGTTCTCTTGTGCTGTCTGCCCTCGTAGAGCATGGGCATAATTACGGAAATACGGCGAGGCTTACCGCCGGTAGCCGCGATTACGCGTTTCAAATCCTGGAAGTGATCGTCGGGACTCATGGGTACCTGCATGCCATACATTTTATAGGTAACACCGTAGTTGAAGCAGTCAGAGATGATATAAAGGTCCTTTCCGCGCATCGTCTCATGGATCAGAGCCTTAGCCTCTCCGGAGCCAAATCTGGGACAATCTGCCTTCGCAACAAAGGTGCTGTCATCGTCGTGGTTGCGCCATTCCTTCAGATAGTTGTCTACCTGCTCAACGAAATTTTCGCATCCGCGCATGCCGATAACACTGAGCTCGCCGTGTAAACTGTCTTTCATCATTCTTTTCCCCCGAATAAAATAATAATCGTTCAAGATGCTTATATGAGCATACACACTTCATTATACCATAGTTTCCTCCATTTTGGTATATCTTTTGACAAAAAAACTCTAATAAATTTGCCCATTTTTTTCGACGGTTTACGGTAAAGAAAGGGGCAAACTGCTAAAAGCCGCCGTATTGGCTTGCAATACAGCGGCTTTTTTTGTTATTTGGTGATGGTAACCTTGCGGATAACATCCGAACGATCAGGATCGATGTTACGAACGATGGTAAGGTTGGCTGCAAGCAACTGCATAACTACAGCAAACAGGAAGGGTGAGGTGAGGTCGGACTTCAGTTTGGGGATCAAGATGGAAGCACGCTTTTCACTAAGCTCCTTGTCGTCGGTAATTACGATGCTACGTGCGCCTACGGAATCCAGCTTGTCAAGCATAGCCAAGGCATCATCGAATACAGGACCGGAAGCAGCCAACACAAAAGCGACGTCATCCTTGGAAAGCTGAGCAACGGGACCGTGGTAAAAGTCAGATACGGGGTAACCGCGCATCTTGTATTTGTTGGTTTCAAGAATCTTGAGAGCACCTTCAAGCGCGATGGGATAAACCATACCGCGTCCCAATACAACGGCACCGGTAATGTCCTGGGTGTCGTTTGCAATGTTCTTGATCTGAGGAATGGATTCCTCAAAGAGACGGGAGATTCCGGCAGGAACCTGCGACAGCTCGTCAAGGAATTCCTGATCGTCTGCCACCAAACCGCAAAGGAGCGCCAAAAGGTATACCTGAGAGGTGAAGGTCTTGGTTGCAGCGATGCTCTTCTCTTCTCCGGCGTTGCAATACAGGTGGAACTTGGCGGCGGTTGCCATGGGCGATTCCAGGTTGTTGGTGATGGCGGCGGTCAGCACGCCGTTCTCATTTGCATAACGAAGAACGCTCATAACGTCCTCTGCGCGACCGGACTGAGATACGCCCAAAACCAAGGTGCGGTTAAACTTAACGTTGGACTTATACTTGGTGAATACGGAAGGAGTGCCAAGGGTACAAGGGATGCCGGCCACGATCTGGAAGAGATACTGGGCATAGATGCAGGCGTGGTCGGAGGTTCCTCTGGCTACGAAATAAATGTTATCGATTCCCTGCTCCTTGATCGCGCTGGCCAGCGCGGAGAGGGCATCTTTATTTGCGTCGTAAACAGCGCTGAGGACAGCGGGCTGTTCAAAGATTTCTTTCTCTAAGTTGATCATCATACTGCGATTGGCTCCTTATCTCTTGGAAAGCACGTCTGCTTCGTATTTCTTGACTTCGTTGAGCCAAGCGAGGCCGGTGGGAACGTTTTCAAGCTCGCAGTAGCGATCCCATACAGCGGCGAAAGGAAGAGTTTTGAAGGCTTCCAGATAAGCAAGTCTGGAGGTGTAGTCGCCGGTGATCTCAAATTCCTTAAGCTTGTCTGCAGGCTGAAGCTTTGCATAAAGGAGCGCCTTCTGCATGTTTCTGGTACCGATGACCCAAGCCGCAATACGGTTGATGCTCGCATCGAAGAAGTCGAGCCCGATATGAACCTTATCTACCATGCCGCTACGGATAATTTCTTCTGCGATTGCACGAAGCTCATCATCGAAGATAACAACGTGGTCACTGTCCCATCTTACGGGGCGGGATACGTGAAGAAGAAGGCCGGGGGCGAACAGAAGCGCGGTACTGATCTTGTCGGAGATCATTTCCGTGGGATGGAAGTGGCCGGCGTCAAGGGTGATTAGCTTGTTATACTTGATTGCGTAGGCAAGATAGAAATCGTTGGAGCCGATGGTGCAGCTTTCTGCGCCAATGCCAAATACTTTTCCTTCCATTGCGTCAAGGTTGTACTTGGGATCGATGTATTCAGCAAAGATCTGGTCGTAGGAGTCGATCAGTCGCTCTCTCGCGCCCATACGGTCTACGGGAATATCCTTGAATCCGTCGGGAATCCAGTAGTTGGTAGCAACGGTGTTGCCCAGCTTTTCGCCGATATAAGCGGCGATCTTTCTGGAGGCGATGCAGTGCTCGATCCAGAATTTGCGGATTTCCTCATTGGGATGGCTGAGAGTAAAGCCATCACCGCTGAGAGGGTGAGAGAAGCAAGTGGGGTTGAAGTCGATACCGAGGTTCAATTTCTTTGCCCAGTCGATCCAAGAGTCGAAGTGCTTGGGCTGAATCTCGTTGCGCTCTACCTTTTCTCCCTGTGCATCCAGATAGATAGCATGGAGGTTGATGCGCTTGGATCCGGGGATCAGGCTGCAGGCCTTTTCAAAGTCGGCACGAAGCTGCTCGATGTTGGTGGCAGCTCCGGGATAGTTACCGGTGGTCTGAATGCCGCCGGTCAGAGTGCCGTTGGGGTTCTCAAAGCCCTTAACGTCATCGCCCTGCCAGCAATGCATGGAAACGGGAATCTTGCGTACTTCTTCGATCACCTTGTCGGTGTCAATACCGAAGGAAGCATAAATTTCTTTTGCGTTTTCGTAAATTTTAGACATATGTAGTTAACTCCTTTTATTGATCACCGCAAAGGGCTTTAAACTTTTCATAAGCGAGATCCCACGCTTCGGATCTGTGGGGCTCGTAATACTTGATTTCAAAAGAATTGCGAATCAACTCTCTAGCCTCGCTGATATTTGCGAGTTCGCCGGCCGCAATGGCCTGCATAGAGATATTACCGATGGCGGTTGCTTCAACGGGACCTGCGTATACGGGAATACCGCAAGCATCCGCGGCAAACTGGCAGAGCATTTTTTCCTGCGTACCGCCGCCAACGATGTTGATGAACTGATACTTCTTTCCGGTGATTTCTTCCATCTTTTCGATGGTCCAGCGATAGCGGAGTGCCAAGCTATCGAAGATACACCGTACGATTTCGCCCATGGTTTCAGGAACGTGCTGGCCGGTCTTTCTGCAGTATTCTGCGATGCGACGGGGCATATTGCCGGGGGCGCTGAAGGAGCTGTCGTCGGGATTGATAATACAAGCGAGAGGTGTGGAGGCCGCGGCTGCACGGGAAAGCTCGTCAAAGGAAACCTCCTTACCTTCTCTTCTCCACTGGCGTCTGGATTCCTGCTCGAGCCAAAGACCCATGATGTTTTTGAGGAAACGAATAGTCTTTCCGGCACCACCCTCGTTTGTAAAGTTGTACTTGATGGATGCTTCGTTGATAATGGGGGCATCAAGCTCAGTTCCCATCAGAGACCATGTTCCGCTACTGATGTAAACAAAGTCCTTGCCGGTTGCAGGAACGGCGATAACGGCACTGGCGGTATCGTGTGCTGCAATGTTAACAACCTCGGCTCCGATGTCACCAAGTTCCTCACGAAGAGCGGGGGTGAGCTTACCCACGTGGTGTCCGGGCATAACTACAGGGCTGAAGAGATTGGTGTTAATGCCGAATTTTCCGAGGAGGTCGTGGGCGATATCAAACTTCGCCGCGTCAAGCACAGCACCGGTAGACGCGATGGTGTACTCGGTAAACTTTTCTCCGGTAAGGAAATAGTTCAAAAGGTCGGGAGTGAAAAGCATTTTGTCAGCGGCTGCGACAACCTCGGGACGGTCGCGGAGATCCGCAATCATCTGATAGATCGTGTTGAAATTCGCAGTCTGGATGCCGGTTACGCCGTAGATTTCGCTGAAAGGAACACGAGCGAAGGTGTATTCCTGAATATTATCGGTGCGGCTATCACGGTAATGGTACGGATTGGCAAGCAAAGCGCCGTTTTTGTCGAGGTAAGCGTAGTCAACGCCCCATGTGTCAATGCCGATGCTACGGATATCCCGGTCGTCGGACAAGGAACACTTAAGGATGGAGGATTTGATTTCGTGGAAGATTCTGAGAATATCCCAGCAGAAATGGCCGGCTGTGTTGACGGGCTCGTTGGGAAAACGATGGTTTTCCGCCAAGGTCAGCTTTTTGCCGTCAAACTGGCCTACAATACCGCGACCGCTGGATGCACCCAGATCAATCGCTAACATTTTCAGTGTTTTCATTGCTTATCTCCGTTTCGTATAAGATTTTTCTGTGCTGTGCTCGACAGCGGAAATGTTCGTTAAATAACATTATAACAGATACTTATGAGATTTTCAATAAAGAAAAGGAAATATTGAAGAAAAAGTGTTTATTTCAATTCCAAAACGGTAACGCCATAGTCGCCTTCTCCGTACTGGCCGGGGCGGAAGGAACGAATGCGTTTATCGGAACGGAATCTTTCCCAAAGCGCATTGCGCAGGGCTCCGGTTCCCTTGCCATGGATGATGGTTACGGATTTTACACCGGCAATATTAGCTTCGTCAATGTACTTATCCGTCATAAACCACCCATCGTCTCCCGTCATACCACGCAGATCCAGCGAGGGCTTGAAGTCCTTGCTTACTTGCGCACGGTAGTTCTTTTTGTAAGTTTGTGCGTCACTCTTTGCGGGAGACTTTGCAGAGAGAAGAGAAATGTTTTTTACATTTGTCTTTGTTTTGATGATTCCGGCTTGTACGGTGAGGTTTCCGTCCTTGTCCGGAACATCCAAGACAACTGCCTTTGTTCCAATGTTCCGTAACATGACCTCGTCGCCGACCTTCAAAGGACGAGGTAGAGGTTGATTGTCGTCTTCAGCTTCCTCGATAGGATCGTAAATATCGGCGGAATTTCTAAGATGTGCACGCAGAGCCTTTTTGGCGGCAGATAGATCTTCACCGAAGTGCTCGGAATCCTTTTTCTTTTTGATTTCGTCAAGCTGGGCAAAAACAAAATCGCTGGCCGCTTTTGCACCCGTAATCATTTGCTGGGCTTTTGCTTTGGCGCGTTCCGCTTCTTTTTCGGCATCCGCCAAACGACGACTGAGCTCAGCTTCTGAGCGCTTTTTGAAGCTTTCGTAGTCTGCTTTGAGCTGGGCGGCTTCTTCCCTCTCTCGCTCTAAGACAATTCTTGTGGATTCAAGCTTTTCGATAACCGCTTCGAAGCTGCGGTTGTTATCGCCCACGAGTTCCGTTGCTCGGGTGACAATTTCATCCGATAGACCGAGCTTTTTTGAAATCGAGAACGCGTTAGATTTTCCGGGTGTGCCAATAACCAATTTGTACGTGGGCTTCAGCGTATCAATATCAAATTCACAGGAAGCATTTTCCACGTGTTCTGTTTCTAAGGCAAAAGCCTTTAATTCTGCATAGTGGGTTGTGGCAGCACACAGACAACCGGAGGTGAGTACGTGCTCCAGAATGGCTTCTGCTAAGGCGGCACCTTCAACAGGGTCAGTTCCGGCGCCTAACTCGTCGAACAAAACGAGAGTTTTGGGTGTAATATTATTTACGACAGATACAATTGTAACCAGGTGCGAGGAGAAGGTTGACAGGGACTGTTCAATGCTCTGTTCATCTCCGATGTCAGGTAAAATACGGTCAAATATGCAGATTGAAGCCTCGTCGGCGGGGACATGGAGTCCGCACTGTGCCATAATTGAGAACAGACCGAGGGTTTTCAACGTTACCGTCTTACCGCCCGTGTTGGGTCCGGTGATAACGAGCATCCGATAATCTTCACCCAAAGAAAGGCTGATAGGAACTACCTTTTTTGGATCCAGGAGCGGGTGGCGCGCTTTTACAAGATTGACCGTTCGTTTTCCGTTGATCTCGGGTGGAGTTGCATCCATTTTATAAGATAACTGCGCACAGGTGAAGTAGAAGGCGAGCTCGGTGATATTGCGGAAATTCAAGCGCAGTGACGCGGAAATGTCCGAGATTCGTGCGGAAAGGTCGGAAAGGATGCGATCGATCTCGTGCTGCTCCCTGCTCTCCAGCGTTCGTAGCTCATTGTTGGCTTCCACCACGGCCATAGGTTCAATGAAGAGAGTGGCGCCGGAGGAGGATGTATCATGAACAAGTCCGCTGATCTCAGAGCGGTGCTCGGCCTTTACGGGGAGTACATACCGTCCGTTACGGATCGTAACGATGTTTTCTTGCAGGCATTTGGAGTAGGCGCCGGCAGTATAACGCTGTAGAATGTCGCGGATTTTATTTGCTTGTGCTCTGGATTTGCGTCGTATTTCAGCAAGCTCCGGGCTGGCTTCGTCAGCAATCATGTCCTCGGACAGAATAGAACGGCTGATGAGGGATTCCGTTGGCTTGTTGGGAATTAAGCGAGCAAAAATTTCATCAAGAGATGTGGTAAAGTTTCTTTCCCCCAAGTTATAATCCAACAACGCGCGGGTGCATTTCAAAACAGTCAACACCTGCAGAATTTCCTTGCAGGAGAGGACGGCGGACTTGTCCGCCTTTTCTAAAATATCGAAGATGTCGGTAACACCTAAAAAGGCGGGCGCGCCTTTCAGGGATGCGAGACGCTTTGCGTCCGTTGTATAACGCTGGCGGCGCAAAACGACATCAATGTCATTGGAAGGCGTCAAGTTGAGCGCAAGGCTTTTTGCACTCTCGATTGGGGCGAGAGAAGCAAGCAGTTCCCGGATCTTATCAAATTCCAGGGTCTTAATTGCTTTTTCAATATTATACATGGATTCTCCGTTGTGTTACAGTATGGATTTGTAGAAGTCGAGAGAGTAGAAGCCTCGCTCGATGTGGTTCAACAGATATTTTTCGCAACAAGTGGCGAAGGGATCGATTACGTCGTCATCAATGGCAAAGGAAAGAAAACGTTCCAGCCTTGCCAGAGTGACGTATTGCATGGCGGACCGAAGGGCGGGATCGAGATATACCACAGGGCGCAAAAAATCCCCGCGTTCGTCGATGAAGTCGCTGTCAATGCGTTTTCGGCATTTGTCGCAAATCAGATTGCCGTCTAAAATATCAAGGGTTGCGTGGGTGGGGTTTGGATCGTGACAATCACGACAACCGCTCAAGTCTGGCATGAATCCGCAAATACAGGCAACGCGCAGTTGGAACGCGCCGCGAATGAGCTCCAAGTCTTTTAGGCTTTTGTCTATTGCGTATAAAGTATTAAGAATCAATCGCAAAAGCTCGGATTCGTCTTCGTTTTCTACGGTTACGTCGTTTGCCACATCGCAGATGTAAGAGGCGAGTGAAAATTTGAGCAGGTCACTTCGAATTGCATAAAAATTTTCGATCAGATCACTGTCGTCAATGTAGTAATAGTTGCCTCTTTTTCGTAGTTGAAAGTGACTGTAGGAGAAGAGCTGGGTGGCTGCCATGTGACGGCTGCGGAGACTTTTGATTCCCTTCCCGGATATCGAGATTTTTCCGGCATCGGGGGTGAGAACGGTGAGGATTTTATCGTATTCACCGATTTGTGTTTCGTGAATAACTAGGCCTCTTGTAGACAGTTCTTCCATAGCTTAGAAGTCCTTTGGATTGTAGCCGAAATTGTTCAGGTTAAAGGTGCTGTCGCGCCATTTTTCCTTGACCTTGACCCAAAGATTCAAGTACACCTTCACGCCAAAGAATTTCTCCAGGTCCTGACGTGCGTAGGTGCCGATTTTTTTGAGAGTGGCACCGTTTTTGCCGATGATAATGCCTTTATGAGATTCTTTCTCACAAAAGATCTCAGCGCGAACGCGGATGATGTCTTCTGTATCCTCAAAGGATTCGATGGTTACTGCGGTTCCGTGGGGTACCTCGTCATCCAGGAGGCGGAGAAGCTTTTCGCGGATCACCTCTGCTACGATCTGGCGCTCCGGCTGATCGGTTGCAATATCGTCCGGGAAGAACCAGGCACTTTCGTTCATGAACTTTGCACATTCGTCAAGCACGATGTCGGTGCCGTCGTTGTTTTCGGCGGAGACGGGAATGATGGAGTCAAAGTCGTGCAGCTTAGCGTAGGTTTCGATGGCTTTGGCAACTGTTGTGGGATCGGCGATATCGATTTTATTGAGCACCAGGATGGACGGAAGCGCACTTTTTTTGATAGCTTCAATAACTGACAGTTCAACCTCTGTGGGGGCACGGTTTACCTCGGTAATCAGGATGATTACCGAGGAGGAAGAGATTGCACTATCGGCGGCCTTTACCATGTAGTCGCCAAGCTTGGTGTGGGGTTTATGGATGCCGGGCGTGTCCAGAAAGACAAATTGATTTTCGTCTTTTGTCAAAATTCCGGTAATACGATTGCGTGTAGTCTGCGGTTTGTTGGAAACAATAGAGATTTTTTCACCCAGCATGGCGTTAAGCAACGTAGATTTGCCTACGTTTGGACGGCCTACGATGGCGATGAAAGCAGTTTTGGTCATTTCAATATCCTTTCTGTTTAGGCGATTGTCTCAAATCATGATAGGCCGAGAACACGCATGATTTCATTCTGTCTTCTTTGCATGTCCTCATCATCTTCGGGTGAAAGCTCGTGATCGTATCCGAGCAGATGTAGTGTGGAGTGGATACACAAAAAGATCACTTCACGCATGGTACTATGACCAATTTCGGCTGCTTGTGTCCTTGCACGCTCAAGAGAGAGAATGATATCTCCTAAGGGGAGCGCTTCACCTTCGGGAGTGATCGGCGTTTCTCCAGCGGAAAAATCAAACATTGGGAATGATAACACGTCGGTTGCTGTATCCTTGTTCCGGTAGTCACGATTCAGCTCGCGGATTCCGTCATTATCGGTAAACGTAACAGAAACCTCGATCTTTCCCTCGACACCTTCGTAAATTAAGGTGTTGAAAACTGCCTTGCGGATGGCAGAGCGCATGGCGGTTCGTACAACAATTTTATCTTGCTTGTCCTCAAACAATACGTTAAGTTCCATGATGTCTCCTTGGTGATTTTATATTCTTTTGGCAGTTTTGGACGGCGTTTTTTCAGCCTTTCGGATGGCCTTTTCCCTGTCGTATCGATCGTACGCAAGGATGATCTTTTGCACCAGCTTGTGACGTACCACATCGCGATCGGAAAATTCATGAATGGTGATATCATCAATTCCGCGTAGAATTTTAACAGCTTCTGCAAGACCACTTTTTTTACCCATAGGTAAGTCGGTCTGGGTGAGGTCACCGGTAACTACAGCTTTAGAGTTGAAGCCCAGGCGCGTTAAGAACATTTTCATTTGCTCCGGTGTGGTGTTCTGTGCCTCGTCCAGAATAATAAAGGAGTCATCTAGCGTGCGTCCGCGCATATATGCGAGCGGAGCAATTTCAATGGTTGCCTTTTCCATGTAGCGTGCACAATTTTCGGGGCCAAGCATTTCATATAGCGCATCGTAGAGCGGGCGAAGATAGGGGTCTATTTTGCTTTGGAGATCACCAGGCAAAAAGCCTAAGCTTTCGCCGGCCTCCACGGCCGGGCGCGTCAAGATAATGCGGCTGACTTCCTTGTTGCGCAGGGCTTTTACTGCCATTGCTACGGCAAGGAAGGTTTTTCCGGTTCCGGCAGGACCGACGCCGAGCACGATGGTGCTTTTACGGATAGAGTCTACATACTTCTTCTGGCCGACTGTTTTTGCTTTGATGGGCTTCCCTTTCATGGTGACGCAGACACAATCGTCGTCTAACATGGAGAGAGTTTCGCTCTCTCCGGCGTTGACCATGCTGATTACGTAGGACACGGTCTGATCTGTGATTGCATTATTCATCTGTACCATCTTAAGCAGATACTGCATTGCACTATGTGCTTTATGAACAGAATCGGCATTTTCTCCGCTGATAACAATGCAATCTCCAATATCGGTGACGGAGGGCCGGTTATAGATTTTTACGGCGAATTCCTCTTCGATCAATTTAGTGTTAGAGTCGAAATTGCCAAAGAGCGCTGAGGTTTCGTCGGGAGAGTGTGTGAGTAGAGTTTTTTCTGCCATATATGCTTCCTTACTGAGAGATTTGAAAGGTTAGAGGGGTTGCAATGTCTTCGATGCAATAGAGTGTGCAAGTGGCGGTAACGGCGCCGTTGGAGTAGTGGAGAGACACGGTTTTAGAGATCAACTCGGCGCTTTTAAGTTTGTTTGTGATTTCTCGGGTGAGTCTGGCCATGGTCAGATCAACGGCTTCTTGTACAGAAAGAGTTGTGGGCTGTTCGGCGTATTCGCGGTAGGTTTCCTTGGACACGGTTATGGGAACGGAAAAGCGTCCAAACAACAGAATCGGAATTTCTTCTTCTATTCTATCACAAGTTGCGGGCAGATTTCCACAGTTTGAGAAAATATTTATGGATTTTCCGAAAAAATTGAGTCGGATTTTTCGAAACTCTTTGCCCGTGTAAACTTTTTCCAAACTTTGTGTGGGGGTTGTTACGATGATTTCCTTGTTTATGTATGCATATACCTCGCCCTCTGCTTGCTCGTAACGTGCGCCGAGCGTTTGACTATCCGAGATTCCGCTGATAAGCAGTTCCCCTTTTTTAACCACTTGTCCGATTTCCACGACACGTTTTCCGGATTTTACGTTTATTTGGTGAATGAGTCCATCGGCGGAGGCGACAATATTAGACAATGCGGATTCGGGAGGGGTGGAGGGGGTGGCTTTTTGATGTTCACGTACTTCGACGTTTGCCACAACTCCGGAAAGATTGATGGAGATCCATGCGATGTCACTTGAGGTGGCGAGAATTTGATTGTGGAGCTGATCCAGATCATCGGGGTCAATTTTGCTACCTACGTGAAAGCCAGCGTTTGACAATTCGGTTAGGATTGACTCGCAGGAAATGGAATCATTGCCGGAGATGTTGATTTTCCAAACGATATTTTGGGTAGAGAAAAATAAAAATGCTGCAATGAAGACCCCTACCGGAATACCCCAGCGTGATCGATGGGAAAGAAAGAGTGCGGGAAGTCCTCTAATGGAGCTATAAGTAGGACGAATGGAAGATAAAAGTCTTTGCGTTTGTCGGTATTGGCGGGTGGAAATACAGAAAGTTGATCCGTTAGGTGAAAGGCGAAAATCAAAAAAATGAATACTGTTGGATAATAAAATTTTGCGTGCCTGATTATACGCTTGGGTGGGGAGCGTGACGGTGTAATAGCCGATAATCCAATGAATCAGATGCATAGATGAGATTCCTCCTCGGGATAGAATTGAAGGGAATGGAGAACCCCTGTGATTTCAACTGTCTGGTCAACAAAGGTGGTCAATGATAGGCGTGTGCCAATAATTGAAATCTTGCCGTTCGGTGTGATAAGAATTATTTCGCGTTCAGAATATTTGTCAATTGTAGAACATTGAAAAACAGTCATTTTTTCTTGTTCTATAATTTCTATACGAGGTGCGCCGACGGCGGAGGCGGAAAAACGGAGAGTATCATAAAAAAAGCTATGAATTTTTTGCTTGAGTTTTTTTGCCTTGGACATATTTTCCTCCCTTGGACACGCGTATAAATTACTGTTGAACATTATGCAAATAAGGAGTGAAAAATAACATGAATCGATGGGGTTGGAAGGTGTGGCTGATGCTTGCGGTGATGCTTTTAACTGCAGTGTTTACGCTTGGTATAATAAAAACGAGTGTGTTAGAGGCGCTTATGGTGTGTGTTCGCTCTCTTGTGCCGTCGCTCTTCCCTTTTTCGGTGCTGTCGCGAGTATTTTGTGGCGTGTTGGCTGTGGATTCAAAAAGGAAAAACAGATATTTGCCTTGCGTAATTATGGGTTGGGTTGGCGGATATCCTTTGGGTGCCACTCTTATTCGACAAGCGTCTTATGAAAGCGAGGACGTTACAGGCTTGGTTTGTTTGTCGTCTTGTGGAAGCCTTGGGTATATTGTGGGAGTTGTCGGGGCTTCCGTTTGCAACAATTTGGAGTTTGGCATATGTCTATATTTGTTTCAAGTTGTCGTTTCGCTGGTTTTTTACAGCAAAAAGACAAATGCAAAAGATCACATCAGGCAAATGCAGGGTTCGGCTGCGACACAAATGAAATTTATTTCGAATTTTGTGTCGGCAATTCGGGAGTCAGCGCTAACCATGCTATACATTTGTGCTTTTACGGTTGTTTTTTCTGTGATTTCGGATGTGCTTGCGGTGCTGGTGCCGATTCCCTTTGCAAAGGCTCTGTACCGTGTTGTGTTTGAGTTTTCAACCGGAGGAATCATGGCTTTTGAGACGTTTCCCGGAGCGGTTGGCCTGTTTTTACTTGGCTTTTCGGTTGGGTTCGGAGGTCTATCGGTTCATGCACAAATTTTTTGCTTTGTTGAGAAATGTATAAGCTCTTATCGGCGGGTTATTCTACTTAAACTTGGGGTTGGGGTGCTTTGCGGTGCTTTTTCCGCTCTCTATGCATATTTTCGTATCTACGCTTTTCTCTTAATGATAATTTGCCTTGCTATAGGGTGGTGTGTGAAAAATCTTGTTTTAATGCAAAGAAAAAGTGCAAAAAATTGTAGACGCGCGACCTTTGAAGTGGTATAATAATTTAAAGAAGCTTAAGAATTTTTAAGAAAGGCGGTGATCTCTTGAAGCGAAAGGATTTGGATATTGACCGGATTTGCGAAAAATGCGAATTTTCCGTTGGGATTTGCGACGATTTTTACGTTCTTTGCAAAAAAAAGGGCGTTGTACCCGGAGGACATTATTGCCGAAAGTTCGTTTATGACCCCTTGAAGCGTGACCCCGGAAAGATCCCGGGTGTTATGTTACCTGATATGGAAACGATTGATGAGATTTCCGACTTAACTTGACGGAATACATATATTATTTGTCGAAAGGATGTGAGCGCGTGGACGCGGGCAGTTGTTGCAGTGATAGGACCGTATTACTAAATTCAAATATGGCACGGCTGTTCGGGTGTGCGCAACCATTCGTCTGACGTGCTGGGATTGGAGAGCGAATGGATTTTTCTTTTGACGAGCTTCGTGAGATTGTGGCTGATCGAATCGAAGGAAAAAAGTATGCCGAGCTGAAAACATTGTTTGGTACGCTTGAGCCGGCGGACATAGCTTCCCTTTTGGAAGGCGGAGCAAAGGAGCACCTTGCTCTGCTCTTTCGGATTTTGCCGAAGAGTCTTGCGGCCGAGGTGTTTGTGGAAATGGATTCTGACGTGCAGGAAAGCTTGTTGAACTCTTTTTCTGACCGTGAGTTGAGCGAGATGCTGGATGAACTGTATCTGGACGATACCGTGGATATTATTGAGGAGATGCCTGCTAACGTTGTGCGTCGAGTTTTGGCGAACACCGATGCGGAAACACGCTCGACGATTAACCAATTGATGCGATATCCCAAGGACAGTGCCGGTAGCATTATGACGGTGGAATACGTCAGCTTGCGGCGGTCTATGACGGTGGAGATGGCATTTGCGCATATCCGCAAAACCGGATTTGACAAAGAGACGGTATACACCTGCTACGTGACGGACGATGCCAAGCATTTAGTTGGCGTTGTGAGTGTGCGTTCCCTGCTACTCTCTCCCTATGATGCCTTGATTGGTGACGTAATGGATGAAAACGTGATTTGGGTTTCTACCACAGAGGACCAAGAAGCAACGGCGGAGCTATTCGGACGCTATGATTTCTTGGCGATTCCTGTTGTGGATAATGAGAAGCGATTGGTGGGTATTATTACCTTTGACGACGCGATTGACGTCATTCAAGAAGAGGCTACTGAGGATATGGAGCTTATGGCGGCGATCGTTCCGTCGGAGCACTCCTATTTTAAGACCGGAATTTTTGCCACGTGGAAGAATCGAATTCCGTGGTTACTGCTTTTGATGATTTCGGCTACGTTTACCGGTGCTATCATTTCCTCCTTTGAGTCTCGACTTGGTGCGATGCTGATTCTCACCTCCTACATTCCCATGCTGATGGATACGGGTGGAAATGCGGGCGGACAGGCATCGGTTACGATTATTCGTGCGCTTTCTCTTGGAGACGTTGCTTTTCGTGATATCTTCCGTGTGATCTGGAAGGAAATCCGCGTTTCGGTGCTTTGCGGAGGCGCTTTGGCAGCCATTAACTTTATAAAAATGATCGCAGTGGATCGGTATCTTTTTGGCAACGAAGAGGTTACTATGGCAGTAGCGTTTGTGGTTTGTGTAACTATGTTTGTTACTGTCTTTATTGCTAAGGTGATTGGTTGTTCCCTGCCCATTTTAGCAAAAAAAGTCGGCTTTGATCCGGCAGTTATGGCGAGTCCCTTTATTACGACCATTGTAGACGCGCTGGCTTTGCTGGTATACTTTGATATTGCAAGCTCTATTTTGACCTTTTAGCTGACCCGGTTTGAGGAGGGGCGGAATGTATTATATTCGAAGATACTCCATCAGCTTTTCTCCAACAACCTATATAAGTGTGATCATTTATTCTATGATGCGGGTATTTCTTATCTAATCTCCCAGAGGATGTATCGAGTCCTTAAGGAAAACCAAATGGATCGAGCTTTGATGTTTACCCCCTTAGAAACCGTTGATCCCAAAACGCAGCTCTAATACAAAAGAGGATTCCTTGCGGAATCCTCTCTTTTGTATATAGGATTTATTTCTTCTTGGGTCTCTTGATTTTATTCAGCTTGGCGTTAAGATCCAAAAGCTGTTCTTTGGTGAATTTGATATCCGCCATGCCGCCCATAAGGGTGAAGAGGCGAAGAACGGTGAAGCCGCCCATCATAGACATCATTTCAGGACCGACCTCAAATCCAGCAGCTTTGATCTTGCCGCCTTCTTCGCCGTCCTTTTTCTTTCCGCCAAGGAACTTTCCGACTAGACCCATAAAGAGCATTTTGCCCTGGAGGGTTGCGATAACGTCGCTCATTTTGTCGTTCAGGGACAGGTAGCCTTCGGGTGCGTCGATATCGAACCAGTTGAGAATTGCGCCCTTTTCCTTGAGACGATAGTCCTCATTGAAGGTTTCAACCTTGCGGAGCTTGCTTTCGTCGCGGTATTCGCCGGCTACGGCAACCAAGGTCTGTTCGCCTACATTGGGAACGTCGAAGTAGAAGAAGTGATCGGGTGCAGTCTTCTTTCCAAGAGATACTCCGTTGGCGAAGAGCTCTACCTCGGGCTGGTTGGAGTATACGGTGATCTTAGTAGTGTCTTCTACGCGATCAACGTAGCGTTTGCCACAAAGGTGAACGAAGGGATCGTCGGAGAGCCATGCCTTGTAAGCATAGAAGGAATCCTTTTTGTACTTGCGGTCGAAGGTGATCAGACCCTTGTGGTTCTGTCCGTTCTCGCCGCCCTCATTGCGGGCATCGGCGCCGAAGTCGAACATGTTCCATACATGGGTTGCCCACATATACTTGCGGGAGAAGAACTGTTTGATCAGCTCTTCATGGTAGTAAGCCTGATATTCCTCGGTGTAGTCACCCTGCATGGGGTTGGAGGTATGCCAGTTAAGAGCCTCACAGCCGTACTCAGAGCAGCCGATGGGAATGTTCGGATGGGTCTTGTGGAACTTATCAAACCAAGGACCGTTCATATCGGTTTCGCCGCCGTACCAGCCGAAGTAGTGGTTGTAGGAAACTACGTCCGGGATCTGGAGGTAGGGGTCATCGATCTTACACATGGAAACGGCAGCGATGGTGGTGAGACGGGTCTTGTCCATCTCGTGGCACAGATCGTTCAAAATCCGATGATTTTCCAGCAGGTCATCACTGGCTCCGCCGATACCAATCTCGTTGGAAAGGCCCCATACAACGATGGAGGGATGGTTGTAGTTCTGGGTGATCAGTTCCTTCATCTGGGAGATGGTGTTTTCGCGTCCGGTGGGCATATGGCGGGAGATGTAAGGGATCTCAGCCCAGATGACCAGACCGCGTTCATCGCAGAGGTCATAGAAGTACTGATCGTGCTGATAGTGCGCCAGACGAATGGTGGTGGCGCCCATTTCGCAGATGAGATCAATATCCTCTTCGTGGTCGGCGGGAGAAAGTGCGTTGCCCTTGCCCCAGCGGTCCTGATGGCGGGATACACCGCGGAGGGGGTACTCTTCCCCGTTCAGAATGAAGCCGTTGTCGGGATCGATCTTGAAGGTGCGGCAACCGAAGCGGGTGCATACGCTGTCAATTACGGAGTCGCCTTCTACCAGCTCTGCTTCACAGCAGTAGAGGTAAGGATCCTTGCGGCCGTGCCAAAGGTGAACGTTGGGAATGTCCAGTGTTACGTTTTTGTCAGTTGAGGTGGTGGTAGCGATTGCATTTTCGTCGCGATCGTATATCGTGTATACGATTTTTTGACCTTCTTTGGCGTTGGTCAGATAGACCTCAACATTAACCTTAGCATCCTTGTCGGCAATTTCGGGAGTAACCTTAATACCGGGGCCACCGTGATAATCAAGATCAAAGTGGGAATCGTTTACAGAAATCAGATTTACGTCACGGTAGAGACCGCCGTAGAAGGTGAAGTCCGCAACCTGAGGATAAACGATCTCGTTCGCTGCGTTATCAACGGTAATAACCAAGAGATTGGTAAGCTCAAGGGCGTCGGTAAGGTCTACGCGCCAAGTGGAATAACCGCCGTCATGGTGTGCCAGATGCTTGCCGTTCAGATAAACGTCCGCAGAGGAATTGGCACCGCGAATTTCTAAATAATGGCGGTCGGCCTCAGGAAGGTTCGTTTTGTTGATGGATTTTGCATAGTATGCGGTGCCGCGATAATAATCGTTGTCACCGTCCTGGCCGTCGATGGCGTTCCAGGAGTGAGGAAGATTTACAAAGTCCCATTTGCTGTCAATGGAGGAAGGGATCTCGGTGGCCTGCTTGGTGAAGGCCCATTTTGCGTTAAGGTTTGTAATTTTTCTCATAAATCGATCTCCGTTTCGGATTTGATAGGGGTATTATAACACACATATTTTAACGGTATGTTAATAAAAGCGAACAATTTGAAATGGCGTCCGCCCTTTAGAGCGGACGCCGTTTTTGGGGCTGTATTAAATTACGCCAAATTGTCGCTATCTTCCGCGGTGGTGTAGGTCAGATCGTCGTCTGCTTCTACATTGCGATGAAGCTCTGCGCTCATCTTTGCGAGGGTCTTCTTATCCAGATTGTAGATAAGTGCCAAGCCAATGAACTGCATTACAGCGGCAACAAGGAAAAGGATGGCAACAAGCCAACGCATGTTAACACCAACGTCGAAGCTGAGAAGCTCGATGTTAATGATGGGTTCGCCGAATTCGTTTACGTCGTTTTCAACGTAGCCGTAGAAGCCCATGATGAAGATGGCAAGTGCCGGGCCAAGGCCCTGAGCCAGCTTACGGAAGAAGGAGTGCATAGCGTAAACAACGCCCTCTTCACGCTTGCCGGTTTTCCATTCGTTGTAGTCGATTGCGTCGCCCATCATAGCCCAAGATACGGTGGAGTAGATACCAAGGCCGAGGGAGTATACGAGCTGGCAAAGAATGTAGATAACAAGGTCAAGGCCAGGATTGTTGGGAGTTACGATAAACAGGCCGAGTGCACCGATGATGGAGCAGATCGAACCGAAGATTGCAAGCTCTTTCTTGCCGTACTTAACTACCATCTTACGTGCAAGAGGTGTGAAGAGAAGGATCGGGATCATGGAGAAGAGCTGAACGATACCGGAAATGTCGGTGTTCTGATAGTAAACCTGGAATACAACCTGAACAGCGGTGGAAGCACCCTGCATACCGATGAACATACCCATAGCGGCGAGAGTTGCGCCAACAGCGGGACGGTTGTGAACGAAGTTCTTGAGTGCCTCGAATACGTTGAACTTGGGCTGATCATCATTTACCTTGATTTCAGCATCCACACGGATTTCGGTGTTGCGAATCATGAACTGGAAGCAGATGAAGCCAAGAACACCCATGATAAGGGCGGCAAGGAATACGTTTTCACCAATGAGGTTTTTGTTATCATCGTAAATGATGAAGGGGAGGATAACCATGGGAACCATGTTACCGAGCATGGAACCGATGGATCTCCAAGCGGAGAGAGAAGCACGGTCAGCAGGATCGCTGGAAATCAGCGAAAGCAGAGAGCCGTAAGGAACGTTTGCGATGGTGTAGAAGGCATCCCATACAACATAGCCGGCAATGAAGATGATTGCCTTGGCAATGGGCTGAGCGCCGGTAATGGGCAGGAAGCAACAAGCACCGCCGATGATAAGGCCGATGGAACCGAACCAGATGTACTGAAGGAACTTGTTTCTCTTATACTTGTGCTTGTCGGCGTCGATAATGGAGCCGATCAGCGGGTCATTGATCGCGTCCCAAACCTGGACGATGATCAAAAGGATCGGGTACCACAGGCGCATGCCCATGAACTGAGACCAGAATAGAGCCATCGTTCCCTTGAGAGCGAAGGACATGTTGCATCCAAGGTCACCAGCCGCATAAGCGAAGCTGTCCCGTATGCTGAATTTACGCTTTCCGTTTGCGTCGAGCTGAGGGGGTTTCTTCATAAAAATTGTCCTCTTTTCTTTTTGTAAGCACTTTTGCCAAAAATATGTCGGCAAACGACGGCAATTTAGTAAAAGTGACATCACCTTTAGTATAAAGGATTTTGGAAAACATCGTGAGTATTATTTTCGCATTTTTTTGTATTATTTTCATATCTCGCGTAAAATCCTTGTTGTAATTAGACAAAAAACATGGTATAATACTTCCATAGATTGGAGAAAATCGCACACATTTTTCTTCTTTTTCAGGAGGGTGAAGTCATGTTGTACGAAAATGAGCTGGCTTTTTTGTCGGATACGCTCAAAAAGCTTCGTGTGCCGTTCGTATTGACGACCCCTGATGAGCCGCTTTCCACAATTGTGGAGGCGGAGATCAATTCAATGTTCGATTTTAAAACTCAGGAATTGAAGGTAAAGGATTTTATCGGTGAGGTTATTCCCTTCACCGTTTATAAATCAACCGGTGTTTTTAAACTGAGTTACCTGTATTTTCTGCTGGCAGACGGGATCAAACGAACGGTTTTGTTTATTGGCCCTTATCTCTCGACCCCGCTGTCTTCTCACGAGATTTTAGAGATCGGCGAGGAATGTGGACTTTCCCGCAAGAGGCAGCAGCTTTTTGGCAAATACTATTCCTCAGTACCCGTGCTACCTCCGGACAGCCATCTTTTCATGATGATCAGCGCTTTTTGCGAGCGTATGTGGAATGGACGTGCTTTTGCCGTGGTTGACGTAAATCACGATTCCCTGCTCCCGGCATCTCCTATCAACGATTCCGTCAGCGATGATAGCTTTGAGGATATGTTGGTCAGTATGAATATTATGGAAAAGCGGTATGATTTTGAAAATGAGCTGATCCGTGCGGTTTCTCTTGGCCAGATTCACAAGGAGGGGCAGTTGCTTTCTGCGCTTTCGAACGACTTTTTTGAGCGTCGTACCACAGATCCGTTGAGAAATGCAAAAAACTACTGCATTATTATGAACACCCTTCTCCGCAAGGCGGCAGAGCAAGGCGGTGTGCATCCCGTTTATCTGGATCGTGTTTCCTCGGCCTTTGCTTACAAGATCGAACAGCTACCGATGCTGTCGGAAAATGCAGCTTTGATGCGCGAGATGTTCCGTGCTTACTGTCGACTGGTGCGCAAGCACACGATGAAGGATTTTTCACCGGTGGTGCAAAAAACGATTTTGTTGATCGATTCGGATCTCTCTGCCAACCTTTCCCTGACCACTCTTGCAAACAGCCAAGGGATTAGTTCGGGATATCTCTCCACTCTCTTCCGACGGGAAACGGGAAAGACGGTTTCCGAATATATTCGGGACAAGCGGATGAAGCATGCGGCGCATCTGTTGGGAACGACCCATTTGCAGGTTCAGACGATAGCTTTGCATTGTGGTATCATGGACGTGCAGTATTTTTCCAAAACCTTTAAAAAGCATTCCGGAATGACACCGAAGGAATACCGCGAGGCGGTTCGCTCCGGTGCAAAAAATATACGGTAATTTTTATGTTTAAGATAAACTAAGGAGGACTCTTATGCCAATGAAAATGTGTTTCCGATGGTATGGCGAGGGCAATGACAGGATCAAGCTCTCGGATATCAAGCAAATCCCCGGTGTGGACGGGATTGTGTGGGCACTGCACCACAAAATGCCCGGCGAAATTTGGGAAGAAGAGGAGATTGCTGAGATAAAGCGTCAGTTGGACGCGTATGGCTTCAACATGGATGTGGTCGAATCGGTCAACGTTCATGACGACATCAAGATTGGTCTGCCCACGCGTGACAAGTATATCGAAAACTATAAGCAATGCATCCGTAACTTGTCCAAATATGGGGTCAAGGTCATTTGCTATAACTTCATGCCCATTTTCGACTGGACCAGAAGCTATCTGTTCCATCCGGTTGGTGATGGCTCTACCGCTTTGTTCTATGAGAAGAACATGATTCAGGACGACTACAATGCAATGGCAAAGTATATTCTCGATTTTACCGAGAAGTACAATATGTCCTTCCCCGGCTGGGAGCCGGAGCGCATGGCAAAGCTGGACGAGCTGTTCAAGGCCTATGAGGGTATCGATCACGAAAAGCTTTGGGCAAATCTGAAGTATTTCCTTGAGGCGATTATGCCTACCTGCCGCGAGTGCGATGTAAAGATGGCAATCCACATGGACGATCCGCCGTGGGATATTTTCGGCCTTCCCCGCTTGCTGGTGGACGAGGCTTCCATTGACCGCTTCCTTTCTATGGTTGACGATGAGTACAACTGCCTGACTCTTTGTTCCGGCAGCTTGAATGCAAATCCCGAGAATAATGTGGCGGCAATTGTACGAAAGCACTGTGATCGCATTGCGTTTGCTCACATTCGTAACGTAAAGCATTTTGAGAACGGTGATTTCTCCGAGGCCAGCCACAGAGACTGCGATGGTGATACGGGCATTCTTGAAATTCTGAAGGCATACCACGACGGCGGCTTTGAGGGCTACATCCGCCCTGACCACGGACGTCATCTTTGGGATGAGGGTCCCGGCAACGTGCGCCCCGGATACGGACTTTATGACCGTGCGCTTGGTATTATGTACATGCTTGGCGTTTGGGATTCTCTCGAAAAATTTGATAAACACTGATATTCAGGAGGTATTTTTAAATGAGCAATCTTCCTCTTAACGTAGATTACACCGGCAAGGTGGTTATTGTAACCGGCGCAGGCGGGCTGATTTGCGGCGCGATGGCACGTGCTTTCGCCCAGTCCGGTGCTAAAGTAGCGGCTCTTGACTTAAATGAGGATGCCGTTAAGGCGCTGGCCGCGGAGCTTCGCGCAGAAGGTTATATTTGCAACGGATACAAAGCAAACGTTTTGGATACGGAGGCACTGGAGGAGGTGCACCGCGCGGTGCTTGCCGATCTTGGCCCCTGCGATATCCTGGTGAACGGTGCCGGTGGAAACAATCCCAGAGCAACCACGGACAACGAGTATCAGCACGAAGCAAAGGAAGGCGGAAAGTCCTTCTTTGATCTGGATGCGGCCGGTGTTGACTTTGTGTTTAAGCTGAACTTCCAGGGAACGCTTCTTCCCACCCAGGTGTTTGCCCGCGATATGGTTGACAAGAAAAAAGGATGCATTTTGAACATTTCTTCGATGAACTCCTATATTCCTTTGACCAAGATTCCTGCTTATTCTGCGGCAAAGGCAGGTATTTCCAACTTTACTCAGTGGCTGGCAACTCACTTTGCTGGTACGGGAATTCGTTGTAACGCAATTGCTCCCGGCTTCTTGGTTTCTGCTCAGAACAAAGCACTTCTCTTCAATGCGGATGGAACTCCCACCGCACGCAGTGCCAAGATTCTGGCCGGAACTCCCATGGATCGCTTTGTGGATGCCGATGAGCTTTTGGGTGCTACTCTGTTCCTTTGCGATGATCGCTCCGCTTCTGCAATCACCGGTGTGGTTCTTCCCATTGACTGTGGATTTGCTGCTTACTCTGGCGTATAATTTCAGACAAAAGAGAACGCCTCTCGGAATGTTTCCGTGAGGCGTTTGTTTTATTGATTGAGTGCCTTAAGAAGAGCTGCTTTCATGGCTTCCAGCTCCTCCTCTGTGGGGCGTGTGCTGTCATCGTACATTTTGTCTGCGGGATACCACCAAACGGGACCTTTTCCGTTGTGGCCGTGGGCATCAAGATCCCCTGCTCTGCGTGGAAACAGATGCCAATGCAGATGGGTATCTCCGTTTCCCAGGAGCTCGTAATTCATTTTTTCTGCACCGAATGCTTTTGCAACGGCTTCTGCCACCAGGGACATTTCTTCTAAAAACTTGAGCTTTTTAGCGGGTTCAAGATGGAAAAGCTCGGTTTTGTGTTCCTTGCAGAGAAAGAGCGTGTATCCTTTAAAATGTTGATGATCACCGAGAACCACGTAGCCGGTTTCCAGCTCCTTTACAAAGTAAGAGTTGGTGTGGACCTTGATTTGCTGAATGCGATCACAGATCAGACACATAATGGATTTCCTCCTGACAGTGATTAAACAATGCGATTTCGTTTACCGTTTGCTTGATAGGATCGGATGTTCTCTGCAATTTCCTTCATGCAACGCTCTCTGGATTCGTAGGCGCCCCATGCTATGTGGGGGGTAAGACACACGTTTTCTCGTTGCCGGATGCGGTAGAGCGGATGCGTCTCCGGCATGGGCTCAGTGGAATAGACGTCACATCCGAAAAATCCTAACTTTCCGTTTTCAACGGCAGAGGCAACAGCCTCCTCGTCAAGAACTGCGCCGCGAGCTACGTTTACGAGAAATGCGCCGTCCTTCATACGGGCAAGTTCCTTTTCGCCAATCAAATGACGGGTCGCATCGGTAAGCGGAAGGTGCACGGTTATGATATCGGCGCGGGAAAGTAGCTCTTCAAGAGAAACACATTCTTCCCCGACGACGGGAGTCCGTTTATGAACGATTACATGGCATCCAAGAGCCTTGGCGGCAGCGCCTACCTTTTGTCCGATGCCTCCGTAGCCAATAATGCCCCAGGTTTTTCCTGCCAGCTCATGATAAACGGGGGTGAGGATATTTTGAACGCCACCCCTCGTGTACGTTCCGTCAGCGACGGCTTGCCGGTAGGTGGGGAGATGAACGGAGGCGGAGAGAACCATGGCTAAAGTCAACTGAGAAACGGAATTCGCAGAGTATCCGGCAACGTTGCACACGGCAATGCCGTTTGTCTGGCAATACGTTATATCCACGTTATCATAGCCGGTAGCGGTCACACAGATTAGCTTAAGATCGGGAGCTTGGCTCAGTACCTCTTTGGTTAGCTTTACTTTATTTATGATGCACACATCCACGCCGGAAAGACGGAGGACAATTTCCGAGGGCGCGGTTGTCCAGTAGACGGTTGCGGTGCCAAAATCAGAAAAAATGGACAGATCAATGTCACTACCAAGGGTAGCGGCGTCCAGGATTGCAAGCTTTAAGGGTTTCATCGGTACCTCCTGTTTTTTTCTCAGTATATCACATTCTTTTTTACTTGTCAAAGGATACGAAGCGTTGACACTGCTTTAGGATTCTGATAAAATAATAAAGAAAATAAGGGTGGGAGGATCGTATGTCGTACGTTCGTTCTGTATTTTTAAGTGAGGAATTGGATTCCCGGTCGTATCTTGCGAAAATACCGGCTGTTACGGCGCTGATGCGTGGGGAGCGGATTCCCTTGGATGCACCGGTGACTGTTTTCGTAGGCGAGAACGGTACGGGCAAATCCACACTGATTGAGGCAATTGCGGTTGCCTATGGATTCAATCCGGAAGGTGGAACAAAGAATTCCAATTTTTCAACGGAGCAATCCCATTCAGAGCTTTGGAAGCACCTGACACTTGTAAAGGGCAAGCGTGCGCGGGACGGATTCTTTTTACGCGCGGAGAGCTTTTATAATTTTGCAAGCAATCTGGATCAGCTTGACCGTCAGCCGGCTGCTTCTCCGCTTCTGATCAAGAGCTACGGCGGAGTTTCCTTGCATCAGCAATCCCACGGTGAGAGTTTTTTGCGGCTGGTACAATATCGGTTTAGTGGCGGAGGGCTTTATATCTTGGATGAGCCGGAGGCAGCGCTTTCTCCTATGCGGCTACTGACACTTCTTGCAGAAATTGATCAGCTTGTCAAGGCAGATTCTCAGTTTATTATTGCGACGCACTCGCCGATCTTGATGGCTTATCCGGGAGCGCGTGTTCTTGAACTGTCCGAAGACGGCATCCGACAGGTAGATTATAGAGAAACGGAGCATTTTCGTTGCTCCAAAGATTTCTACACTGATCCGGATCGGATGATTCACTATCTACTAAAATGAACGTTTCACAGACGGATGCAAGGGAGTATCCGTCTGTCTTTTTTTGTAGCTACGCATATAATGGTAGTGGACGTATTGAAAAGCAAAGGAGGAAAAAGAATGAATTGTGTTGCTTCTATGCGTTCCATGACCTATGCAATGAAAGCTAAGCGTGCATTTTGGGAAAAGGGGATCAACTGTGAGATTACTTCCCTCTCCCCCGATCTGACGCGGCACGGATGTGCATACGGTGTGAAGTTTGACTGTCGCTATGAAAGTGCGGTGAGGGCTCTTCTGAATTCCATTGGCCTCCGATCCTCTGAACTGATTGCTTTGCCGCGATGAAAAATAGAATTTATCTGGATAATGCTGCTACTACCTTTCCAAAGCCGCCCGTGGTCTTGAAAGCTATGATGCGTTGCATGGAGGAGTACGGGGGAAACCCCGGACGAAGCTCCCACAGGCTCTCTGTGCTTGCGGCAGAAAAAATATACGAGTGCCGTGAGACGGTGGCAGACTTTTTTGATGCGCCATCGCCGGAATCCGTGGTATTCACTTACAATACCACTTATGCACTCAACTTGGCGATTAAGACACATCTGGTTTATGGCTCGCACGTGTTGATCAGCGATATAGAGCATAACTCCGTACTTCGTCCTGTGGATGCCATGGCCAAAGGAGGATACTGCACCTATGATTTATTTTCAACGGCGGGCGATTCAGATGCGATAGTGGAGGAAATCCGAAGGAAGCTCCGTTTCAATACCCGAATGCTGATTTGTAACCACGTATCCAATATTGGTGGGCGCATTTTGCCACTTGAAAAAATAGGAGCGCTTTGCCGGGAGCGTGGAATCCTCTTTGTAGTGGACGGTGCGCAAAGTGCCGGAACGGAGGAACTGTCCCTTGCGCGTATGAAAATTGATATTTTATGTGCACCCGGACACAAGGGATTGTACGGCCCGCAGGGTGTGGGCATAATGATATCCGGTGGGGAGTACTACGGACGCACCCTGCTTGAGGGCGGGAATGGAATCCGTTCCCTTGAACGTGAGATGCCGGATTTTTTGCCGGAGAGATATGAGGTTGGAACGCTTGCTACTCCCTGTATTGTTGGGCTGAATACCGGCTTAAAATGGCTGAAGGAACGTGGCGTTGAGAATGTGGCCGCTGGGGAACGAAGATTGTCGTTTCTCGCTCAGCGGTGGCTTGGCGAGAATAAGAAGGTACAATTGTATCCGATGAGCACGGCGATCACAAGCACTTTTTGCTTTAACGTCCGCGACAAGCTACCGCAAGAGGTAGGAGAACTGCTGGATGCGCGTGGGATTTGCGTTCGCACCGGCTTCCATTGCTCGCCGCTGGCGCACCAGACGGTCGGAACCGGAGAGCACGGTGCGGTGCGGGTCAGCTTTGGTGCGTTTAACACGACGGCAGACGTGGAGGCACTGACAGATGCGGTAGAACGAATTTCACAGGAATAGAAAAATCGACCGAGAGATCTCTCGGTCGATTTTCTTACGCATTTAATTCCTTGATCGTTTGATTTGCGTCAAAGGAAGGATCGGTAAAGAAGGCGGTTCCCAGCACAAAGACGTTGGCGCCTGCGTCGGATGCATCGCGGATGGTGGAGGCGTTGATGCCGCCGTCCACCTGAATGTGGATCGGGAGGCCTTGGCGCTGGATTTCCCGATGGAGGGTGGCAATTTTGTCCGCTGATTCGGGAATATATTTTTGTCCGCCGAATCCGGGCTCAACGGTCATAATAAGGATCATATCCAAAAGCTCCAGATATGGGAACAGCACGGATACTTCTGTTTTGGGCTTTACAGAAAGGGCAACTTTCATGCCGTTTTGACGGATGGCACGAAGAATATCCGGGATCTGCTTCTCCGGGAGTGCCTCATAATGGAGGGTGAGAATATCTGCACCGCACTTAGCAAAGGTTTCAATGTATTTCCAAGGCTCAACAATCATCAGGTGAACGTCCAAGGTAAGCTCCGTAATTTTTCGGACTGCGCTGACGATGGGCATGCCGAAGCTGATGTTGGGTACGAAAACGCCGTCCATAATGTCAATATGGACGTAATCGGCGCCGGAGCGCTCAACCTTGCGGATGGCTTCTTCCAGGTGAAGAATATCGCAGGCCAGGATGGAGGGGGAGATATGTTTTTCCATACGGAGTTCCTTTCAGTTGGTGTCAGAATTTATGACCTTTTGTCAAAGAATGAGATGGAGCATATTCTGTCAGTAGAGCTCCACGCTCCATTTTCTGCTGTCGGAAGTGGAAGAATGAGGAAGTAAGAGAGCATCGGCAGAGAGTGGGAGCTTTATAAATAGCGGGCGGCGATTGCCGCCTGCATTTATTTCAACAGGCAAACCGCATGAGCGGAAACGCCCTCCCCTGTTCCGGTAAAGCCGAGATGCTCCTCGGTGGTTGCTTTTACATTGATGTCGGATACGGGAATTCCAAGGGCGTGTGCGAGCTGGTTACGCATGGCCGTAATATGGGGGCCAATTTTCGGAGCCTGTGCAATGACGGTAGCATCGATGTTTCCGATTTCATAGCCAGCAGCGCGAATCTTATGTACGCATTCCGTCAAAAGTGCGAGGCTGGACACGCCTTTGTAGCGTGCATCGCTATCCGGGAAATGTGCGCCGATATCCGGAAGGCCGGCGGCACCGAAGAGAGCGTCAATGATAGCATGGATCAGCACGTCTCCGTCCGAATGGGCGACAAAGCCTTTGGTATAGGGAATGACTACGCCGCCAAGGGTGAAGGGCAAGCCCTCCGCCAAGCGGTGAACGTCATATCCGTGGCCGATTCTCATAGCATTCCACCTCGCTTTTTCAAAATAAACTCCGCCAGAGCGCGGTCGGAGGGATTGGTCAACTTGATATTCTCATCGCCTACGTCTACCAGCTTTACCCTGCCTCGGATCCGCTCGATCAAGGAGCAATCGTCCGTGACGGAGGCTTTATCCTGCTTGGCCATATAGGCGGCGGCAACGTAGAGATTCTTTTCAAATATCTGGGGCGTAAACACGCGCCAGGTACGATCCCGGTCGACGGTTTGCACGATGAAACCATCGGCATCGGTCAGCTTCATCGTGTCTACACAACGGCACGCAGCAGCGGCACAACGGTACTGATACGCTGCATCCAGCACGGAATCGATCATTTCAGGGGTGATAAGGCAACGGGCAGCATCATGGATCGCTACAAATTTGGCTTTCTTGGAGGCTGCCTCTACGCCGATCAAGCTGGACTCCTGACGGGTAGCACCTCCGGCGATGAAGGTCTTCAGCTTTACGAAGCCCTGACTGCTACACATATCCTTTACGGTATCGAGCTCGTCCGCCTTTGCCACAAGCACGATTTCATCAATACGCTTACAGGCTTCAAAGGCCATGACCGTGCGAATAAACACGGGCAGATCGCATATTTTTGCCATTTGCTTGGTTTCTGACGAGGAAAAACGGGTTCCGCTGCCGGCAGCCAGGATCACGGCGGATGTGTATTTATGTCGGTTAAACAGGATGCATCACCTCTTTCATAGGTTCAGTATAGCATAATATGGGCACTTTTTCAATCCGCAATCGAAGGGTTTATACTTTTTTTCAAAAAAGTGTGTTTCTTTCTTGAAAAATTGCGGATAAGTTGCTATAATAGAATTGATAAATTTTTGAGAGAAGGTATATCAACATGGCTGAATTAAGATGGAACCCTATGATTAAAGACTGGGTGATGGTTGCTTCCAACCGTCAGAATCGCCCGAACATGCCCAAGGACTGGTGTCCTTTCTGCCCCGGCTCCGGCAAGGTACCGGACAGTTATGAGGTGTACAAATACGACAACGACTTCCCTGCACTCTCTCAGAATCCTCCGCCCATGGATGATGTGGCAACCGAGCTTTATAAGACGCGTCCTTCTTACGGTAAGTGTGAGGTAATTTTGTTCTCTCCGGATCATCATGGCGCGCTTTCCCAGCTTTCGGATGACCATGCCATGAAGCTTGTGGAGCTTTGGACCGAGCGCTTTAACGCAATGGCGTCGGACAAGAATATCAAGTACGTTTTTATTTTCGAGAATCGCGGTGAAATGGTTGGCGTTTCCATGCCTCATCCTCACGGCCAGATGTACGGTTATTCCGTAATTCCTCAGAAGATTGAATTGGAGCTGAACGCCGCTAAGGAGCACTACGATGAAAAGGGTGAGTGCCTGTTCTGCCGGATCAATAAAGAAGAGGTTGCGTGCGGCAAGCGTATTGTTTGCGAGAACGAGGACTTTATTGCCTATATTCCCTTCTTTGCGGACTATGCTTACGGCGTATACATTGCGGCAAAGTCTCATAAGAACAACATTGCACAGTTTAACGAGAGAGAAAAGAGAAATCTCGGTATCATTCTCAAGGAGGTTACCGGCGCTTACGACTGTCTCTTTGATTTCCGTTTCCCCTATATGATGTGTATGCATAACGGTCCCGTGAATATGGAGGAGACCGAGCATGCAGGACACGATGCTTACTTCCACTTCCATATTGAGCTTTATCCCCCCATGCGCTCGGCGGACAAGCAACAGTTTATGGCTTCCTCCGAGACCGGTGTTTGGGCACATTGCAATCCTACCGCACCTGAGGAAAAGGCAGTCGAGCTCCGTGCGGCTGTTGAAAAGTACAGAGCACAACAGAATAAGTAAAAAGGAATGAGCCTCCGTTCTGGAGGCTCATTTTTTGTTATTTCGCTTCAAGGAGCGCCCTTGCGCGTTCTACATATGCTTTAAAGCGTTCTTCCTCCCGCACGGGGTTGAACCATTCCCAGCCATGGGTGGCGGTCATTCCGTAGTAGATTATGTCCGGGGAGGGATTAAAGAGGTGGACATATTCTCCAAAAGACTCAAGGGTTCCATCCGGCAAGGCAAAGAATTCCTTGCTCTTGAAGAGCTTAATGTCTCCGTAAATCAGCGGATTTCCTACCTCAAGAGCCTCCCCGTCGGGTATGCACGCCCACTCGGGATAGAGCGCGAAAGCGCGATCCAGGTAGCGATAGCCCTCTTCCTTTTTCTCCGGCGTATTGCACCCGAAAAGCGCACATGCAGTAGCAAAATGAATGCGCCAATAGCGGGCAAGCCATGCGCGAGGAATCTTGCCGTTTTCTGAGAGCGACTCGATGATGCGAATTTGGTATTTACCCCATTCGACGGCGCTTTCCGGGGCACCCAGATTGCGGTTTACACGACCCAAGAAGTGGAGCAACAGGCGGAAATTGTTGACGGCGTGCGCCAAGCGACTTTCCTCGTGCTTACCCGCTTCCCAAAGCTTGTCCTCCTCTACCTCATAGCAAATTGCGCGGTACTGTGTGATAGGGGGAGGCAGATTGCGGATTCCGGTCTGGTTTACAAAAATAGCAATACGTCCGGTTTCTTCGGCCACATACGTGTATTCTACCGCGCCAACGTAGCCGTCGGTTAAGCCGATAGCCTCGTAGCGACGCATCATGCCGTCGCCCATCGGCATATATCCTTCCCCGGAGCCTTGATAATCGGTCAACTCGTAAACCGCCTTTTTTGTGCCTTCAGAGAACTCGTTGACGGTACGGACGATGCCAACGCCGGGCGCAAAGATGTATTCTTTATGTCCACCGCGGTAGGCAAGGCCCCTTCTCAGGCCGCTGATGTCGAGGGAGAGCTTAAGACAATTATCAAAGGTTCCGGCCAAGGTTTGTACGGTTCCGCCATCGGTGCAAACGATTTTTGTTTTGATCGCGTCTCCCCAGAGCGCATACTCTACCATCGGCATGGCACCAATTCGCCATTCGTCCGACCATAGGTATTGCGTTGCATCCTCCAAAATTCCGTAAACGTCATTATAAAGGAGAGGTGTTCCCGCGTCTCCGGTGCCGGACATGTTTTTCCACTCAAAGGAATACCGGTAATTGCTTGTGGTGGTGACGGCATCGTTTTCCCGATTTACGTACAGCTTGCGGAAGAAATTCCAATGACCGGTCGCGGTATGGTTGGGGTTAAAGGTAGTGTCGGTTTCCATAATGCGGCGAACGACGTCGGTGGCCGCCTGCGTATGGGCCTTTTCCATCGGAGTTGCAGCCAGAATTTTGGCGCGGTCGATTGCATAGGAAACGTCGTTTACACGAGAAGCTTCTTTGTCGGAAACAAGATATTCATTTCTTATGGCTTCAATCATCTCGATCCAGCGGTTCTCATCGTAGTTCAGCCGTTCCACATCGTACTGTGTTGCAAGAATAACCGATTCCCGGTCTGCATGGGCTACGGTGACTGAGAGCTTGGAACGAATGCAATCGGTACGGTAGGTGTCGCTGTATTCCCAAGTATTGCCGGTGCTCAGGGGCAACAAGCCTTCCCCACCCTCAACGTGGTACGAGCAAAGGAGGCGGACATCACTGACGCCATCGCTCAAGGCTTCATGCTTTACGATACCTACGCCGGATTTGTAGTAGCTTTTGACCGTGATCTGCGCAAACTTTTGCGCGTAGTTTGTAACCCAGAGCTGGCATCCCTCAAACACGCCGGCGGGAGTTTCAACTGACTCAGCGGCGGAGACAAACGTAAGAGTCGTGCCGTCCGTTCCGGTAATAAATTCGCCCGGTTTAAGGCTTAAATCGAACAGCCGGCTATCGCAGTGAGCGGAGCGACGAAATATTTCTGTAATCTCATCGTCGAAGGAGTAGAGGTATCCTTCCCCGTAAAACTTGGTGTTCCAATACCGTAGCTGGCCATTGAAGTAACGGAATTCGTCCGCACTGCCACCAATGCGGTATTTGTGCAAATTTTTTGACTTATAGTTTGCGGCGATCGCTTCTTCCATTTTCAGTGCACCGGGTATCATAGCGCGGTACGCGTGGGAGGGTTCCATTATGCGGTGTGCGGTGGCATAGGCTTCCTTGCCCTTATCCGGTTGGCCGTTGCGATAATATTCGTAGGCCAGCCAGAACCATTCTCTGCCAAGTGCGCGGGTGAATCCTGCTTTTTCCAGCATGGGGATCTGCTTATTCAGCATAAAATCGATTCGGGTGCCGCCATATACCTGCGAATCCTCACGGGAAACGATAAACTCCATGACTTCATCGTTTTTGCCCTTGATCGCAGCTTCCCGGATGCGGGCAAAGAGGGCATCGTTTTTATCTCCGGGTAGCCACCACCAACCGCGCATGAGTACGTCGGCTAATGCATGATATTTGTTGTCGCTTTCAGGTAAGTCCTCGACTTCGCGCAGGACGCCCTCGTATACGGCTTCGAAGCCGGTTTTGTCGGTTTTCAGTTGCCAAAGCTTTAATTCTTCCACCTTTTTCATAACTCTCTGCACGAGAGTGTCGCTATAGTGCTCGTTCATTGCACAAAGATCCTTTCTGATCCGCTTTCTGCCATCGTGAAGCTGCCATTTGACGGTTCCCTCGGAGATTCGCATCCGATCGGCGATCTCAGAGACGGACAGACCCTCAAAATAATGCAGATAGATGATCTGACCGACGCGCTCGGGCAACTTATTGAGGCTTTTGTAAAGCTCTTCCTTTTCCTCGGAGAAGGCATAGAGCTCGGCGGGATTTTGCCGTGGATCCTCGGATAGATCCAGATTTCCAACCAGATCCAAATCGATATATCCGCGATAGCGGGTGATCATATTGAGAGCACAGTTTTTTGCGATACGGCAGACCCACGCGCCGTACTTTTCCGGCTCGCGCAGGGTATTCAGCTTCATCCACGCGGTGACAAAGGCGTCCTGGGCGGCATCCTCTGCCATAAACTGATTGCGGGTAATGCGCCATGCGGCGGCGACAACGCCCTTTTGATGCCGTGTGACCAGCGCTTCGTATGCTTTTTGCTCTCCGGCCAACGTTAATAGCACCAAGGTCTCGTCGGTATGGTTGAGATACTGCATTATGCATTCTCCTTTCTTTATAAGTGAAAATTTTCATTTTTAAGCGCTCGTCTTTAAGACACGGGAGCATAGAAAGGGTTGGGTGGAATGTAAAAATTTTTTATAAATTTATTATACCGAAGCGAGGGGATATTTTCAAGGGTATACAAGTGAGGCCAAGGATGCGTTGTGCATCCTTGGCCTTGCCTTATTTGTTTTCCATGGCTTTTGCCTTTGCAACGTATTCTTGGAAGCGCGATTCGTTGCGCACGGAATCGAACCAGCTCCATCCGTCCGATTTGGTTAGCGCATCGTAAAAGGATATAATATGGAAGCCTCGCTCCAGCCGCTCATGACAGAGAGTACCGTCCGGATGCACAAGAAGGGTTTTCCCTTTTACGCCGCGAACCTTTCCAAATATGTCCCCTGAGCCCAGAGTGAGAGGAGTGTTATCCGGAATGGCGAACCATTTTTCCATGAAAATAAAGGATTTTTCCAATGCTTCGTACCCTTCCTCCGTCTGATCACACCCAAACAAAGCGCAGGCCAGGCGGAAATGAAGCTCGGCATAATGGCCGATCCAGGCGGGCGGAATTTCTCCGTTCAGAGCCAGCAGCTCAAGAATGCGGATACGGAATCTGGAAAGTCCAATCGCACGTGCGGGGGTATCGTAATTTCGGTGAGGACGGAAAAGAAGATGGTTCAAAATTACTAAATTGTTGATATCAAATTGCTGGCGACACTCTTCATATTTTTCCTGGATCCAGAGACGTTCTTCTTTTACTTCGCACAGGCATGCATTATAAATAGGCGGGCACATATCGTACCATTTGTCTACCTCATCATCCGCACAGACGCTACACATGACACGGATCGCAAGATTGCGGACGCCTTGATTGGTTGCTTCGTCTATCACGCGGTTACAGAGTGTGCGGAGGGTGGGGAGATATTCCTTACGTCTTTCTGGTGGAAGCTGTGCGATGGCGTCGGCTGCCAAAGTAGCAATTCCATATTTTTGCGGGTATTTTCTTGCATATTCCAGACTAAGCTGAAGGGCTCCCTCCCGATCCATGTTGTATTTCATATCAAAATATCGGTTGAAAAATTGGCGGATATCCTCTTCTCGGCCGGTGGTATCGTTACCTAAAAGCTCGTCGATGGTAATTTTAAAAAAATTTGCAATGCCGGGGAGCATGGTGATATCCGGGTATCCACCGCGCTCCCAGTTGGAGACGGCTTGGGCGGATACGCCGAGCTCACTTGCCAATGCTTCTTGGGTGAGCCCTCGCTTTCGCCGTTCGGATAATATTTTTTGTGAGAAGGTCAATTCATTCATGGTTTTGTCTCCTTATTTATGTGAGCGTGCGCACGTCCTGTCTATATTATCGGTGATTTTTCTCTTTTCGTCAATAACGGCGTGAGGGATAAGCTCTCAAGCGTGGTTTGAGTTATTTTCCGTTCACTTGAAATAAAAATGCATACAACTCGTTCGAGCTGTATGCATTTCATTATGTAGCATCCGATTCTTTGGTGGCGATGAGGGCAAAAAGAAGCGTTGCAAGAGATACGGTAAGACAGTAGGGTCCGATTACGGTGCCGAGATAGTAGCCGGAGAGTGCGCCGAGGATGAACGTGAGGATCAGAGTTGCGTAGATGCGGACTCCGTGGAGCGGCTTTTTGTCTTTATTGACGATCCAGTCACCAATACAATTGGTAAGGGAACGAAGGTTGCCGGTACACATGGTCGTCGTGACGGAATATCCATCCAGGGTGCGGAAGAGCTGAAGGTGGGAGGCTCCGACAAAGCCACCCATGGCGTTAGCAAGAGCGGTAAACAGGTCGCCATCCGGCAAAAAGAGGATGACCGAAGTGAGGGTAAGCTCGACGGCCAACAGAGCCGTATGATAGTTACGTACCTTTTTCCGCCGCAAAACCTCCAAAAGGATACAGCTGACCGTGAAGGACAGTATGGAGATTACGTAGCGGTAAAGAACCGCGTAATTGCCATTGATCAGATAATAGGAGAACATCATCATGTTCCCTGTTTCCATGGTGGCGAAGGATTGTCCTCGGAACACGTAGGAATAGGAATTAAACAGTCCCATGCCGAATGCGGACAGGACAAAGATCCAATGCTTGCGTCGATGATCCACGGTTTCCACCTCCTTTTTAAATCGCCCCTATTTTACATCATTTCGGTATAAATTTCAACTGCTTTGACAAAAAAATTACACAGAGCCGAGAAAATCAGCTCTGTGTAATGAGGTCAGGTTGCAATACCGGCGAACTGATTGCGATAGAGATCTGCATATTCGCCACCGAGTGCGATCAGCTCCTCGTGGTTGCCGGCCGCAGCAACGCATCCGTCCTTGATCACCACGATCACATCTGCATCACGGATAGTGGAGAGGCGGTGAGCGATGATGAGACTGGTTCGGTTTTTCATTAAAGCGACCATGGCCTGCTGAATGTGCATCTCCGTGCGGGTGTCTACGCTGGAGGTTGCTTCATCCAAGATCAGAATTTTAGGGTCGGCCAGCACGGCTCGGGAGATGGACAAAAGCTGGCGCTGGCCCTGGCTGATGTTACTGCCGGATTCCGTCAGCTCGGTTTCGTAGCCCTCCGGCATCCGATCGATAAAGCGGGTGGCGTGGGAGGTATCGGCGGCGCGACGAATTTCCTCCTCCGTTGCGTCCAAGCGGCCATAGCGGATGTTGTTGCCGATTGTGTCGGAGAACAGCACGGTATCCTGCAATACGATGGCAATGCTACTGCGTAGGCTATCCTTTTTGATGTCGCGGATATCGGTTCCGTCAAGAAGGATTCTGCCGTTATCCACATCGTAGAAGCGGGTCAGGAGATTGATCAGCGTGGTTTTTCCGGAACCGGTTTTGCCGACAATGGCCACCTTTTGGCCGGATTTGATCTCCAGATTGAAGTTTTTAAGGACGGGTTCCCCTTCCACATAGGAGAAATCAATGTTCTCAAAGCGGATGTTGCCTTGGATATCTTTCGGAGAAAGAGCTACGTCGCCTTCGTCGACCTCGTCCGGGGTGTCCATGATCTCAAAAATTCGTTCTGCACCCGCTAAAGCGGTGAGAATACTGGCGTACTGGTTAGCGATTTCGTTGATAGGACGCGAGATCTTTTTGGAATAACCGAGAATGGACTGGATGTTGCCCACGGTAATATGTACGAGTTTTACGGGATTTACAATAAAGAAACCGCCAAAGGTGGCAATGAGAAGATACTGCAGGTTACCGATCAGATTCATGCAAGGTCCCATGATTCCGCCAAAGACAGCGGCTTTGATGCCGCATTTGCGGTACTGGTGGCTGACGTCGGTAAACTTTTGGCAGGCTTCATCCTCCTTGCCGTAGGCTACGACGGTCTTGTAACCCGTGACCATTTCTTCCACCTGCGCGTTCATGGCGCCCAGAAGCTGCTGGCGTCGGACGAAGTATTTGCGCATATATTTGGAGAGAAAATTGGAAACAAATATGGTCAAGGGGATGGTTACCATGGCGATCAGCGTCATGACCCAGCTATAGTGGAGCATCATAAAGATCGCGCCGGTCAAGGTCAAAGCGGCAGAAAACAGCGAGGAGATGGACATGGAAATGGTGTTTGATACGTTTTCCACATCATTTGTCATTCGGCTCATGATATCGCCGTGCTTATGCGAGTCAGTATAGCGGATGGGAAGCCTCGAAATTTTTGCAAAGAGGTCGTTGCGAAGATTGTAAACCGTATTTTGCGACAACTTTGCAGAAATAATGCTCTGGAAATAGGAAAACAGGGCGCTGATGGCAAAAACAATGACCATCATGGTGAGATAAGCGGCCAGTCCGGCGGTTTCCCTGCCGTCTTTGAGGGTGGAGGCGGTCCAATGAACCACAAGGCCGGTCTCCTCCGTAAACTCGATGGAGTTAATGGCAGAGCCCTGGAGGGCAGGATTGGCGAGATCGAGGACGGTAAGAAACAGGGTGATCATCAGCATCATAATGAGAAGATGCTTACTTTTGCCGATGTATTTCAGGAGGCGCTTCAAGGTTTTTCCCGTGTTTTTTGGCTTTTCCATATTGACACGGGCGGCGTTGGGGCCTCTGCCGCCTCCGGGACGGCCGCCGGGGCCTAACGGGGGCATGTTCGGACGGTTCTCCGGTGCTTTTACGTTCCTATTCACGGACAACACCTCCGTTCTTCGATTGGGATTCATAAATATCGCGGTAGGTTGCGCTGTTTTCCATGAGATATGCGTGGGAACCGCAATCACAGACAGTTCCGTTTTCAATAACGGCGATGCGATCGGCTTCCATAACGCTGGCAATGCGCTGGGCAATCATAATGACGGTTGCTCCGCTCATTTTTTCGCGAAGAGAGCGGCGAAGCTTAGCTTCCGTTGCAAGGTCAAGGGCAGAGGTGGAGTCATCGAGGATCAGAATTTCCGGGTTTTTAGCAACGGCACGGGCAATGGAGAGGCGTTGCTTTTGTCCGCCGGAGAGCGATGCACCCTTTTCGGCAATGAAGGTCTCATATCCCTCGGAGAAACCGGAAATATACTCGTCGGCCTGAGCCACCAGTGCGGCGGCGCGAACCTCTTCGTCGGTTGCGTCCGGATTACCCCAACGGATGTTATTGGCGACGGTGTCGGAGAAGAGCTCGCTTTTTTGCATGACAAAGCCGATTTTTTGGCGCAAAATCTTCAGATCCATTTCTTTAACGTTGACGCCATCCACCGCGACGTTGCCTTCCGTCGCGTCGTAAAAGCGAGGAATCAGATTGACGAGAGAGGACTTTCCGCATCCAGTGGCGCCGATGATGGCGAAGGTTTCTCCGCGACGAATTTCAAGATTGATATTGTGGAGGACGGGAGCGCCCTTGGTGCCGGGATAACGGAAGCTGACGTTTTCAAAGGAAACGTGCACGTTGTTGGCCTTGCCCTGTTGATCACCGCTGACGATGGTGGGATCGGTGTCCAATACCTCATTTACGCGCTTGGCAGAGGCGGCGGCGCGGGTGATGGATTGGAAAATCATATTTACCATCATAATCGACATAAGAATCTGGGTGACGTAAGTGATGGCAGCCATGATATTTCCGGGCTTCATAGCCATGTTGCCCGCCTCAGCCTGCCAGCCGCCGATGTAAATGACAGCAACGACGGAAAGATTCATGACGATATTCAATACAGGCGAGAGGAATGCCATCAGGCGAAGGGCTTTATAATTGACGGTGCGGAGGTCATTATTTGCGTTGCTAAAACGGGTATTTTCATAGCCTTCTCTGACGTATGCTTTTACCATTCTTGCGCCGCTTACGTTTTCCTGCACCACAGAATTTACCTTATCCAGTTTGGTTTGCACCTTGGAATAAAGAGGTGTGGCTTTTGAAAGAATAAGGAGCAAGGCAAGAATCAGAATTGGCAAGGAGCATAGCACCACCACGCCAAAGCTGGGTGCCAAGGTGATCATAAAGACGGCACCTATCACCAAGAACATGGGTGCGCGGACAAACATACGCAGGAACATTTGCACCATGTCCTGTAGCATGGAGATGTCGTTTGTCATGCGGGTAACCAGAGATCCGGTAGTGAATTTATCCGTTTGTTCAATGGATAGGCTCATGACGCGACGGAAGGCGACACACCGAAGATCGTCTCCGAAGCCCTGAGACGCAATGGCTGAGGTATACGTACAGAGAGTGCCGCAAAGGCCGCCAATGATGACGAGGCCAAGCATCAGGACGCCGGTTTTGATTACCAACGGAAGACCGCCGTCGCCCAAAATGCCCTCGTCTACGATTTTAGACATGAGCTTGGGCTGAAAAAGGTCAATCAGCACCTCGCCAATCATGAGAAGCGGGGATAAAACGGCAAAGAGCCAATACGGTTTCAGATATTTGATCAGCTTTCGCATTACGAGTGCTCCGTTTCATTTTCGCCCTTGGGGAGAACGTTTTCACGCATGGTGAGGAGTGTCTTGATCAAAAGGGCGCGGGTCTCCTCTGAAATACCGATCATGGTCGTGCGGTCAAATTCCTTGATGGCATGGAACATTTCACGGTCGGCGGCTCTTCCCTTTTCTGTGATAAATACGCGAACGGCTCTTCGGTCAACGGTGTCGGGCTCACGGTGTACGTATCCACATTCCTCAAGCTTCTGCAGGGATACGCTGATGGAGGGAGCGGCATAGTGGGTGATTTTTACCAAGTCCAACTGAGTGACGCCGTCTTTGCGTGCCAGCTCACGCATAATATCGCGGCTGACCTCTGTTCCGAACAGTTCACGGCTTTTTTCTGTCATAGCTTTTCGCATGATATGGGAAAGCTCGTGAATGATCATCATGGGTTGAGGGTCCTTTGGCAGGGGTGGAGGGGCTTTTTCTTGCATTTTTCGAGGCATAAATACGCTCCAATTTAATTAGTTTATAAACTAATTATATTTTGTGCCGTTTTGACTGTCAAGAACTTTTTCTCAATTTGCGTACAATTTTGTTTTTTGCATATAATTTTGTTACACATAAAAGCATGGCTTGGGAGCAAATTAAACATGGGCGAGAAGCTCACTTCTCTCTCCGCTCCAAGGAGCGAATTCTCAGAAAGGGTCGTAAGACATAATCGGCAATATTATGAAAATGAACAGTTTATTTTTAATAAAACGGCGTTTGGCGACGATGCTGTTATGCCTGATATTATCCGCCGGATGTATTGGGATTCTTTTCTGCATAGCTCAGCCTACGAATGACTGCTTGGCAATGCTCGCAACGGAAAACGGACAAATATCGGATGCGGATGCGCCCGTTATAAGCACCATCTTTGAAAAAGGCAAAAGCAAGGTGCTTTATGTATATCCGGGAGGAATTCCGTTTGGAGTGAAAATATATACGGACGGTCTGATCGTCTCCGGCTTTTCGGACGTGGATACGATGAGCGGAACAAAATCGCCGGCCTACGATGCGGGTCTCCGCACGGGAGATATTTTAAAAAGTATCAATTCGAAGCCGATTATTGCAGTATTGGATCTTACCGATACGGTTGAGGCCTGTGACGGAAAAGAAATCGTTTTGGACTATGAGCGAGGCGGAAAGATGCATACGGTTTCCTTTCTTCCGGCACGTTCGGAATCGGAGTGTAAATACAAGACGGGAATGTGGGTAAAGGACAGCACGTCCGGTATTGGAACGGTAACCTACGTAATACCGGAAACCAACGAATTTGGGGGACTGGGGCACGGAATTTGTGACGGTGATACAGGCGATCTTGTGAAAATGACCCGCGGAATCCTGACGGATGCCACGATTACCGGCGCGGCTAAGGGCTTGCCCGGTTCTCCCGGGGAGCTGAAGGGGTATTTCAGCTCTGTAAAAAACGGAGCAGTGGTAAAAAATACAGGTCATGGAATCTTCGGTGTGATGACTTCCCTTCCCGGACGTTTGCCGGAGGGACTTTTGGCAGTGGCCGATAAAAACGAGGTCACAGAGGGATCGGCCTACATCTGGTCTACCATCAACGAGGACGGACCGCAGAGGTTTGAAATTGAGATTTACAACATCAACCGAGGATGCACGGACGGAAAATGCTTCTCCGTTCGGGTAACGGATGAAACCTTAATGGCCGCCACCGGTGGAATTGTGCAGGGCATGTCGGGCTCTCCTATCATTCAAAACGGCAAGATCGTGGGAGCGGTGACGCACGTGATGATCAACGACCCGACGACCGGGTACGGAATCTTCATTGAAAATATGCTGAATACAATGACCTAAGGAAGAGCCGGGGCGTATGCCTCGGCTTCTTTTTTCTTTAGGATAAAAAAATTAAAATGAGGCTATACATTTGATTTTTTTGTGCTATATAGTCATGACTTAAATAAAGGAGAAATGATATGACATCTAAGGCACAGGATCGTATTTTATTTGTTTCTGGCTTGGGCATTTGCTTTGCTGTGGCAGGCTTGTCCGTGCTGATCGAGAAGCTGGTACCCGGAGATCTTTTGGGTGCATCGATCATTGCACTGTTTATGGGCACGATTATTAACAGCTTTTTCCACCCCAAGTGGATCAAGCCGGCGCTTAAATTTACTTCCAAGAAAATTTTGAAGCTGGTTATTATTCTTTTAGGGGCTTCCCTGTCGTTTAACGTAATCATGTCCGTCGGTAAAATGACCTTTTTTGTAATGATCTTTACCTTTGCGATGTGCTTAGGCGGCGGTTTCTTTATTCGGAAGCTTTTTGGACTGAACTGGAAGCTGAGCAATCTGATTTCGGCAGGCACCGGCATTTGCGGTGGTTCTGCTGTGGCGGCCATTGCGCCCGTTATTGATGCGGACGATAAGGATATTGCATTTGCTATGTCCTCTACCTTCCTGTTTGATATGGTGATGATCGCTCTGTATCCTATTATGGGACGTCTTTTGGGAATGTCTGACATTGCCTTTGGCATATGGGCGGGAACTTCGGTGAACGATACGGCCAGCGTAGTTGCTTCCGGATACGCTTTTTCGGAGGCCGCAGGTGACTTTGCAACGATGGTTAAGCTGACTCGAACCGTTGCGATTATTCCGATCGTATTGGTGTTTGCCTACATTGGCCGCCATTGGACTGGGAACCAGCATTACGGACTTCAAGAAGGCCGGTTTTGCGCCAATGCTTTACGGAATTACCATTGATACGCTGGTAACACTTACGGCGTTGGCGGTAATTTGGGGCATGGGCTTGATGTAAATAAAAAACCAAGGTATGCCCAACTTCTCATAAGGAAGTTGGGCAGTTTTATTCGCCTTTGACGAGTGTTATTGCTACGCAGTGATATTCGGCTCACGCTGAGTGATATTTGCTTCGCAAGTTAAGAGGCGAATAAAATATCACTGCGAGGCGAAGCCAAACAATATCACTACACGGCGTAGCCGTATCATATCACTCCGACGAAGTCGGAATATAACTCTTGTCTTCTCTGCCGATTTTGTGCTATAATTAGGATAATGAAAAGCCTCCCTTTACACAAGGGAGCCTTTGGATACGTGCCATCTTAGGGATATGGGCTATGCCCGATGCATTTGTTTAACACATGCGAAACTGGCGATAAATAAAACAGGAGGATAACTTATGTCAACTTGGAGTGGTATTAGGCATAAACTTGAAAACGAGTATCTTGCAGAATCATTACGAGGGCACATTCAATATTATTGCACTTCTTATAGCAAAAGCCCTGACCATCACGGCAGAGCCTCGATACGGTTAGATGGTAAAGAGTTGATCAGCGGTTGCTATTGGAACAACTGGAGCAAAGCACACTTGTTTCCTCACGACGAAACATATGAAAAACGCATGACTGAAAATTATGCATACATGGATGATACGGCACTAAAATTAGGCATATTTAGTGAGCATTCTTTTTATCGGGCTTTTGAAGAATTTGACAACCAAAGCATAGAGGATAGTTTGAAAAGTGAAGATAGGATCGTCCGTATTTTTGCTATACTTGACCGAAGAGTTGGGAAAAGACGTTTGATAAACCTGTATCGCACGATAAATCCGCAAGAGGAAGTTTTCAATTTGTTTTACTCGATCCGAATAAACGCAGAAGGTATTGTATTGAAATAACAATTAACCCCGACAGATTTTCTGTCGGGGTTTTAACATTTCTTATGAGAACTAGCCTTTCTCCTGGCTTTTTTCTATTATACCGGGCATGGGATGAGCTTGTGGAGCTCCCATTCGCGGTAGTGCTGACGGAAGGGCTCGAGGAACTTTTCCGGATTTTCGGCGAGATAGTCGGCGGAGCCGTCCTTTTCCTTCCAGCAATTTGTGAGAATATAGTGGGCGCGATCAATTTTTTCCCGGGCCTTATCGGTGCGGCCCAGCTTGGCAAGGCAGGCGGCCTCTTCAAGATAAGCGCACCAATGGTGGGTCTGCATGCCGCTCCACAGGTAGCTATTGACGCATATCTCCTCGGACTGCATAAACATTTCAATGACGCGGCGATACTGGCCAAGAGAAGCAAGGGCTTCTTCATACTTCCCTGTTTCCCAATAGCCTCGTCCCTCCAGCTCACAGGCGATGTAAAGCTCCTGGATCTCAATGATCTTCCAGTCCCTTGCCCAAGCGAGGCGATCCTCACCCTTCAGAGAGTAGGAGGATTGGCGCATTTTGTCGCAGAGCATGTAGGGATACATTTCCGGTAAGGTGTCGATTACCATTTTGGCATCGTTATAGCGATCTTCCCTGAGGTAGAGGCTGACGAGATTGGATTTTGCGCGGCAAACAGAAAATACATCCTTTGCTTCTCGCACCAGCAGTTCCGCGACAGGGAGCGCCTCTTCACTTGAACCGTGGGTCATATAAACGTCAAGAAGCTCAGACAGGAGACGCTCGTTTGCGGGATATTCCTTCAGTGCATCGGTATAAATTTCCTTGCACGTTTCGGGAGCGCTCCAAAAATAGTTTCTTGCTTCTGCAATAATACCGTCGATTCTTTTATTTAACTGCGCCACGTCATAGCAGAACAGCTCGTCGAGGCTGACGCCGAAAAAGTTGGCAAGAACGGGGATTTGTGCCATGTCGGGATAGCAGGTATCGTTTTCCCATTTGGAGATGGCTTGTGCGGTAATATTCAGCTTGGCGGCCATGTCCTCCTGTGTGAGTCCATTTTTCTTGCGGAGCTCGCGGATCTTTGTGCCGAGATTGATGTTCAATTCGATCATCCTTTCCGTTTGGAATTTGTCGTGTAAGATCTTACGGCTTTAGTATAGCACACCACGTCTTGCTTGACAATGGCGCGATTTTTTCGAAAATTCAACTTATGGTTGTGATACTTAAATCTCCTGCGGAATTTATATTTTCCACTATCATTTTGTGTCGTTTTATGTTACAATGGGCTTGAGGTGATACGATGCAACGGTATTTTGAGATCAATGCAGAGGGACACAACGTTCGTTGTAAGCTGTATTATAACGATTTGCGCTCGATTCGGCGTGCAGTTATTTTTTGTCACGGATTTGGCGGACACAAGGATAACAGTGCGGCAGAAAAATTTGCGGAGCGTGTGCTTACAAAATACAAGAACGTGGCCACGGTAACCTTCAACTGGCCGTGTCACGGAGATGACGTTAAGAAAAAGCTCCGGCTGGCCGATTGCGATACATACCTTCGATTGGTAATTGCTCACGTTCGGGAGAGCTTAGGCGCCGAATCGATTTACTGCTATGCCACCAGCTTTGGTGGATATCTTGCGCTGAAATACGTAAAGGAGCATGGAAATCCTTTTATGAAAATTGCATTGCGTTGCCCGGCAGTCAATATGTACGACGTGCTGACCACGGCAATTATGAATGAGGATGATATGGTTCCCCTGCGCAAGGGTAAGGAACGGATGATTGGCTTTGACCGAAAGATTCCGGTGGATCTTCCCTTCCTTCTGGAGCTTCAAGAAAACGATGTTCGGGCGTGGGATTTTCTTGATTATGCGGAGGACATTCGAATCCTGCACGGAACGGCGGATGAGCTGGTATCCTTTGACGAGGTACAGCATTTCGCCGATGAACAGCTGATCGAGTTCGTGCCCGTCGAGCGGGCAGATCATCGGTTCAAGGATCCCTTGAAAATGGAGCTTGCAATGAAAAGTATTTTAGATTTTTACAAACTATAGGAGGTCGAAATGAACGTTTTAGAGCATTTGGTTGAGATCGTCTTGCCATACATTATTTCTATCCTTGAAATCATGGGCATTTTGGTGGTAGCCTGGAGTGCCATTCATGCGTTTTGGGAGTACATCCAAAATTCCTTTATGAAAAAGGACATCAATCTCCAGTTCCACTTCGCGCGCGGTCTGGCGGCCGGTCTGGAGTTTAAAATGGCGGCGGAGATTCTGAAGACGGTTATCGTGCAGGACATGAGCGAGCTTTTAATCTTGGGTGCTGTTATCTTGCTTCGTGCGATCCTCAGCTTGTTGATCCATTTTGAAATGAAGCATTCTGAAAAATAAGAGAACGTCTTACACCTTTGTTGGTGAAGGTTTTTAACTTACAATAAAAAATAAAATCAGAAAGGCGGTAATCATAGGCGCATGGAAATTTATAGCTTTGAATTCGGAATATTTATAAATATTATTTATGCCTTGATGGCAATTGGAATGGCAGTGGTTACCGCTTTTGTGATTAAATTAGTGATTCAACAAGTACGAAAAGAATCAAAGTCACGGCTAAAGCGGGCTTTTGTCTTTATGCCGTTTATAATAATCCCGCTGATATTTTCCATTTTGTTTGGTGGTCTTTTTGCAAAATATGCGACGTTTGACTATAACATGAGCAAGGATAATGCGTCTTTTTTGGAGGGCGATGTTGAGATCATTTCGTTGGAAGAAAAATATTACCGCGGTCGCTTTTTAGGATATAATGTGGTGATTGAAGTGGGTGAGCAAAGAATTTCTCCCTCCAATGTGTTTTCCAAAGATATTGTCAATGCTTTTGAAAGCGATCAAACTCTCATTGTAAAGTATGATGAGGTAAAAAATGACGGTACATATATTGGAAGCATTAAGCTTTCCGATTGATGCTTGTATACCTAAAACACGAATCGCATGGTTTTGACCATGATAGAATATCATACATACACGAATAAAGACAGGACAGAGAATGTAGAATTCTCTGTCCTGTTTTCTGATAACTACTGATTTTAAATGTCGATACACGCCATTTTCGTAAGCGTACTACCTGTGCTGCTTTCCTCATTTCAGCTTTTCGATCCGACTCTTGAAGTAGTCGGCGTATTCGTCAAACGAGCTGTTCTCAAGGATGGGAATCAGCTGTAATGCTTTTTGCAGCTCCTCCATTGCTTTTTCTTTATCCCCTTCCGCCTCATAGCATTCGGCCAGCTTTTCCATCATTTGCAGAAGATCCTCAAAGGAGATCCATTTTTGCTTTTCTGCGGCTTCACGCTTTCTTGGGCCGTCCAGAAGAAAGGCCAGTTCGCTTAATTTGGTAAAATAGATCTCCGGAATTTGTTCGATGGCGGCTTCGGCGCTGATGATATCTCCTTTTGCCTTAAACGCATAAGCCAGAAAGCGGAGCGCATCGTATTTTACGTCGGCCTGATCGGTTTTTTCGATCAAGGCGGAAGCGATGGCAATGGTCTCGTCGGGATTTTCCGTATAATTCAGCACGTAGAGCAGATTGTTCAGCAGAATATCGTTATCCGGATATTTCAGCAGGCCAGCTTCCAGAATGCGGCGACCTTCATCCGGGTCTGTTTCTCGATACTTCCACGACTCTTCTGTAATTTCTTCAATTTCCCGCTCGATGTCACTCCGATTATAGTCGAAAAGCTCATCCATGGAGACGCCAAAGTAATTGGCCAGCATGGGGGCGAGAGTGATATCCGGGAGAGCGATGCCGTTTTCCCACTTGCTCACCGCTTGAAACGAGATACCGATGCTGTTTGCAAGCTGCTCTTGTGTGATACCGCGACGCTTGCGTAATTCTTTGATTTTGCTGCCAATTTTCATGTTGCACCTCCTGAAATTCAAAACGGGTCAGCCCTGTGACCTTACTATAACACAGTTTGGCCGGCAGGACAATAACCGCTTGAACGATTCCCCTCAACCACGGGTTGAACGGTCGGTGCTGTTAATTTGAGCAATCGCTTCTGTAAATTCGTTCTGAGGAATGCCGTGAACCGATAACTCATGGGAAGATATCATATCCGTAAGGGGGATTTGACACTCTTGCATTTTGAGGATGGATTCACGGAAAATAGCGTAGTAGAGCGCGGCATTGATCTTATACTGATTTGTTAAGGCTTTACCCTTTAAAACGTAAGTAAGCATATATTCACAGGTGGTAAACGGGCCCGGCTGCTGGTAGGCTAACATACAGGCTTCTTCCGTTTTTCCCTGTTCAGCATATATGACTAATAGAATTTCCCGGGCGCAATTGCGCCAGCGATCCTCGGTACTACGCACTAAAATATCGTGGCAAAGGCAGGTTGCCTCTTCAAACAAGGCGGCCTTCTCCGCGGGAGAATTGGTGCTTTTTCCCTTCCAGGACAGGTCGGCGGCCAAAAGCTGTTCGAGGAAAAAATCGCCGGGAATTTCGTTGAGAGCTTCGCGGATGAGAGCGATTCCTTCGTCAAGGCGGTAGTTTTTGTCCAAAGGAATATGCCGCCGGAGTGTGTTGTACTGATCGGTTATTTCCTTTACGCGAGTTGCTTTGGTTCGTTCATCTACGCCTAGTAGTGTGTCGATCGTTACGCGGTAATAGCCTGCAATGCGCGGCAAAAGAGTGATATCGGGATAACCCTCGTTCCGTTCCCACTTTGATACTGATTGGCTGGAAATGCCAAGAAAATTAGCGAGTTCCTCTTGGGTGTTGCCCCTGCTTTGACGTAGAGACCGTAATTTTTCGGACAGGTGTAGCTCCATTTGTTCCTCCATAATGCTTGATTTGTGATTTAATTATACCATGGATAATTTGGTCATACAAGAACCGCTGATTTGAATTCAGGCGCGGAAATTAAACGGATCGTTTACTTGATGTTGCATTAAGATGTTTTTTATGATATAGTGAAAAAAACGGTTTACGGAGGAGTATATCCTATGAAAGAAATGCAATGTCTGCGGTGCGGCGAAGCCATGCAGTTTTTGGTGAAAGAAAGCATTCAATTAGGTAAGACCGGTTGGCTATTGGGAGATATTCCCAACTTGTTGGCCGGAGCGCTGGAGGTGGATATTTTTGTGTGTCCCTCCTGCCACAAGCTGGAGTTTTATGCAGCTTCCGGCGAGGACGCTACAGACGGCGACGTTCCTACCAAGGTTTGCCCCGCTTGCGGAACCGTGCACGATTTTGACTATCCGAGATGCCCAAAATGCAAATTTGAATATTGAACAAAAGGAACGGGAGATTAGCGCAAGCCCCATAACGAAGTATTTATGTAAGAGGCGGTGTGACCAAAAAGGTCACACTGCCTTTTGCTATTCATACAGCTATCTTTTTGCCTTTGCATCTGCCATGTAGCGCGATGCAATCATCTTCTTTGATGGT
>JAGARU010000048.1 GCA_017622085.1 Clostridia bacterium | reverse complement strand
GAGCGAAGAGCAGGTCGCCGGTCTTCCCAAAGTGGAGGATCCTTTCGAATTATTAAGATTCCATGTCAGCGAAACACGGCGAAATCTTTTCGTTTTCATCCATGATGCCGACATGAATGTGATCCATCGCGCGTCCTTGGATGTTACGGAGCCTGTGCTCACCGACAAGCTGGCGGCGGGTGTCTATTACGTCTCCTTACACAGCAAATGGGAAAACGACGAAACCTATGGCGCGGACGAATTCGTTTTTGCGCTTTCTCTGTCCAAGGAAATTGACAGCTTGAAAATCGACATGGTCTGGAAGGAAGAGACGAAAGATACGTTGCCCTCGGGAAGTCAAGAGTCGAGCCGTGATATCCTTGACGCATATGCGCATGTTTTTCATGTGGGACAGTCGCAAGAGGAACTCTTGGCCAATGCGGAAACTAATGGAATTCAAACCTTGACTTGGGCGGGATATACGTATATATATGTGGAGGATGATGCGTTTTTGTTGGCTCGAAACGATGCAAGTGGATATGTGTTTGAAATCAAGCCATATGTCCATCGGAAACCTACAAAAGAAAACGTTGAAAAGCTCCAAGTGGCTATGAGGTTGGAGGAGGCAACCGAAATATTAGGTGCCCCTATAGGAATTGTAGACAATTGGGGATGTATCTCTCTCAGGTATTTAGTGGAGGAAGAGGGTTACTTGATTCAGTATGCCGCAAAAGCGGAAGGCGAAGTATATTACGGACGGTGGCCGACTGAAGACATATTTATTACGGTTGACTCACTTCCGGAAAGTGACAATCACGAGAGAATATACTCCTCTCCCGAAAAAACACAGCCCCTGCTTGATTTTTTTGATGGATTGGCCTTGTCTCCGGTGCCAGATGGAGAAAATCCGGATGAGCTTGCCGGACATACTTACGTTGTTTGCATTTACAAAATAAATGGTGACGTAGAGGTCTATGATGTTTTTGGCAGCTACGTTAGACATAATAGAAGTGACTGGATGAAGATAGCGCATGAAGATACTATGAAACTTTATGCATATATTGATGCAACACCGACCGATGCCGCAAATGTAAGCGAATAAAGAAGACATAAAAAGCCTGCGCATGACATTTTGTCAAGCGCAGGCTTATTCCTTTTTTTATTTTATTTTCAAGATCACGGCAGATTTTCCTCCGAAAATCTGTTATAATAAGTGAAGAACCAAAAAGGAGGTGCCGCCATGGACGAAAGGGAAGTTACCAAGAGCATCATTGCTTTGTATTTCGCAAGAGATGAGCGCGCTATCGCGGAGACAGACCGTGTATACGGTAAGTTCTGCATGGGGCTGTCCCAAGGCATCGTAGGCAATCGCCCCGACGCTGAGGAGTGCGTGAGCGATACGTATTTAAAAGTGTGGAACACCGTCCCGCCCAAAGATCCTCCGTCCCTCAAGGCCTATCTTGCCAAGATCGTGCGGAATCTGTCCATCAATCGCTACCATGCCAACCGCGCCGCCAAGCGGAACCATGATCTGGAGATCGCCCTGCACGAGCTGGCCGAATGTCTCCCCGCTCCCGAGGAGGTGGAGAGTGACCTGACGGGGCTTTTGGAAGCCTTTCTTTTGAGCGAAGAGCCGTTGAACCGCAAGCTCTTCATGGGGCGCTACTGGCACGCGGTGTCCGTCAATGATCTGGCCAAGCATTACGCACTCACGCCCAACGCCGTGACCAAGCGGCTGATCCGTACCCGCGAGAAGCTGCGGGTGTATCTTACCGAAAGGGG
>JAGARU010000047.1 GCA_017622085.1 Clostridia bacterium | reverse complement strand
GAGCCTCCGCGGCTCCAGCGCGCGAGCTTTTTAAAAAAAGCTCGACCAAAAATTGTTGTTTTCGACACCCTCGTGTGATTGTGCTCGCTTACAAGTGAGCAAGCGGCGACCTTGCCAGCGGGGGCTTCCCCGCAAAAAAGCTCGACCAAAAATTACTGTTTTCGTCACCCTCGTGTGATCGTGCGCGCTTACAAGTGAGCAAACGCCGAAGCTTGGCTGCCGGGCCTTCCCGGCTGGCCGCCGGGCTTTAACCACTCCCCAAACAAAAAACTCCCGCCGAGGACGGCGGGAGGAGATGATCATTCAAGCTGTTGGCGGAGACTGCCGCAGAGAAGCGCGAGGGAGGAAGCCAGATTTTCGTTCTGCACCCGGACGTGAGCAGGTGCGTGAGGCTGATGCATAGCAAAATTCCAGATCGCGGGAATGCCGGCATCGACCATGCGGTCGCAAACCTCCTGGGCATGGTTGTCGGGCACGGTGATAATACCGATCTCTATATGATTTTCCCGGCAGAACTCGGCTAAGGTATCCATGGGCAGAATCTTGCGCCCCGTGGAGGTTACACCGAACTTGGCCGGATCGGCGTCAAAGGCGGCCATGATGTTAACACCGTACTCGCGGAAGCCCTCGTAGTCGTACAGCGCCATGCCCAGCTTACCTGCGCCCACAATAACGGCGTGAAGGGTGGAGTTGTACCCGAGGAATTCCTCCAGACTGTGGATCAGATCCAGCGTTCCGTAGCCGATCTTCGGCTTACCTGCGCCGCTGACGATGCCCAGGTCCTTGCGAACCTGCACCTCGCCCAAGCGAAGGGCACGGGAGATTACGGTGGAGGAGATATACTCCGGCTTTTCCGGCAGAGACTTTAAATAATGTAAGTAAACGGGCAACCGCTCCATGACGGGCCGTGAGATCTTCAACTGCTTCATGCGGGCTTCCCCCTTTCCGATCCCCCCTGAGAGGAACATCGATCCATATTGTCATTATACCACATTTTTTTCCTCCGTTCAACACTTTTCTTTGTAATTTTGCGAGAGAAAAAATCAAATATCCCCTTCCCTTTTTGGCGAACAGGCGTTATAATGGGGGTAAGAAAAACCCTTGGAGGTACGTTTATGAAGCTATGCGCATTTGCCGATGAGGCATCCCCCCGCCTGGACGGGCAAATTGAGGCCCTCCGCCGCAACGGGATCTCCCTCCTTGAGATCCGCGGTGTGGACGGCCGAAACATAAAGGATCTGACCCCCGACGACGCGAAGGAAGTGAAAAAGCGTCTGGACGACGCCGGCATTGCCGTGTGGTCCGTGGGCTCGCCCATGGGCAAGCATTCCTTGGCCGAGGACTTTGCCCCCCATTTTGACGATTTTTGCCGGGTGACCGAGCTGGCCCATATCCTTGGCGCCTCCCGCATCCGTATGTTCAGCTTCTACCCCGCGCCCGGAGCGGAGCCGGAGCGCACCCGAGAGGAGGCCTTTGCCCGCCTCCGCCGCTTTGTGGAGGCCACGCCCGAGGACGTGATCCTCTGCCATGAGAACGAAAAGGAGATCTACGGGGAAGGAATTGAGGCCTGCCTCTCCATCCATCGGGAGTTCTCTTCCCTGCGTGCCGTATTTGACCCCGCCAACTTCGTACAGTGCGGCGTTGACACTCTGGCCGCGTGGGATGCCCTTGCTCCCTACGTAGACTATATGCACATCAAGGACGCCCTCACCGACGGCACCGTGGTTCCTGCCGGCAAGGGTGACGGCAACGTGGCGGAGCTGATCCGCCGATACGCCGCCAAGGGCGGCGAGGTGCTCACTCTGGAGCCCCATCTGACCGATTTCGTAGGCCTTGGTGGCCTGGAACGGGGCGGCGTGGAGACCCGCGTGGGCAAGTACGCTTATGCAACCAACGACGAGGCCTTTGACGCGGCGGTTTCCGCCTTGAAGGCTATCTTGAATATGTAAAGCAAGGAGGATCCTATGAAAATCGGAGCACAATTTTACACTCTGCGAGAGGCCGCCTCTACCTTGGAGGGCTTCTCCGACGCCCTTGCCCGCGTAGCGGACATCGGCTACACCACCGTACAGATCTCGGGAACCTGCGGCTACGAGCCTGAGTGGCTTCGGGACGAGCTGAAGAAAAACGGCCTCGTTTGCGCCCTGACCCACACCTCCCCCGACCGCATTCGGGACGAGACGGCCAAGGTTGCCGCAGAGCACAAGATTTTTGGCTGTAACTACGTAGGCGTGGGCTGTATGCCCGGTCTGGTCAGCCCGGAGACCACCGCAAAGTACATCAAGGAATTCGTTCCTGCCGCTAAGGCCCTGAAGGAGAACGGCTGCAAGCTGTTCTACCACAACCATCACTGGGAGTTCTCCCGTATGGACGACGGCCGCCTGGTGCTGGAGCATCTGATGGAGGCCTTTCCCCCTGAGCTGATGAGCTTTACCCTTGACACCTACTGGGCACAGTACGGCGGCGCCGATCCCGCACAGGTGATCGAGCGGCTGAAGGGTCGGGGCGAGTGCATTCATCTCAAGGACATGATCATCGTGGGCAACGACCAGAGAATGGCGCCTGTTGGCAGCGGTAATTTGAACTTTGACCGCATTCTTGCGGCGGCGGAGTCCGTTGGCAGCGAGTATCTTCTGGTGGAGCAGGACAACTGCTACGAGGAGGATCCCTTTGATTGCCTTAAGAAAAGCTACGACTACTTGCGCTCTATGGGCTTAGAATAAGGAGAACGATATGGAAAAAGTAAGATTTGGTATTCTGGGTATCGGTAACATGGGTACCACCCACGCAAAATATCTGGTAAACGGCGAGGTGCCCGAGGCAACTCTGGCCGCTGTTTGCGACCTTAAGCAGGACCGTCTGGATTGGGTAAAGAAAAATCTGGGCGAGGACATTCTCTGCTTCACCGACGGTGAGGAGATGATCAAGAGCGGCGCCATTGACGCTCTTCTCGTTGCCATCCCCCACTACGACCATGCAAAATACGCCATTCTGGCCATGAAAAACGGCGTACACGCCTTGGTGGAAAAGCCCGCCGGCGTTTACACCGAGCAGGCGCTGGAGATGAACCGCGTGGCCGATGAGACCGGCGTGGTATTCGGCCTTATGATGAACCAACGCACCAATTGCATCTACCGCAAGATGCGTGAGATCGTCAAGAGCGGCGAGCTGGGTGCCATCCGACGCACCAGCTGGATCATTACCAACTGGTACCGCCCCCAGGCATACTACGATTCCGGTGACTGGCGCGCGACCTGGTCCGGCGAGGGCGGCGGCGTGCTTCTCAATCAGTGCCCCCACAATCTGGACTTGTGGCAGTGGATCTGCGGCATGCCCGTAAAGATCACCGCCAAGCTCCACTACGGCAAGTGGCACGACATTGAGGTTGAGGACGACGTAAGTGCCTACGTAGAGTACGAAAACGGTGCAACCGGCACCTTTATTACCACCACCGGCGACGCTCCCGGCACCAACCGCTTTGAGATCTGCCTTGAAAAGGGCAAGCTGGTTGCCGACGGCGGCAAGCTGATGATGTGGAAGTCCGAGATCTCCGAGCCGGAGTTCTCCCGCACTAACACCGTACCCTTTGGCTGGATGAGCTTTGAGGAGTCCGAGGTGGAAACCGACGGCGAGAATCCTCAGCATCAGGGCGTTACCCGCGCCTTTGCCGCGGCTATTCTTCACGGCACGCCCCTGGTTGCCGACGGCCGCGAGGGAATCAACGGCCTGACCATCTCTAACGCCATGCATATGTCCTCCTTCCTTGGCAAGGAGATCGACGTGCCCACCTTCGACCATGCCCAGTACCGCGAGGAGCTGATGAAGCGGGTAGCCACCTCCCGCCGCAAGACCAACGTGATCCACACCGTTACGGCCGATATGTCCGCCACCTACGGCGAACAGCGCAACTTCAAAAAGATCTGATTGTAAGATGCGAACCCCCTCGCCGGCACGCCGGCGAGGGGGTTTTTGATTTGTGGGCTTCGGCGCCGGCTCACGGGTGAGCGCACACTCTCACCCGAGAATGTCGTTAATTTTTGGTCGAGCTTTTTTTAAAAAGCTCGCGCGCTGGAGCCGCGGGGGCTCCTCGCTCGCCGCAGCGAGCGAAAGCTCCTTACACGGCATTTTCTTTTCGCAAAGCCTTTTCTTTTGGGCCTTTTGTGTCAAAAGAAAAGGCGGATAAGCAAGCCGCTCAACCACCCCGGCTACAAACGAATGAGACACTCCAGCGTGCCGGCATCTGTCGGGTTCGCCCACGATAGCGGATTGTCAGGGACGCACTCTCTCTCAGTCGCCTTCGGCGCCAGCTCCCTCCCGGAGGGAGCCTAACGAAGTGCATCTTTCTCACTTGTCAGTGAAAGCGGCGCTTGGGAAGCCTTCCCCAGCGGGGAAGGGGGACCACCGATCGGTGGTGGATGAGGAGATCATTCTCTGCACAACTAATACTTGATGTGCCATCTCCGTTTTTCTGTTGGTAAGTTACTTATTTTAAGGACAACCAGGTCTGTGCTCTCATTTTATATATGTCG
>JAGARU010000046.1 GCA_017622085.1 Clostridia bacterium | reverse complement strand
GGAGAGATATTGCCGTACCATAATTCGTTCAGTACCGTCATCCGTAGATCACCTCCCGCAGCACAAATTTCTCGGCGCAGGCGCGGACGTTATTCATTTCTTGCACCCAACGCATTTGATCCGTTGCCTTCACTTCTTCCGTGATGCCGTTCCTCTCGGCAAGTTTCTTAACCTCCGTTTCCATAAGTGCCGCCGCTTGCTCGTCGATGCTGTGAAGGTACTCGTTGAGCCTGCCTTCTGTTAAAAGGGTGGTGTAAGTTCCGCGTCTGTGATTTTTCAGAAACGCGAGATGCAGGTTGCCGTACTTACCGATCTCATAGTCGGTCTGTTCGGGCAGTTCAAGCTCGGGGTAAAACTGATCCCCGATTTGTTTGTAGTGCAGTTCCATACTGTACTCCTTTCGCTGTAATGGATTTGTGGGTATCTCAGCAGTTGAGAATAGCTTTTATTGCTCCTTTCCTCATAACTGCCGTTCTATTCACCACAAATGAGCCGTCACAGCTATGATGTATTAGGTGATTGAATTCTCACCCTTTACATCATACATCTTCGTAAACCGTGCCGGAAAGGTTGTCGTGATAGATCTCCACGGTGTAGAAGACGATAACCGCGTAGCCACGGGCGCAAATATCCGCAATGGGAATAAAGTGGCAATTGGGATCGTTTTCGATATCCGACCGCTTTTTCTGGAAGCTGTGCATCATATAGACGACGGTGGGGAGGGGGCTCTCCGAATCTTTGTAGAAGACTCTCGCAGGGAAGGAGAAGCCGTCAACCGTTATCTGTATTTTCTTGAAGGTGATTCCGCCAAGATCCTTTTGCTCCGCGCACGCAAAATCAAGGCTTTCGGGTCTTGCCGTGGGAGTCTTGCCGTAAACGTAGCGGGCGAGCAGATCCAGGCACTCGCTCCGTCTGTATTTTTCCCAATCCTCGGCGGTGTGTATTTTTTCGCCCGAAAGGGTAACTAAAAGCTTCGGTTGCATAGTATGCCTCCTGTTTCGACTGAAAATGCAAGTTGCAGGGTCAAGCGTTTTGACGCTTGATCTCGGTTATGACCTCCATAACCTTAAGCGCCTCCTCGGACTTGATAGGATAGTCCTTTCCGTCTCTTACAGTGTCGTAGAGATACTGCCAGACGTGATCGAGGCGATTGGTCTCCCAGGTTCTTTCCTCGGTAACAAAGGGAAGCTCCTCCTTGGAGCCAAAGGCCTGCCCCACGGGTGTGTGTGCGTTTGCCTTGATGGGCGGGAAGACGTAGTCCTTGGGGAGATACTTGATCTCGTAGGTTTTTCCTTTGTCAACGAGAGTTCCTCTTGAGCCGTAGATGATATAGTTGGGGCCGGGGATGGTAACGCCGCCCGAGATTTCGATTTCGACGAGTCTGCCGTTGATTCCCTCAAAGGAGGCAAACACCACGTCCTCGCAGTCACCTGCCGCCGCAATCTGACGGGTATAAGAGGACATTCTCTTGTATTCGCCGCCCGCAAATCGGAGGGCCTGATCGATCAGGTGGGGACCCCAGTTAAGGAGCTGGCCGCCGCCATATTGGGAAATGGTCTGCCAGTCACATCTTCTGTCATAATTCTGCACCGCACGTTTTACGTAGTAAACGTCGCCGAGAAGTCCCGAGTCGATGATTCTCTGAGCTTCCATAAACTTTGCCTCAAAGCGGCGGTTGTGTCTTATCATCAACTTGTTTTTGCCGATGCTGTCCGCATAGGAAAAGAGCTTTTTTGCCTCGTCGTAGGTCATGGTGATGGGTTTTTCCAAAAAGACCGTTTTGCCTGCCTGAAGCGCAGTCATTGCGTGGATAAAGTGGTCGCAGGAGCGAGTGGCAATGTCGATCACCTCGATGTCGGGATCCTCAACAATGTCTTCTACTCTTTTGTAGGTTTTACAACCATATTCGTTCTGCATTTTTTCCAGTCTGCTGTCCTCTACGTCGCAAACGGCGCAGATCTCGAAGAGGCCTTTGTTCGCCAGCTCCTTGAGATGCATACCGTAGCCGGCTCTTCCAAGGCCAATGATACCAAGCTTAATAGGCTTTATCATATTTCTTTCCTCCATTTCATCATGACGTCATAGCTTTCTTTGAGATCGATCATGGGATCTTGCTTGTGGGTGTCGTGCTCGATGAACATCCAACCGTCAAAGCCTTTTTTGATGGCGTGCTTGAATACCGCCTCGTTATTGATAAAAAAGTCGCCTTTTTCAAGTCCTGTGAAGTAGCCCCTCTTCGACCATTGTGCATGGCTCGGGGTGTCGCTTGTCTGCCATCCCTTGAAGTGGTAGGCGATGATCCTGTCGTAGTAGGTTTTGGCGATATATTCAACGTCGCCGCCGGCAACCGCAAGATGCCCAACATCAAAGAGAAGCTTGGTGTCGGGACATTCCGCAAGGAAGATCTCCAGCTGCTCCTGCGTCTCCACCCGCTGACCGAGGTGGTTGTGTACCGCAACCTCGAGGCCGTATTTCTTGGCCGCGTCTGTCTGGTAGCGCACCTGTCTCAGATAGTCCTCAAAGCAGGAACCGCCCTGAACCGATGCCCAGACGTACTCGCCGCCCAAAGCCGCCGTATATCGCATGGCAAGCTCGGGGTCCTGATGATTTACCGTGGCAAATCCCATACCCTTTCTTTTTAAATTGGAAGCCGCAAGAATCGCATCCTCGGCGCTCTTCGGATATATCCTTTCGAGTCCGTGATAGCCAAGTGACCTTATTGCGTCAATTCTGTCGTTATAGTCGTAGAAACCGCCGTACCAAACCAGCATGCCGTAATCGGCAACTCCAATCTTTTCCATAATAATCTCCCGAATTTGATTTATGAGATCATTATACTATAAAAGGCGAGATTTTCCTATGAACAATATTACACGAATGCCACCGAAATTAGCATAATATTAAGATTTTGAAAAAGAGTTTTCTTTGAAAAATCCCGCATTTTCTATTGAAATACTCGTTCTTTTTTGTTATACTGATGTGGAAAGGGAGGGTGACTATGAAAGATTATCCGGAGATCAATTTTATACATTACGCCTTCAAGAGAACCGAATCGGTGCCTCCCTTGGCGGCACAGAAAATTCCTTATATGGATCTGACCTATTGTATCGAGGGGGAAATGCACTACGTTTATGAGGGGGACGAATATACCTTGAACAGTGGAGACGCGATTCTTTATCCGCAAGGGTCGGTGAGGCGGCGCCTTGCCACGGATGCTCCCGCGCTGTACGCAAGCTTTAACATCAGATGCCAGGAGGGGTTTTCCCCCGCCGTCTTCGGGGTACTGCGTAAGAGCGTTCGCTCGGATACCGCGCAGATGCTGGAGTCGATAAGAAAGTCATACGAGCTCTTGAGCGAGGAGAAAAATCATAAATGCACAGCGCTTTTTTATTATCTGTATTACCAACTGATCGAGACGGCGAGGGAGAACGAGAATCCGCATATAAAGCATATCAAGAGATATATCGCCGCGCACCTCGGTGAAAAGATCACGCTTGACGAGATTGCAGAGGCGGTGCATCTCGTTCCTCATTATTGTTGCGCACTCTTTTCAAAGCACGAGGGTATGGGGATTGTGGAATTTATCCTGGCACAGCGGATCCAGCTCGCCAAAAGCCTTATCGCAGTCGATACCATGGGACTTGCCGAGATTGCCGAGAGGGCAGGGTTTTCCGATTATAATTATTTTTCCAGAACCTTCAAGAAGATCACAGGAGTTACCGCCTCGCAATACAGAAAGAATACAATAGCCATTGAATGATAAACGACGGCTTTTCTGCTTGCTGTCGAAAAAAGGAGATTTTGAAAAACCGTAAAAACCGACCAAAAAGATTGGTGTAAACAGGGCTAAAAGGGAATGGGGAGAAAATAAGAAAAGAGCCTCGATACCAATGGTATCAAGGCTTTGTTTGGTTGCGGGGGTGGGATTTTGGCGGTTTTATCATCAGCGCGGCTCATCGCCCTTCCGCCTCAATGGTCGCCGCGCGGCGCTCGCCGGCTCGCTTCTTCGGCTCCCTTTCGGCGTTACTCGCCCTGCGCAAACACTTCTCAATTGTTTGCACAGGGCTCCCCCACTCCCTCCGGGTTATGAGCTGATCCAGGTTTCTCGGGCTTTGCATCGAAAGCCTTGACAGGACGGGCTTTTTGGCACGAAAACCGACCGAAAAACCGACCGTGGAACACGAAAAGCCGACCATAAATTTCAAAGGTCATGCCCCTCTCCGCCCTGTCGAGAATAGCCTCCCCAGCCCGCTTCACGCTCTATCCCAAGCCCTCGTCAAATGATTGAAAAAGACGTGTTAACGATCTTCTTATGCCTTCTTCAGCATAATGGCATCTAACTTCTCTGCGGCATCCACATCCATCTCCGGCAACACGTGGGTATACGTGTTGAGCGTAATGTTGACATCCGAATGACCTAACCGCTGCTGCACCACTCTTGGATTGACACCAGCCTGTATCAGCGCGGTGGCATTACTGTGCCACAGATCATGGAATCGGATAGATGGCAGATCAGATTCTTCAAGAAATCGTCTCCATTTCCTTGACATAGAATCGGGGCGCATAGGCGAGCCATCCTCCTGTCGCACAACAAAGCCAAAGTTTTGAAACCCGCTTGCATACATCCAAAAAACAAATTAACCGATAACAGCTAAAGCTGTTATCGGTTAATTTATCATATGTGTTTTGTTTTTGCGACTATGTGTTTATGATGCTTGTGTGTTGTAGGCAAGTGCGGCGGCATACAGCACGCGCATAGCCTCTGCTACACCGCCAACGGATTCCTCCATTCTCTCCACGTAAGTGCCTACGCTATACGTAAGCGTAGCAGATGCGGGATTATCGTTGGCATCCACGATGCAGAAATCGTAGGCATCGTTCCAGCAAAGGGGTGCAACACCAATTACGGAAAGCGCCTTATAGCGTCCATCCTCGGCCGTGCCACCCTCACGTGCAACGATCTTGGCATAGCTCACGGCACCGCTCGTCTTATTAGTGATCTTCAAGCGGTAGCTTTCGTTAAACGGCTCCATATCCAGCGTCAGCTTGAAGCGCACGTCATCCTCCAGCAAAAGAGCCGCACCCGTCAGCACAACAGGCATGCCCTCCGGAGAGGTAAGCGCGATGCTGTTGGTAAAGGTGATATCGGTAGACAGCGCCTCTCCTGTATAAACCAGTGCGTCGGTCTTGTATTGGAAGTACTTCTGTGCCTCGGCCGCATAGTTGAGCGAGGCATTGACCACATCGACGCAGGCAGGATAAGCATTGGCGGTCGCTTTCATGCAGGCGGCAATCGAGGTAGTACCGCTCACCACATCCACGTAGACGGGGAAGCCTTCCACAGCGGCCTTGACCGCATAGGAAATGTCATCACCGACACAACGGGCGGCGCATCCATAATACCAGTCGCTCGTATATTGTCCGTTCAGGTACAGCAAGGGAGCGTACCATCCGTCCGCGGTCGAGGGGATAAATTCCAGCCCGAATACAGAACCGATCAACGCGCTGGCGTTGACGGATACAGCATGTTCTGTGTTGCCGGTATAAACGATCTCGTCAGCCGCTGTTTGGAATGCAGTAGCATAGAAGACTACGTCGGTAGCAAGAAGCTCACCATGGAAGGCGCTTGCCTTGTAAAGACCGTCCCCGGTTGTCCACACGAGGCCGTCAGCCAGCGTGGGCAGCTCGAGTGACACGGGCACATAGGGCATGAAGGTATGTGCAGAAACGACCTGACCGCCACTCACAAAGGAAATGGTATGCTCGCCAGCTACGTCCTCCTCAAAATCGGTATAGGACAGCCCGATAGAATCAATCGAGATCGGACGTGCCCAAGCGGTGGGAAGCTCCGTATTGGCAAAGATGATGGCAACGTACGTGCCCTTGGTAACCGCACATTCGATGTGGAAGGATTGCGCCTGGCTATCGGTTGCATCGATCGCTTCGGTCTGCACCAGCGTGCTGCCGGAATACACCCGCATCTCTACGCCACAATCGCCCCAATAGTCATTTACCACGATATCAAGGGCAATTTCGCCGTTTTCCGTTGCCATCCAGCCAAAGCCGGGCGTGCCATATGCGCTCGGGCAGAACTGAAGGGAGCCAGCCTTCAAATACAGGAAGCCTTCCTTGCTATTTGCCTCGGTGGTGCTGTAACCCATGGATGCGAGACCACTGTGATAGAAATTGAGGTTATCGGTATCCTTTGTGGTCGGAGAAACGAAGCTGCCGTCCAAGAAGGCACCAAAGCGCCAACCACCGGTAAAGCCCTTTTGCAGGGTACCATCCTCCAACACGGTGGGCCAGTTTTCGTTGCCGAATGCCAGCGTAGTGGATTCGGGAAGATCAACGACCTTGGTATAGACAAGCGAGATAGACGGCGTGTTTACCGTTTGCAGATAGCCACTGGGCTCGGGAGACCGGAAGATTACGGCAACGTACGTGCCCTTGACAACCGAGAAATCTACGTAGTGAGTCTGCGCCTTTTGGCTGCTTGCCTTATTCAGCGGTGCCTCGTAAACCACGCGGCCACCGGAATAGACCTGCAGAACCAAATTCGCATTCTGATTGTAGTTGAAGGAAATTTCCATAGCGACCTTGCCACTCTCGCTTGCCAGCCAGCCAAAGCCGGGCGTGCCCGCCAGGTTGCCGCCGTGCTGGATCGAGCCGTTTGCCAGATACAGGAAGCCTGCCTGGCTATTCCCCTCTGTCGTGCTATGGCCCATAGAGTTATAAGAGCTGCTATAGAAGTTTTGATTGCTATCATCCGAGGTGGTGGGCGAGAAGAATTTGCCATCCACGATCGAGCCGAAGCGCCAGCCACCGGTAAAGCCCTTTTGCAGCGTTCCGCTTGATACGGTAGGCCAGTTCTCGTTTCCAACAGAAAGCGAGGTGGAGGGAATTTCCGGCTCCTCGGGTATTTCCTCGCCGCCCTCTTCATAGTCTGTGCCCAGGCTCAGCACGTAGTTGCACAGATCGTCCATCTCATCGACCGAAAGATCCTGAACGTTGCCATGTGTACCGGTCAGGTTACGGGTAGTCAGCACGTCCTGAATGGTAGCCGCACTACCGTCATGCAGATAGGGCGCGGTACGCCACACCTCAACCAGAGGCGGCACCAGCAGGCCGCGCGTTTCGGTTTCGGACTGCACGTAGTTTTCATAGATCAGCTTATCTGCGCCGTACTGCGCGCCGCCGTGGCAGGAAGCACAGTTGGCCTTGCCCTCAAACAGCGCCTTGCCGCGCAGAGCGCTCGCGCTCAGCTTGCCGTTTTCGAGATACGGGCTGACCTCCGCCCGGATGGCTGCCGTATAGGCATCAATTTTTTCAATTTCGCTTTCCGGCATACCGGCATTAAACAGAATGTATCGCACGCCAGCACGGTTTGCTACCGGCACGTTTGCACGGATACCAGTAGCCATCACGCGGCCGCGGAGCCAAGCGCCGACCATGCTTCTGACCTGCTTGGGGGTACCGATGCCGTCGTTCATATTATCCCAGTTCAGCGCATCGTTACGACCGTCGGGGTGGCAGCTGGCACAGCTTTGCCATTGACCGAACCCGATGGTAGCATCGTTCCAAAGCCGCTCGCCACCTCTTTCGGCATCCTCTTGACGCGAGGTTTGCAGCGCGATGGTTTTCAGCGCGCCGGTATTGCAATCATAACGGCTGACGCTACCGCTGTAATAGTTGGCCGTATACACAATACCGCCAATCAACTCAATACCGCGGGGACCGTCCTCGCCCAGCTGGATACGCTGCTTCAGCTCGGTGGTAAAGGTCAGATCGACCGAAATGTCTGCGGCATTGGTCAGATAGCCGGGCTGCTGCAGGGTGCCTGCATATACCCCGTCGATCTTCTCGCGCAGACGGGCGCGGTCCAGGACCATCAGCTCGTGGGTGCCGGAGATCGAGAGAACGATCTTATCCGTGCTGACATCAATGCCCCACGGGTTGGCAGCACCCAGATCCAGGTCGTCTACCAGCATGGTGGCTGTGACGGTATCATCCGCGGTACGGATCTCGGTAATCGCATTGGTGTATATCCAACCACGGTCTGCGTGGGTGGTTGCTACGTTCCAGCGGCCGAGTGCATGGGAGGCGTATACGTACTGTCCATCAGGGGACAGCGCAATATCCTTGAGATTGGTAGAGCCGCTGACCATGGTAACCGTTTTTTGCACGGTCATATCGGCGGTAGATACCACCACGATCTCGGCAGAGACGGTGCCGTCATTCATATCCCCCGTAGGTAAATGACCGCCAACGTACAGCTTGCCTGCCGTGATTGCCATGCTCATGGGCTCGCGAGTGACGTACAGCTCTGCCTGCGGCACAGTTCCCAGCGGAATCAGACCGTTTGTCAACGGAATACTCTGCACCGTACCGTCAAAGCGGTTTGCCACGTACAGCATGCTGCCATCCTCACTCTGCACAAGCGCGCTGGGCGTATGGCCTACGGCCACCTCGCCGATCTGGCAGAGCGCATTGGTATCAAACACCTCGATCTTTCCATCATATCCGCCGGTCGCCACGTACAGATAGCAACCATCGCGGCTCAAAAGCAGCGCATTCGGCTCTTGGCTGACGGCAATCTCGTTGATCAGAATACCGCTAAGATGGCTGATAACCTCTACCGTGCAGTTGGTCTTATCGGCTACGTAGAGTCGATCTGTAGACAGAGAGCCGACCAAATCGGCGGGAGAACGATGCTGCTCAGACGCCTGCGCGGGAACAAACGGGGAGGGCGTGGGTCTGCCCTGCCATACCTGTTCATCAATGCCATCAAGCGACTGCACGTTGGAGGTGGCGCTACCGCAGTTCAGACTCCATGCAATGTAAGCGCTTTCACCGTCGGCTGGCGGCACGATCTCCATAACGGCATCCCCCGAGGCACCGCCGTGGCCACCCCAGTTGGCCAGCAGAATGTTGCCGTTATCCAGCACATCCAAAGCGGCAACAAAGCCAAGACTTACCCCCTCCAGGGTGTTCTGCTCGATGCTCCACAAAAGACCGGCGTCTTCGCGGGAAAAGCAGGAGAGCGTATGCCGGTCACCGCCGGCTACCAGAACGTTGCCATTGGCGTCAAGCACGGCGGTAAAGCCGCCTGCGGGATATTCCGCCAGCTTCTCACCCGTAGCGGAATACGCAAGCGTTTTGTTGGCGCCCATTGCTGCCAGCAGGTAGGTGCCGTCCGCGGTCTTATGGATCTGACGGATCTGATTATGCCGTCCGCTAATGGTAGGCCAATCAGTCAGCGGCGCATTCTGCCCGCCAAGCGTCTTACGCAGGTTTCCCTGCTCATCAAGCTCTACGATCCGCACGTAGGTATCATAGGCTTCGCCCACCAACACACCGCCATCAGGGAGTGCCTGGGAGGTGTGGTTTTCGGCACCGCTCGGAACACGGTACGTCCACAAAAGCTCATAACCGGTCGTTTGCGGATATGCGGGACGCACAGCATAAACGGCGGAATACGCCTCATGCCGAGCGGCAAACACAATATCGCCGTTGGGCAGCATATCCGCATCGTTTACCTCGACCCAACCAAGGCTGGTTCGCGGTAGCGTCCATACGGTATTCCCCTCATCGTTGATCAGGGCGATGCGATCCATACCACTACCACTGATCAAGACGGTGTGTCCCTCTACAGAAGAACCTGTCACCGCAGACACCGTAAGGAGAGTAATCATGGTGATCAACAGAGCGACTATGCCGATCATCGCCATCAATCGTTTATATGTAAATTTCATTCTATCCACTCCTGTGTGTGCTGAATATCCGCTTTCCGCATCGGAAAGCCCCATGCAGAAAGCGATATTCATCGTTTATTTTTAGGCGCAAAACCACGTGACGTTATTGATCGTCCTCCGGCAGTTCTGTATAATAGTACCCCGGATTTTGCAGGGTAGGCCATCCGGGCCAGAGGGCATTATGCTGTGCCATAACGGCTTCATGATCGCTGTCATACAGCTTGGTTCCGTTGGCAATGGCGGCACGGTTTGCCTTTTCCATGGCATCATAAAGCGCGACCTTCTCTGTCCGCCAAGCATCCATTGCCGATTGCCGATAGGGATTGATCGACAGCTGCGGATTACCGGGTACGGCACTCAGCCCCGCCCAATCCACGTCGGGATTCGTGCGCAACCGCTCAAGTCCCGCTTGGATAATAGCCAGTGCGGTTTCATATTCTGTTCCCTGCTTGTTCTTCAAGATCGGGCTCTTTTCGGGATTGTCGAAATAGATCATGCTGTCAAGCGTTGCATGGGTCAGGGAATTCCATGCCAAGGTACGAGTATCGCCAATCGTAGCACGCTCGTCTGCCGTGATGGGAGAACGGCCGCCGGGATTGAAGCCGTAATTGGTAGAATAGTCCCCGTAATAGGTGCCGTTCAGATCCACCCATTCGGCAATCTTTCTACGCTCAGCCTCGGTCAGGAGAGCGCTGTGCGTCGTATCATCATAGACCATTTTTACCAGCGGGCTGTTATAGGAGCCCCAGCTCTTAGCATTGTAGAAGGCAGAGCCACCGCCGCCGATAGCACCCACCAGATTGCCAAATTGAACGCCACTCTTACTGCGGTTCACCCACAGGTTGATGTACGCGGCATTGAAGATCACGTCCTTATCCGGTACAAGAGACAGATTCGCGGCAGGATCGTCATAACCATGACAGGAGAGGCAGTTCTTGGTAAAGATGGGCTGTACCTCAGTCAGGAAGTTCATGGTAGGAAGATCGGTATACTCGTCAAAGTACGCGGGGTCATTCCAATCTACCAGCTTATCGGTTCCGGTTTCAAGATCAATAATGCGCTTTTGCGGTACATCCGGTGTGTTGATGGCAATGGTACGCGGGAGGTTGCTACCCTCAACGTAATCGGGGTTCGGTATGACCTCAACGTTTGCCTTCAGCGCCATGGGGGTATCCTGCCCAGTTGCGGTAGAGGGTGTTGTACGGCGATCCTCGTGGCATCCCACACATCCCGTCTTCTCACCCGACTGCACCAGGGTGCCCGAACGCATGGATTGAATCATGCGTCCATCCTTATCTAACAGCTGGAAGTAAACAAACACATCCTGCGGCACCTCAAAGTAGGCAGAGCCATCTGCGTACACAGGCACCTCACCGATCACACGCTTGACCTCAAAGCTGTGCCAGTTGACGCCGGGATTCTGCTGACCTTCGCCGTTCCACTGCTGATATTGGGAAATATACTTTTTATCCATGGATTCGACAATACGCAGCGTGGTAACGGTGCCCCGCTCTACGCCTGCCATGTGGGTACCCTCATACACATCCTGTACGAAGAAGGTGCCAACGCCATCCTGATAATTGCGGCGGTCAGCCGTGACAAACTCTTCCTCATGGCTGGCCAAAATGGTGGCATCAAAGCAGCTCATGGCAGTGTCGTCCTCATACAGCAGCGTTTCGTTTCCGTAGATATCGAGCAGATAAATACCCATCTTCGTTCCCTTACCCGGGATGGTACGAGAGGCAAGGAAATACCGATCGTTCAGCGGCTGGGCATCCTCATACTTCACAGAAAGCGACAGATAGGCATCAATGTTGTTGCCTGCTTTGCCGGGATCGCCGATGTTGTCTTTCACATTGGCAGGCCACGTCATCACAACAGGCGCTTTACCGTCTACGCCCTTAGAGCGGTCAATGATTGCCAAAGCCCCCCAGGATACGTCGTGGGTGGAGCTGAGCGTTGCCATCACCATTTGCGTACCGGGAATGACCTTACCCTCGATCGCGGCACCGGTGGGCGAGTTGTTACCGTAATAGGTGTCCTGCTTGGTACCGTCCGCATAGACCGTCCAAAGACCCTGGGCACTACCGAAATCACGGTCATTGTATTCCCAGCGGTCATAGAGGATACGCCCGTCCGGCAGAACGTCGGTGGGGCGCTCATACAGCGTGCTGGAGGTGATCTTTACGATATTGGCACCGTCACTCTCCATGCGGTAGATATTCGCCGCAATGTGGCGGTTGCACATAACGTACTTCGGATCTCTTGTAGAGGAGAACACGATGTCTCCGCTTGGCATATACAAGGGATCCATATCGTCAGCCGTAGAAAGGCTGGTCAGCTGCTTGGTTGAAACGATCGAGCTGCGATCATCGCTCAAGGTATATTCCACAATGTTATAGGTGGAATTGCGATCCTCGCGGTAGGAGAGCAGAATGCGATTACCATCGTGAGAAACGTCCAGATCGCGGAAAAGACCGTCCGAATCCTCAAGCAAAGTGATCAACTCGCCCGTTTTCAGGTTCAGCATACGCACAGCACCACCGGGGGTATACCCGGCCTTATCGCTGAACTCACCGTTATAAGCAGGGAACATATTGTGGGTGTTATGGTGATCTACCCGATACTGATGGTGAACGGTAAAGATCAACAAGCCGTCCCCCAGCGCAGGGGTTGCCACCTGAATCTCCATCTGCAGGGCGGCCATATCCGCGATCCACTCCTCTAAGAGCGGTGAATCATCTGCCACCCCGTCACTTGCCATCTCCTTCTGTCTTGTCTGCATCTTGGCAAGCTCGGCCAAAAATTCGGTTCCCTTCGGGTATTCTGCCACGGTATAGCTCAGCACGTTTTGCTGTACCATTTCTGTCAGGGTTCCAAAGGCCTCTTCATTCCAGCCGGTCGCTTTTTCTACCTGCGCCAGCGTATTCAATGTTTTTTGCGGCGGCATAGCGATACAGGCACGGATATTGTCTACACCGATCCACGCCCACCCGCCTGTCGTGCCGTCTACAACCTTCAGAATCAATTCCTCGCCCGGGATGAAGAGGCCGGTAAGATCCATGGTTCTTTCTACGAACGTCCAGGAATCGTTTGCTTGAACGCGGCAGAGCTCTTCCTCTGTCTCTGCCTTGCAAACGGCTACGTAGTTGCCGTTTTTGCCGCCGTTAACGCTTAAGGTGATAAAGGGCGCCTCGGGATCCAGCAAAAAACGGGGAGAGAGAAATTCGCCCGTATAGGTTTCATTATAGGGGCTACCGGCATTTGGCACCTCTTGCACGGTGTTCAGGTAATAGCTACCGTGCGGAATCGTGCCATAGGTAGAAAGCAGACCGCCGCCAAAGGTCGCTTCGGTGGTAAACGGAAGAATCGTTCCGTTTTCAAAGCTCCAGATCACGTCGGCATACGAATACTCCGACTGTGGAAACGCACCCGAAAAACGGAAGTCGTCCACGTGCAAGAAGCCCCAGCCGGCGGTTGTTCCGTCTACGACCTTGATCACAAGCGGGGTACCCTCTTGGTAATTGTCAACCGTTAAGGACACCTCTGTAAGGGGGTGGTAGGATCCGCTTTTTGCGGGGCGGCTGATCTTCGTCAGAATCTCGCCGTCCGTCGCACGACAGATCGCCACGTAGTTGTTGGCGCTGGTACCGCCGCCAATACGGAAGGAAACGGTGGGATTTTGCGGATCCAGCACAAATTCCGTCGAAACGAATTCGCCGGTGTTGGCTTCGCTGATATGGGTACCATGGAGGGAGCCATGCGAGCCGATGGTAGACATATAGTAGGTACCGTCCTTATTCATGGCTTCTCCGGTACCGTTCCAGCACACTTCGTCGTCACAAATGTTCGGCAGTATAAAATTATCCTGCGTGGTAAAGGGGGCCATGGTACCATCCTCAAAGCTCCAGACCACGTCGTCATACGAATACTCCACCTTCGGAATGGCTCCCGCAAAGCGGAAATCGTCTACGTGCAGGAAGCCCCAGCCGGCGGTTGTTCCGTCTACGACCTTGATCACAAGCGGGGTACCTGCCTGATAATTTTCTACTGTCAGGGATACCGCTACAAGGGGATGGTAGGTTCCGCTTTGTACGGTCGGGCTGATCTTCGTCAAAATCTCGCCATCCGCCGCGCGGCAGATCGCCACGTAGTTGTTCGCGCTCGCGCCTCCGGCAATACGGAAGGAAACGGTGGGATTTTGCGGATCCAACACGAATTCCGTCGAAACGAATTCGCCGGTTTTGGCTTCGCTTATATGGGTACCATGGAGGGTGCCGTGTGAGCCGATGGTGGACATATAGTAGGTGCCGTCCTTATTCATGGACTTTCCGGTACCGTTCCAGCACACTTCATCGTCACAAATGTTCGGCAGTATAAAATCATCCTTCGTGGTAAAAGGGGCCATGGTGCCATCCTCAAAACTCCAATGAATGGTCGTATATTCGTCAGGAATATACAAATCAGCCACCATACCCTTACAGCGGATATCATCGACGGTAATAAAGCCCCAAGAGGAGGTGGTGCCGTCTACGATCTTCAGGTATACCGCCATGCCTGCCGTGTACTCTTCCTCGGGAACGATCAGAGACACATCGGTAAACATATGCCCGGAGGCATACGTGGTCCCCTCATACTCGTAGGTCGGGAGAGCGGAAAGGCTTGTTCTTGCCAGCTCCTCTCCATCCGATGCGCGCACAATCGCCACGTAATTGTTCGGGCTCGTTCCACCACCCAGCTTCAAGGTAACGGTAGGATCCAGCATATAGAAGGCGGGAGAGGTGATCACGCCGGTGTAGGCCTCGTTGACGACCTTGGTCGTATCCGTCTCTACCGTGGAAAGGTAATAGTTCCCTTCCTTATTGATCGTTCCGTTCGGATAGTTGCGCTCGTTGATCCAGGAGGCGATCAAGCCTACGCCAAACTCGCCCTCTGTTACGCGAAACGGGTCCAGAACACCGCGTTCAAAGTTCCACCGTATTTCGGGTGTTTCCGTCTCGCCGCTATCGTCGCCCAGAGCAAACGAGCGCAAGCTGGGCCATAATGCCAAAAGCCCGCCGGCAAGCAGCACCACCGCCAAAATACAGCAGAGACTTCTTTTCATGTACATGGATTTCATAACATTTCTCCTTTTTGTTTATACGCCAAAGCGGTAAAAGAAATCAAGTATATATGTGAAGAGAGCCACCCGTATTCGGCAAAACGTTCACACAAAGGAAGGTAAAGATCAAGGCGAAAAAGCCGAGTGTTGCAAACAGGCCGGCATATTTTTTCATGCCCGCAACGCGACGTGCGTGGAAATAGCAAAGATACAGCGCCGCGGTGATCAGGGACCATACCTCCTTGATATCCCAGGTCCAGTAATTCCCCCATACCTGATCTGCCCACAAGGCACCAAGCAGCAGCCCGCTCACCATAAACGGGAAAGCGATCCGTAAAATCAAATACATGGCCCTCTCACGCCGCACAGATCGATCCTTGCGGAAAAAGCCAACCACACCTATCAAAAAGGCAACGGCACAAAGGGCGTAGGAAAGCACGTAACTGCAAACATGCGGGACAAAGTAGGGAGAACGCAACGCCGGCATCAGCGACCAGTGCATATTTCTGTCCATAAACAGCGTCCCAATCAAGGGGATGGCCGCGCCAAAGAAGAAATACGGCGCCAGTTGACCGTGCTCAGCATAGCGTAGCCGAATAAAGACCATCAGCAGAACGAACAGAAGAGAAATATCGCCCAGCACCTGATACATGCTGGCAAAGGGCGGATAGCCGTTGATATACCAGTTTTGAATAAAGATGCCTACATTGAAGCACCAGCCAACAATTGCCGCGATATACGCAAGCCTGCTCTTTTTAGCGCAAAACAGAGAACCGGCCGCGAGGTAGCAGGCAACTGCCCCCCCGGCAAACGACATTGCCAAAATTTCGGTCACATTCATTGCTCGGCCCCCTTTCGTTCAAACAAATGGAAGCATTCTACAAAGGTACCGACCAGCGTCATCCAAATGCCAATAGCCAAGGGAATGTTGGCAGGATCTTTTTTTACGTAGAGATCCACGTACTGCCCATGCGCCTCATCATAGCCCATCAGATAAAATTTCCAGCCGCGATAGGTATACGGCTTGTTGACTGACAGCGTCACCGTATGCTCTTCACCGTCCTGAATATGAAGCTCGGCATAATAGTTTTTATCTGCCTCTTCTTGCTTAACAAGAAGCCCGACGCCCTCTACCTTATACACGGCGGCATAGCCGTATGACGCCTGTAGCTGATCGGCCGCTACAGTGCCATATTTCCCCATATCGTACATTCCCTTTCGGTTTTGGGAGACGGTCTCTATCAGAACGTGCTCGGGCGTCATCTCTCCGCTTTCATCATAGAGACAGTAGGTGGGCAGATAGGTTTCTACATCGAAGGCTGCAAGCGAGATCTGAAAGCCAAAGTCCAATACGCTACCATCCTCCTGCGCGACCTCACGATAATACGTATTCGGATCGATGGGAATAGAAAACGTGCTGTCCTTCAGAAAAATCCAGGAAACGAAAGAAAAGATCACCGTGATGCATAATCCGACATGACAGAGATAAAAGCCTATCTTTTTGAAGGAAAAGCGAAAACGAACGAGACAGATGATCAAGACAACCGTAAAGGCCACGATCATAGCGATAAACAAGGGAAACTGATAATAGTTCTTCCAAGCACCGAAGGAAGCAATCAAGGATCCCAATGTCAAAAAAATACCGATTAAGGCCATGATCAGGACAGACGCTTGTAAATATCGCTTCATATACACGCTCCTTGCCTTATGATTTTTAGACTTATCCTTATATATTTTTTTCATTGTAACATCTTCGTGTAACCGTGTCAATTTACACGAAAATTTTAGAAAAAAATAAATCTGCATTTGTATTCACGAAGGTAGCACATACAAAAAAGGACAGAGAATTCTTACCTTCTCTGTCCTCTTTTGTTCGCACAATAGTGCCGTTTTGATACATGCATTTTTCAATCGTCATTATAAACGATCCGGTGCGAGATCCTTGCATTATACGGACGGCCTAACAAGTATTTGATCGTTTCCTCTGCGATCTCATCGGTCGAATACTCCACCGATGCCGCGCGGATATTCAATCGTTTGGGCACGGAGGTGTTATCAAAGCCTGCCAGCTTTGCCTCTATATCCCGCCCAAGCGCACCAACAGCGCGCAAAAGGTAATGGTCGGTAGAGCATATAATACCACCGGTTTTCGGAGAAAGCTCCTCTTCGTCCGTCACGATCTTATAGTCACGCCCCAGCTCCTCTGCCGCCCGCATAAAGCCGCGTAGCCGCAAAAGCTGTGCGTTATCTTTATTTAAGGCTTTGGCCACGACGGGGGAGAAATATTGCAGCTCTCCCTCCTCTGCGGTCCTTGCGATTTCCTGTGTCAGATCGTACATAGCCGCCTCGTCATCAATACCAACATGGGCAATGCCATTCAAGCGGTTGCCGATGGTAACAAGCGGACGCTTGATAGATTTCAGATAAGAAAGATACTCGCTGTCATCACTGCCAACCGAAAACAGCAAAATACCGTCAACACCGATAAAGTGAAAATAATCCACGGCCGCCTTCTCTTCTTCAATTTTCTTTTCAGAAAAAAGAAAGATGATCGAATATCCCGCTTGGCGTGCCACCTCTGTCAGGCTCATGGCCAGCTTGGAAAAGTATTCGTTATACAGATCGTACAGCACCGCGCCAATCAGCATAGAATGCTCGCCAAAGCGCGCCTTTTCAGAAATGCCGGGGGCATAACCGTATTCCCGCGCAACCGCCAAAATACGCTCTCGCGTCTCCGGATTCACACCGGGGCGGTTATGCAAGGCCCGATCCACCGTCCCCTGCGAAACACCGCATATTCTTGCTATCTGCGTGGTGGATATGTTAGAAAATCTTCTCATGTTACCTCAATCCGCAACGTTTGTTTACCGTTACCGTGTTCCATTCTATTAGGTTGCCGCTTTGGGGCAGAAAGCTTCGTTTTGGTTGCGTATTTTTTACATATTATATAGTGAAAAACGGACCGTGTCAACTTACACGAAGGAAATATGCACCCATACCAAGCATTATCAAACCCATTTCAATAAAATAAGCAGATATACGAAAAAAAGCAGACGTGTAAATTGACACGGCATAGCGTTTTATGTAAAATTTAATTTATAGTGATGTATCCCTTCGTGGGTAATACCTAAGTAAAGGAGTAACGAGCATGAAACTATATGATTCCCCCATGATGCAGCTTGTACTGCTTGGCACCGACGTGCTGATGGCATCAGACGAAAATCAGCTTGTCCTTGATAAGCTGAGTAGTATCTTTAATCTGTAAGATGACTCTATGTTAAGGATCAAAAAACGCGCTCTTCTTTTGGTTGCCGCTTTGGTATGGCTGTCGGCAGGCGTGAATATTCTGCGAATCGGCATCTCTGCCATTCTCTCTACCTACGGCAAAGGATCCGCATGGTGGAATCTCGGCATTCCTCTGTTTGCCTTTCTTGTTTTCGTGGGCTTTACAGCTATGTTTTACAGAATTGTGGACAAGCACGAAAGGCGCATTGTGGGGTATGAGGCGGAGAAGGTGTCTATTTTTCTCTTTTTTGACCTAAAAGGCTATCTCATGATGGCCTTTATGATGGGGCTTGGCATCACCCTCTGTCAAGGAGGCTTTATGCCCGAGGTGTTTTTTGCCTTCTTCTATACCGGCCTCGGCTCGGCGCTGAGCCTTGCGGGGCTTCGCTTTGGTGTGCGATTTTTTCGCTTGACCCTGCGGCAGATCCTGTGGATCGGTTTGGGACTTTGGTCGGTGGGGCTTGGTACGTTAGGAATTTTTCTTCCCATTCTGCCCACCGTTCCTCTCTACTTACTGGGTAGCTTTTCATTTCTATCAAGCTCAAAAAAGCTCCATAAGAAATTCCAAAAAAGCCGTCCTTATATCCGCTTTTTGAAGCCTTATCTTGACGCAAATGGATTGACGAAAAAAGCCAAGATCAGATTGGGTGCCTTCGTCACCTTGCAGATTGTGATTGCCGGCTGTCTTGTAAGGGATAGCGTTTGGGGCCTTGTCGCCCTGGGTATTCTTTACCTCGGCTTCGTTTTCAGCATGATCTTTGCAGTGAAAACGATTCCACCAATTGCAAAATCCAAGAGTCAAAAGGAGAATTGACCATGCATTTCAGTAGCATTATCATTGCGGTGATCACCTTTTTTACGATCGGTGTTTTCCATCCCATCGTCATTAAGGGAGAATATTATTTTTCCTGCAAGATCTGGCCTGTCTTTATCCTTCTCGGTGTTGTTTTTGTGGCGGCGTCACTCTTTGTGGAAAATACAATTCTATCCTCCTGCCTCGGTGTCATCGGATGCTCCTGCTTCTGGAGCATCAAGGAGCTTTTCGAGCAACGCGAGCGCGTGAGAAAGGGATGGTTTCCAAAGAATCCAAAAAGGGAGAAGGACACCTCTGACAAGGCTGAAGAGCAACAAGCTTTGGTTTCCCTGGACTCATAACATTACAACGACTTTTGCAATCTGTTTTTTACATGGGTCATCCTATTATGGCGCAACCATGTCCCGTTCCATTTATGCGAAGCGCAACCGCGTTCACTTGTACCGCAGGCGACCGTAAATTTTATCGAAAAGATCTGTGCTGATATTCTCGGGAATGTCTTTGCAGATCTTAACGATACAGAAAAGCAGCTCCGGCTCTTCATCAGGAACAAATCCCGCATACACTTCTTTGGGAAGAACACCTGCAAGTTTAACACTCATGCAATCATATTCGGAAATCACAGCGGAGTTAATTTATAAAATATACCAACAATCATGGATTCAATAGATATTGCACAAGTAACCACAGATGCTATAAATATTGATTTTTCTATTTATGTGCTTTCATCTGGTTTCTCCTTGGTTTTTATAACATGATTATACCATATTTTATTTCGCATTCAATGACATGACAAATCAAACAAAACCGCCATACGTAACCGGTTTTGATCCCAAAGCGACGAGCCGGCAGAAAGCAGACCAAAAAGATTGGAATTGATCGGTATTCTTCGGCATTGTGTGCTACGGCAAAAAGGGCAAAAAAAGAGCCTTGGAGCTTGATTCTCCAAGGCTTTTCTCTGGTTGCGGGGGTGGGATTTTGGCGGTTTTATCATCAGCGCGGCTCATCGCCCTTCCGCCTCAATGGTCGCCGCGCGGCGCTCGCCGGCTCGCTTCTTCAGCTCCCTTTCGGCGTTACTCGCCCTGCGCAAACAATTCTCAATTGTTTGCACAGGGTTCCCCCACTCCCTCCGGGAACCCGGCTGTGACGGAGGTTCAAATCCGCCCCCTCCGCCGAAGGCGGCAACCAAAACAAAAAGGACACCGCTTGGTGTCCTTTGTTTTGGTTGCGGGGGTGGGATTTGAACCTCACGACCTCCGG
>JAGARU010000045.1 GCA_017622085.1 Clostridia bacterium | reverse complement strand
GGCTTCTCTTGCCCTCCGGGCAATTCACCTTCAGGGAGCTGTCACCGAAGGTGACTGAGGGATTGTTCCATTCGGCGGTAGCCGTGACGGATGTACTGCCTGTTCGACGCCTTTTCTTTTGAGACCGTAGGCGCAAAAGAAAAGGCTTGGCGAAAAGAAAACGCCGCTTCTTCGGGCGCTGCCCGAACCCGCTCGCTTTTTTGAAAAAAAGCGAGGCAAAAAACAAACCTTTGGTGACGACACCTTCGTGTGATCGTGCTCGCTTACAAGTGAGCAAGCGGCGAATCGCACAAAAAACGGTGGGCGAGATTGTGCAGAAAAACTGAAATTTTAATTCGTTTCAGAAACAATTAAGAAAAGGTTAATTTTTGTGTCGATTTGTGCTATACTATAAGTTAGCATTGATTACCTTGGGGAGGCTCTATGGCAAAGAAGAAACGAAAAAAGTGGATGAAGCCCCGGCACCGATTGGTGCGGAATCTGTTGGCCGCCATTCTCGGCCCCATTGCCCGCGCTCGGTACGGCATCCGGATCGAAAAATTTAAGGAGCAAGGCAAGCGTCCCTATCTTATATTATACAATCACCAGACTGCCTTCGACCAGTTCTTCGTGGGGCTGGCATTCCGTGGGCCGGTCTACTACATAGCAAGCGAGGATCTGTTCTCCAAGGGCTTCCTTTCCAGTATCATCCGGTATCTGGTGGCGCCCATTCCGATCTTAAAGCAGACTACCGACGTTTCCGCCGTTATGACCACCCTTCGCGTGGCGCGGGAAGGCGCAACCATCACCTTGGCGCCGGAGGGCAACCGCACCTTCAGCGGTCGGACGGAATACATCAAGGAGTCCGTTGCGCCCCTGGTTCGCGCCCTTAAAATGCCCGTGGCCATCTACCGCCTGGAGGGCGGCTACGGCGTTCAGCCCCGCTGGAGCGACTGCGTTCGTCGGGGTAAGATGCGCGGCTACGTTTCCGAGGTCATTGAGCCCGAGGAATACCGCGCCATGACCGACGACGAGTTGTACGCCCGCATTTGCACGGCGCTGGAAAACGACGAGGGCTGTGTGGACGGTGAGTACCGCCACAAAAACGCGGCGGAATACGTAGAGCGCGCCGTGTACGTGTGCCCCCATTGCGGCCTGTCCCGCTTTGATAGCCACGGGGATACAGTCAAGTGCCTGACCTGCGGCGCGGAGGTGCGCTACCTGCCCACCAAGGAGCTGCAGGGCGTGGATCGCCCGTTCCCCTTCCGTTTTATGACCGAATGGTATCGCTACCAATGCGATTTTGTTAGCCGCCTCGACCTGACCCCCTACGGTGAGACGCCGATTTATGAGGATAAGGCCCGTTTTTCGGAGGTGGAGATCTACCGCCGCAAGCACCTTATCGCAAAGGAGGCCACCTTGGCTATCTACGGTGACCGCTATGAGGTTCGCACCCCTGCCGGCACGCAGATTTTGCCCTTTGACCGAGTGCGCACGGCTACGGTGCTTGGTAAGAATAAGCTGAACCTCTATTTTGAGGATAAGCTGTACCAGTTCAAGGGTGATAAGCGGTTTAACGCCATCAAATACGTCAACCTTTATTACCACGCAATAAACGAAAAGGAAGGAAAACAAGAACATGAATTTTTGGGACTTTGAAGCGTGGGGCGGCATCCATCTGTTAGCCATCCTTCTGCTCAGCCTTCTGGCTGCTAATATGTTAAAGAAAGTAATTCGTCCCTTGCAGGAATCCTTGATTCCCACCTCCGTGCTGGGCGGCATTATGCTGCTGATCGTGTCCTCCGTTTATACCGCCATCACCGGCGAGGGGCTCTTTGACACGGGCTTCTTCGGCGGCAACGGCTCCAGCCAGCTGGAGGTCATTACATATCACGCGCTGGCGCTGGGCTTTATTGCCTCCACCTTACGCAATACGGAGAAAAAGCTGACCAAAAAGCGCGGCGTTGAGATCTTCAACACCGGTGTTACTACTGTTTCCACCTATTTGATCCAAGCGGTTGTGGGCTTGGCCATTACCATCGGCTACGCGGCGATCCGCACGGACTTCTTTGCCGGTGCCGGCGTGCTTTTGCCCTTTGGATACGGCCAGGGACCCGGCCAGGCGCTGAACTACGGCGGCATTTACGAGACGGACTTCGGCTTTGCGGGCGGCAAGAGCTTTGGCCTTACCATTGCGGCGCTGGGCTTTTTGTCGGCCAGCCTTGGCGGCGTGTTCCACCTTTGGCGCATTCGCCGTCGCTATCGCCGCTTGGGCGGCGCGGACGTGGGCGAGGGCATCCTCATGTTCGAGCAGGTGCAGGGCAACGACGAGATCCCCATGAACGGAAGCATGGATAAGCTGACCGTTCAGCTGGCCTTTGTTATGGGCACCTACCTGATCACTTACTTCGTCATGTACGGCCTTGGCCTTCTGCTCCCGGGTATGGTGGCCACGGTTTACGGCTTCAACTTCCTCTTTGGCGTGCTTCTTGCCACGGCCATTAAGCTCCTCACCAACCTGCTCCACCGCAAAAACGTAATCAAGAAGCAGTACCTCAACTCCTTCTTAATGAACCGTATCTCCGGCTTCTTCTTCGATCTGATGGTGGTTGCCAGCATTGCGGCCATCCGTCTGGACGTGCTCAAGAGCAACTGGGGCATTATGCTGGTTCTGGGCGGCGCGGGTCTTTTGATCACCTACGCTTACAACAAGTGGGTGGCCAAGGTGCTGTTCCCCGAGTACACGGACGGCCAGTTCCTCGCCATGTACGGCATGCTGACGGGTACCGCCAGCACGGGCATCATCCTCCTCCGCGAGATCGATCCGGAGATGGAGTCTCCCGTGGCGGATAATCTGGTGTACCAGAACTTCCCGGCCATCGTGTTCGGCTTCCCCATTATGCTTCTGGCCACGTACGTGCCCAAGGAGCCGGTGCTTTCGCTGTTGATCTTCCTTGCGTTCTTCCTTGTCATGAACGTGATTTTGTTCCGCTCCCGCATTTTCCGCCGCAGAAGGAAGGAGAATAAGGGATGAAAAAACGGTTTTACCTCTCTCTTGTGATCTTTGGCCTTGTGGGCCAGATCGCGTGGGTGGTGGAGAATATGTATCTGAACGTCTTTATTCACGAGATGTTCGGTGCCAGCCCCGCCCAGATCTCCCTCATGGTCTCTGCCTCCGCGGTGGCGGCTACCCTTACTACCGTGCTGATGGGCGCCCTGTCCGATAAGGTGGGCAAGCGCCGTGCCTTCATCTCCGGGGGCTACATTCTGTGGGGAATCTCCATTTTGGCCTTTGCGCTGGTGCGCACGGATCTGATTGGCGGCCTCTTTCCCATGGCGGCCTCGGTGTATACGGTGTGCATCGGGCTGGTAATCTTCCTTGACTGCCTTATGACCTTCTTTGGCTCTACCGCCAACGACGCCTGCTTTAACGCATGGCTGACGGACATGACCGAGGAGGGCGAGCGCGGACGGGCGGAGGGAATCAACTCCGTTATGCCCTTGATCGCGCTTCTTGCGGTATTCGGCGGCTTTATGTCCTTCGATCTTTCCCTTGCCAAGAGCTGGACGGTGATCTTCTGCATCATCGGCGGCGTGGTTCTTCTGATGGGCATTCTCGGCCTGTTCCTGATTCCCGAGCCGGCTCTGCGGGTGGAGGCGAATCGGAACTACTTTGCCAACATCATCTATGGCTTCCGCCCCTCCGTTGTGCGGGAGAATAAAAAAATGTACCTCAGCCTCGGCGGCTTTGCGCTGTTTGGCATTTCCATTCAGATCTTCATGCCCTATCTGATCCTTTACTACACGGACGCGCTGAGGATGGATAACTACGTGCTGATCATGGCACCGGCCATTCTCCTGGCGGCCATCTTTACGGTTTTGTGGGGACGGGTCTACGACCGCTTGGGCTTTGGACGCAGTGTACTACCCTCCCTTGTGCTTTTGGGCGCAGGTTATCTGATTCTGTATTTCTGCCGCTCCACCGCGCCGGTATTTGTCGGCTCGTTGCTTATGATGTGCGGCTATCTGTCCGGCGCCGCTTCCTTTGGCGCTATCATCCGTGACCATACGCCGGAGAACCGTTCCGGTATGTTCCAGGGACTTCGCATTGTGGCGCAGGTGCTCATTCCCGGTGTCATTGGCCCCTCCATCGGTGCATGGATCCTCCGCGACGCGGAGACGGTTCTGGGACAGGACGGCGTGGAGACCTTTATCCCCAACGCCTCCATTTTCCTTGGCGCTCTTGTTGCACTCCTTGCCCTTGCTCTTTACCTTCTCCTTGTGCTCCGCCGCGGGAAGAAGGCTGGTTGACGCAAGGCTTCCAAACAGTAAAAAGCGCCCCCGGCGTCGGCTCAGGCCGACCCCGGGGGCGCTTTGTTTGCAGGGAAGGCCCCGCGGCTAAGCTCGCCGCCTGCTCGCACGTCAGCGCACAAACTCCCCCGAAGGTGACGGCAATTTTTGGTCAAGCTTTTTTTAAAAAGCTTGCGCGCTGGAGCCGCGGAGGCTCCTCGCTCGCCGCAGCGAGCGAAAGCTCCTTGCACGGCCTTTCTTTTTTGCAAAGCTTTTTTCTTTGGGCCTTCTGCCTCCAAAGAAAAAAGCGTGAAGCAAGCCGCTCAACCGTCATGGCTACCGGCGGAGAAGACTTTGTTAGGCTCCCTCCGGGAGGGAGCTGGCGCCGAAGGCGACTGAGAGTGAGTGCGTCCCTGACAATCCGCTATCGTGGACGAACCTGACGGATGCCGGCACGCTGGAGCGATTCCTCCGGCGGTAGCCGTGGAGTATGCACGGTCCGTTAGACGCTTTTTTCTTTGACGCTATAGGCACAAAGAAAAAAGCTTTGCAAAAAAGAAATGCCGTGTACGTGGGGCTCCGCGCCCGACACCTTCGGGGGAGTTTGTGCGTTGACGTGTGCGCAAGCGGCGATCTTGCCAGCCGGGGCTTCCCGGCAAAAAAGCTCGACCCAAAATTAAAGACAGCGGGGGCAAATGCCCCCGCTGGTTATCTCGTCCATCCTTCGCCGCCGATTTCGTGGGCGCGGTGAATGGTAATAAACGCGTTTTTGTCGGCGCGGTTGGTCAAGGCAAGGAGCTCGGCGTACTGCCGGACCGTAAAGGTCACCATTACCATGCTCTTTTTCTTGCCGGAGTAGCCGCCAACCACCTCAAGGAGAGTGGTGGTGCGATCCAAATGCTCCATTACGCCCTGATGGATCGCTTCCGGATAGTCGGTTATAATATTGGCTACGTACGCCGCAGAGCTACCAAGGAACAACCGATCCACCACAAAGGCGCAAACGAAGGCGGACAGCACGCCAAGGAGCGAGACGGCCAGATTCTGAATGGCAACCACACCAAGGAGCACGGTAGCCGCATCCAAAAGGAAGATCACCACCGAGCTCTTGGCCCGGGGAAACACCTTGCAGATCACAAAGGCGAGAATATCCATGCCTCCGGTGGAGCCGCCCCCAAGGAAGGTGATGGCGCATCCCGCGCCCACCAGCACGCCCCCAAAGAGCGCCGCCAGCAGAATGGCAATATCGCTGTAATCCGACAGGCGAAGGTCAAAAAATCCGCCCAGCACGTCGGGAGAGACCAACCGCAGACACAGGGAAAGGGCGGGGGGATAGATTAAGGCGGAAACCAGCGTTTTCAGGGCAAAATCCCGTCCCAGCACCAAAAGACCCACCAAAAACAGACCCCACGTCAGCACCGTTACCGCCAGATCCACGGTCAGCCACGGTGCGGCAAATACTTTATTTAAAATGATGGCCACGCCGGACACGCCGCCGGCTACCAGATCAAAGGGAATCAGAAACAGAGCACTTCCCAAGGCCAGAATTACCGTTCCGGCCACCACCAAAAGCAAATTACGTAAAAATTCCAGTCGTTCCCGTTTTTTCATGTGCGCCTCCCATTATTTTCTCTTCTATTATTATACATAATTTGCCCGAAAAAGTCAAATTCCATTCTGTGTCGGGGTGAAAAAAGAGTGCGGCTACCCTTTGTCCGGCAGAGGGGCGCTTCAATTCTTTACCAAAGTGCAAAAATATGTCAAAATCTCTTGACAATTAAAAACACATGTGATAAAATGACCGTATTCTGTAAAAAAGGCCTTGACGAAGAGGCTGCGGATATCTCTCCCCTTCAGAGAACTGGCGGTCGGTGCAAGCCATGGGGATGCGTTCGCGGCGGTAGCTTCCGAGCCGAGGGGAAGAAAGTGTTTACACCGTAGACCCCCTCCGTGATTGCTGCGTTAACGCATAGGAGTTGCTTGACTCCAAGAGTGGCGGATCCTTCCGCAATTTGAGTGGTACCGCGGGTGCATGACGGCGCTCGTCTCAAAGACTTTTTTACTTTGGGACGGGGGCTTTTTTCGTTCCCCGGGCAGGAGGACAAAATGAACCAAATCACAGGACTCGATTTTAAGATCCGGGAAATGGCCGGCCGTATCCGCGAGCTCCGCGAGATCGAGGGCTACACCCCCGAGGAAATGGCGCTGAAGACCGGCGTTTCCACCGAAGAATATAACCAGTGCGAGGCGGGTCTCTCCGATCTGAACTTTGCTTTTATTTACCGCTGTGCCATGGCCCTCGGCGTCAACGTGACCGATATTATCGAGGGTCAGAGCCCCACGCTGAAGTCTTTTACCGTTACCCGTGCCGGCGACGGACAGGAAATCGCCCACGCCCACGGCATGACCTACTACAACATGGCCTACGCCTTCCGCAACCGTATTGCAGAGCCCCTTTACGTGCGCAGCGTGTATGATCCCACCGCGGAGCAGAAGGATATTGAGCTTACCACCCACGCAGGTCAGGAGTGCGACATCGTCGTTGAGGGTCAGCTTACCGTGCAGGTAGGCGAGCACCGGGAGATCCTCGGCCCCGGCGACAGCATTTACTTTGACAGTGACACCCCCCACGGTATGATCGCCACCGGCGGTCGGGACTGCGTGTTCTACGCCATCGTTCTGAACCCCACCGGCGAGCCCATTCCCGAGCTGAGCCCCAAGGCCATTCAGGCGGACGACAAGCCCGTACATAAGGATACCAAGGATCGCATCTGGCACAACTTCATCGACGTGACCGAAAACGAAAAGGGCACGCCCACCTCCATCACCTTTAAGAATACCGACAAATTCAACTTCGCCTTTGACCTGGTGGACGCGCTGGCCGATCGGGAGCCCGAAAAGCTGGCCATGCTCCATATTTCAAAGGATAAAACCGAGCGCCGCTTCACCTTCAAGGACATCAAGCGCGCCTCCAACCAGTGCGCCAACTACTTCAAGTCTCTGGGCATCAAAAAGGGCGACCGCGTGATGCTGGTGCTCAAGCGCCACTATCAGTTCTGGTTCGCTATGCTGGGCCTGAACAAGCTGGGCGCCATCGCCATTCCGGCCACGAACCAGCTCCTTGCCCACGACTTTGAATATCGCTTCAAGAGCGCAGGCGTCTCCGCCCTGATCTGCACGGCTGACGGCGATTCTGCCGCCAACGCCGAGGAGGGCGCAAAGGATTACGACGGCCTCCGTCATAAGCTCATCGTCGGTGGTGAGCGGGAGGGCTGGCGCTCCTTCGACGAGGAATACACCCTCTACAGCACTCACTTCAAGCGCACGGAGGCATCTCCCTGCGGCGACGATCTGCTCCTTATGTTCTTCACCTCCGGCACCACCGGATATCCCAAGATCGCGGCGCATAACCACCGCTATCCCCTCGGTCACTTCCATACCGCAAAATACTGGCATAACGCCGACCCGGACGGCCTGCACTTCACCATCTCCGATACGGGCTGGGCAAAGGCCATGTGGGGCAAGCTGTACGGCCAGTGGCTCTGCGAGGCGGCTACCTTCGTTTACGACTTTGACCGCTTTGACGCCGCCGACATTTTGCCCATGTTTGCAAAATACAATATTACTACCTTCTGCGCACCGCCCACCATGCTCCGTATGATGATCAAGCAGGACATTTCTCACTACGATCTGTCCTCCATCCGTCATATGACCACCGCCGGCGAGGCGCTGAACCCCGAGGTTTACCATCAGTTTGAAAAGGCCACCGGCCTGCACATTCTGGAGGGCTTCGGTCAGACCGAGTCCACCATGATTCTGGGCAACATGACCGGTGCCCCCCACAAGATCGGCTCGATGGGTAAGCCCGCTCCCATCTACGACGTGGCGCTCATCGACTCCGAGGGCAAGCCCGTTGCCGTGGGTGAGACCGGCGAGATCGTAGTCAACGTAAAGAATGGCGCCCCCTGCGGCCTGTTCACCGGCTACTACGGCGCCCCCGACAAGACCGCAGAGGTCTGGCACGACGGCTACTACCATACCGGCGACCTGGCATGGCGGGATGAGGACGGCTTCTACTGGTACGTTGGCCGCGCGGATGACGTGATCAAGTCCTCCGGCTACCGCATTGGCCCGTTCGAGATCGAGAGCGTCATTATGGAGCTTCCCTACGTGCTTGAGTGTGGCGTTTCTGCCGCTCCCGACGAGGTAAGAGGTCAGATCGTAAAGGCCAGCATTGTGCTGACCCGTGGCACCGAGCCCACGGAGGAGCTGAAGAAGGAGATCCAGAAGTACGTAAAGGATCACACCGCTCCCTACAAATACCCCCGTCTGGTTGTATTCCGGGACGAGCTGCCTAAGACCGTCAGCGGAAAGATCCAGCGAAACAAGCTTTAAGAGGTCAACATGAAACGAGTTACCCTTTTCTGCGGCCATTACGGCAGCGGAAAGACCAACATAGCCGTCAGCTACGCTCTGCGTCTCCGGGCGGAGGGCAAGGCGGTGACGGTGGCGGATCTGGATATCGTCAATCCCTATTTCCGCACCAAGGATAGCACGGCGGAGTTTGAGGCGGCGGGCATTCGCCTGGTCTGCTCGAAATACGCCAACACCAACTTAGACATTCCCGCCCTGCCGGAGGATCTTTACGTGATCACCGACGACAAGGCGACCCACGCCGTCATTGACGTAGGCGGCGACGACCGCGGCGCTCTGGCTCTTGGCCGGCTGACCCCTGCGCTCCTTGCCGAGGACAGCTACGAGATGCTGATGGTCATTAACCGGTACCGTCCCTTAACTCCGGACGCGGCCTCCACCTTGGAGGTCATGCGGGAGATCGAGGCGGCCTGCCGGATCCCCTTTACGGGGCTGGTCAACAATTCCAACTTGGGGGAGGAGACCACCGCCGAGGACGTGCTTGCGTCCGTTACGTACGGCGAGGAGGTTTCTGCCCTTAGCGGCCTGCCGATCCGGATGACGGCAGTCAAGGCCGACCTTTACCCCCAGCTTGCGGGTAAGATCGAGAACCTTTTGCCCCTCACGCTTCAGAAAAAGCCCATATAATCCAGCTTTTGGCTGAGCTTTTTGAAAAAAGCTCCACCAAAAACTTACTAACTACGTTATCCCACCGAAAGGAGTTTTATAGAATGGCTAAATTAACCATCAAAACCGACAACTGTAAGGGTTGCGGGCTGTGCGTGGACGCCTGTCCCAAAAACGTGCTTCGCCTCGCTCCCGATAAAATCAACAAGAAGGGTCATCACCCCGTAGAGGCGGAAAACGAAGCCGCCTGCATCGGATGCGCCTTCTGCGCAACTATGTGCCCCGATTGCATCATTGAAGTGGAAAGGTAAGTGATACTATGGCAGAGAAAGTTTTAATGAAGGGTAACGAAGCCATTGCCGAGGCCGCCATCATCGCCGGCTGTCGTCATTACTTCGGATATCCCATTACCCCCCAGACTGAGATCGCCGCTTACATGGCTAAGCGTATGCCCAAGATCGGCGGTTGCTTCCTTCAGGCCGAGAGTGAGATCGCGGCCATCAACATGGTCTACGGCGTTGCCTCCACCGGCCTTCGCGTTATGACCTCCTCCTCCTCCCCCGGAATCGCGCTTAAGAGCGAGGGCCTTTCTTACCTTGCCGGCGCAGACCTTCCCGCTCTCGTTGTAAACGTTCAGCGCGGCGGCCCCGGCCTCGGCGGTATCCAGCCCAGCCAGTCCGACTACTTCCAGGCAACCCGTGCGGGCGGTCACGGCGACTTCCGTATGATCGTTCTTGCCCCCGCCTCCGTACAGGAGATGGCCGAGCTTACCGTTAAGGGCTTTGCTCTGGCCGATAAATATCGCATGACTTCCATGATCCTGGCCGACGGTACCATGGGTCAGATGATGGAGCCTGTTTCTCTTGATTTCGCCGTTGAGCCCATGCCCGAAAAGCCCTGGGCTACCACCGGTACGGGCAAAAAGCGCCCCCACAACGTGGTAAACTCCCTGTTCCTCTCCCCCGAAAAGCTGGAACAGACCAACTTCGAGCGCTATGAGCGCTACGCTACGATCGAGGAGACCGAGGCGATGTGGGAGGAGTATAAGATGGAGGATGCAGAGATCTGCATCGCCGCCTTCGGTATTGCCGCTCGTGTCGCTAAGAACGCCATCAACGAGGCAAGAAAGCAGGGCATCAAGGTGGGTCTTATCCGTCCCATCACCCTTTGGCCCTTCCCCAAGGCACCCTTCAAGCAGGCACTCAAGACCGTGCGTTCCTTCATTTCCGTGGAGATGTCCATGGGTCAGATGATCGAGGACGTTCGTCTTGCCACCGAGTGCCGCGTTCCCGTAACTCTTTGCAACCGTGTTGGCGGTATGATCCCCTCTCCCGAGCAGGTGCTTGAGGCGATCAAGGCCGCTGCAGAAAACGGAGGTGAAACCAAATGATCGTATTTAAGAAACCCGAAGCACTGTGTGACGTGCCTCTTCACTACTGCCCCGGCTGTACCCACGGTATCGTACACCGTCTGGTGGCCGAGGTTATCGACGAGCTTGGCATCGAGGGCAAAACCGTAGGTGTTGCTCCCGTTGGATGCTCCGTTATGGCTTACGACTACTTCGCCTGCGACATGATCGAGGCGGCTCACGGCCGTGCACCCGCCGTTGCCACCGGCGTTAAGCGCGCATTGCCCGAAAATATCGTATTTACTTATCAGGGCGACGGAGACCTTGCCTCCATCGGTATGGCAGAAACCGTACACGCCGCCGCAAGAAACGAAAATATCACCGTTATCTTCATCAATAACGCCATTTACGGCATGACCGGCGGTCAGATGGCACCCACCTCTCTCCCCGGGCAGGTCACCCAGACCTCTCCCTACGGCCGCGATACCAACCATTGCGGCTTCCCCGTACGCGTGTGCGAGATGCTCTCCGAGCTTGAGGGCCCTGAGTATCTGGAGCGCGTTACCGTAAACAACGTAAAGAACGTAAAGAATGCGAAAAAGGCCATTAAGAAGGCATTTGAAAACCAGATCGCCGGCAAGGGCTTCTCTCTGATCGAGGTTCTTTCCTCCTGCCCCACCAACTGGGGTATGACGCCCAAAAAGGCGCTGGAATGGATCGACGAGAAGATGATCCCCTACTACCCCTTGGGCGTATACAAGGATCGCTCGGCCGCAAAGGAGGAAAAGTAAGATGAGCACGACACAGTTCTTATTCTCCGGATTTGGCGGACAGGGTATCCTTTTCGCCGGTAAGTTTGTAGCCTACAAGGGACTGACCGACGGCAAGCAGGTCAGCTGGTTGCCCTCCTACGGCCCCGAAATGCGCGGCGGTACGGCGTCCTGCAGCGTAATCGTCAGCGACGAGCCCGTTGGCTCTCCCATCGTTTCGAAGCCCGACGTGCTGGTTGCCATGAACCTGCCCTCGCTTGATAAGTTTGAGAGCGCCGTTGCCCCCGGCGGCATCATCTTCATGGATTCCACCCTCATCGAGCGTGACGTAGCCCGTACGGACGTTACCGTATATAAGGTTCCCGCCACCCGTCTGGCCAGCGAGAACAATATGCCCACTCTTGCCAACATGATTCTCCTCGGCAAGATCCTCTCCGTTCTCGGCGAGGACACCCCCGAGAGCGTGGACGCGGCCCTGAAGAAGGTTATCTCCGCAAAGCGCGCCGACATGATGGACGTAAACCGCAAGGCTCTCGCTCTTGGCGCTGAGGCGTAAACCACAATTGAATTTTCTAAGAACCCTTTCTTTGCAAAAAAAGAAAGGGTTCTTACTTCTTCAGACGGCATAAAAAAGAAGGGGTCTCTTTGCGAGAAAAATCTTGACAAGAGCCGAGGGGTATGCTATACTATCCCTCGCCGGGGACGTAGCTCAGTTGGTTAGAGCGTTTGCTTGACATGCAAGAGGTCATAGGTTCGATTCCTACCGCCCCCACCAGAAAAAAGCACTGCGAAAGCAGTGCTTTTTTCAACGAAATTCGCCTTCGGCGAGTGAAATATGGCTTTGCCATGTGAAATAGCTTCGCTGTGAAATATTTGCTACGCAAATGTGATGGGCGAATTTCATTTCACATTGCGACGAAGGAGCAATATTTCACAATTTCCAAAGGAAATTATTTCACATTCGGCAGGTGCCGAATATTTCACTTGAAAGACTTACCGTGCTATGATATAATAACGGCAGAAAGGCGGTGATTTTGTGAATGCAAAGAACAAGTCAAACAGTAAAATTGAAAGCTTGATTACGGACGCATCGTTTTCGTATAAACAACCTTGGTTTTATAATCACCCTTTTGCATTCAGATGTGAATTGGGGATAGGCGATTCCAATCGTGTATATTTAAAAAATGCCAAGAAACGAGCTTTTGAAATATTTGATATTCTTTTTCAAAATCCGCCCGATGCTATATTTTTTGATCATTATATTGAAGATGTTTCTTCGTGGGATGGAATTAACGTCAATAATACCATTAGATATTTCAAACGGAATATAAAATTTCTTTCACAGCATGTAAACAAATATGAAAACACCATCGTATTCAACATTCCGCTTGACGAAGATGAAAAAGAAAATAATGTTCAAAAAAATCGTATTATATGCTATGCAGATTCCAAGTATCCTTACAAAAAAAGAGCAATAGAAAATTTTTCATGGGGATCAAGAACAGTACATTTTGTGTCTTTTGAAAACGAATGCATTTTAAGCATTTATGACGATAGAGGTTGTGATATTGTTTTTGCGACAAAAGAAAAAATGCGAGAATTTTATAACAAATTGAAACCGTATTTTCTCGAATATGATGCAGAAGAAATGTCGAGGCGTTTTAATGATTAAATGCTGATGACATACCAGACACCTTTTGTTCGTTTTTACCTATGTTCAGACACCTTTTCACTCGTTTAAGGCAGAAAAAAGCACACATTTGTCTACCAAGACAATGTGTGCTTTTTTCAACGAAATTCGCCTTCGGCAAATGATGACGGCTTCAAAAATGGGGCGAAGGTGCGGGCGAGCAACGGATCCGTCCTCTTTTTCATGCTTGCTTTTTTAACGGAGTGTGATATAATATTCGGTGATATTGCTTTCTTGTGAGGTGACGTCCGGATATGCGATTAAGGAATCATGAAGTGGATATGCTTTCGGGCTCGATTGTCAAGGGCCTTGTTGCCATCGCCCTTCCCATTATGGTCATGAACGTTTTGCAATCCCTTTTCAGCATTGCGGATATGACGGTTTTAAAAATATACGATACCGATGGGGGCTACTCCGTAGGGGCCGTCGGCGCTTGCGGAAGCTTGATTGTGTTGATCACAGGACTTCTCATTGGTATTTCTGCAGGAACCAACGTGACCGTGGCAAGATACATCGGCCGCGGCGAGGATCAGCGGGTCGATCGAGCTGTGGGAACGGCCATACTTCTTGCGGCCTTGGGTGGAATTGTCCTGGCCGGCATCGGAATCTCCTTTGCGGAGGTTTTTCTCCGCATGGTAAACTGCGACCCGATGCTTCTCCCTCAGGCGGCGCTTTATTTCCGCATCTACTTTGCGGGCGTTCCGATCCTCATGGTTTATAATTTCTCGGCGTCCATTTTACGCGCGTCGGGCGATACCCGTCGCCCCATGCTGTTTTTAACGCTGGGTGGCGTGATCAACGTGATTCTTAATTTTGTTTTTGTGGCCGGTCTTGGCATGCGTGTCGAGGGTGTTGCCATTGCGACGGTTATCTCATGGGCGGTTTCTGCCATTCTTGCGCTCATTGCTCTTGCAAAAAATACGGGTACGGTAAAAATTCGACGGAGCCGACTCCGTTTTTATCGCCGGGAGCTGAGTGAAATGCTGGTCATTGGCGTGCCTGCCGGCTTTCAGCAGGCGCTGTATTGCATTGCAAACGTAATCATTGCGGCCACGGTTAACAGCTTTGGCCCCGACGCCACCACAGGAATCTCCATTGCCAACAATTTTGACGGCGTCTTGTACCAAATCGTGATCGCTCCTTCTCTTGCCGTCATGCCCTACGTCAGCCAGAATATCGGCTGCGGCAACCCGCAGAGAGCGTCTAAGGCCGTGGGACGGGGGATGCTTCTGACGGTTCTTATCGGTGCCACCATCGGCGCCTTTTCCGCCATCTTCTCGTGGGAGCTGTCCTCCATTATGTCGGACAACCCGGCGGTCATCGCCTATTCTTGTCAAAAGATGGTCATTATCTCCAGCACCTACTTTATTTGCGGCCTCAACGAGATTTTGTGCGCCGCTATGCGTGGTATGGGTCGGTCGGTGATTCCTACCGTAGTGACCTTGCTCTATATGTGCGTGTTCCGCTTTGTGTGGGTCTACACCATCTTTCCGCTTATGCCCAATCTTACGTTCTTGTATCTTGTCTGGCCCGTCAGCTGGGTGCTTTCCATCGGGACGATGCTGTTCTTCTTTTTCCCCACGCTCAAAAAACTTGTTTCGATGGGGAAGGGCGACGCCCAAAAGTCGCTTCCGTTGCGGGCGGAGTGAATTTTATTACATAGTAAGGAAAAAACCATGTACACGTTAGCACGTTGCCGCCGTGTGGCGGTTCTGTCGGACATTCACGGCAATTATTATGCATTCCGCGCCTGCTACGAGGATGCGCTCCTTCGCGGGGCGGAGGGATTCGTGTTCTTAGGCGACTACGTATCTGATCTTTCCATGCCCCGGGAGACCTTGAATCTTCTGTACACCATCCGGCAGACCCATCCCACCGTTTGCCTGCGCGGCAATCGGGAGCGGTATATGCTGGAGAATCGGCAGGGGATGCATCACTTTGCCCCCGGCACCCGGAGCGGATCGCTGTATTATACCTACGCCAGCCTGACCGAGGCGGATCTGGATCTTTTTGCAAGCCTGCCCACCTATGCCGTGGTGGAGATCAACGGCCTGCCGGTGGAGCTGGCCCACGCGGCGGAGGAGGACGACCGCCACTATTTTGATCCCCAGCATGAGCGCTTTCCGGCCATGGTGGAGGGAATGCGCACCACCTGCTTTTTGACGGGACATTCCCACAAGCAGTACGCCGAGGAGCGGGAGGGCAAGCAGATCATCAACCCCGGCTCCGTGGGCGTGCCCCGGAATTACGGTTATCTGACCCAGTATGCGCTCTTGGACGTGGAGGACGGCCGCGTGTCCTGTGAGCTCCGACAGCTTCCCTACGATGTGGAGGCCGCCGTCCGCCATCAGATGTCCCACCTTTTGCCCGTGGCCAAGTATTGGGCCATCGGCGTTCTCTACGATGTGCTGACCGGCGAGGAATGGATGATCCCCATGCTTCACCGTGCCTATGAGCGGGCGGGGGAGAACACCGACCGGATGGACGACGAGGCCTTCTGGCACAGCGTCGCCGAGGAAATGGGCATGCACTTCACCGAGCCGGAGCTTCTTGCTCTGTTCAGGTAAGCGAACGTAAAAAAGCCATGATAAAGCGCCGATTTTGCTTTATCATGGCTTTCTTTTTTGGTCGCAGGATGGATTAAGGCCGCTTGGGGAGGCGAAAGATGCGGCGGAGCAGGGGGGCAAGCAGGCGCGGAGGGCGCAAAACCACAATTTTCATACGGATACCTCGGTCGGTTTACTTTGGTATCAGTATATGCGCTTACCGCGATTGTGCCAAGAGAACCTTTCCGCGCACGGTCACCCGAGCCGCGTCGGCGGTGATCTCGTTGCTGACGGCAAAGGAGTTTTCCCGGGTCAGCTCATAGTCCTTCAGGGGATATTCACAGCCCTCCACCGTAACGGTGCAGGCATCCAGCGCAAAGAGCGACAGGTATTTCATGTGGGAGCGGGGAATGACTGCTACCTCGTCGGACAGCAGACGGATCTCGTTCCGCTGGTCAAGGATACAGGCCTCCACCCCTCGGTTTTTCAGGTTCTCCAAGTAAAAAATGTTGGAGAGGGAATGATCCTCCCGTCCGCCAAGGCCGCCCAGAATCACGATCTCCGTGGCGCCGTGTTCGATGGCGCACTGGCAGGCAAGCATGGTGTCCGTCACGTCCTTGTGGGTGGGCATCAGCTTTTTGGGTAAGGAGGGGTCAATGTCCTTGCAAACAACGGAATCCAGATCCCCCACCAAAAGATCGGGGCGGATGCCGAGGGACAGGCACACGTCGTAGCCGCTGTCGGCGGCAATGATAAAATCGCTTTCTCGGAGGGAAAGCTCCGTCCGATCGGGCAGACTGCCCCCCGTAAAGATCAGGGCACGTTTACTTATTTTCATTCATTTTCATCCTTTTCCACTCGGGAATCTGCTTCAGCTCCCCGTACATGCTTACGTAGCTTCGGTGGCGGGAGCGGGGAATGATGCCCTCCTTTACCGCCTCAAGAATGGCACATTCCTCTTCCTTTGTGTGGGTGCACTTGGTGTACCGACAGCCGCCGATGTAGGGACGGAACTCGCGGAAGGTGTGCGCCAGCTCGTTTAAGGGGAAGGAAAAGCCGTGGGTAAAGTCCAGCATGGAAAATCCGGGGGTATCCGCCAAATAGCCGGAGTAGCCTGCCCCAAACAGCTCGGAGATGCGGTAGAGCTCCGTGTGGCGGGTGGTATTCTTGCCCCGCCCAATCTTGCGGCTCAGCTCGCCGGCCTCCAGGGAAAGGGTGGGGAACAGGATATTCATAAGAGAGGATTTGCCCGCACCGGAGGCGCCGGAAAAGGCGCAGATCCGAGCGGAATCTCCGTGGAACAGCTCCTTCAGATAGGTGCGGAAGGCCTCCACACCCTCGCCGGAAACGGTGCTGAGGGTAAAGGCGGTAAAGCCCGCCCGACGGTACAGCCGCGCCAGCTTTTCGGCGGTCTGTCCGTCCAGGTCCTCCTTGGTCACAACCACCACGGGCTCAATGCCCTTGGTCTCGCACAGGCAGATCAGCTTGTCCGCCACCTCCGGCATGGGGGTGGGGTTGGCGGCCGGAAGCACCAGAAACAGGTAGTCCAGATTGGCAAGGGGCGGACGCACCAGTGCGTTTTTCCGAGGCAGAATGGCATCGATGGCCGTGTCCGCATCGGCACCCTCCAAAAAGGTTTCCGTAGCCTCACCAAAGGACACCGTAACGGCGTCTCCGGGCAGGGGTGAGATCTTCTCGTGGCGCAAAACGCCCCGCGCCCGGCCGTGAACCAGACGGTAGGTGCCCTCGTCGCACACCTCGATCTCGTATAGACCGCCCACGCCCTTGATCAGCGTGCCGGTCAGGTTCTTTTTTTCAGACATAGAGTTCCTTTCGCCGGATCAGTCTGCTCCCAGACTGATCACAAGGTCGATTTTTGAATATTTGGGAGCGGAGGTATAGGCGTCCACCCCTTGGGAAATCACCGTTCCCACGGGGCTCTCGGAGGTCACGTAGGTAACCTCGCCCAAAACAAAGCCGTGGGAGGCGATCTGCCGGGCGGCCTCTGCCTCCGTCAGGGAGATCAGAGCGGGTACCGACAGGGCCTGGGGACCAAGGCTTACGTAAACCGTTACCTCCGTGCCGTAAAGCACGGTATCTCCGGCGGAGACCGAGGCGCGGCACACGTGTCCCTTGGGGATCACATCATCGTAAACCTCCTTGACCGTGTGGAGGATGCCCTCCTTGCGCAAGTGCTCGGCGGCCGTCTCGTAGGAGAGGTAGCGGAGGTTGGGCATAACGGAGTCCTTGTCGCCTGCGCTGACCGTCAGGGTCAGGGCGTGCTTTTGCCCTTCCTCAAGGGGGAGCTCCGTATCCGGCGCGGGGGATTGGGACAGCACGGTGCCCACGGGGGCATCCGCGTTATAGAGGTAGAGGACGGAGGCGTCCGAGAAGAGGAAATACTCCGATTCCGTCAGATATTCCGCCAGCTCCTCCGTGTACCTCTGACCCACAAGGTTGGGCACGGCCAGGGTGGAAACGTGGTCCTTTGTGCGAATCAGCCCGCCGATGATCAGCCCGCCGGCCACAAGGGTAGTGATCAGCGCGGCGGAAAGCGCACCGATGGCCACCGCGTAGGGGTTGATGGGTTCGCGGGTCTTGCGGCTTTGCCGCCGGCGCTCAAGCCATCCCTGCAGGCGGGCACCTAAGCGGGCAAAGAGGGGGCGCTTCCGCTTCATCTGGGTGGGGTGGAACACAATGCGGTCGTTCCGCTTGAATTTATGGATGTAGGAAAGCATCTGCGCTGCACTCTGGAAGCGGTCGCGGGGATCCTTCTTGATGGCAATGTTGATGATCTGCTCCAGTCCAATGGGGAGCTCCGGATTCAGCTTGCGGGGGGCGACGGCGGCCTTGTTGATCTGCATCATGGCCACACTGACCGGGCTTTCGCTGACGAAGGGTAGCTTTCCCGTGGCCATCTCGTACATCATAATGCCCAGGGAATACAGGTCGGAGCGCACGTCGATCTTGCCTCCCTTGGCCTGCTCGGGGCTGATGTAGTACACCGTTCCGATGGCCTTGTCGGGCAGGGTAATGGTCTCGGAGGTGGGGAGCTTGGCGATGCCGAAGTCCGTCACCTTAATAAAGCCGTTTTTCAGAAGCATAATGTTCTGGGGCTTGATGTCCCGGTGCACAATGCCCTTACTGCTGGCATACTCCAAGGCCTCAAGGATCTGCTCCGTGTAGCAGAGGATCTCGCTGACGGACAGGGTACCCTTCTTTTTCATGTAATTTTTCAGGGTGATGCCGTGGACGTACTCCATAACGATGTACTTCAGCTTGCCCTTCAGGGACACGCCGAAGGTGGAGACGATATTTTTATGGGAGAGCATGGAGATCACCTTGGCTTCGTTTACGAAGCGCTTAATGGCCGCCTCCTCCCGGGAAATTTCGCTTTTCAGAATTTTAACGGCTACCTCGCGTTCTGCCACAAGGTCGGTGGCGAGGTACACGTCGGCCATGCCGCCGGAGCCGATCAGACGATCGATGCGGAAGCGGCTGTCAAGCACCCGGCCGAAGAACTGTTCCGAACGTTCCATTGTGCCTCCTTACGCCAGCTTCACAAGGACGGCGGTGATGTTGTCCGTTCCACCGTTCTTGTTTGCGGTCTCGATCAGGCGTTTGGCGCGGCTCTCCAGGCTCTCGGAGCGAATCAGGGTAGAGCCGTTGAGAATGCGGAGGATGTTCTTTTCCGGCACCATGTTGTAAAGTCCGTCGGAGCAGAGCAGGGCCGTCGCCTCGCCGCCCTCGGGCAATACGTGTCGATACAGATCAGCTTGAACCGAGCGCTCCGTGCCCACGGCACGGGTGATCAGGTTGCGCCCCTTGGTTTTGGCCGCCTCCCGCTCGGTGATCTGCTGGGTGTCGATCAGATATTGAATGTAGGAGTGATCCTTGGTCATACGGCGCAAGGATTTTCCGGTAGAAAGATACAGACGGCTGTCACCCACGTTTGCGTAGTAAAGCTCCCGCCCGCAGACAAAGAGAGCCAGAAGGGTGGTTCCCATACCGCGGAGGTCCGGATGGTGCTCCGCGTAGGTGAGCACGGCGGCGTTGGCGGCGCTGACGCCCTTTTGCAAGGCCTTGCCCACGTCGTTTGCCTTGGGCATCCGCTTGCGGGACAAAATGGGGGAGAGGTGCTTATCAAATTCCGCCACAAAGGTGCGGGAGGCGATCTCGGCGGCTTCCTTGCCGCCCATGGTGCCGCCCATGCCGTCGCAAACTACGGCCAGGAGTGCGCCGGGGGCGTAATCTTTTATAACGAAGGCGTCCTGATTGACGGCGCGCTTCATGCCAATGTGGGATAATCCGTAGGCCTTCACCGACGACCCCTCCTTTCCTTTGGTTTTAATGGATTTCCTTGTTCATTTGGCCTCGGCGGAGCTGTCCGCAGGAGGCGTTGATGTCCGAGCCCAGACGGCGGCGGACGGTGGCGTTGATGCCGTGACCCTCCAAGGTCTCGCGGAAGCGGCGGATGCTCTCCCGCGTGGGGGCGGAAAGACCCGTTTCGCTGACCTCGTTTAAGGGAATCAGATTTACGTGGCAGATGCGGCCCACGTGCCGCTTCAGGATGGCCGCCAGCCGCTCGGCGGTGGCCGTATCGTCGTTTTTGCCCCGAATCAGCGTATATTCAAAGGAAATCCGCCGACCGGTTTTGTCAAAGTAGCGCTTGCAGGCGGCAAGCAACGTCTCCACGGGATAGCTCCGATTGACGGGCATAATGGCCGATCGGGTCTCGTTGTCGGAGGCGTGGAGGGAGATGGACAGGGTAATGGGCAGATCCTCCTGCGCCAGCGCCTCGATTTTAGGCACCAAACCGCAGGTGGAGAGGGAAATGTGGCGCAGGCCGATGTTCAGCCCCTCGGGGGCGGAGACCAGCCGGAGGAATTTTACGGTATTATCGTAGTTGTCAAGGGGCTCGCCAATGCCCATCATCACGATGTTGGAGATCCGCTCACCGGTGTCTGACTGGGCGGCAATCACCTGACCCAGCATCTCCGAGGGGGCAAGGTCGCGCACCCGTCCCGCCAAGGTGGAGGCGCAGAACTTGCATCCCATGCGGCAACCCACCTGGGAGGAGATGCACAGGGTGTTTCCGTGCTCGTACCGCATAAAAACGGACTCGATGCACTCCCCGTCAAAAAGCTCAAAGAGATATTTTACCGTGCCGTCGATCTCCGAGACCAGCCGGGTCTTGACCCGTGGCAGGCGCCACTCGGTCACGGCTCCGATGGTTTCCCGCAGGGGGCGGGAGAGATTGGACATGTCTGCCACCGGCACGCCCCGATGCAGGGCGGTAAAGATCTGCTTGGCGCGGTATTTGGCCTCGCCGAGGGAGAGCACAAAGTCCTCAAGCTCGGGGAGGGACATGGATAAAAGGTCGTAGCTCATGGGCTTCGGTAACCTTCCTTACTTTCGTTTCATTACGGCCACAAAAAAGCCGTCGGTGCTGATGGGCCCGGGGAAGAAGGTGTACATTCCCTCCCGGGAGCGGATGGGCCCCACCGCAAAGTCTGCGGGGGCAAATTCCGGATGGCCGGCAAGGAACTCCCGTACCGCCTCCTCGTTTTCCCGGGGATTCAGGGTGCAGGTGGAGTAGCAAAGGGTGCCTCCCGCCTTCACGTAGCGGGCGGCGGTGGAGAGGATGGCCCGCTGGGTGGCGCACAGGGCGTCCATGCCGTCCAAGGGGCGGTGGCGGATGTCCGGCTTCTTTGCAAGGACACCCAAGCCGGAGCAGGGCACGTCGCACAAAACCCGGTCGTAAGCCTCCGCATCCGCTGGGACAAATTCCTTTCCGTCCCGACATTCGGCACGGAGAATGGTAATGCCAAGGCGCTTGGCGCCGGATTCAATCAAAGAGATCTTGCTTTTGTGCAGGTCACAGCTAAGGAGCTCGCCCCGGTTTTCCATCTGAACGGCGGCGGAAAAGCTCTTGCCACCGGGGGCGGCGCAGGTATCCAGAATGCGCTCTCCCGGCTTTGCTCCCAAGGCCCAAACGCAGGCGCGGGAGGCGGGGTCCTGCACGAAGAACCGTCCTTCCTCTATAAAGTCGGACAGGCGGGAAATGGCACCACCGCCCCGGACGGTCAGCATATCGGCAAATACGGGATGCACCTCCGCCTCAACACCTCGCTCCGCCAGGGCGGCAAGGAGGGATGCGGCGTCGGTCTTTACGGTGTTTACCCGCAGGGTAAGGGGCGTCTGCCAGTTGGCCGCCTCGGCCAAGGCCTCCGCCACGTCCTCCCCGTAGCCCTCCCGCCACAGGCGGCAAATGGCCTCCGGGATGGCGTGCTTAACGGAGAGATAGCGGTCAAAGCCGTCCGCGCGCTCCGGGTATACGATGGCATCCTTTTTCCGCAAATAGGCGCGGAGAATGGCGTTGACAAAGCCACGGCTTCGGCGGCCGACGGCCTCTACGCTCTCGGATACCGCCGCGTGGGTGGGGATCTTATCCATAAAGCGGAGCTGATACAGTCCCATGCGGATGGCGTTTTTCGTCTCCGCATCCAACTCACCGATCGGTCGGTCGGAGAGGGCGGAGATCATGTAATCAAGGGTCAGGGCGCGCTCGGCCACGCCGTAGACCAGGGCGGTATAGAGCCCGCGGTCAAGGTCGGAGAGGTTGGCGCCCCGGAGGGCGGCGTTCACCTCCAAATTGGCAAATTTCCCGTCCTTTTCGCATCGGACAAGGGAGCGGAGCGCTAACTGACGGGGATTTTCTGCGTTACTCATATTTCAATACATCGCCTACGGCGATCTTGCGACCCCGGATAAAGTCCGCGGCACTCATGCGGCCCTTGCCCTCGGGTAACAAGCGGCAAATACCGATCACGCCGTCGCCGCATGCCACACGGAACAATCCGTCGGCGGCGTCAGCCGAGAGCACCGTGCCGGGGGCCTTGTCGGTCTTCTCGTCGAGAAGCACGGATTCCACGATCTTGAGGAGCTTTCCGTCGGGAGTTCTGGTCTGGGAGAGGGGAATGGGAGAGAGACCGCGAATGCGGTTGTGCACGTCCTTGGCGGCGGCGGAAAAATCAAGAATGCAGTCCGCCCGCTCGATCTTGGCGGCGTAGGTAAACTCCTCCGGCTGGGGGGTAGCGGTCAGCGTGCCGGCCTTGATGGCGGCCACGGTCTTGCGGATCACGGTGGCGCCGGCCACAGCCAGCTTGTCGTGTACGGTTTCAAAATTGTCCTCAGGGGTAATGGCAACCCGCTCGACCAAAAGCATATCGCCGGTGTCCAGGCCTACGTCCATCTGCATGGCCGTGACACCCGTCTCCGTCTCGCCGTCGAGGATGGCGCGCTGAATGGGCGCGGCACCCCGATACTTGGGGAGCAGGGAGGCATGGGCGTTGACACAGCCGTGCACGGCGTAATCAAGCACGTATTTCGGCAGAATTTTGCCGTAAGCGGCAACGAGGATCAGTTCCGGCTTAAGCTCCTCGAGCACAGGGAGAAACGCACCGTCCTTTAAGGTGATGGGCTGGTAAACGGGCAGACCCACGGACTCGGCATAGACCTTCACAGGAGGAGGGGTCAGCACGTAGCCTCTTCCTTTGGGCTTGTCGGGCTGGGTCACCACGCCTACGATCTCCTCACCGTCGGTGTAAAGAGCTTCTAAGATGGTCTTCGCAAAGTCGGGCGTGCCCATGAATAAAATCTTCATCGGGTCTTAGCCCTCCTCGATCTCATCGCGGGAGAGCATGCGGATCGCCTTGTCGGTAAACAGCACGCCGTCCAGATGGTCCAGCTCGTGGCAGAAGGCACGGGCCAAAAGATCCTTACCGGTAAGGGTAATTTCCTCGCCCTTGCGGTTCAGGGCCTTGACGGTCACGTGCATGGGGCGGTCGGTGATGCCCCAGCGGCCGGGTACAGAAAGACAGCCCTCGGCCTCCTGCTGGCGGCCGGAATAGGCTACGATCTTCGGGTTGATCAGCTCAATGTAGCCGGATTCCTCGGTTTCAATGACCACAATGCGGCGGAGCACGCCCACCTGCACTGCGGCCAGACCACAGCCGTTGGCGGCACGCATGGTGTCCTTCATATCGTCAAGCAGAGTGAGAATGCGAGGGGTAATATCGGCAACCTCCCGGCTGGTCTTGCGCAGGGTAGGGTCGGTGTCCTTTAAAATGTTGAGAATCGCCATAATTTGGCTCCCTTCTCCGTGTGTCAGATGTTGGTGGGGTTAAAATCGGCAGAGACGGTCACACGGGAGCCGGCCGATTTGCCGAAATCGGAGAGAATGTCGCGGAACATGGCGCGACTTCGCCGATTCAGCTTGCATTTTACGATCATACGCCGCCGATAGCGGTTCTGCACCTTATAAACGGGGGCATCAAAGGGCCCGTACAGCACCAAGGGCAGGTCGGCGTATTCCTTTTTTATCTTTTCCGCCATGTAGGAGGACAGGCGAACGGAGGCCTGTGAGAGGAGCGTCTCGTCCGTACTGCTGAGCGAGATCTCCACCATATCGCAGAAGGGCGGGAACAAAAAGGCTCGCCTCAGCTCGATCTCCTTCTGGTAGAATTTTACGTAATTTTGCTCCGCCGAGACCAAAAGGGTCTCGTTTTGCGGGTTTAAGGTCTGGATGATGGCGCGTCCCTTGGCGCTGGCCCGTCCGGCTCGCCCAATGACCTGAGTCACAAGGGAGAAGGTGCGCTCCGCCGCCCGGAAGTCTCCCGCATACAGGGAGGCATCGGCCAGAAGCACGCCCACAAGGGTCACGTTCGGAAAATCGTGCCCCTTGGTCACCATCTGGGTGCCAAGGAGAATATCGCCCTTGCCCGCCCGGAAGGCGGAGAGCATTTCCTCATAGGCCTCTTTATTTTTCACCGTGTCCGCGTCCATCCGCAAAACCTTGGCCTCCGGCAAAAGCTCGGCAAGCTCTGCCTCGGCCTTCTGGGTGCCCAGCCCCGTGTAGGAAAGATGCTCGCTCCCGCAGGAGGGGCACTTGTCGGGGGTGGGAATGCGGTAGCCGCAGTAGTGGCAAACCAGCGTGCCTCCGGCATCCGCCCGTCCCGGCCGATGCTGGGAGAGACCGTGCTTATGATAGGTTAAGGAAACACTGCAGTTGGGGCACTCCAGCACCTCGCCGCAATCGTGGCAGGCGATGTAGTTGTGGTAGCCCCGTCGGTTCAAAAACAGGATGGCCTGCTCGCCCCGGGCGAGGGTTTCGCGGAGTGCCTCCCCCAAGGCCGTGCTGAACACGGAGGTGTTGCCCGCCTTGATCTCCGCCCGCATATCCACGGGCATGACCATGGGCAAGCGCGCCCGGCCGTATCGCTTGGTCAGCTCCACCAAGGTGTATTTTCCGCTCCTTGCCTTGTAGTAGGAGGTGAGGGAGGGGGTGGCAGAGGCCAGAAGCAACAGCGCCCCGCTTTGCATACAGCGGAAGCTGGCTACGTCGTGGGCGTCGTAGCGGGGGGGTATGTCGGATTTATAGGTGTGCTCCTGCTCCTCGTCCAGAATGATCATGCCAAGGTTCGGCAGGGGCGCAAAAACGGCGGATCGGGTGCCGATCACCACGTCGATCTGCCCGTCCCGGATCCTCAGCCAGGCGTCGGATCGCTCACCGGCGCTGAGGGCAGAGTGCATTACCGCCACCCGATCGCCGTAGTAGCCGCAAAAGATGGATACGGTCTGGGGGGTCAGGGCAATTTCGGGTACTAAAATGATCACGGAGCGTCCGTCGCGGATCACCGTGTCGATCATGGCCTTCATCACCTGCGTCTTGCCACTTCCCGTTACGCCGTGGAGCAGAACGCCCTTGGGCTCGTGGGTCTCATACAGAGCGCGGATGGTGGCACAGGCCGCCTCCTGCTCCTCGCTCAGAGTGACGGGGGGCGGGGGAGGCACGGTCTTGAATTCCTTGTAGGGATCGCGCCAAACCGCCTCTTTTTCGCTGTTTAGCAGTCCCTTTTGCACAAGGGAGTTCAGCTGAGCCCGGCTGGCGCCGGTGCGCTCCATTAAGGTCTTATCGGTCTGGCGGCCGCCGTCCAGCACGGCGGCAAGCAGAGCCCGTTGCATGGGACTCCGCAGCTTTTGGATGGCGCTTGGCGCACCCTCCGCTATGGCGCGGAGTACGCTCTCCTCCTTGGCGGGGGAGAGGTAGACGGTACAGCTCTCGTTGTTTACGCCTTTCAATTGATACTCCCGGCGAATCAGCTTTTCTTTTAAAAGCGTTGCCAAGGCGTCCGGCGTAGCCGCGCCAAATTCCGCCCGCAACCGCTGGGCCGAGGCGGAACCCTTTTGTTCAAGGTAGGAATAAATAAACAGGGCGGTGTTGTCGCATTTTTTCATCAGGACACCACGCCTTTTCTCCGCCATTTCTTCCCAGATGGTGTACGTCTCCACCTGACGCATCAGCCCCCCGGCGGGAAGCGCGGCCTTAACCGCATCGCCGAAGGTGCAGAGGGTGTGCTCCTTAATGAACAGGCAGAGCCCAAGCAGCTCCTCGCTGAGAGAAAACCGGTCGTTGAGAATGGCCAGCACGGGCTTGATGGTGTCGGCCTCGTCGGGGGGCGCGGCAAAGCCCGCCACCACCGCCGCCCGATGGCGGTTGGCCGCACCGAAGGGCACGGTTACAAACAGCCCCGGCGCCACCTGCTCCCGAAGCTCGGGGGGCAGATAATAGGTGTAGGGGATATCGGCATAAAGAGGTGCGTCAAGAACGTATACGTTTACGTATTCTGTCGTCATGTCGCACCTCCTTATTATTCATCGTTTGGTATCAGAAATCCAGCTCTGCGCCGTCGTCCTCGGCATCCTCATCCTCGGCGAGGTCGTCCTCCTCATCCTCAGGAATGTCGTCGAACTCGTCGTCAAACTCCTCGTCGCCAAGCTCATCGTCTAGCAGGCCCTCGGCCTCGCGGCGGTTTTCCTCGGCCATAGCCTCAATGCTTCTCTTCTTCTCGGCCTCGTAGGCGGCGGCCTCAGCGGCGGCCTGAATGCGGTACGCCTCCTCCAGCGCCTCGATGTCAACGATGGAGTCCTCGTAGCCCTCCTCGCCGGGAAGCACCACGCGGAAGTCGCCCTCCTTCATGCGGACAACGGCGTTCTTAACGGCCTTTTCGTCTCTGTATTCCTTTTTGATCATGGAGGCCAAGCTCTTCTCGGTCTCCTTGTTTGCGATCATGCGCTCTGCAACGTCTCTCTGCTTGGTGTACTCGTTGGTAACCAGGCGGGCGCACTTGGCGGTGGCAATCACTAAGGTGTACTTATTGAACTTGTCTTTGGTAAGCTCCTGAATGGAAGGATAGATCATAGTAAAATACCTCTACTCTATAAAAATTTGTAATACGTTCAGTTTTTGAAGAAGCCCTCGCGGATGGCGCCGTTGCGGCACACTCTCCGGTGCTCGGCCATGATGATCTCATAGATGTCGTCGGCGCATTGTTCGGCCTCGCCGTTGCCGTTGACTACCACGTAGTCGTAGTCGCCCATCAGGCCGATCTCCTCACGGGCGCGGGCCATCCGGCGCAAAATAACCTCCTCGGTCTCCGTGCCGCGGCCGCGCAGACGCGCCTCCAGGGTCTCGCCGTCCGGCGGAACCAGCATAATGGCCACGGTGCCGGGCACCTTCCGCTTGATCTGCATGGCGCCGTCCACCTCGATCTCAAGAATCATATCGTGGCCGGAGGCAAGGGAAGCCTCCACCGCATCGCGGGGCGTGCCGTAGTAGTTGTCGCAGTATACGGTGTGCTCAAGGATGGCGTCCTTTTTCAGGCGATCCTCAAACTCCTCCTTGGTAATAAAGAAGTACTGTACGCCGTGCACCTCGCCGGGGCGGGGGTTGCGGGTGGTGGCGGATACGGAAAGGTGAATGTCGGGGTGACGCTCGGTCAGGAGCTTAACAACGGTTCCTTTGCCGCTGCCCGCAGGGCCGGAGATCACAAAAAGGATTCCGTCGCGGACGGGGGCGTTCATCTGTTCGGTCATACTGCGTCCTCACTTGTATCGTTTTCGTTGTCGCCGGACAGGCGGGCGGATACGGTCTTGGTCTCAAGGGACGAGAGGATCACGTGCTCGCTGTCGGTCATTAAAATGGCGCGGGTCTTTTTGCCGCCGCTGCAGTCGATCACGCGGCCGGCCTCCTTGGCCTCCTGCACCAGCCGCTTGGCGGGGGCAGATTCGGGGGATACGAGAGCGACCACCCGTTCGGCGGCCACTAAATTTCCAAAGCCGATGTTGATAAATTTCATGGGCACTCCTTACTCAATGTTCTGGATCTGCTCGCGGATCTTTTCAAGCTCGGTCTTGATGTTCACAACGGTATGTGCGATCTTGGTGTTGTTGGCCTTGGAGCCAATGGTGTTGGTCTCCCGGTTCATTTCCTGCAGGAGGAAGTCCAGCTTCCGTCCCGCCGGCTCGCCGGCGCCGATGATGGTATAAAAGGCGTCAAAGTGGCTGGAGAGCCGTACCAGCTCCTCGTCAATGGCCACCCGATCGGCGAAAATAGCCACCTCGGTCAGGATTCTCTGCTCGTCGATGGTAATGGACTGGTCGGATAAGAACTGCTTGATTCGGGTTTCCAGCTTGGAGGGATACTTTTCCAAGTCCTCAGCGGAGAGCTTGGCAACCTCCTCGGCCATGGCGCGGATGTTCTCCACCTTCTGGCAAAGGTCGGATTCAATGTTGGCGCCCTCCCGCTCGCGTCCGGCAATAAAGGCGTCGATGGCACCGTCAAGAACGGTGCAGACGTCCGCCCAGTCCCCCTCGAGGTCATCCTCGGGCTTGGTGAACACAAACACGTCCCGATTGGCGGCGACGGACATCACGGAAATATCGTCGGTCAGGGAATAATTGTCTCTCAGCTCGCGGAGCACGCGGATATAAGCCTCGGTGTAGGCCGGGTCAAGGGAGATGGAAACGCCCTCCTGCTCAAGGACGTCGATTCCCACGTAAACGTCGATTTTACCACGGGAAATGCCCTTTTCCTGCAGGCGTGCCTTGATCCGTTCCTCAAGAAAGCTGTAGGTGCGGCTGATCTTCACGTTGCAGTCAAAGTAGCGGTTATTTACGGATTTGATCTCCGCTGTAATATCCTTTCCGGCAACCGTCTGGCGGCACCGTCCAAAGGCGGTCATACTTTTAAGCATAGGGAGCTCCTTCTCACATCGCTCCCCCTACGGGGGAGGGTATATATCATATCTATTTTACCGCAAGGGCCAAAGATTTGTCAACTTTTTGGCCTAATAATAGCAACATAAACAAAAAGCAGATGAAAACCATCTGCTTTTTGTGAAAAATACATAGTTATTTTGAACGCCCGAACCGAGGGCGAATGCGGTACAGCATAAGGAAGGAAACCCGTCCCAAGGCGTAGTCGTAAAGGACGAAGGCCACGTTTGCAAGCAGATACGTAGCGATATCCAGGGCAAGGGAGGTTTCCACCGCCACAAACAGGAAGCGGAACAGGAGCAAAAGCCCCGTCAGCGCCCCGTTAAAGGCCAGTAGCTTAATAAGGAAGGCGGGCACCCGTCCGGCACGCGCCACCAGAACGCGGAGAATGGGGTAGTAGCCGCCAAAGAGCACGTATTCCAGCGCCACGCCCTTGCTTGGAAGCAGGAGCAGAGCCAGAACGCCGGTCACCGCATACATGGTCCACGCGTAGGAGCCACCCAGACGGATAAATACAAACAGGGTGCAAAAGGAGGCCAGCATTACCGTGCACAGATCCAGCACCTCCAGCACAGAGCCGAGGAACATCAGGGCAATGGAAAGGGCGGCCATGACGGCACAAAGGGTAAGAGCGCGGGTCTTATTCAAAATTCATTCCTCCGTTACCGACAGCAGCTGCAAAGCAGGTTGGCGCAAAGCAGGCTGGTACAAATGTCGCAGGCCTCGTCCCGTCCGCCGTAGGAGGCGGTGGAGTTCTTCAAGGCGCTTCTGGCACTTTGATATTCCTGGTTGTTCGGGTCCATATAGCAGGCGGTCTCCACGTACCGCAGGGCATCGTAGTACCGACCGCGCTGGATCAGCACACAGCCCTTTAAAAAGTTCCATTCCGCATTCCGCTCCACGTGGGCCACGGCGTCCAGCATGATCTCCGCCTCGGAAAAACGCTTTTCGTTGATCAGCGTCCGGATCCGTGCGTAGCTGGCGTTGGTCTGGGAGTATCCGCCGTAGTTTTGTCCGTAGCTTTGTCCGCCGCCGGAGGATGAGGGGTTACCGCGGGCCCGCTCCTTCTGGATGGTGTCGTAGGCCTCGTTTACTTCCTTCATCTTCTCCTCAACCAGATCGGCCAAGGGATGGTTCACGTAATTGTCGGGATGGTATTTGCGTGCCAGGTCGCGGTACGCTTTTTTTATATCTTCGTCCGAGGCGTTTCGGGGAACGCCCAAGGTTTCGTAGGGATCTTTCATAAAGAATGTCAGGTTCCTCTCCGGTTATTATGAGAGCATTATAGCAGAAGAATGTTTAGTTAAAAGAACGCAACTATTAACAGATTGTAAATATTACGGTTTATTTTCCGATTTTTTCATCTGCAGAATCCGGTCAGCCTCGTCGGGGATGCCCATGGTCAGGATGTTTCGGAGCAGATTGCCCACGTCCCGGCACCGGGAAACGTCCATCAGATCAAGGCAGGCGGCCGCGTCCTTCAGGTCAAGGCGGATAGCCACGGACAGAGCCTCCCGGGCGGATTCGGGCAGGGAAGCGCCGTAGGCCGCGTGCAGGGGATTGAAGTTTCCGGTTTTTTGATCCTTTTCAAAATCGTCTATGGCGTCCAGTACGTACAGAACCCGTCCGACGGAGCGCCCGATGGTGGCGGCGATCCGCGCCTCCGTGCCGGAGAGCCCGTAGGCAAATACGGCGGAGAGGGTATCGCCAAAGGTGTCGGCGCAGGCGTCCACAGAGTCGGAGCCGGCGGCTTCCAGAGCGGCCAGACGGCCCAAGGGCTCTCGCGCGGCGGCTTTCAGATCCTCAGGGCAGTCGGCCCGTCGCAGGGCGGCGGCCAGGATTCTCCGAATCCCCCGCGCCGCTAAGCGGCGCGGTCCGCGGCTGTCCGCCACGTCGTCCGCCGCCTTAT
>JAGARU010000044.1 GCA_017622085.1 Clostridia bacterium | reverse complement strand
TGTTTCGCTTGGCTTTATTGTAACGCACTCTCCCTCAGTCAGCTTCGCTGACAGCTCCTCCCGGAGGGAGCCTTTGAGTGCCCGCAATCGTTGGAGTATGGGCTTTGCCCTCTCACCCGCTTCGCGGGAGCTCTCCCGGAGGGAGAGCCTTTGTGTGCGCGCCTTTAGGGGTATGGGCTTTGCCCTCTCGTCCGCTTCGCGGGAGCGCTCCCGCCGGGAGAGCCGTTTGCGCTGCCGTCAGCAAAGCCCTCCGACAGGCCTTTGGGCCTGTCGGGGGGGGCTTGTTTTTTTGGAGAAAGCTTACTATATCCAATGGATTTCGTCAAAGCCAAAGGGCGTTTCGCCGGTGGAAGGCGTTCCGCGCCATTGGGAGTGCTTTGCGTGCTTGTCCCAATAGTCAACGTCGCCAAACATCGGGCCAATGCTTGAACATTGCACGATTTTCAGCTCTACGTCCTTGCCCCAAAGCGCTTTGTCCACGGGGAACTGATATGGCGCGGCGATGTTCTCGCCCGACAGGGTGCCTTCAAGATAAAGCGCCGTATACAGCTTCGTCCCGGAAAGCCGGATGCCGGTCACCCCTTGGGGCACTTTCACCCTTGCCAAAAATTCTACCTCGCCAAAATCGTTGATTTTGTCGCCCGCCTTGTACGTTCGGTTGCGCTCCGTCAGCCGGACGCCGCAAACGTCTCCGCTCAGGATTTTGGCGGAGAAATCGCCGATCACCATGGCACTCGGCATGTATTTCAGATCGTTCTTGCAAGCAACTACGACTTTTTTCGCCGGAATGCTCTGCGCCCTTGTGATGCGGTAATGCTCACGGATGCCTTGCGGCAACGGATCGCAGTCAGGATCGATGGCAGGACACGTTCCGTCGATTTGGATGTCGGTGTCCGTCCGCACCGCAAAGCGTACGTCGCGTGCCTCGTCGGAGCAAACAAACGCATATTCCGAATCGTTCAAGCACATCAACCGCACAACATTCGGGTTGCAATAGCGGATTTGGAAGGAAGGATCCAGCGCCTCCCGCTTTGCGGGCCAGTCGCATTGGTTCAAGAGGACGTCGTGCTCGTGGAGATAAACCGTATTCCCGTCGATCACGTAGCTTCCCTCGGGCGCATACAGGTTGAGTATCACCGACGTGCCGTCCTTCCATCGCCGTCGGAAGATTCCCTTAACGCATGTACCGTCTGCGTCCGTAATGGCTTTGTGATCCAGCATCGAAAGAAGATGATCCATGCGTTCCGCATTGCCGTTCCAAATGAGCCGGAGCGTGTCATCCAGCTGGATGATCGGCGCATCCGTCGGCTCCTCCTCGCGGATATATTTCCACTGGATGCCCCGATAGGAGAGCTCGTTCAAAAGGGAGAAAAGAACCGTCAGGTCAAAGTCTTTCGATGCGTTTTGCAGGCTGATCTCCGTGGGAAATCGTACGTACACATCCGGGGCGTAGTCCTTTTTGGCAAGCTCCCGCGCGATTTTTGCCTCCTCGGACAAAAGCCGCATGCCGCCGAAATCCGGCTGAGCCACCGCAAAATCGCTGAAGTAATCGCAAACGTGCCGATTGCCCGAAATATCCATGTGGGAAATGGCCAAAAAATAGTGGTCGATCTTGTGGCACGCGGCAAGATAAAGCATACACCGCTTCTTTGCATAGGACATATCGCAGGGGCCCAGAGCAAAAAGCTCTGCCATGGCGCCGTTTTCTTTGCCCGCGTATTCGATTCCGCCAAAAAGCGCCATGAGCGTTCGGTCCTCAAGGCACGTGGCGATCTCGTCCATGCCGGGCAGGGCAAAGGCGGAAAGATTTTCTAAAAAATCGCCGTTATATCGGACGGAATAAAAGGGCTCGTTGTCGCACATCAAATGTCCGGTCATGACAATGCCGTGGGACTGACACCAGCTTGCGATTTTGTCGATATAGGCTTCCTTGAATCGGGCAGAAGCAAGCCTCATGGCGTTTTTACAAAAATCCTTGCTGTGGGAACGCAGGTCGGTCAAAAAATCCTTGCCGTACGCGTGCTGATAGTCGCTCTCCATTCCGTCATAATACGGCAAATATCCGTTTTGCGAGCAGTAACCGATGGACGGCTCGTCCGTAAACATACCCTTGATCACCGTGCCGAAGAAATTGCCGAACCGCTTGTAATATTCCTCGTGGGTGAGGGAAATAAAGTAGTCAACCGCCTTTGGATTCATTAAATCCGGGAAAAACTTCTCGCCAAAAAGGTCGGAATTGTGCTTTGACCGACCGCTTATGGTGCCAAGGTCATCGCCCTCGATCTTTATGGATTTTAAGCGGAAGCACTCGTGCTTCGTGACGGCTCCGTGGGCATCGCCGGACGGCCAGTTAAAATCGTCATACAGCCAAAGGGACATGGAAAGCTCCTCTGCGCTCTTTATAAAATGTCCGATGGCCGAAAACCACTCCTCGCTCAAATATTCCGTCAGGCAACCCGAGCGGGGATAAATCATCACCTGGTCAATGCCGTTTTGCTTCAGGCCGGTCAAATAGTTCCGTATGTCCTTGTCCGTCGGCTTGCCGACCGGGGCGCACATGAGAATCAGTGGGCTTTTCATCATGATCCTTCCTTTCCGAAGTCTTTAATGGAATTATACTACAGATTGTAAGAGTTTTCAAGAAAAGTCCTTTACATTTGCCCCGGATTTCCCCGCGGGAGGGGGCCGAAACAAAAAGGGAACGAGCCGGGCTCGTTCCCTTACTTATAAGAAAGCGTTATCTTACTTCTTGAAGTATCTGTTCAGAAGTCCCTCAAGGCCGCGGCCGTGGCGGGCCTCGTCGCGTGCCATTTCATGAACGGTGTCGTGGATGGCGTCAAGGCCGTTCTTCTTTGCGCAAGCGGCAAGGTCGAACTTGCCCTGGGTTGCGCCGTACTCGCAGTCTACTCTCCACTTCAGGTTGTCCTTGGTGGTGGCCTTCATGTTGGGCTCAAGATCCTCACCCAGAAGCTCGGCAAACTTAGCGGCATGCTCTGCTTCCTCAAAGGCAGCCTTTTCCCAGTACAGACCGATCTCGGGATAGCCCTCGCGGTGTGCGATTCTTGCCATGCAGAGGTACATACCAACCTCAGAGCACTCGCCCTGGAAGTTTGCCATCAGCTGCTCGAAGATGTACTTCTTGTCCTCGTCGCTGATGTCGGGGTTGTTCTTAACGGTCTTTGCGTATACGCCGTACTCGTGCTCAGCGGCAAGCTTCATCTCGCCAACAACCTCAGTGAACTTTTCGCCGGGAACCTTGCAAACAGGGCACTTTTCGGGTGCGGAATCACCCTCATGAACGTAACCGCAAACAGGACATACAAACTTTTTCATAATCAAAATCTCCTTAAAATATAATGTAATAAATTTTTATTTTTGATTGCACTTGGGGCACAAACCGTAGTACACGGTTTTGGTGCTTTCGACCGCGACGCCGCATTCGCACAGAGTGCTGGGGGGCGCGTTGGTTTCAAAGACGTCGAGGATCGCTCCGCACAGGCGGCACATAAAGTGGTTGTGGGGCGTATCCACATAATCATAGTGAACGGTTTTGTCCGTGGTCTCCAGAGTCTCAAGCTGTGAGGAGTCGGAGAGAAGCTTGAGATTCCGGTACACCGTGCCAAGACTGATGTTTGGCATGGTCTGACGGACGATTTCATAAATCTCCGGCGCGGTCAGGTGGTTTTTTGAGGCCTTTACCGTCTCAAAAACCAAATCCCGTTGGCTCGAATGTCTCATGGATCCTCCTTAACAGTAATGATTACTGATACTAATATAGCACACCCTCTCTCATTTGTCAACACCTTTTTAAAAATTTTTTCAGATTTTTTTGAGCGGCGTTTGACGGCAAAGAAAAGCGGCCGCATGGCTACCGACGAAACAAACATTCCTGCGGTAGGGGAGGGGCTTGCTCCTCCCGCTCGAATTCATTGAGTAATCGCCACGGCTACCGCCGGAGGAGGCGTCCCATTAAGCCTTCTCCAGCGGAGAAGGTGGCGGCGAAGCCGACGGATGAGGAGAGCATTGTACCGACATATATAAAATGAGAGCACAGACCTTGTTGTCCTTAAAATAAGTAACTTACCAATAGAAAAACGGGGATGGTACATCAAATATTAGCTGTGCTGAGGATGGTTCTACTCATCCGTCGGCTTCGCCGCCACCTGTCTCGCTGCGGCTCGGTCACGCTCGGGCTCTAACGCGCCCCCGGCGCGTTATTCACTCCCCTCGCGCCGCTTCGCTACCTGCTAGGGAAGGCTTTCCGTAACATCGCACCCGATAGGCGCATGTTTTCGCTTTGTCGTCAAAGGTGTCGATAGGCTCTCCCTTGGGGAGAGCTCCTGCGGAGCAGGTGAGAGGGCGCAGGAGCACATGCAGAGCGCGAGGGGCTTTTTAAGCGGGAGGAGCAAGCCCCTCCCCTACCGCAGGTGTGTTACTTCCGGCGGTAGCCGGGGCGGTTGTGCTATCTGTTAGACGCTTTTTTCTTTGGAGGCAGAAGGCCCAAAGAAAAAAGCTCGGCAAAAAAGAAAGGCCGTGTACGTGGGGCACGTGCCCCACACCCGCGCAAGCTTTTTAAAAAAAGCTTGACCAAAAATTACTGTTTTCGTCACCCTCGTGTGATCGTGCTCGCTTACAAGTGAGCAAGCGGCGAGCTTGGCCGCGGGGCCCTCCCCGCAAAAAAGCTTGACCAAAAATTGCCGACACCTTCGGGGGAGTTTGTGCGCTGACGTGTGATCAAGCGGCGATCTCGCCAGCGGGGGCTTCCCCGCAAAAAAGCGAGGCAAAAAACAAAACTTCGGTGACGGCAGCTTCGGGGAGTGTGTGCGCTCAAAATTGAGTTTTTTGAGTTCTCTCGCCGCTTTTCCAAAAAATTTCCGTCTCGGGGTTTACAATTGGTTTTTAGTATGATAAAATATATGGGTTATGAGTCTACAGATTTAAGAAAGGACGGTATTGCTATGGCATCTTACATACCGGAAGGCTATAAATCTTTACTGAATACAAGACAAACACAGGTGGCGATCAAAAAGGTGAAGGACTTTTTCGAGCGGGATCTTTCCATCCAGCTTGGCCTCACCCGTGTTTCCGCCCCCCTGTTCGTAACCCCCGCGTCGGGCTTGAACGACAATCTGAACGGGGTTGAGCGCCCCGTGCGCTTTGATGCCCTGGGCGGCGAGGAGCTGGAGATCGTTCATTCCTTGGCGAAATGGAAGCGCATGGCGCTGAAGGACTACAACTACGCCGTAGGCGAGGGCCTTTACACCGACATGAACGCCATCCGCCGCGACGAAATGCTGGACAACCTCCACTCCATGTACGTGGACCAGTGGGACTGGGAAAAGGTCATCGAAAAAGAGGACCGCACCACCCGCAACCTCCAGCGCCACGTAAAGCTGATCTATCAGGCACTCCGCCATACGGAGAGCCACATTTCCGACGACTACGGCTTTGTTGACAAGATCCTTCCCCCCTCCATTTTCTTCATTACCACTCAGGAGCTGGAGGATCTTTACCCCAATCTGACCCCCAAGGAGCGGGAATACACCATCACCAAGGAAAAGGGTGCGGTGTTCCTGTCCGAGGTGGGCAAAAAGCTCCGTTCCGGCCGCATTCACGACGGCCGCGCCCCCGACTACGACGACTGGGATCTGAACGGCGACATTCTCGTCTACTATCCCGTCCTTGACTGCGCTCTGGAGCTTTCCTCCATGGGTATCCGCGTGGATGAGACCGCCCTTGCCGCACAGCTGGCAGAGCGTGGCTGTGAGGAGCGCGCCTCCCTGCCCTTCCACCGTGCGCTTTTGGCGGGCGAACTGCCCTACACCATCGGCGGCGGTATCGGCCAGTCCAGAATGTGTATGTTCTTCCTCCGCAAGGCCCACATCGGCGAGGTCCAGTCCTCCTTCTGGGATGAGGAGACCAAGCGCGTCTGCCGCGAGGCAGGGGTGGTGCTCCTCTGATGAAATTCCTGTTTTTTGACATTGAGTGCGCCAACTGCTTTGGCGGCGTGGGTAAGATCTTTTCCTTCGGCTACGTGCTGACGGACGAGACGTTCCACGTGCTGGAGCGGGACGACATTCTGATGAATCCGGACGTGAACCGCTGGGATTGGTACGTGATCAAGAACATGGTGGCCTACGACCGCTCCATCTTTCCCTCCAAGCCCAAGTTTGACCAGCTGTATCCCCGCATTGCCGACCTGTTTGCCCAAGCGGACGTGGTGGCGGGATACGCGGTGGAAAACGACGTGAAGTTCCTCCTTGACGAGTGCAAGCGGTACGATCTGCCGCCCTTCCGGGTGCTTCACTACGACGTCCAGCGGATCGTGAAGGCCAAGTACGGCCTCTCCAATCTGATGTCCTTGAAGCGAGCCTTGGAGCTTTTGGAGCTGCCGGAGGACTCTACCCTGCACAAGAGCGACGACGACGCGGTTTACACCATGCGCGTGGCGGAGGCGCTGACCCGGCTGGAGCATTGCACCCTGCCGGAGCTGATCCACCGTTATCCCGCCTGCGACGTGTTCTCGGAGAACGGCCGCGTAAAGGTGCACGGCGAGCACGGCTACACCGTCATCGGCGCCAAGGGCGACGAGCGCGACCCGGAGCGGCTCCACCGTTCCTCTCCCCGTTACGTCAAGTTCCGGGAGGCCATCCGCACGGCCAAGCCCAACCCCAAGGAGGAGCAAATTCTGGCGGGGATGCGGATCATTGCCAATCTGGACTACGAGGAGCACAACCGCACGGTGATGATGCGGCTGGTTCAGCGCATTGGCGAGCTGGGCGGCACCTACACCCTGAAGGCCTCCAACGCAAACGTATTTCTTGAGGGCAAGTGCAAGAATCCTCGCTGCGTCCGCTATCTGCGCGCCATGCGCTCGGCGGAAGAGGGTAAGGAGATCTTCTTTGTGCCCATGGAGGACTTTCTTGACCGGATCGGCGTCAGCGACGAGATCGAAGCGCCGGCGGTGCATGGGAAAATTTGAAAATTTCGTTGACAGCGCGCCGCGGGCGTGCTATCATGATGGTAACAACTGAATTTAGGTCTTCAGGGCGGGTCATTTACCCGACTGGCGGTACAGTCCGCGAGCGCCTCGGCGCCGACCCGGTGAAACTCCGGGACCAACAGTGCAGTCTGGATGAAAGAAGACGGAAAAATGCATAATTTGTGCCGTTGCCGCCCGAGGACTCTGTTTTCGGGCGGCTTTTTGCCCCTTTGGAGGAATTATGAACCAGAAAACCAGACGTTTGACGGCCGTGGCCATGCTTTGCGCCCTGGCCTTTGTGGCTTCCTTTTGCAAAATTCCCATCGTTCTTTGGCTGAAGTACGAGCCGAAGGACGTGATCATCGCCATGGGCGGGTTCCTGATGGGCCCGGTGACCGGTGTGATCATCTCCGGCGTGGCGGCGCTTTTGGAGCTGCCCTTCAGCGAGACGGGTGCCGTCGGCATGGCTATGAATTTTATTGCGTCCGCGGCCTTTGTTGTTCCGGCGGCGCTCTTGTACAAGAAGCGGCGCTCCCTGCGCTTTGCGGCCATTGGTCTTGTGTCCGGCGCGCTGATCGCCACGGGTGTGATGCTTTTGTGGAATTATTTTCTGACACCCCTTTATATGGGCTACCCCAGAGAGGCGGTGGCGGAGCTGTTGATTCCCTTCTTCCTGCCCTTTAACCTGCTGAAAACGGGGTTGAACACCGCGCTGACGTTGTTGCTTTACAAGCCGGCCGTGACTGCGCTTCGCCGTGCCAAGCTGATGCCCACCGACGTCTCCGCCCAAGCGCCCACCAAAACGGAGCGTCTTGGCGCGTATCTGTTGGCCGCGCTTCTGCTTCTTACTTGCATTCTCGCCGCTCTGGCCCTTCGCGGGATTTTGTGATTGTGGGAGAGGTTAGCGGGGAAGCCCCCGCTGGCAAGGTCGCCGCTTGCTCACTTGTAAGCGCGCACGCTCCCCCGAGGGTGACGAAAACAGTAATTTTTGGTCAAGCTTTTTTTAAAAAGCTTGCGCGCTGGAGCCGCGGAGGCTCCTCGCTCGCCGCAGCGAGCGAAAGCTCCTTACACGGCATTTTCTTTTCGCCAAGCCTTTTCTTTTGGGCCTTTT
>JAGARU010000043.1 GCA_017622085.1 Clostridia bacterium | reverse complement strand
ATCTTCATTTGTCAAGGAGTTTTGTCTGCTCCGACTTTGATGAGTATAGTGCCCTTGCAAAAATAAAAAAAGACGGATAAAAATCCGTCTCTTTCTGGTGATCCATCGGAGACTCGAACTCCGGACACCTTGATTAAAAGTCAAGTGCTCTACCGTCTGAGCTAATGAATCATCAATATTTGGGGTGCGCTCGCATTTCGCGCCTATATATCTTACCACAGCGCGCAAGGGTTGTCAAGGGGGATTTGCCAAAAAAATCCCCCTCTCACCACTAAAAAACACAAAAAGCCGTAGCATATTTTTGTGAAGTGTGCTAAAATAAGATTAACCGAAACTGCAAAAAACATACGTTAAGGGAGGAAAAAAGAATGGATCATCCGAGAATCAATCTGTGGGAAGCAAACGTACCCCTTGGTAAGGAGACGGATCGCCCCCGCATCCCCTCAGTAAAGGCTTATCCCGTGGAGGGCTCTCGCGGCGCAGTTATCGTGTGCCCCGGTGGAGCGTATCAGTATAAGGCCGATTATGAGGGCGATCCCATTGCGGAACGCCTGAACGAATTTGGCATCTCCGCCTTTGTTCTCGATTATCGCATTTTGCCCTGCGATCCCTACGCTCCCTTAACGGATGCTCAGCGCGCCATCCGCGTGGCCCGGAGCATGGGCTATGAAAAGGTGGGCATTCTGGGCTTCTCCGCCGGCGGTCACCTGTCCGCGTGCGCGGCTACCATGTATGATTTGGGCGACCCGAACGCCGCCGACCCCATTGAGCGTCTGTCCTGCCGCCCGGATGCTTTTGTTCCTTGCTATGGCCTGTTGTCCATGAGTAAAGGCGAAACCCACGAGGGTTGTACCGTGGAATTTCTTGGGCGCTTGGCTGAGGACGATAGCGTTCGTCGCGCCTTTTCGCCGTATCATAACGTTACCACCTTTACCCCGCCTGCTTTTATATGGCATAGCTGGGGGGACGATCTGGTACCCGCTGCCCATAGCTTAAAGTTGGCTGCCGCTTTGGGAGAAAAGGGCGTACCTTATGCACTCCACGTATATGAGCGCGGCTGTCACGGTATGGGACTGGCAAACGGCGTGGAGGACGTAGGCGAATGGCCCACCCTTTGCGCTCATTGGCTCCTTTCCCATGGATTTGGCAAAAATTCATGACTGTACACGATTTGCAGGAGTTGAATCGAGAGACGATTCGCTACATAGTCTCCGTTATTCAACCGGGAATGTCCTTGACGGAGGTACGCAACCTGTGTGAATCTTACATGCTTTCCCACGGGGCAGACTCTTTTTGGTATTGGGATGTAGGTGCGTTTGTTTTTTCTGGACGGGAGACTGCCATTTCCGTGTCAGGCAGAGAATACCGTACGTCGAACACCGTTTTGCAGGATAATGATATCCTTACCATCGACCTAAGTCCTCAAAGAAATGGCGTTTGGGGCGACTATGCCCGCACCTTGATCTTAGAAAACGGAGCGGTTGTAACCGACCCGGCAAAGATTCAAAACCCCGAATGGCGGGACGGCTTGCAAATGGAACGGAAGCTTCATGAAGCGATGATGACTTTTGTCACTCCCAAAACTACCTTTGAGGAGCTATATTACTATATCAACGGGATCATTGCCCGGGACGGTTACGTTAATTTGGATTTTTCCGGCAACCTGGGTCATTCCATTGTTTTCGATAAAAACGACCGCATCTACATCGAAATGGGGAACAAAGCGCCCCTTTCATCCGCGGAGGCCTTCACCTTTGAACCTCACATCAGCCTGCCGGGTTCTTTTTATGGATACAAAATGGAGAACATCTATGCGTTTGATCGTGGCTGTGTATGTGCTCTATAGTGAAAGCATGCGAGTAAAGATTTCCATTGGCGCACCTGCCCGATCTACAGGTGCGCCAATTCGCGTTATCCCTTACGTGCAACCTTATCACCGTTTCGGATACGCACTCTCCATATTCGCTATTGTAATTCTTTTTCTGATTTGATATGCTGGTATCAACGGATCCGGAATATCAAAAATAGAAGGAGTGCTTTACATGACGATAGGAAAGAATATCGCAGAATTAAGAAAAAACAGTGGGATGACGCAGGAACAGCTTGCAGAAACGCTCGGCGTATCGGCTCAGACCGTTTCCAAGTGGGAAAATGAAGTAACGATGCCGGATATCATGCTTCTGCCTGTGATTGCCGGATGCTTTGATATTGCGGTGGATGATCTGTACGTCGGCGGAAAACCGCAAGAAAAGCGTCGGACGGTCAATAGTGATGAAATTCCCGAAAGGCTGTATGATACGATGGCTGATCTGACCGTGCAAGGCTGGGCGAACTGTGCCGAAGTAAAAGACGTTGACGCGGAAAAGGAAAGAATGAAAGCATATCTGGTGGAAAACCCTAAGGCTAAAACGGTCATCCTTTCCAATAAAAACGGAGCGGTTATAACCACCTCGGAAATCAGCCTTCTTCACAGAGGCAAAGCAAATGCCGACCAACTGACCAAGGAAGGAATCGGTTATGTGCTTGAAATTTTGTCGAGGCCCGCTGTTAGGTGCATTTTTGCATATGAAACCGAGAATATGAACAAACCGATCACCGCACCATACGTGGCGAAAAAATGCAATATTTCCTTGGATGAAGCGACAGATGCGCTTGAATCGTTGACAAAAATCCACGTCAATTATCCTACGGATGTCATGTTGGATGAAGGCAAATCGATACGCATGTATTCGCTCGACTCCGGAGAGTGGGTCATGTACACGCTGATGATCCTGAAAACTGCAAAATTGATGGAGGAGAACGAGCGGAATTATTTCGTTTATTGGGGCTCCTACAATAATCGTTGGTTGCAGTAACAAACGATAAAAGCCTTCCCATGTTTGGGAAGGCTTTTTATATGAATTGTGCTGTCAAGCTGGCCGGATGTATTGTTAGATCCTTGCCACTCCGGTGGCACGTGCGGCTTTGATGACGGCATCGGCTACCACGCGGCTGACGCGCTTGTCCAAAGCCAGAGGAATGATGTTTTCTTCATTCAACTCCTCATCCGGAATCAGCGAAGCCAGCGCATAGGAGGTGGCCACCTTCATCTCCTCGTTGATGCAGGAGGCGCGGCAGTCAAGCGCCCCGCGGAAAATGCCGGGGAAGGCGAGCACGTTGTTGATTTGATTGGGAAAATCGCTCCGGCCCGTGCCCACCACACGTGCTCCGGCCGCCTTCGCAAGCTCGGGCATGATCTCCGGGGTAGGGTTGGCCATGGGGAACACAATGGCATCCGGCGCCATGCTCTTTACCATTTCCGGCGTTACCACACCCGGTGCGCTGACCCCGATAAATACGTCCGCGCCGACCATGGCATCCGCCAGCGTGCCCACCTTGCGGCCTCGGTTGGTCAAAGCAGCCATTTCCTTGTGGGCCTCATTCAAGGATTCGTCGCCCTCGCAAAGGATGCCAAAGCGATCCACCATGGTCAGGTTCTTTACACCCAGATTCAATAGGTGCTTACCGATGGCAATTCCGGCAGAACCGGCGCCGTTGATTACTACGTTCACCCGGTCGATCTCCTTCTTTACCACCTTTAGCGCGTTGATCAACGCCGCCGCCACCACAATGGCCGTGCCGTGCTGATCGTCGTGGAAGATAGGGATATCGCAGACCTCCTTCAACCGTCGCTCGATCTCAAAGCATCGGGGAGCGGAAATATCCTCCAGATTGATGCCACCGAAGGAGCCGTAGATCAGATATACCGTCCGCACGATCTCCTCCACGTCCTTGCTTTTCACGCAAATGGGAAAGGCATCCACGTCCGCAAACTCCTTAAAGAGCGCGCACTTGCCCTCCATTACGGGCATACCGGCCTCCGGGCCGATGTCGCCAAGACCGAGGACCGCCGTGCCGTCGGTAACCACCGCTACCAGATTGGAGCGGCGGGTCAGCTCCCAGGATTTTTTAATATCATCCCGAATGGCAAGACAGGGCTCTGCCACACCGGGGGTATAGGCAAGCGAAAGATCCTGCCGGCTCTCCACCTTCACACGGGAGACCACCTCGATCTTTCCTTGCCACTCATAATGCTTTTTTAACGATTCTTCGCGGATATTCATGTCAGATCATCCTTTCCGGGTGGAAATACTCATCAAATTCTTTGTCGCTCAGATAACCGAGAGCAACGCAGGCCTCCTTCAAGGAAAGTCCCTCCTCGTGAGCCTTGTGTACGACCTTTGCCGCATTCTCATATCCAATGTAGGGGTTCAGCGCCGTCGCCAGCATAAGAGAATTGTGAAGATTGTCGTGCATCTTCTCGCGGTTGGCCTTGATACCCCGCACGCAGTTTTTCTCAAAGGAGCGGCACACGTCTGCCAACAACCGTACAGACTGTAGGTAGTTGTAAATGCACACTGGCATAAATACGTTCAGCTCAAAATTACCTTGGGATGCACTCATGCCAACTGCTACGTCGTTGGCTATAACCTGCACAGCCACCATGGTTACTGCCTCGCATTGGGTGGGGTTCACCTTGCCGGGCATAATGGAGGATCCGGGCTCGTTTTCGGGAATGATGATCTCCCCAAGCCCGCATCGAGGGCCGCTGGCCAGCCAGCGAACGTCGTTTGCGATCTTCATCAGATCCGCCGCCAGCGCCTTCAGCGCCCCGTGGGCAAATACCAGCTCGCCCTTGGAGGTAAGGGCATGGAACTTGTTCTCCGCCGCACGGAAGGGCGTCCCGGTCAGATGGGAAATTTCCTTCGCCACCGCCGCATCAAAACCGGCCGGCGCATTCAGTCCCGTTCCCACCGCCGTTCCACCCAAGGCCAACGCCCGCAGAGGCTCAAGGGAAGCGGCGATCATTTCAAGATCGGTTGTAAGCGACGCCCGCCAGCCGCTGATCTCCTGAGAGAAGGCAATGGGAGTGGCGTCCTGCAGATGGGTTCGTCCGCTTTTTACAATTCCGTCGTTTTCGGCTTCCAACCGCGCAAGGGTGGAGATCAGATCCTCCACCGCCGGCATCAGCTTTTGCTCTGTTGACAGGATGGCCGCAATATGCATGGCCGTCGGGAAGGTGTCGTTTGAGGATTGAGACATATTCACGTCGTCGTTTGGATGCAAAAGCTTGGCTCCCGCAAGCTCGTTGCCCCGATTGGCAATGACTTCATTTGCATTCATGTTGGATTGGGTTCCGCTTCCCGTCTGCCATACGGCAAGAGGGAAGTGAGCGCTCAGCGCACCGTCCATCACCTCAGCGGCCGCCGCCTCAATGGCACGGAGCTTGTCTGCCGTCATCTTTTCCGGCTTCAGCCCGGCGTTTGCCCTCGCACAGGCCAGCTTCAGCACACCAAAGGCGTGAACGATCTCCTCCGGCATTTTCTCAACGCCAATGGCAAAATTTTCCAAGCTGCGCTGGGTTTGTGCGCCCCAGTATTTATCGGCGGGTACCCGTACCTCGCCCATGGAATCGTGTTCAACACGGTAATTCATTTGAATTCCTCCCAAAAAAAGAGATACCGACATTGTACCACACACAAGTGGGCTTTTCAAGGATTTCCTGCACATTCAAAACAAAAAGCCTCCGGCTCGAATGAGCCGGAGGCTTTTATTTAAATGGTATGTCCGTTCCTTGTAAGCAGAGCTTCAACCTGCCCGATCACCTGTCGGCAGATCTCGGCCGTTTCCGCCTCCGCCATAATGCGGATCAGCGGTTCTGTGCCGCTCTTGCGAACGAGAAGCCGTCCGTTTCCGTCAAATTCCCGGTTGATGGCCTCGCTGAGCGCCAAAACCTCCGGGTCGGAGGCTGCCGCAATCTTATCCTTTACCCGCACGTTCTTTGTAATCTGCGGATAGATCTGCAGGGGCTCAACCAGCTTGGAGAGGGGCGTCTTGGTTTCCAGCAGTACCTCCATCAGCTTGATGGCTGTGATCAGACCGTCACCGGTGGATGCATACTTGCTGAAAATAATGTGTCCCGACTGCTCGCCGCCCAGCTTGTGGCCCTCGCGGCTCATGCATTCGTAAACGTATTTGTCGCCCACGTCCGTTTTGCGGTAGTCAATGCCCAGCTCGTCAAAGGCCTTGTAGAGACCGATGTTCGACATGACGGTGGTTACCACTGCACCCGTGTCCAGCTGACCGATGCTTCGCATATATTTGCCGCAGATGTAGAGGATGGCGTCACCGTCAATCAGATTGCCGTTTTCATCCACCGCCAGACAACGGTCGGCATCGCCGTCAAAGGCAAAGCCCACGTCCAGCTTTTCAGCTTTCACAAAGGCCTGCAAAGCCTCCACGTGGGTGGAGCCGCAGCCGCGATTGATGTTGGTTCCGTCCGGATCGTTGTTAATCACGTAGGTTTTTGCCCCCAGCGCGTCAAACACGTTCTTGGCAATCATCCAGGCACTGCCGTTGGCACAGTCAAGGCCAACCCGCACACCCCGATAGGAACGGGTCGCAAGGGAAATCAGATATCCTACGTACCGGTTTCGTCCGGCGGCATGGTCTACCGTAACGCCCACGTTTTCCCGCGTGGCAAAGGGCAGGGGATCGCCCTCAGTATCGAGGTATTCCTCGATCTTGTCAATAATGTACTCTTCCAGCTTCTCGCCGTTGCCGTTCAGAATCTTGATTCCGTTGTCGTAGTACGGATTATGGCTGGCGGAGATCATAATACCGCAGTCAAAATCCTCGCTCTTCACCACGTAGGAAACGCTGGGCGTGGTCGTTACGTGCAAAAGATACGCATCCGCCCCGGAGGCCGTCAGACCGGCGGCCAAAGCATACTCAAACATATAGCTGGAACGGCGGGTGTCCTTGCCGATGGCCACCCGACATTTGCCAGACAAATTCGCTTTTCCGTAATAATATCCGATAAACCGACCTACCTTGTAGGCATGGCTTACCGTAAGACCCACGTTGGCCTCTCCGCGAAAGCCGTCCGTGCCAAAATATTTCGCCATAAAAACTCCTTACTTGTTGTTCAGTACGATGGTGCCACCGGGCAGAGCCTCAGCCACCGCATAGCGTACGCCGTTTTCTTCCTTGATGTCGAGGAGCGTGCCGCTCTCAGCCGTGATCGATGTCCAGCCCGCAGGCAAGGCCACCTTGACCGTCAAGGGATAGTCGTAAAGGGCCGCGTCAAGGGAACAGCTGAGGGTGATTCGAACGGAATTGTCCGTCTCCTTGATCGCCAGCACCGTGTTTTCCTTTTCAAGAACGTATTTTACCATTTGAGTAAAGGAGGGGGTCCACATCTCGTCATGCTTGGTGCCAAGGTAAGCAAAGTGCTCTCTTGCTACGGACTCCTTTACCGTAATGCGGTTGCCGCGAATTTCGTCGGGTGCACATTGATGGAAGATCTCTACGTAATACGCACCGATGCGGATAGCCTCGTCCGTAATGGCGTTCATCTCCTCGGTGGTGGTGTCGTTCAGGGCGGCAAAGCCGGGGATCGTAAAGATATCCTTGCTTGTGATTTCCTCTGTATAGTATTTGAGAGGCTCGCCCAAACGATTTGCTACGTGATGCCGCTTCATGATCGCCAAGCTGTCCTCGCACATACCGCCAAAGGGCGTACAGTATACAAGAAAGCTTTGGGAGGGGAAGCTCTCCTTCAATCGGGCATAGGCATCGGATATATCGTGCTCCAGCATTTCCTTCGTCACGTTTTCGCTTTTTCCATAGTTTATGCTGTGGCCAAAGGAATGATTCGCCGCATCGTAAACACCCTCGGCTAAAAGCGCATTCCATTCCTCAATGTGCTTTTCCACAAAGCACCAGGTCATATTGATGGTGCCGAACAGTCCGTTTTTCTTCATCTCGTCGTTAAAGAACCGGGCGGATTTCATATCGTAGCCGTCATCAAAGGTCAGGGAAACCGCCGCTTTCTTGTCGCGGGCAAATCGGGTAATATAAGCATCCATAGCAAAATCCTCCAAGATTGTTGTATCATCAGTATAGCATGAAACGCAAAGAAAAACAACCGTAAAATCAAAGACTTACTGTAAAAGTGGTACCTTTTCCCACTTGGCTGTACGCACGGATCTCTCCCCCGCAAAGCTCCACGATCTGCTTGACCAGGGGCAGACCGAGACCGTTGCCTTCTGTCGCATGGGAGGTATCGCCTTGATAGAATTTGTCGTAGATCCGTCGTAGCGTTTCCGAGCTCATGCCGACTCCGCCGTCTGTGATCTGTACCCGAGGCTTGCCCTGATGGGTGGTAAGGGAAACGGAGATCACGCCGCCGGGATTGGAGAATTTGATGGCGTTATCCAAAAGATTTCGCCAGATGTGCGCCGTCATTTCCTCGTTTCCGTAGTAGGTAACGGCGGGCAGGGCCAAAGAAAATTCAATGTTTTTCCGCTCCCATTTCTTTTCAAGGAGCAAAATGGCCTCCCGGATCTGCTCGTCCATGCGAAATTCCGCCTTTCCCGTCACGATTTCCTGACTTTCAAAGCGGGAGAGAAGCAGGATATTCGACGACATATTCGCCAGCCGCTCACTTTCGCTGAGGATAATATTCAAATACTCCGCCCGCGTCTCCTCAGACAGCGCAGGCTCCTTCAGCTGACGGGCAAAGCCCCGCAGTGACACAATGGGCGTCTTGAACTCATGGGAAAAGGTGTTGATAAAATCGTTTCGCAGCATCTCAATACCACCCAGCTCCTCGGTCATAGCGTTAAATCCGTCGATCAGATCGTACATATCGCCCGGACGCTTGGGTAACGGCACCCGAGGGGAAAAATCACCGGTGGATACGGTGCGCATACCGTCGATCACCCACCGAAGGGGCGTAATGATCACCTTGGAGCAGACCGCCGCAATGATCAGCCCAAGAACCAAGGCCACCACCAGCGATATGAAGGGAAGGATCAGAGGTGAGCCCTTGATCAGCGCCAGAACCCCCATCGCGTGCAACAGAAGCAGAAACAGATAGGTCAGCACAACCGAGGCGAACATAATACCCAGTACCACAAAGATCATGATCATCCGAAAGGACAGCCGATGCTTCATACGGTTTCCTCCCGCTTGACCGCTTTATATCCAAGGCCACGTACGGTTACGATCTCAAAGTCGGTGTTATCCCGGAACTTGTCCCGTACCCGGTTAATATGTACGTCTACCGTTCGCTCGTCGCTTTCGCTTTCCATATCCCAGATCTCGTCCATCAGCTGTCGCCGGGTAAAGATCTTGCCGGGATAGGACATTAAAAGGTAGAGGATCAAAAACTCCTTCTGCGGCAGAATAATGGGAGCGCCGTCGCTGGAAACGGTAAAGGCATCGTAGTCAAGAACCGTGTTACCAACCACGATCCGCCGCTCGTTGGCTATTTTTGCCCGTCGGAGCAGGGCGGCAATGCGGAGCAGCATCTCCTCCTCGTCCACCGGCTTTACCATGTAGTCGTCCGTGCCGGCCAAAAAGCCGAGCCGCTTGTCCACCTGCGCTTCTTTTGCCGTCACCATCAGGATCGGCACGTTGTTTCCCGTCGCCCGTAGGGTTTGGGTCAGCTCGTATCCGTCCATGTTCGGCATCATCACGTCCAGTAAGATCAGATCCACGTGGTGGGATTCCATTTTGTTTAAGGCATCCACACCGTCCACGGCCTCAATGGGCGCATAGCCGTTCTGACGCAGGATGGCCGAGGTCAGCCGACGGGTGTTGGGATTATCGTCTACAACGAAGATGTTGAACATAAAAGCCTCCGTTTTGAATCGTATCAGTACTACCTCATTATACATCAAAAATGTAAAGCATGTGTAAACAAATTGTATTGTCCTCCCCAGAAAACGGAAAAATTGATAAAACATCCGTCAAATGTTAAAATATACTTCACAATTGGCTATTATAATAGGGACAATCAACGAACAAAGAAGGTATGCGTGTTATGCTGAGATTGAAAAAAATCGTAAAAACCTATACCATGGGCGATCAGTACGTGGACGCCTTAAAGGGCGTGGATATTGACTTCCGTAAAAGTGAATTCGTATCGATCCTCGGCCCCTCCGGCTGCGGAAAGACCACCCTGCTCAATATCGTCGGTGGACTCGACCAGTACACCAGCGGTGATCTGGTGATTAACGGAAAATCCACCAAGAACTTTACCGACCGGGATTGGGATACTTACCGTAACCATTCCGTGGGCTTCGTGTTCCAAAGCTACAATCTGATCCCCCACCAGAACGTGCTTGCTAACGTAGAGCTGGCCCTTACCCTGTCCGGCGTTTCCAAGAGTGAGCGCCGCCAGCGGGCTGTGGAGGCCCTTAAAAAGGTTGGCCTCGGTGACCAGCTTACCAAAAAGCCCAACCAGCTCTCCGGCGGTCAGATGCAGCGCGTGGCCATTGCCCGCGCCTTGGTAAACGATCCGGAGATCCTTTTGGCCGACGAGCCTACAGGTGCCCTTGACTCCGAGACCAGTGTGCAGGTTATGGAGCTTCTCAAGGAGATCGCCCACGATCGCTTGGTCATTATGGTAACCCATAATCCGGAGCTGGCTGAGCAGTACTCCACCCGAATCATCCGCCTCCTCGACGGCAATCTGATCGACGATACCAATCCTTATCTGGATGAAGAGCCCGAGATGACGGAGCCTAAAAAGAAGACCAAGGAGAAAAAGAAAAAGCCCTCCATGTCCTTCTTTACCGCCTTGTCACTCAGCTTGAACAACCTGATGACCAAGAAGGGAAGAACCATCCTTACCTCCTTCGCCGGCTCCATCGGTATTATCGGTATCGCCCTTGTTTTGTCCGTTGCCACCGGTGTAAACGCATACATCGCTTCCATTGAGAAGAACATGATGTCCAGCTACCCCTTGACGGTCATGGAGACCACCATGGATACCAATACTGTCATCGCCTCTCTGATCACCGGCGGCGCAAAGCCGGATGCGGAGAGGGAAGAGAATACGGTGTACGCCAATACCATCATGCTGAACATGATCAAATCCATGTCCAGCGGCGTCCGTAAAAACGACCTTGCTTCCTTGAAAACCCACCTTGAAAAGCCGGAAACCAATCTGCAGGAATACATTCTCGACGTCAAATATTCCTACGGCACGGCTCTGAATCCCTACCTCGTCTCAGGTGATACCTTCGTTAAGGGCCTCGAGGGCTTTGGCGATATCTATGCCATGATGGGTATGGAGATGGAGGGCATGGAGCAGATGGATCAGATGAATGCCGCCAACATCTGGATGCAGCTTATTGGCGACGCTGACTGCATCGCCTCCCAGTACGACGTGCTCTACGGCCATTTGCCCACGAACAAATTTGAGGTGGTTCTGATCGTCGACGAGTATAATCAGGTCTCAGACTACACACTCTATTGCTTAGGACTGATGGACGTGGACGGTCTGAAGACCTACCTTGAAAAGGCACAGGAATCCATGCTCACCGGTAAGGAGTTCGATATGGAGCTTCCTACCAAAACCTTTACCTACGAGGAGCTTTGTGCCACCTCCTACCGCCTGCTCCTGGATTCGGATTACTACACCCTGACGGATCGCGGTCTTGTCCGCGACGCCACCGAGGATGAGATCAATGCCCGTCTTGAACATGCCGCCGAGGTAAAGATCGTCGGTATCGTTAAGGCCGGAGACGATTCGCTGGTTTCCTCCGGCGCCGGCTGCATCGGCTATATTGGCGAGCTCATGACGGAAATGATCGCCCGTGCAAACGAGAGCGACGTGGTTAAGGCACAGCTCGACCACCCCGAAACGGACGTGTTCACCGGCCTCTCCTTTGAGAAAAAGACCTACACCGTGGAGGAGATCCGCGCCTTCATGCTGGCAAGCGAGGAGTATGCCAAGTACGCAAGCCTCCCCGATGAGATGCTTCTGAATCTGGCCTCCCAGATGATGTCCACCAGCGCCACCTATGCAGGCAACCTGGCAAAGATGGGCCACGTAGACTTCGATTCTCCCTCTGCCATCAGCTTCTACGCCAAGGACTTCGACTCCAAGGAAGTGATCAAGGACATCCTCGACGCCTATAACGAGGGCAAGGAGGAAAGCGAGACTATCGCCTACAGCGACACGATTGGTGAGATGATCAAATCCGTTTCCACCATCATCGACGTAATCTCCGGCGTGCTGATCGGCTTTGTGGCCGTATCCCTTGTGGTATCCTCCATCATGATCGGAATCATTACCTACATTTCCGTTCTGGAGCGCACCAAGGAAATCGGTATCCTCCGTGCCATTGGTGCATCCAAAAAGGATATCTCCCGTGTATTCAATGCGGAAACCACCATCGTTGGCCTGATCTCCGGTATCTTCGGCATTGGTATTACCTTGATCCTCAATCTGCTGATCAACGTGATCCTCCACGCGGCTACCACCGCTGTTCCTGGACTGAACGCTACCCTCCCCGTACAGGGTGCCATCATTCTTGTTATTATCAGCATCGCACTTACCTTTATTGCAGGCCTGATCCCCTCCGGCATCGCCTCCAAAAAGGATCCCGTTATTGCGCTCCGAAGCGAATAATCCTCCCGCGCAGGAAAGGAGACATCTGTGTTTTATATCGACTGGACTTATATTATTTACGTTTTACCCGCCATTCTGTTTGCCATGTGGGCAAGCTCGCGGGTCAATACCACCTTTGATCGTTATTCTAAGGTGGCTACCCGCAAGGGAATGACCGGACGGGATGCTGCCCGAGCGGTTCTTGATGCAAACGGCCTTTACCATGTCCGTGTGGAGCGGATCAGCGGCAATCTGACGGATCACTACGATCCCAAAGCAGACGTGATCCGCCTGTCCGACTCTACCTACGGGAATTCCTCCTGCGCCGCCATCGGCGTAGCCGCCCACGAGGCCGGCCACGCCATTCAGCACGCAACGGGATACGTTCCCATCCGCATCCGCACCGCCATCGTTCCCATCACCAACATCGGTGCTAAGCTGTCCATGCCTCTGATCCTGATCGGCATTCTTCTTTCTGCCTTAGGCGAGGCCTATGCCGTAATTGCCTACGCAGGCGTTGCCTGCTTTGCACTTTCCACCCTTTTTCAGCTGGTTACTCTCCCGACGGAGTTCAACGCCAGCCGCCGAGCGGTAGCCGCCATTGAGGATTGCGGTATGCTGGACGAAAGCGAAACGGACGGCGCGAAAAAGGTGCTCTCCGCCGCCGCCCTTACCTACGTGGCCGCACTTTTCGTCTCCATTATGCAGCTGCTCCGCCTGCTGGCCATTGTCAGCCGCTCCTCAAACCGGAGACGGTAACCCAAAAAACACAAAATTCGCCACTCCCTCGGGGGTGGCGAATCGTTTTTACGGAAATAATTTCCCAAAATCATTTACAAAGGAATGTTTTTGTTGTATAATTATAAGAGTGAATAAATTTAAGGAGAACGACTATGACCTTAAACGAGATTCTGGCTCAGTTCACCCTGAACGGAACCATAAAAAGCGTTACCCCCTACGGATGCGGCCACATCAACGGAACCTACCTTGCGGAGTGTTCCGATACGGATAAGAAGTATATCCTCCAGCGCATCAACACCTCCATCTTCACGGACCCGGTTGCCCTGATGGAGAATATCTGTGCCGTTACCGATTATTTGGATAAGCACGGCCGCGACGTTTACCGCGAGGTTCTTAACGTGATCCCCACCAAAGCAGGTGCCAACTTCTTTGCCTGCGAGGAGGGAACCTACCGCGTTTACGATTTCATTGAGAACACCCTTACCGTGCAGACCGTAACGGATGCCGGCGAAATGCGCCGCTCCGGCGAGGCCTTCGGCTCCTTTGTCCGTTGCCTTGACGGCTTCCCGGCTGAGGTCCTTCACGAGACCATCCCCCACTTCCACGACACGCCCAAGCGCTACGAGACCTTTGAGGCCGCCGTTGCCGCCGACGTGTGCGGACGGGTAGAGAAGTGCGCGGAGGAGATCGCCTTTGTCCGCAACCATGCCGGTATGATGGCAACCCTGACCGACGCTTTGGCGAAGGGCGAGGTTCCTCTCCGCGTGACCCATAACGATACCAAGCTGAATAACGTGCTCCTTGACCCGGATACCCTCCGTCCCGTGGCCGTCATCGACCTGGACACCGTTATGCCCGGCCTGTCCCTCTACGATTTTGGCGATAGCATCCGCGCCGGCACCAACCCCGTGGCGGAGGATGAGCCCGATGCTTCCTTGGTTTATTGCAACCAGGAGTACTTCCGTGCCTACACCGAGGGCTACCTGTCCGCCTGCGGCGATATGCTTACCCCCAAGGAGATTGAGCTGCTTCCCATGTCCGGCATCATGATGACGCTGGAGTGCGGCATGCGCTTCCTGACCGACTACCTCAGCGGCGATACTTACTTCCATACAACAAGAGAGCATCAGAATCTGGACCGTTGCCACACCCAGTTTAAGCTGGTTGCAGACATGGAAGCCAATTATGATGCCCTCGTAAAAACCGTTTCCGATCTTATGTCGGCGGTCAAAGGATAAACCGTACCGCCTGCTTTAAATTCTGAATTTTGATCTCATCCGTGCCCTTTACGTGCTCACCGTCCAGCGACCAGTCGAAAAAGTCCTCTGAGAAGACCTTGAGACTGGATGCTTTAAAGAACTGGAACATAGGGTTCCCGGAAAAATCGCCCGCGGATAAGGCGGTGATGATCTTGTTCAGATCCATGAGATTCTGCGGCGGCTTGACCAAGGTAACCTCAAACAAGCCATCCTGCCGATCCACGATCTGCGGGCTCAGCTTTACGATTCCGCCAACGGAGGTGGAGTTCGTAATCGCGCCGAACACGTAGTGCCCGTCATACGTATTGCCATCCGCCTCCAGACGCACGTGCAGGGGGCGGATATTTACAATATCCTTGACTCCCTCAAATACGTAGGCTGCGTGCCCAAGCATGTTCTTGGTGGTCTGCGGGGCAGAGTAGGAGGCGGCCGTAAAGGCGCCAAAGGATGCAATATAGGAAAAGTAGCGCTCCCGGAACCGACCGATGTCTAAGCGATGAATGTTGTCGGACGTCGCGTGCTCTGCCGCCTCTACAGGCGAGACCGGTATGCACATGCTGGCGGCAAAGTCATTGGTGCTGCCTAAGGGAATATAGCCGATGGGTGTGTCTGTTTTTGCGTCCATCACGCCGGAGATCACCTCGTTTAAGGTGCCGTCTCCGCCGCAGCATACCACCCGATCGTACTCCGATGCCCACTTGGCAGTTACCAGCCGTGCATCCCCCTGTCGGCGGGTAATGTGTACCGTCGGTACAAAATCACGGGACGCAAATACGGAAAGAATGTCAAAGAGAACTGTCTTGGCCTTAGCACGGCCTGACACGGGATTAACAATGAAGAGAAGCTTGTTGCTCATATGTACACCTCCTTCAAGTGCAGTAAGATTATACCATTTTTGAAACGAAAACGCAACCGTGCGGAAAGGATTTGATAAAAATTATGGAACTGAAGAATAAGAAGATCAATTTTCTCGGAGACAGCATTACCGAGGGTCACGGCACCAGCGGCGACGGCTACCGCTTTGTGGATTTGGTCAAAGAAATGGCTCAGCTGGCCGAGGCCAGAAACTATGGCATTGGCGGTACCCGCATTGCACGTCAGCAGCATCCCAACAACCCGGTTTTTGACCGTGATTTTATTCTCCGCACTGAGGAGATGGATCCCGATGCCGACGTGATCGTGGTGTTCGGCGGTACCAACGACTTCGGCCATGGCGACGCTCCCTTCGGCGCGTTTTCCGACCGCACTCCTGATACCTTCAGCGGCGCCCTTCACGTGCTCTATACCAAGCTGATTGAGCGTTACCCCTTGGCTGATATCGTGGTTCTCACTCCCTTGCACCGCGGTAACGAGGATGAACCTCTCGGTGACAACTGGAATAAGACCGAGGGCGTCGAATACGGCCCCTTGAAGAAATACGTGGACCGCATCCGTGAGACGGCAGAATACTATTCATTGCCCGTACTTGATCTTTGGAGCATGGGTAAGCTTCAGACCCGCACGGAGATTATCAAGCAAACCTATATGCCCGACGGACTTCATCCGAATGACGCCGGCCACCGCCTTATTGCCGAGCGCATCTGCGCGTTCCTTCACAATCTTTAAGCGTCCAATCCCCCGATTTTCTTAGAAGAAAATCGGGGGAAATCCTTTTTTGCTCTGTACAAAAACGAGAAGCTGTGGTAAAATAAGGGTGACAAAATTTAGGAAAAGAGGATAACGCATGGAACAGCTACAGATCCGTAAAACAGAGATCACCATTCCTGGCCTTACCAAGGAGTATAAGTTCCTCCAGATCACCGATATCCACGTAGCCCATCAGGACGAGCAGTCCGATGAGTTTGATTTGCACATGGTAGAGAAGAGCCATAAAAAGTGGTTCGACCTGAAAAAGGAAATGGCCACCAAGGCCGGTGAGATTAGCCCCGAGTGGTGTGACGGTAAATCCGCCGAGGAAATGATGGAAATGCTGGGCGAGCACGCGGAGGAAATTGGTGCCGATGCACTTCTGATCTCCGGCGACGCCGTGGACTTCGATAGCGGTGCCAACATTCGCTATATGCAGGACTACATTGCCCGCCGCAAACTTCCCGTAATTTACATTCCCGGCAACCACGAGCACATGGATGAAAAGGAAGCTCACCGCAATTGCTACGATCTTCTGGCGCCCGTTATGCCCGATCCCGCCTTCCGCGTGTTCGATTACGGCGAGTTTGAGATCGTGGCCTTCGATAACGCCCGTAAGGACGCGACCGACGAGCAGATTGCCATGCTTGAGGCGGAATGTGCCAAGGGCAAGCCCATTGTTCTTTTGGTTCACATTCCTATCAATTTGGGCTACTTCAAAACTACGGTTCGTTCCCAGATCGGTCACTACTTCCTCTTTGGCGTGGAGTACGATACCGACAATGCAAGAAAGCTTGTGGACGTAATTGCCCGTCCCGATAATAACATTGCTGCCATCCTTGCCGGCCATATCCACTATACCGCCGAGGGCGAGTTCACTCACGGACGCATGCAGTATACCACCTCCTCCGGTCTGATCGGCGGATGCCGCGAGATCACGGTTAAGGGAGAATAAGAAAGGAAGTTTATTATGAACCTGATCCCTCAAGTCAAGCAGTACGAAAAATCCGGCCAAGTCCTTGCAAATTATGCCTTTTCATATACGTTTGAAGGCTGTGAGGCACGTGTGAGCCGCGCTTATAACGAAATTACTCCCGCCGGTGCAACCGTTATTCCGGTAACCGTCGTTGCCGGTGCCGTCGACAGTGAGTCCTATACCATATCGATTGCCGCAGACGGAATTCGCGTATTTGCCGCCGGACAGGCCGGCGCCTTCTATGCCGCTCAGACCCTCCGTCAGCTGGTAAGCGACGGTGAGATTCCTTGCGGCGTCATCGTGGATGAGCCCGATTTTGCCGTTCGTGGCTTCTATCATGATATGACCCGCGGACGTGTTGCATCCCTTGCCACCCTGAAAAAGCTGGTGGACCTTATGGCCGCTACCAAAATGAATATGCTCCAGCTTTACGTGGAGCACGTGTTTGAATTCAAGGAATACGACGGCATTTACCAGCAGTACGGCTATATGACCGCAGAAGAGACCAAGGAGCTGGATGCTTACTGCAAGGAGCGCTTCGTTCGCCTGGTACCCTCGCTCTCCTGCTTCGGCCACTTGTTTGAGCTGTTGCAGAGTGAGAAATATAAGGATCTTTGCGAGCTGGAAAATCACCAAATGGAGCGCATTGCCTGGGGTGAGCGTATGTCACACCACACCATCCATGCGTTGGATGACCGTAGCTTTGAGGTGATCAAGAGCCTCATCGACCAGTATCTCCCGTGCTTCACCGACGAGCTGTTCAATATTTGCTGTGACGAGACCTTCGACCTTGGCAACGGCAGAAATGCAGGAAACGATAAGGGACGCCTCTACGTGGACTTCGTTTGCAAGATCGTCCGCTATCTGACGGAGAAGGGAAAGAAGGTCATGATGTGGGGCGACGTAATTCTCAATCACAGCGACCTGTTCCCCGAAATGCCCGAGGGCATTCTGTACGGCAACTGGGCGTATGACGCAGACCCCACCGAGCGCTATGCAGAAATCTTCTCCTCCTACGGCGTTGCTCAGATCATGTGCCCCGGAACCAACTCCTGGAGCCGTTTGATTGAGGATATTGACGTGGGTGAAAAGAACATCGCAAAAATGGCCTCCTATGCAAAGAAGTATAACGGCGTCGGCGTGCTGAATACCAACTGGGGTGATTACGGTAATGCCTGCGGCCTGTGGGGCGCACTTCACGGCCTGCTGGTAGGCGCCTCCAAGTCCTGGAGCGAGGCCGATCCCATTGACGAGGCCTTTGATCTGGCCGCCGCCCATCGCTTCTACGGCTGTGATACCGCCGTTGATACGGTTCGTCAGTTCTCCCGCTTGCACAACCTCTCCCGCTGGTACGCCTATACCGGCCTCTACAGCAACGAGGTCTTCCGCAACAAGAGCTGCCGTATGTGGGAGTGTGAGAACGCTGAGGAGCTTGAGTCTGCCTTCTATGAAATGACGACCCTCTATGAAAAGACCGCCAAGGAGGCGTGGGCAAATACCGAGGCGAAGGATGAGCTGGTTGCTTCCATGAAACTGGCCGCTGTTTGCCTTGCTACTCGCTACGTTCTTGTCGGTGGCAAAAAAGTGCTTCTTACCCGTAAGGAGGCGCTGGCCCTGTACGAGTGCTTCCGCGAGGAATGGCTCAAGCAGAGCGATAAGAGTGAGATCTACGTCTTTGACGGCATCGTCTCCCACCTTTCCGGTAAATACTTTGATTAAATAAAAAGGAAACAAACTTTCAGCCGCCAACCCGGTTGAAAGTTTGTTTTTTCTGTGCTATAATAGCTAAAAATGCGAAAAAGGAGGTGCGCTATGGCGCGAACGAATGAATTTACAGCCGAGGCGGTAAACGCCGCTCTGCGGCAAAGGGAATGTCCCTTCCATGTCCGCATCGTGGATACTGTTCCATCCACCAACACGGCTCTCCGTGCCGAGGCCGAGCAGGGCGCATCCGACGGCGAGGTGTTGGTCGCGCTCTCCCAGACCGCCGGCCGTGGCCGCCTTGGCCGCAGCTTTCATTCCCCGGACGGCACCGGCCTCTATTTCAGTCTGCTTCTGCGTCCTAACTTCGATCTTTCCATGGCCGGTTATCTGACCCCGGCCGCTGCCGTGGCCGTAGCCCGTGCGCTGGAGGCCTCCGGTAGTCCGGAAATGAAGATCAAGTGGGTTAACGACATTTATACGGGCGGCAAAAAGGTCTGCGGAATTTTGACCGAAGCCGCTGTGGATAACGAAGCTCACCGATTCCGCTACGCCATCATCGGCATTGGAATCAACCTTTCCGTCCCCGAGAGCGGATTCCCGGAGGACATCCATGATGTTGCAGGCGCTGCCTTTGAAGCCGAGCCCGACCGAACCAAGCTCTTGGCAGATATCCTCGTCGCCCTCCATACCCTCTGTCAAGCTCTTCCGGCCCATGACTTTATGGGAGAATATTGCTCCCGCTCCTGCCTCGTTGGTCGGGAGGCCACCGTTACCGTGGGGGACGAATCCTTCTCCGGCATCGTACAAACCATTGATGAAGATGGCGGCCTTGTCCTTGCGGACGGGAAGGGAATGACCCGCACCTTCCGCTCCGGAACCATCCGCGTGAAGGGGGAGCCGGCATGAGCCGCTATCAAAACATGGCAAGAGCAGCCATCTTCGCGGCACTTTTGGCTATTTTGTCTCAAATTGCCATTCCCACCCCCGGCGCCGTGCCTGTTACGCTTCAGATTTTTGCTGTTGCTCTGTCCGGCCGCTGTCTTGGCCCCCTCTATGGCGCCGTGTCAACGCTTGTGTACCTGCTTCTTGGTGCGGTGGGCGTTCCCGTTTTCTCCGGCTTTTCGGGCGGAATCTCCGCTCTGTTCTCCTATACGGGCGGCTTTCTGTTGTCCTTTCCCGTCCTCGCCGCCTTCAGCGGTCTGAGGACCCGCCGGGCAAAAAAAGCAGGTGGCATCCTCCTTACCCTTGCAGGCCTTTCGGTATGCCACCTTGTTGGTGTTGCTTGGTATTCCGTTGTCAGTAAGCTTTCCTTTGCCCAAGCCTTCGTTGTGTCTTCCTTGCAGTATCTCGGAAAGGATGCGCTTTTGGTGCTTGGCGCTTTGTGGTTGGCAGAGAAGCTTAAACGCCGAGGAATCGCTTCACGAGCTGCTGGCACTTCTTTTGATGGGAAAGATATGTAAGCCCGTGTCCCGCACCGTCCTCCACGTACAGCTCCTTGGGCGCTGTGCACGCCTCGTAGGCGGCCATAGTCATTGCCTTTGGCACAAGAGCGTCATTCTGTGCATGAATGAACAGAACGGGGGTCTTGTTTTTCTTCATGGCCTCCACCGTGCTTACCTTGGCCGGGTCAAACCGTGCGATCCATCGGCAGAGCAAGCAGAGAATTGGAAGAATTGCCCGATGGATGTGTCGGAGCCAGACAGAGCGTCCGGCACCGTCGTACAAAATATCCCGGCAGGAGGTGTAGGAGCTTTCCGCAATGATTCCCTTTACGTTTCCGGGCAAATTCAGCCCTGCCGCCAAGAGAACCGTGGTAGCACCCATCGCCATGCCGCCAAGATAGATCTCATGCTCGCGCCCGTACCGTGCGCGGACCAGCTCGATCCATTCAAGACAGTCGTACCGCTCCTTGACTCCGTGACAAATATACTTGCCCTCGCTTGCGGCGTGGGCACGCTGATCCACCAGAAGCACGTTCAGTCCCGTCTCGTGGAAGAAAGGCGCAATGGGCGCAAAATCCGTCTGTGCCGTGGTGCGGAAATCGTGGAAAAGAATGATGGTCTTAGTTGCTCCTTCTGCCGGATATAATTTTCCGCAAAGGGTAAGGGAATCCTGAGACTTGATTACTACCGCCTCGTGAGGAGTAGCCTCCAGCCATTTCTGTCCCTTTCGGTGCATGGACTGATGCCGGGCGGAAAGGCTCTCAAAGGCCTCCTGCGCCCGTTCCTGCTCGCGTGCCGCCGTCTTGGTTCGGGAAAAGACGGTTTTGAACAGGTACATATTGATCTGTATCAGCGCGGCGGGAAGTAAAATCAGCACCGCGATAATAATTTTAATCGCCATAAGGTCACCTTTCTATTTCAAAACTTACGGCAGGCGCTCAGCGGTACTTTTCCGCCTCGCCCTGCGCCAGAGCATCGCATCGCTCGTTGTAGGGATGGCCGGCGTGGCCCTTTACCCATACGTAATGAACCGTGTGCTTGTCAATTTCGTTTAAAAGCGCCTCCCACAGATCGGGATTCAGCGCGGGAGCGCCGTCCGACTTCTTCCACCCCTTGGCGCGCCAACTCTTGGCCCAGCCCTTTTCCAGTCCGTCAATTACGTACTTGGAGTCCGAGGTCAGGGTCACGTCGCAGGACTCGTTTAAGGCGCGGAGAGCAAACAGCGTGGCACTCAGCTCCATGCGGTTGTTGGTGGTGTCGGGCTCGCCGCCGGACAGCACCTTCTCGATCCCCCGATATACAAGGATCGCGCCCCAGCCGCCCGGCCCGGGGTTGCACTTGCAGGAACCGTCTGTATAGATATCCACGTGTTTCATAAAAGCCTCCCGGAGAAAACGATCGGGCAGGGAACCGCAAAGACGGCCGCCGCCAAGGAACAAAGTCCATTTTGTCTATTATACCACAAACAAAACGCATCTTCAACAGAAAAAAGAGCGAAATGCAAAGAAAAAAGCACTTGACATTGTAGATATTATATGGTAAAATATCTTACTGTGGCAGACACTGTCTGCCTCCTTACCGACGGTAAATCTGTTCTATGCTGTCGGTCTTATGTCCATAGGGAGGTGTAAAAAAATGGCAAAAGTTATCAATTCTTATGAGGCTCTCTACATTATCAACGCACAGCTTTCCGATGAGGAGATCAAGGGCTTGGTTGATAAGTTCACTACTCTCGTTGCTGATAACGGAACCGTTGACACTGTTGATGAGTGGGGCAAGCGTAGACTTGCATATCCCATCAATGACATGGAGGAAGGCTACTATGTACTCCTTACCTTCAAGAGTGAAAGCGCGTTCCCCGCAGAGCTTGAGCGTGTGATGGGAATCACAGACGGTATCCTTCGTTACATGGTAATCCGTCTTGAGGAAAAGAAAGCTAAGTCTAAGCCCGCTCCTGTAAAGGAAGCTGAAGAAGCTCCTGCAGTAGCAGAGAACGCAGAGGCTTAATGAAAGAAAGTGGAGGAGGAATAGAAAATGGCAAACTTCAATCTGAACAAAGTCATTCTGGGCGGCAGAATCACCGCAGAGCCTGAGATTAAGCAGACTCCCTCCGGCACTTCGGTCCTTTCGTTTTCAGTGGCGGTTAACCGCCGCTTCGCGTCAAAGAGCAACGACGGCTCCCAGCCCCAAGCGGATTTCATCAACGTAACCGCATGGCGCCAGACCGCGGAGTTCATCAGCCGGTTCTTCCATAAGGGAAGCTCCATTTGCATTGTCGGATCGATCCAGACACGCACTTGGACAGACCAGCAGGGCGCAAAGCGTTACGCAACCGAGGTTGTTGCAGACGAGGCATATTTTGTAGACTCCAAGGGTGAGGCAACCTATGCTCCTGCCGCTGGCAACATCGCCGGTGACGCGTACGGCACTCCTGCTTTCTCAACCGATGCAAGCGCACCGAAGTTTGAGGAAGTTGCAGGGGACGAAGACTTGCCGTTCTGATACGGCACATAATAATCGGAATAGGAGGTTCGTAAGATGGATAATAACAATACCGAGAGAGTTGAAAGAACCGAGAGAGCAGAAAGAGCTCCTCAGCAGCGTCATTTCAACCGTAGAAGAAAGAAAGTATGTGCTTTCTGTGCGGACAAGATCGATTACATCGATTACAAGGATACCGCAAGACTCAGAAAGTTCGTTAGCGAGCGTGCAAAGATTCTTCCCAGAAGAATTTCCGGCACCTGCGCAATGCATCAGCGTCAGCTTACCGACGCGATCAAGCGTGCACGTAAGGTAGCTCTCATGCCCTACGTTGGCGACTAATTGCGAATAAAAAATCACTGAGACAGATACGGCATTTTGCCGTGTCTGTCTTTTTTTACAAAAATTAGAAAAAAACTATTGCAATGCGGTACAGGATATGTTAGAATTTGTATGTAACATGATGTGTCATAGCACGTTAAATGGAGGATAATATGGCAAATAGACAAACATCTGAAGTTGTTCGCAGCAAAGTACTTCGCTCAGCAATCACTATGTTTCTGCAGGATGGATATGAAAAATCCACCATCGCAAAGATCTCCGATGCCTCGAAGGTAAATCGTGGCTCTCTTTGCTTTGCCTTCAAGGATAAGGAATCCATGCTCTGTGAGTTGATCAGCCACGTGCTGGAGTTCCAGTTTGAGATGGCAGAGGAGATTACCGCCGGCAAGACCGCCGATAAGATCCTGTTCTACGCAGCCGAGACCGCCTTACAGCTTCATCTGGCGGAGGCAACCGACCAGATGCGGGAAATGTATAACGTTTCTTATTCCATGTCGAACTGCGCCGGTATCATTTACCGCTACATTGCCGAGCGCCAGCGCATCGTATTTGCTGAATCCTTGCCCACGTGGGAAGGGAAGGACTTCTATGAGCGTGAGATTGCCGCTGCCGGCGTCATGCGCAACTTCATGTCCGTCCCCTGTGACTTCTATTTCACTATGGGACGTAAGCTTCGCGCCTTCCTTGAGTCCACCCTGCTCCTCTTCCGCGTGCCGGATGAAAAGATTGCAGAGGCCATCGCCTTTGTGGAGACCTTTGATTGGGAAAAGATCACAAAGGACGCCATCGAACGACTTCCTGCTTATCTGGAGAGCAAAGTTTGATCAATTGAGGTATCCCTATGAAAAAAATTGTAGCTATATGCTTGCTTCTGTCGGTTCTCCTGATGACCGCATGCGGTACGGAGCCTTCAACTCCCACCGATCCGGTTACCACGACCCCGACGCCAACAACCCCAACCGCTACAACGCCGGTCAATACGACCCCCGCGTCAACGCCTCCGGCCGATACAACGCCCGTGTCAACCACCCCGGTCAGTACCACGCCCGCCACGACCACCCCCAGCGGCGGCGGACTTGTTCTCGTTCCGGAAAATCCTCCGGAGCATGCACAGTATCATTTCCCCTGGATTGAAGTGAATCCCGGCTCGGAGTTTGAATGGAAGTTTTCTGTTCTCCAGCGCGGTGACGTACGCTTTTCCGGCGTGGAGGATGACTTGGCAGAGATCGTTTCTGTTACGTGGGAAGAGTGGGAGGGCCACTTTGCCACCGCAACTGTGACCTTGCGCGCTTCTCGCCCGGATGTTGATAAGATGCTGGAGATCGTTGCCGAGGTGGAAGGACAGAGCCGTGTAATTCCCGTGCGAATCCTGGCGGAAGGTACCGATACTCCTCCCGCGGTAGATACAACACCCGCGGTTACTACTCCCACGGAAACGACCCCGACCGATACGACCCGTCCGCCCCACGTGCCGGATCCCGCAACCCCTGTCGATCAGGAGACGTATTATTCATCCGCTGTGAATTGTACGGAGGGCGATACGGTGGAGTGGAAATTCTCAGTTCCCGCCAAGGGTGATATTACCTTCTCCTCCGACCAGCCGGATGCCATCGAGGTGGTGTCCACCACGTGGGAAGAGTGGGAGGGCTACTTCGCCACCGCCACCGTTACGCTTCGTATGCTTGGCAGAAACCAAAGCGTTACCGTTACCGCAAGCGTAGGCGGCAAACAGCGGGTGCTCACCTGTACCATTGGGGCGTTGCCTACTCCCCCCGAACCCAGCGACGTGCTGAATAATGAAATCTATTACGTAGGCCCCGGCGATCTTTTGAAGGACATTCAGGTCGATAAAAGGGAAGCCTTCGTATACCTTGACGATACGTTCGTTACCTATACGATCGTCACGGATTCCTCCGTCGACCAACTGGAGATCGCTCTTGTGGCCAACGGACGCCGTATCATCCATACACCGAAATCCTTTGCCAAATATGAGGCAATGGGCGCCGAGTATAATGATATCCGCGTGATCTCCACCCTGACCATCCGCGACACCGATCTGTCGGATACCATGACCTTTGACCCCATCAGCGGAAAGATGTACTCTGCCACTAAGCGGGTAGAGGATGACCGCACCGTGTGGACGGTCGGTATCGACTTTGGCTATACTGCCGTTGAATACGTTCGCATCCGCGCAACGGATACCGATACGGAAGTGACCCATCCGGGTTATGCCCGTCTCAACATTCAGTATCCGATCTTTGAGGCGTCTACTGCCATCGAGGATGCGATTTATCTCAGCGTTAAGCTGAATTTGAACGAGCCCGTTCTCTTCCAGGTAGATGCAGACTCCATGAGTGAATACCAGCGCTTCGTTCTTGATAGCCTTGGCTGGATGTTTCTTGATGAGCAGCATGCCCTTTACGATTATCGCATTCCTCGCTCGGAAATGCTCGCAGGTGAGGATGCCGCTTATCTGAAGATTGCAACCGTGCCGAACGACGAATTGTATGATGCCATGATGAAGGGATCTCCCGTCTGGCGCCGCAACTTTACCCCCGGCATCGGATTTATGAAGATCGGAACGTTGGTTCTCAATTCGGACAGCACCGCTTTTGAGCGAGAGGCCTATGGTGCAGAGGATAAGCTGATCTCTAACGATCCTTTCAATCGCACGTTTGTGTTTTATTGCCCGATCACCGTGGATACCCGCGCCATCATTGCGTATCTGGAAGGTTATGAAATCGAGCCGGCGCAGTTCCCCGTGGCTCATAGCGTGTATACCAACGCCGTGAGGATCCTTGAGGAAGTGATCGAGGACGGCATGACCGATTTCGAGAAGGCGCGTGCCATCTATGCTACTCTTTATAACATCCACGCATCCGGCTATAAGCCCTTGCCGGACGGCCTTTCCTGGGATACTCTTGTTGAGGGAACGCAGGAACATTACGATCTTTATAAGACGGCCTACGGCCTTCTGAATGGCTACGGAGGCGACTGCTCCGGTTGGAGCGCATCCTACTTTGTGCTTTGCAACATGGCAGGCGTTCCTTGTACGATGGTGGAGGCTCAGATTGTTGTCGGTGACGAGGTTGGTGGCCCAGTCGGATATGACAGGGCAGACCACCGGTTCAACCTTGTTCAGATCGACGGCGAATACTATTTCGTCGATGCCTTCTGGAGCTACCAGGGCGCGGCGGAGGAGGGCGTCTATTACGACTTCCTGATGACGGATGAGGTTGCCGCCAAGTCTTATAAATGGCTTGATGAGGACTACTTCGGCCCGCCCACCTGTAATTACACCACGTATCTTGTGGATCCCTTCACAGGCGAGCGTCTCAACCCCTGACCTTGATGTGTTTTCTTCTTATTCATAGCCGCACAAGCGGCAAAAAACGACCCGGCCAAGGCCGGGTCGTTTTACATTTGTAAGTTAGAGACACCAAACGATCGCGTTTCCTCTTGCGCGGATCAGCAGAGAACCGTCCTCTATCCGCTCGGCCGCAGCCTCTCCGAGAATCCGTATCTCGCCCGTGGGCCTGCCTCGGGTGGCATATTGGTATTCGCCCCCGTCGGTAAAGAAGCAAACGGCGCCACGTCCACGAGCAGAAATCTTCTCGTGTACCTCGAAGCCGTGCCCGGGCTGCCCCAGCGTGATGGGGTAAGCTTCCGTAATATCATGCTTTACCTGCTTGTATAGAGCGAGCTGTTCTCCAAACATCTGTACTCCCTCCTCGGAAACCTCGTCGAGATTCGCCCAGATGCCGTTCTGCCCAAGAATCAGGGAGGCCAAATTGATGATCTGGGAATTTCGATTTCCGTCCGGCAGATAATGGGTCAAAAACAGTACGGAAGGAATCCAGCGGTCATAGGAAAGTGGCGTGCGACAAACCCACGTCCGCGCCGGCCCGGGATTGACAAAAATGTTGTTCCATCCCCGCACACTTAGATGCTCCTCAACGTCGTAGCAGGGATAGTAGGGGCCGTTGTTGATCAAAAAGTACTTGCCGGAGGACAGGAATCCAAGTCCCGTATACCGTCCCGGCTCCGTAATGTCAAAATCGACGATGGCGTTGGGGCAAGCCTCGCACAGGTGATCAATGATCTTGGCCATGTAGAGGCCGAGAGAGAAGGCATAGCAGTCCGCCCGTTCCTCCCGGGAGTTCTCCGGCCCTCCGTGAAGGTGATGGTCGCTGTCGCATCCGTACTGGTCAATGGCATCCCACTTGAAGTACGTTACCCCGAGCTCCTCCACCAGCTCTGTCAGGCGATTGGCAAATTGCTCCCAGTATCGGCTGACCAAGCACATATTGTGGCTCTCGGGGGTCTCCCACACCTTTTGCGGGATTCCTGGCTGTCCGTCTACCTCCATAATGCAGTCCTCGTAGCCTTCCATGATCTCGCTTTCCAGCGCCACGGCACGGGGATTAAACCAAAGACCCAACTGCATACCGAATTCTCTCAGCCGCGCGTTGATCCGGTCAAAGCCATTGGGGAATTTCTCGCGGTTGACCTTCCAATCCCCGGTCAGCGCGTACCATCCTGTGTCAATTACGAATACGTCCACACCCATCCGATGGGCCGTGTCGATCTCGCGTAGGATTCGTTCCTCGTTCATGGCGTCTAAATACCGATGACCGTTGTACCACCGATCCCTCTCCTGCATGCACCAGGTGTTATAAAAGATGTAGGGCTCCCGGCTGGCCAGATTGTTGGTCGCGTACTTTAGCTGGAATGCGCGGTACGCTGCCGCCGGATCCTCCTCGGGGGGAAATACGCCAATATGAAAGACGATGCTGTCAAAGGGCATCCGGTCAATTCTCCGTCCGGCGTAATAATTGCCCTTGACCGCGCGCACAGAGAGGGAAGTGCCTGAGGGGTAGAAGGCAAGATATTTGTCCGGATTCTGCGAACCGTGCTCATAAGCCAGGAGGAGCGTGCGTGTACCGTTCTTGTCCAGCACCATCGGCCCCATAAATCCGTTGCTTTCGTTGTAAATGCGTCGATCCACCGCCTCCTCGGAGGGAACGAAGCTGTGGATGAATCGGTCGTAATCCGCAAACCGAACCTCCGTCATGTCTGTGCCACCCTCGGTAGCAAGATAAACCACCCGTTCCCCATGGGCCTTTGTCAGCCGCGCCTCCGCTTCACTTCGGAGAGAGAAGGAATATTTGATGATCGGATTTCCTTCAAAGGTGCGGAACACAAACGTAAGATGATAGCCGCGCCCGTCGTACGCCCTCAGAGTGTACTCCGTTGCGCCGCTTTTCAGATGTCGCTCCTCCAGCCCTCCGGCACGGTCTGCGCGGAAAGCAATCTCCTGACCGTCCACCTCCAGGGCGGGCAGGGAAAAGGCAATGGGATCAAGCCCCTCCCGACAGTAGCAGAATGCACCGGCGTCCAGAGAAAGGGAAAACAGATTGGTTTTAGCGATGGTCATGCTCAGCCTCCGTATAGGATTTCGGTAGCGTTTGTCTTGATTGTACCACACCCGACGGGAGAATGCAAGAAATCCCGGAAAAAAGCAAAAGGGATCGACGCCGTTGGGTAAGCGTCGATCCCGTAAATTTGCTTTGGTGCAATTACTGCATTGCGTTGAGTTTCTTGGTGTACTGGCTCTTCTTGTGAGCAGCCTTGTTCTTGTGAAGGATGCCGTGTGCTACGGACTGGTCAACCTTCTTTACAGCTGCGGTGTATGCAGCGGTGGCAACTGCCTTGTCGCCGCTCTCAACAGCAGCGAAGAACTTCTTCTCGGTGGTGTGAAGCTGGCTCTTAGCCATCTTGTTGCGGAGTGCCTTCGCGGCGGTAACTTTTACGCGCTTCTTTGCAGACTTAATATTCGGCATGTTTCAAATTCTCCTGTAAATTTAAGAAAATAATTATCATGTAAATTCATGCGCCTGAGAGGGTGCGCCGAATATTTACATCTTTTATAAGATAGCACACCCATCGGGGAAATGCAATAGGTTTTTAAAAATATTTTTCATTATTTTTCAAGAAAATCATAATTTACAAATTGTTTACATTTTAATTTTTTGTAAACATTTGTGGCGTAAAATATTAACTTTTGAAAAATTATCAAGAAATTTCAAGAAAATATTGACAAATGCTTGAGAGGATGATAAAATACTAAACTGCTATATAATTGCTATCTCTGCGGTTAAAGAATACTTTATAATATTAAGGTAAAAAGCGACCGGAAAGAGGGAAGCACAAATCTCCGGAAAACGGAAAACAAAGTTTATGTCACCGCAGGGTGTGTAATTTAGGAAATGGAGTGATTTTGTTTTTATGGTTAAACCTCAGAAGCTTGGCAAAACCACAAGAATGAGCTTTTCCAAAATCGATGAAACCATCGAGATGCCCAATCTGATCGACGTACAGAAAAAGTCGTTCAAATGGTTCCTGGAGGAGGGCCTCAAGGAGGTTCTTTACGAGGTATCACCGATCACGGACTATTCGGGAAATCTGTTTATTGATTTCGTATCCTACTCAATGGATTCCGACCCGAAGTACACCGTGGAGGAATGCAAGGAGAGAGACGCAAACTACGCCGCTCCCCTGAAGGTGGATGTGCGCTTGTCCAATAAGCTGACGGGAGAGATCAAGACCTCCCAGATCTTTATGGGCGACCTTCCCCTTATGACCGATAACGGCACGTTCGTTATTAACGGTGCGGAGCGTGTAATCGTTTCGCAGATCGTTCGTTCCCCCGGCATGTATTACGAGGGTTCCTTCGACAAGACCGGTAAGCGTATTTTCACCGCCACCGTTATCCCTTACCGTGGAGCGTGGCTGGAGTACGAGACCGATGCAAACGACGTGTTCTACGTTCGTATCGACAAAAACCGCAAAATCCCCGTAACCGTTCTGATCCGCGCCCTTGGTGTGCAGACTCCTGAGGAGATCCGCGCCCTTCTCGGCGACGACGTTAAGATCAACGCCACCCTTGAAAAGGACGAGTGCGAGCGCCTGGCCGTTGAGAGCAACACCACCATTCAGGAGGAGGCTCTTAAGGAGATCTACAAGAGACTTCGTCCCGGCGAGCCCGCCATTGTTGAGAGTGCTCAGATCCTCATCAACAACCTGTTCTTCGATCCCAAGAGATACGACCTTTACCCTGTAGGTCGCTATAAGTTCAACAAGAAGTGTGCCATCGGTAAGAGAATTTCCGGTCACACCCTTGCCCGCACCGTTGTAAATCCCCTCACCGGCGAGCTTCTTTTTGAGGAAGGTAAGATCCTTTCCTTTGAGGACGCTATGGCGATTGAAAACTCTGGAACAAACGAGGTATACCTTCGTCTTGAAAACGGTACCGAGGTTAAGGTTCTTGGTAACAATACCGCATATCCCGAGGCAGTCTTCGGCTATAGCCTCAAGGACTGCGGTGTAAACGAGAAGGCAGACCTTGCCGTTATGCTTGAGATCAAGGACGCCTGCGGCGACGACGTGGAGGCGGTTAAGGAAACCGTTAAGCGCCGTATTGCAGAGCTTTGCCCCAAGCACATCACCCCTGCCGACATCCTTGCATCCATCAACTATCTCCTCTGCCTGTCTCACGATATTGGCCAGCTGGATGATATCGACCATCTGGGCAACCGCCGCATCCGTTGCGTTGGTGAGCTTCTTCAGAACCAGTTCCGCATCGGTCTTAGCCGTATGGATAAGATCGTTAAGGACCGTATGGCTATTCAGGATAACGAATCCCTGAAGGTAGAGAACCTGATTAACATCCGCCCCGTTGTTACGGCAATGCGCGAGTTCTTCGGTTCTTCTCCTCTGTCTCAGTTTATGGACCAGAACAACCCCCTGGCCGAGCTGACCCACAAGCGCCGTCTGTCCGCCCTTGGTCCTGGCGGTCTCTCCCGTGACCGCGCTTCCTTCCAGGTTCGTGACGTACACTACACCCACTATGGTAGAATGTGTCCCATCGAGACCCCTGAAGGACCCAACATCGGTCTTATTTCCTCTCTTGCCACCTACGCTAAGATTAGCGAGTACGGCTTCATTGAGGCACCTTACCGCAAGGTGGATAAGGCAACCGGTGTCGTAACCGATGAGGTTATCTATATGACTGCTGACGTTGAGGACGATTTTATCGTTGCTCAGGCAAACGAGCCCCTTGACGAAGAGCATAAGTTTGTTAACAAGAAGGTTCTTGTCCGCGACAAGACCGAAATCATTCAGGTTGACCGTGAGCGCGTAGACTTCATGGACGTTTCCCCCAAGATGGTTGTGTCCGTAGCTACCGCCATGATCCCCTTCCTTGAAAACGACGACAACTCCCGTGCACTCATGGGATCCAACATGCAGAAGCAGGCTGTTCCGCTTATGGTTACCGATTCTCCCATTGTCGGTACCGGTATGGAGTACAAGGCTGCCGTTGACTCCGGCGTTGCCGTTGTTGCTAAGAATGACGGTGTGGTTGAGAAGGTAAATGCAAGCGAGATCGTGGTTCGTTGTACCGACGGCCATAAGGACGCTTACCACCTGATCAAGTTCAAGCGCTCCAACCAGGGCACCTGCGTAAACCAGCGCCCCATCGTATCCGTTGGTGAGGAGATCAAGGCCGGTCAGGTTGTAGCCGACGGTCCTGCTACCCAGAACGGTGAGATTGCGCTTGGTAAGAACGCCCTGATCGGATTTATGACCTGGGAAGGTTACAACTACGAGGACGCCGTTCTTTTGAACGAAAAGCTGGTTCGTGACGACGTTTATACCTCCATCCACATTGAAGAATATACCCACGACGCCCGCGACACCAAGCTCGGCCCGGAAGAGATCACCCGCGAGATTCCGAACGTAGGTGAGGACGCTCTGAAGGATCTGACCGCAGACGGTATCGTTAAGGTCGGTACCGAGATCCGTGCCGGCGATATCCTCGTTGGTAAGGTTACTCCTAAGGGAGAAACCGAGCTGACTGCTGAGGAAAGACTTCTTCGCGCCATCTTCGGCGAGAAGGCAAGGGAAGTAAGAGATACCTCCCTCCGCGCACGCCACGGCGAGAGCGGTATCGTTGTTGACGTTAAGGTATACACAAGAGACAACTGCGACGACCTGGCACCCGGTGTCAATAAGTCCGTTCGCGTATACATCGCACAGAAGAGAAAGATCTCCGTCGGAGATAAGATGGCGGGCCGCCACGGTAACAAGGGTGTCGTTTCCCGTATTCTTCCTCCGGAGGATATGCCCTTCCTTGCCGACGGTACTCCCCTTGATATCGTGTTGAACCCTCTGGGCGTACCTTCCCGAATGAACATCGGTCAGGTGCTTGAGGTTCATCTCGGTATCGCCGCTCGCAAGCTTGGCTGGAAGATCATGACCCCCGTATTCGACGGCGCCAAGGAGCAGGATATCTTTGAGTGCCTCCGTATGGCCGGCCTCTACCGCGATGTTCTTCCCAACGAAAACACCGACGGTAAGGATCTTTACGAGGAAGTCGTAATCGACCCCGAAACCGGCAAGAAGGACCTTCAGCGCCTCACCGACGAGGAGATGGCAGATACTGCATTTGTACAGAAGCTGAAGGACGAAAAGCGCCTTAAGGTAGTTGACGGTAAGTCCATTCTTTACGACGGACGCACCGGCGAGGCCTTCGATAACCCCGTTACCGTAGGTATCATGTACTATCTGAAACTCCATCACCTGGTAGACGATAAGATCCACGCCCGCTCCACCGGTCCCTACTCTCTCGTAACGCAGCAGCCCCTCGGCGGTAAAGCCCAGTTCGGCGGCCAGCGCTTCGGAGAGATGGAGGTTTGGGCACTGGAGGGCTACGGCGCAGCTTATACTCTTCAGGAAATCCTTACTATCAAGAGTGACGACGTAACCGGACGCGTAAAGGCGTACGAAGCGATCGTCAAGGGACAGAATATTCCCACCCCCGGTGTGCCGGAATCCTTCCGCGTACTGGTTAAAGAGCTTCAGTCTCTTGGTCTCGACGTCAGAGTTCTGGCGAAGGACGGCGCAGAGATCGAGCTTTCCAGCATGGGCGAGGACGAATTTGAGCTGCCCCGCATCACCACCGATGACGGTAACGAAATTACCGAAAGCGACATCGGCGAAACGGTTAAAACCAGCGAGATCGAAGAAATGTTCACCGAGGAGCAGATGGACGAGGAAGAGTCCTACAGCTCCGACAGCCTCGGCTACGGTGATTATAACGACGGCTTTGATCTTTAAGACCTCGCACGCCATTCAAATCGAAAAAAGAAGGTAAATGCTGATGGAACGAAATACATTTGATTCGATCAAAATCGGTCTTGCATCTCCGGACATGGTACGCAGCTGGTCTCACGGTGAGGTAAAAAAGCCTGAGACCATCAACTACCGTACACTGAAGCCGGAGAAGGACGGATTGTTCTGCGAGCGCATCTTTGGTCCTACCAAGGACTGGGAGTGCCTTTGCGGAAAATATAAGCGCACCCGTCATAAGGGTAAGGTGTGCGAGAAGTGCGGCGTCGAGGTAACCACCAAGAAGGTTCGCCGTGAGCGCATGGGTCATATTGAGCTTGCTGCTCCTGTGTCCCACATCTGGTACTTCCGCGCCATCCCCTCCAAAATGGGTCTGCTCCTTGACATTTCTCCGAGACTTCTTGAGAAGGTAATCTACTTTGCTCAGTACATCGTAATCGATCCCGGATCCACTCCTCTTGCAAAGTACCAGCTCCTCAAGGAATCCGAATATAATAGCTACTACGAGCGTTACGAGGACGACTTCAAGGTTGGCATGGGCGCAGAGGCCATCAAGGAGCTTCTGGCTGAGATCGACCTGGAGGCACTCTCCGCACAGCTCAAGGAAGAGCTTGCAAAAGCCAGCGGACAGAAGAAGGTTCGTATTATCAAGCGTCTGGAGGTCGTGGAATCCTTCCGTCTCTCCGGTAACCGCCCTGAGTGGATGATCCTGGAGGTTCTCCCGGTTCTTCCTCCCGATATCCGTCCCATGGTTCAGCTGGACGGCGGCCGTTTCGCCACCTCCGACCTGAACGATCTGTACCGCCGCGTAATCAACCGTAACAACCGTCTCAAGAAGCTTCTTGAGATGAGTGCACCCAATATTATCATTAAGAACGAGAAGAGAATGCTGCAGGAAGCGGTAGACGCGCTGATCGATAACGGCAAGCGCGGCAAGCCCGTAACCGGTCCCAACAACCGTCCTCTTAAGTCTCTCTCCGAGATGCTCCGCGGTAAGCAGGGTCGTTTCCGTATGAACCTGCTCGGTAAGCGTGTTGACTATTCCGGACGTTCTGTAATCGTCGTAGGTCCCTCCCTTAAGATCTATCAGTGCGGTCTTCCTAAGGAGATGGCGCTGGAGCTCTTCAAGCCCTTCGTTATGAAGCGTCTGGTTGAGACCCAGAAAGCGGCGAATATTAAGGAAGCGAAGAAGAAGGTAGAGAAGGTAAGCGACGAGGTTTGGGATGCTCTTGATAACGTAATCAAGGATCACCCCGTACTCCTCAACCGTGCACCCACTCTTCACCGTCTTTCCATTCAGGCCTTCGAGCCCGTTCTCGTAGAGGGTAGAGCAATCAAGCTTCATCCCCTTGTATGTAAGGCCTTCAACCCGGACTTCGACGGTGACCAGATGCCCGTACACGTTCCGCTTTCCTCCGAGGCACAGGCCGAGGCAAGATTCCTCATGCTTTCTGCCAACAACCTCTTGAAGCCCGTTGACGGTAAGGCCATCGCCGTTCCTTCTCAGGATATGGTCCTTGGTTCCTTCTACCTGACGCTGGATAAGGCGGGCGAGCCCGGTGAGGGCAAGGCCTTCCGTGACTTCAACGAGGCAATTATGGCCTATGAAAACGGCCAGCTCGGCCTCCATGCCCCCATTAAGGTAAGAGTAACCAAGGAAATCGACGGCGAGATGAAGTCTAAGCTCATCGACGCTACCCTTGGCCGACTGATCTTCAATAGCTTCATCCCTCAGGATTTGGGCTACGTTGACAGAACCGATCCCGAGAAGATGTTCGACCTTGAGATCATGTTCGTTGCAGGAAGCAAGCAGCTCTCCGAGATCGTTGACCGTACCATTAAGACCCACGGCTTCACCCGTGCGGCTGAGGTTCTTGACGAAATCAAGGCAAACGGTTATAAGTACTCTACCAGAGCCGCAATCTCCATCTCCGTTGCGGATATGACCATCCCGAAGGAGAAGTACACTCTCGTTGCCGCCGCCGAAAAGAAGGTTGAGGCCGTTACCCGCCACTTCCAGCGCGGTGAATTGTCTGAGGAAGAGCGTTATAACAACGTAATTCAGATCTGGGAGCAGACCACGAACGACGTAGTTGCGGCTCTTCAGGCAAACTTCAACCGTTACAACCCCATCAAGATGATGTCGGACTCCGGTGCCCGTGGTAGTATGACCCAGATGCGTCAGCTGGCCGGTATGCGCGGACTTATGTTCGCAACCTCCGGTAAGACCATGGAGATCCCGATTAAGTCCAACTTCCGTGAAGGTCTTAACATTTTGGAATACTTCGTCGCCGCCCGCGGTGCACGTAAGTCCCTTTCCGATACCGCTCTTAAGACCGCAGACTCCGGTTACCTTACCCGCCGTCTCGTTGACGTTTCTCAGGAGGTTATCATTACTGAAACCGATTGCGGAACCACCGAGGGTATGTGGGTCAGCGATATCCGCGAGAACAACGAAGTGGTTGAGCCCCTTAAGGATAGACTTCTTGGCCGTTATGTGATCGGCGATGTTCTTCATCCCACCACCGGCGAGGTTATCGTTGAGGACGGCACCCTTCTCTATGAAAAGGACGTTAAGAAGATCACCGCCGCAGGCGTTGATAAGGTATACGTCCGCTCCGTACTCCGTTGTAAGGCGAAGCACGGCGTTTGCGCACACTGCTACGGCTACGACCTGGCAAATACCAGACCCGTTAACATCGGCGAGGCAGTTGGTATCATCGCAGCACAGGCAATCGGTGAGCCCGGTACCCAGCTGACCATGAGAACCTTCCATACCGGTGGTGTAGCGAGCGCAAACATTACTCAGGGTCTTCCCAGAGTAGAAGAGCTCTTCGAGGCAAGACGTCCTAAGAAGACCGCCGTTTCCTCTGAGGCGGCCGGTATTATCCGGATTCAGGACGTTAAGCGTATGCGTAACATCTTTATTAAGGATGAAAACACCGGAGAAGAGTTCAGCTACCCGATCCCCTTCGGTACCAGAATCATCGTGGAAGAGGGCGAGCACGTTTACCGCGGCCAGCCTCTTACCGAGGGTTACCTGGCACCCGCCGATATCCTTAAGGTGAACGGCATTGAAGCGGTTTACGATTATATCGTACGCGAGGTTCAGAAGGTTTACCGCGGCCAGAGCGTAAACGTAAACGACAAGCACATTGAGGTTATTACCCGTCAGATGACTCGCCGTGTTAAGGTTGAGGACGCCGGCGACACCGAGCTCCTTTCCGGCTCTGTTGTGGATATCAGCGAGTTGAATTCCGAGAACGAGAAGCTTCAGCTGAGAGCCGAGGCGACCGGCGAGATGACTCTCCGTCCCGCTACCTACTCTCCCGTTCTTCTCGGTATCACCAAGGCTTCCTTGCAGACCGAGTCCTTCCTCTCCGCCGCATCCTTCCAGGAAACCACCAAGGTCCTTACGGACGCTGCCATCAAGGGCAAGGTGGACCACCTCCGCGGCCTGAAGGAGAACGTTATTATCGGTAAGCTGATTCCTGCCGGTACCGGTATGCCTTGCTACCACGACGTAGGTATTCTTTCCCGCGAGGAAGAAGCGGAAGAGCCCGTGATCGTAGGCGAAGCATAAGCCTCCTTTCCAAGAATTATTTCCGTCGGCGACCGCCCTCAAAAAGGGCAGTCGCCGACCAATTTTTTGCCGGAAAATCGCCACTTTGCATAATTTTTTCAAAAAAGCAAAGAATGGCCGTCGGAAGCGATAAAATTTGTTAAAAAAATAGAAAAAAGTTGATCGAAATCATATTGACAAACCCGAGTGATAGTGTTATAATGTTTAGGCATGTTTATGGTGTGTTTCTGCGCTTAGACATGAAAATCCCGATACTTCCTGCGGCGAAATCCGCGAAAGTATATAAACATTTATAATTTTAAAGAAGGAGGAAACAAAAGGAATGCCTACCTTTAACCAGCTTGTCAGACAGGGAAGAAGCGACAAGACCTACAAGTCCAAGTCTCCCGTTCTTCAGCACAGCTTTAACACCATCAAGAACGTACAGACCGACATCAGCTGCCCCCAGAAGAGAGGCGTATGCACGAAGGTAACCACCACCGCTCCGAAGAAGCCCAACTCCGCACTTCGTAAGATCGCAAGAGTTAAGCTTACCAACGGAATGGAAGCAACCACTTACATTCCCGGTATCGGACACAACCTTCAGGAACACTCTGTAGTCCTCATCCGAGGCGGAAGAGTACGTGACCTGCCCGGTGTACGTTACCACATCATTCGCGGTACCCTTGACGCACAGGGTGTTGCAAACCGTAACCAGAGCCGTTCCAAGTACGGCGCAAAGAGAGCAAAGAAGAAATAATTTTTGCTCCAAATTACAGCAAACGTAGGACCATACCTGTTTTAACTGGAATTATAAATGTTTATAAATCCGTTGACACTTGTACGGTTGCTGAACGGAAGAAATTTCGAGTACCTATGATATCATATTATTAATGAAGGAGGGAAGTAAAGTGCCGAGAAGAGGTCAAATTTCCAAGAGAGATGTACTGCCGGATCCGCTTTATAACTCTAAGCTTGTAACCAAGCTTATCAACAACATCATGCTCGACGGTAAGAAGGGCGTAGCTCAGAAGATCGTATACGACGCATTTGCAATGGTAGAGAACAAGACCGGCCAGAACGGACTTGAAGCGTTCACTCAGGCTCTTGAGAACATCATGCCTGTGCTGGAGGTTAAGGCTCGCCGCGTAGGTGGTGCAAACTACCAGGTTCCCGTAGAAGTAAGAGCAGAAAGACGCCTTACTCTGGGTCTCCGTTGGATTACCAACTATTCTAGACTTCGTAGCGAAAAGACCATGGCTGAAAGACTTGCAAACGAGATTATCGATGCAAAGAACAGCACCGGTGGTTCTTTCAAGAAGAGAGAAGAAACTCACAGAATGGCAGAAGCAAACAAGGCTTTTGCACACTACAGATATTGATAGCTGCTTAGCAGCATGATTTCCCCTGAAAGGAGAAACAAAGCAAGATATGCCGAGAGAATATTCACTTGAAAACACAAGAAACGTGGGTATCATGGCTCACATCGATGCCGGTAAGACTACTACCACCGAGCGTATTCTTTTCTACACCGGTAAGACCCACAAGTTAGGTGAAACTCACGATGGCGCTGCAACCATGGACTGGATGGCACAGGAGCAGGAGAAGGGTATTACCATTACCTCTGCTGCTACCACTTGCTTCTGGGAAGGTTCTCAGAAACAGTTCCCTAAGACTCGTATCAACATCATTGATACCCCCGGTCACGTTGACTTTACTGTAGAAGTACAGCGTTCTCTGCGTGTTCTTGATGGTGCTGTTACCGTTCTTTGTGCAAAGGGCGGCGTTGAGCCCCAGACAGAAACTGTTTGGAGACAGGCAAACGAGTACGGTGTTCCCCGCATGGCGTACGTCAATAAGATGGACATCATGGGAGCGAACTTCTATCGTGTAGTTTCCATGATTGATGAAAGACTCCATGCAAATCCTGTACCGATCCAGCTCCCTATTGGTGCTGAGGATCAGTTCAAGGGCATCATCGACCTGTTCAATATGGAAGCAGACGTTTACTATGATGACCTTGGTAAGGATATGCGCGTAGAGCCCATTCCCGCCGATATGGTCGAGAAGGCCGAAGAATATCGTGCACAGATGATTGAGAAGATCGCCGAGACCGACGATGATCTCATGATGGCTTATCTCGAGGGAGAGGAAATCTCTAACGAGGAGCTTAAGGCAGCACTTCGCCGTGCTACCATCGCTTGTAAGATCGTTCCCGTAGTATGCGGAACCTCCTACAAGAACAAGGGCGTACAGAAAATGCTTGACGCAATTCTTGAGTATATGCCCGCACCTACCGACATTGAGGCGATCAAGGGTGTTAACCCTGAGACTGGTGAGGAGGATTGCCGTCACGCAAGTGATACTGAGCCCTTCTCCGCACTCGCATTCAAGATCATGACAGACCCGTTCGTTGGAAAGCTCTGCTTCTTCCGCGTATACTCCGGTGCTGTTGAGTCCGGTACCAGTGTTTATAACTCTTCCAAGAATAAGGACGAGCGTTTCGGCCGTATTCTTCAGATGCATGCAAACAACAGACAGGATATCGACATCTGCTATGCAGGTGATATCGCAGCCGTTGTTGGTGTAAAGAATACCACCACCGGTGATACCTTCTGTGATGACAAGCATCCCATTATTCTTGAGTCTATGGAGTTCCCGGAGCCCGTTATTCGCGTAGCGATCGAGCCCAAGACCAAGGCAGGTCAGGAAAAGATGGGCATTGCCCTTTCCAAGCTTGCTGAGGAGGACCCCACCTTCAAGACTTACACCGATGATGAAACCGGTCAGACCATTATCGCCGGTATGGGTGAGCTTCACCTTGAGATCATCGTTGACCGTCTTCTTCGTGAGTTTAAGGTAGAGGCTAACGTAGGTAAGCCCCAGGTTGCTTACAAGGAAACCATTACCAAGGAAGCAAACGAAGACTGCAAGTATGCCCGTCAGTCCGGTGGTAAGGGTCAGTATGGTCATGTTAAGATCACCATCGAGCCCAACGAGCCCGGCAAGGGTTACGAGTTCATCAACAAGGTTGTTGGTGGTGCAATTCCCAAGGAATACATCCCCGCAGTCGATGCAGGTATCAAGGGCGCAATGCAGGTTGGTATCTTGGCAGGCTACAACGTTGTTGACGTTAAGGTTACTCTTTACGATGGTTCTTACCATGAAGTTGACTCTTCTGAAATGGCGTTCAAGATTGCCGGTTCTATGGCATTCAAGAATGCAATGAAGAAGGCAAAGCCCGTTCTTACCGAGCCCATCATGAAGGTAGTAGTTTCTACTCCCGACGAGTACATGGGTGACGTTATCGGTGACCTTAACTCTCGCCGTGGTCAGATCCAGTCCATGGAGCAGGTAGCAGGCGCACAGCAGATTCTCGCAATGGTTCCCCTGGCCGAGATGTTCGGTTATGCAACCGCTTTGCGTTCCAGATCTCAGGGCCGTGCAACCTACGTAATGGAGCCCGACCACTTCGCAGAAGTTCCCAAGAGCGTTCAGGAGCAGATTGTAACTGCTCGCGGACGTAGCAATGAATAAAAAAATTTTTTAACGGAGGATTTTCAAAATGGCAAAGGCTAAATTTGAAAGAAGCAAACCCCATGTTAATATTGGTACCATCGGTCACGTTGACCATGGTAAGACCACCCTTACCGCTGCTATCACCAAGACTCTCTCTCTGAGAGACGGTAACGTTGAAGCTCTCGCTTACGACCAGATCGACAACGCTCCCGAGGAAAAGGCACGTGGTATCACAATTAACACCCGTCACGTTGAGTACGAGACTGACAACCGTCACTACGCACACGTTGACTGCCCCGGACACGCTGACTATGTAAAGAACATGATCACCGGTGCAGCTCAGATGGACGGCGCTATCCTTGTAGTAGCCGCTACTGACGGTCCCATGCAGCAGACCCGTGAGCACATCCTTCTTGCTCGTCAGGTAGGTGTACCCGCAATCGTTGTATGGATGAACAAGTGCGACATGGTAGACGACGAGGAGCTTCTTGACCTCGTTGAGATGGAGATCCGTGATCTTCTTTCTCAGTACGAGTTCCCCGGCGACGACATTCCCGTTGTTCGTGGTTCCGCAAGAGATGCCCTTGTTTCTGAGAGCAAGGATCTTTCTGCTCCTGAGTATGCAGCAGTTCTTGAGCTTATGGCACAGGTTGACGAGTACATTCCTACTCCCGAGAGAAAGAGCGATCTTCCTTTCCTTCTTCCTGTCGAGGACGTATTCTCCATCTCCGGTCGTGGTACCGTTGCTACCGGTCGTGTAGAGCGTGGTGAGATCAGAATGTCCGATACTGTTGAGCTTGTTGGTCTTACCGACGAGAAGAGAACTACCGTAGTTACCGGTATCGAAATGTTCCACAAGCTTCTTGACTACGCAGCAGCTGGTGATAACGTAGGTCTTCTTCTTCGTGGTATCCAGAAGAACGAGATCGAAAGAGGCCAGGTTCTTTGCAAGCCCGGTTCCATCAACCCCCACACCAAGTTCAGCGGACAGGTTTACGTTCTTACTGAAAAAGAGGGTGGCCGTTCCAAGCCCTTCTTCTCTGGCTACCGTCCTCAGTTCTACTTCAGAACTACCGACGTTACCGGCGTAATCAACCTTCCTGCAGACGTTGAAATGTGCCGCCCTGGCGACAACGTTGTAATGAACGTTGAGCTCATCACTCCCATCGCTATTGAAAAGGGTCTTCGTTTCGCTATCCGTGAGGGTGGTAGAACCGTTGGTTCCGGCGTTGTAAGTGAAATCGACGCTTAATTAACCGCTTATTTCAAAGCCACCGAGTAATCGGTGGCTTTGTTATTTTTAAACTTTTCCAAAAAACGCGCGATACCTATTGCAATAAAGAGGGAAATAGGGTAAAATAAATAAGATAGTGTTTTAATTTGGAGTCGGTATGAGTTTGCTTGAAAAGTGTTTATACGTGCTTGGAATGTCCATGCTTCCCATCGTGGAGCTTCGCGGATCCATTCCTCTGGGTGCCGGGCTTGATCTGCCCTGGTACCTCAATTATATGATCAGTGTGCTTGGAAATTTCCTGCCCGTACCCTTTATCCTTCTGTTTATCCGTCAGATCCTCCGTTGGATGAAAACGACAAAGCACCTTTCCCAAATCGCCAATTGGCTGGAGGATAAGGCTCACCGCTGCAGCGATAAGGTTCTGCGCTATGCATCGTGGGGATTGTTCCTCTTCGTAGCTATCCCGCTTCCCGGAACCGGCGCTTGGACAGGCGCTCTCGCTGCTTCCATGCTGGATATGCGCATGAAGTATGCACTCCCGTCCATTTTAGGTGGCGTGGTCGTTGCCGGCTTCATTATGAGTGGAATTTCGTACGGATTCCTGGAATTTTTACAATTTCTCGCATAACCCCTTGATTTCCATAGCGCCATATGTTATACTAATATAGTGAAAATCGATCTTATCAAGAGTGGCGGAGGGACAGGCCCTGTGAAACCACGGCAACCTGTCGGTATGACAAGGTGCCAAATCCCGAGAGATGAGTGACCAAGCGGATACTGCCCTCGGGATACCGGGGGCTTTTTTTCGCCTAAGAAAGGAACATACATGAGAAAATTCTTTACATCGGAATCCGTAACCGAAGGACATCCCGACAAAATTTGTGACCAGATCTCCGACGCGATCCTTGACGCGGTTCTTCGCCAGGATCCTACCTCCCGCGTAGCCTGCGAGACCTTCTGTACCACCGGCCTCGTTATGGTTATGGGCGAGATCACCACCAAGGCCGCCTTGGATGTACAGCCCCTCGTTCGTGAAACCATCCGCGAGATCGGCTACGACCGCGCAAAGTACGGCTTTGACTGCGATACCTGTGCAATCCTTAATTCCATTCATGAGCAGTCCCCCGACATCGCTATGGGCGTTGATAAGTCTGCCGAGGCTAAGGCCGGCGATGCAGACGCTTATGATATCGGCGCCGGCGACCAGGGTCTTATGTTTGGCTATGCCTGCAACGAGACTCCCGAGCTTATGCCCCTGCCGATCTCTCTCTCCCATAAGCTGGCCAAGCAGCTTACCAAGGTTCGCCGCGATGGCCTCCTTGAGTACCTCCGTCCCGACGGAAAGACTCAGGTAACTGTAGAGTACGTAGACGATAAGCCTACCCGCGTGGATGCAATCGTCGTATCCTCTCAGCATAGCCCCGACGTATCTCTCGCCACCATCCGCGAGGATATCATCAAGTACGTAATCAAGCCCATCGTTCCTTCCGCTATGATCGATGCCGATACCAAGATCTACGTAAATCCCACCGGACGCTTTGTAATCGGCGGCCCCTGCGGCGATACTGGTCTTACCGGCCGCAAGATCATTGTAGATACCTACGGTGGATATTCCCGCCACGGCGGCGGTGCCTTCTCCGGT